>NZ_JACVAH010000012.1:0-239865 GCF_014851795.1 Pseudomonas sp. Pdm06
TGTAGATCGTCAGCGACCCAATGCGTGCGAGCTTGCTCGCGAAGGCGAGGGTACATTCAACGCAGATGCAAGCTGATCCACTGCTATCGCGAGCAAGCTTTGCTCCCACAGGGATTTGCAGTGGCCGAAAATCTGTAGATCGTCAGCGACCCAATGCGTGCGAGCTTGCTCGCGAAGGCGAGGGTACATTCAACGCAGATGCAAGCTGATCCACTGCTATCGCGAGCAAGCTTTGCTCCCACAGGGATTTGCAGTGGCCGCAAATCTGTAGATCGTTCCCGATCCAGTGTGGGAGCGAGCTTGCTCGCGATGACGGTGGTTCAGTTACATAAATGCCGGAGTGAGGGCATGCCGAGCCCTAGCGAGGCACCGAGTGGCGGCCACACTGAATGGATTCTGGAAATCGAGGCATGCATCAAGTCCAGTCATGCACATCACTGGAAGGTGATTTCGTGACCAGTTGCAGACGAAGTGCGCAGTGTACGCAGCCCTAGAAGCACTATCAGCACCATGGCCAGGCCCGCGACAATCGCGACGCCGAACCCTGCCTGGGCGCCACAGGCGTCGATGACCAAGCCCGCCAATACGCCGCCGAGCGCTACGCCGATGCTGACGCCGGTCGACATCCACGTAAACCCTTCGGTGATCCTGGAAGGCGGAACAATCATCGTACCGAGATTCATGATGATGACCATCGTTGGCGCAAACGACATGCCTGCCAAAAATAGCATTCCGGAAAGGACATAGACGTTCGGTGAAAGAATGGGCAACACAGCAGTGACCGCCGTTACCAGCGCCCCGATAAAAAACTGCTGATCAATCGGCCTGGAAGCCCTTAAGGCACCGAACGTCAGGCCTGCGATCAGTGAGCCGAGGGCATAGGTTGCCAGGATGAAGCTGGCGGACGCCGGCCAGCCCTGTGCGTTGGCGAAGGCGACAACCGCCACGTCAACGGATCCTCCAATGACGCCCATCGCCAACAGTGCTAGCACGATGGTAGGAACGCCGGGGATAAGCAAGGTCGACCCAGTGCTCCTCGCCGTGCCCACGACCACCTTCGGTTCCGTCTGCCGCTGCATGAGAAACGCCGTCACGCCGACCATCAACAACAAGACCGCAGCAAGGGGCCCGGCTTGGGCGAAAAAACTGATGCTCAAACCAATGGCAAGTGGTGGGCCGATGACAAAGGCCAGTTCAGTTATAACGGTATCCAGGGAAAAGGCTGTGTGTAGCTGTGGCTTGCCCCGGAAAAGTTGTATCCAGCGTGCCCTTATCATGGCGGGCATGCTTGGCATCGTGCCCGCCAATGCCGCGAGAATGAACAGTAGTGTGACCGGAGCGCTCATATACACGGCAATGATCAGCGCGAGCAGCATACTGGTGCTGAAGGCCGCCAAAGGCGGCAGAACCTGGCGTTGCCCCCGCCGGTCGACGAGTTTCGATACTTGCGGACCGATAAGCGCAGTCGCCAGGGTATAAGTACCGGCGACCGCGCCTGCCAGCCAATAAAGTCCTGTCTGCTGCACCAGCATGGTGATGATGCCAATGCCGATCATTGCCTGTGGCAGACGGGCAATGGCGCTCGTAATCACTAGCCCGATGGCGCCCGGGGCGGAGAAAAGTTCGCGGTAGGGGTTTGCCATGATGCTTCCTTTATCATGTGACACTGATGAATAACCCGCTGCCTGTGACACAAACTGATGGGACGGCAAACCGGCGGCTGGTCATTTGAGCACGCCTGCGAATGGGCCGTTACACGTTATTTGGGCAGGCCAGTTATTCAAGCAAACGAAGCCCAGGGGGAGGCGGGCGACGGATTGATATCGGACGGTTCTGAATTGCAACGAGATGCTCCAACGCAAAAGCCCCGCATCGCGGGGCGATAACGGGGCTTTTTGGATGCTGCGTGGAGCGGCGTGGCGGGTTAGACGTTAAAACGGAAGTGCATCACGTCGCCATCCTTGACGATGTATTCCTTGCCTTCCAGACGCCACTTGCCGGCTTCCTTGGCGCCCGCTTCGCCCTTGTACTGGATGAAATCCGAGTAGGCGATGACTTCGGCACGGATGAAGCCTTTTTCGAAGTCGGTGTGGATCACACCGGCGGCTTGCGGTGCGGTGGCACCCACGCGGACGGTCCAGGCGCGCACTTCTTCGACACCGGCGGTGAAGTAGGTCTGCAGGTGGAGCATCTCGTAGCCGGCGCGGATCACGCGGTTCAGGCCAGGCTCTTCCAGGCCCAGGGCCTCGAGGAACATGTCTTTCTCTTCACCGTCGTCCAGCTCGGCGATTTCCGCTTCGATCTTGTTGCAGACCGGAACGACCATGGCGCCTTCTTCTTCGGCAATGGCCTTGACCACATCCAGGTGCGGGTTGTTCTCGAAACCGTCTTCAGCGACGTTGGCGATGTACATGACCGGTTTGGTGGTCAACAGGTGGAAGCCCTTGATCACCAGCTTCTCGTCGGTGCTCATGTTCTTCATCAGGCTGCGTGCAGGCTTGCCTTCGGTGAAGTGGGCGATCAATTGTTCCAGCAGGCCTTTCTGGACGACCGCGTCCTTGTCGCCGCCCTTGGCGTTGCGGGCAACTTTCTGCAGTTGTTTTTCGCAGCTGTCGAGGTCGGCGAAAATCAGTTCCAGGTCGATGATTTCGATGTCGCGTTTCGGGTCGACGCTGTTGGAGACGTGAATCACGTTCTCGTCTTCGAAGCAGCGCACCACGTGGGCGATGGCATCGGTTTCACGGATGTTGGCCAGGAACTTGTTGCCCAGGCCTTCGCCTTTCGACGCGCCAGCCACCAGGCCTGCGATGTCGACGAATTCCATGGTGGTCGGCAGGATGCGCTTGGGGTTGACGATAGCCGCCAAGGCTTCCAGGCGCGGATCGGGCATCGGCACGATGCCGCTGTTCGGCTCGATGGTGCAGAAGGGGAAGTTCTCGGCCGCGATACCGGATTTGGTCAGGGCGTTGAACAGGGTGGACTTGCCGACGTTAGGCAGGCCGACGATGCCGCAATTGAATCCCATGGTGTTTCCCCTCGGATAAGTGTCAGGCCTTCTGGCTGTGCAGGTTTTTCATCGCGCGGTTCCATTCACCGGCGAGAATATCCGGCAGCACGCCGAGGGCAAAGTCGATGCTGGCATCGAGTTTTTCCTGTTCGGCGCGAGGCGCACGACCCAGGACAAAGTTAGAAACCATACTGGCAACGCCCGGGTGGCCGATGCCAAGCCGCAGGCGGTGAAAGGTATTCTGATTACCCAGTTGCGCGATGATGTCGCGCAACCCGTTGTGACCGCCATGACCGCCGCCTTGCTTGAGCTTGGCAACGCCCGGAGGCAGGTCGAGTTCGTCGTGGGCCACCAGGATTTCTTCAGGCTTGATGCGAAAGAAACCGGCCAATGCCGCCACGGCCTGGCCGCTGCGGTTCATGTAGGTGGTGGGAATCAACAGGCGAACATCCTGACCCTGGTGCGAGAAGCGCCCGGTCAGGCCGAAATACTTGCGATCGGCCGCCAGGCTGACGCCTTGTGCGTGCGCGATGCGCTCAACAAAAAGGGCCCCTGCGTTATGCCGGGTCTGTTCGTATTCAGCGCCTGGATTTCCCAGGCCAACGATCAGTTTAATGGCAGTCACGATAGGGGCCCTTCCTGGAGTGTGGATAACGATGTCGCAATCAGGCGGTGTTGCGACAGTGGACGAAAATGGCGGATTTACCGTTAAGTAAACTTCGCGTTCTCGCCCGCTGTCTCGCTACGTTCCAGTCCGCGATGTTTCCGGTCACTCCGGCGACAGAGTGAAATTACTCTGCAGCGCCTTCTTCAGTGGCTTCTGGAGCAACACGTGGAGCGTGGACGTTGGCAACAGCCTTGTCATCGCCGTGTGCCAGAGCAACAAACTCAACGCCTTTAGGAGCTTTGAGGTCGGACAGGTGAATGATCGTGCCGACTTCGGCGTCAGCCAGGTCGACTTCGATGAATTCAGGCAGGTCTTTCGGCAGGCAGGAAACTTCCAGCTCGGAAGTCACGTGCGAGATCTCGCCGCCTTTCTTGACCGGAGCAGCTTCGTTGATGAAGTGCACTGGAACAACAGCAGTCAGCTTCTGACCGGCAACAACGCGGACGAAGTCAGCGTGCATCACGTGGCCTTTGGCCGGGTGACGCTGCAGGGCTTTGATCACGACGTTTTGCTTGGTGCCGCCAACGTTCAGCTCGATGATGTGGCTGTAGGCCGCTTCGTTTTCGAGCAGTTTGGCAACTTCTTTGGCCAGCATGCTGATGGACTCAGGGGCTTTGTCGCCACCGTAGACTACAGCTGGAACCAGGCTTGCGAGACGACGCAGGCGGCGGCTCGCACCTTTCCCCAGGTCGGAACGCACTTCAGCATTCAGAGTAAAATCGTTCATGTTGTATCTCCAAAATAGCCATGACCGAGTGACGTTTGCGACCAGCGTCAGGCACGGTATGGGCAAAAAAGCCCCGCCCCGACAGGTGATGTCGGGGCGGGGCGCTTTTCGTCAACGAGATGTCCTGGGAAGGGCAGGGCCCTTAGCGGAACATCGCGCTGATCGATTCTTCATTGCTGATGCGGCGAACCGCTTCGGCAACCACCGGTGCGATATCCAGTTGACGGATACGCGCACAGGCTTGTGCTGCAGCGGACAGCGGAATGGTATTGGTCACCACCAGCTCGTCCAGCACGGAATTTTCAATGTTCTCGATTGCCCGACCCGACAGCACAGGGTGTGTGCAGTAGGCAAAGACCTTGGCAGCGCCATGCTCTTTCAGGGCCTTGGCCGCGTGGCACAGGGTGCCGGCGGTATCGACCATGTCATCGACCAGGATACAGGTGCGCCCTTCGACGTCGCCGATGATATGCATCACTTCGGAGTGATTGGCTTTCTCACGGCGTTTGTCGATGATACCCAGATCCACGCCCAAGGATTTGGCAACAGCTCGTGCACGCACGACGCCGCCAATGTCCGGGGACACGATCATCAGGTTTTCGAAGCGCTGGTCTTCAATATCATCCACCAGTACGGGGGAGCCGTAGATGTTATCCACGGGAATATCGAAGAAACCCTGAATCTGGTCAGCATGCAGATCAACCGTGAGGACACGGTCGATGCCGACTACGGTGAGCATATCAGCCACGACTTTCGCGCTGATGGCCACACGTGCGGAACGCGGACGGCGATCCTGACGGGCATAACCAAAGTAAGGAATAACAGCAGTGATACGAGTAGCCGAGGAACGGCGGAAGGCATCAGCCATCACGACGAGTTCCATCAGGTTATCGTTGGTCGGAGCGCAAGTCGGCTGAATAATGAAGACGTCTTTACCGCGAACGTTTTCATTGATCTCGGCAGTGATTTCGCCGTCGGAAAATTTACCGACAGAAATGTCACCGAGAGGGATATGCAGCTGACGTACGACACGCCGAGCCAGATCGGGGTTGGCGTTCCCCGTAAAGACCATCATCTTGGACACGCGCAGTACCTGAAGGCTGAGGGTATACCTGGATGAGTATAGGAAAATGGCAGGGGCGGCTGGATTCGAACCAACGCATGGCAGGATCAAAACCTGCTGCCTTACCGCTTGGCGACGCCCCTGTATCTGTTGCTGCGAGTGCCCAGCACTCGATTCCTTTTAGAGCAGGTCTTGCAGCTTGCGATGCAACATCGAAACGTTGCTTCCTTTTGCTACAAACCCTGTAAGGGTCTCTGTAAGAAGGGCCGAGACTTTATCAGCTTCAGCTTTGCTTGGGAAGCCCCCAAACACACAACTTCCAGTTCCGGTGAGTTTTGCTTCGGTAAATTTACCTAACAAATTCAAAGCGTTACGAACATCTGGATAACGCCTTGCTACCACCGGTAAGCAGTCATTTCGACTGTTTCCCTTGGGAACGGGGCGCACTTTAATGGGAGGAGAGTTACGTGTCAACAGTGGATCTGAAAAAATTTCTGCTGTACTTACAGATACTTGCGGCACCAGCACCAAGTACCAGGGTTCCTCGGGTTCCACTGGGGTGAGTTTTTCCCCGACGCCCTCGGCGAAAGCGGCGTGGCCACGCACGAAAACCGGCACGTCGGCGCCCAGCGTCAGGCCCAGGGCCGCCAGGCGATCGATGTCCCAGCCAAGCTGCCACAAATGGTTGAGGCCCAACAAAGTCGTCGCCGCATTCGAGCTGCCGCCACCGATGCCGCCGCCCATGGGCAGGATTTTTTCGATCCAGATATCGATGCCCAGCGTACAACCGGATTGCGCCTGGAGTCGTTTCGCGGCCTTGACGATCAGGTTGCTGTCGTGGGGCACGCCTTCGAACTCGGTGTGCAGATGAATCACGCCGTCGTCGCGCACGGCGAAGGTGATGTCGTCGCCGTAGTCCAGGAACTGGAAGATCGTCTGCAACTCGTGGTAGCCGTCCGGACGACGGCCGAGGATGTGCAGCATCAGGTTGAGCTTGGCCGGGGAGGGCAGGGTCAGGCGTGCAGCGGTCATGTCATTGCCCCAGCTTGCGCGGCTGCCATTGCTTGATCACCAGCGTGACGTCGAGGTTGCTGCCGTGCAATTTGATGCGTTCGGGCAGCCAGTAGCCGTTCTGCTGGGCATAGCTGAGGTATTCGATCTGCCAGTCATCCTGTTCCAGGTTGGACAGGCGGCTGTCGGCATCGAGGGTCAGGCGACTTTTACTGTCCGGCGCTGGCAGCCCGCGGACCCACCAGGTCAGGTGGGAAACCGGCAGTTTCCAGCCCAGTTGCTCTTCCAGCAGCACTTCGGGGCTCGGGGCCTCGTAGCGTCCCTGATTGGCGACTTCCAGGGAAACCTGGCCCGGCCGGCCAGTCAGGCGGGCCGCGCCGCGACCCAGTGGGCCCGACAGGCGAATGTCGTAGTAGTCCTGGCGTTGCAGCCAGAACAGCGTGCCGCTGCCCGAGTCTTTCGGGGCGCGGATGCCGATCTTGCCGTCGATCTGCCAGCCGTCGAGGCCGCTCAGTTGTTGCTTGTGCTCGCGCCACTGGGCCTGGTTGCCCTGGCCCTGGACGGATTCACGGGCGCCGAAGCCCGCACAACCGGCGAGCAAGGCAATGAAGCTGAAAACGATGAGATGGCGCAAAAACATAATCTTAAAGGGTCTCGGATCCGGTCAGGCGTTTGATGGTGCTGCGCAGGATAGGGCTGTCCGGCTGATCCTTGAGGAATCGGCTCCAGATCTGCCGGGCTTCGCGTTGTTTGCCGTTGGCCCACAGGACCTCGCCCAGGTGAGCGGCGACTTCCTGGTCGGGAAAGCGCTCCAGGGCCTGGCGCAACAGGCGTTCGGCTTCGTCGAGATTGCCCAGGCGGAAATTCACCCAGCCAAGGCTGTCGAGTACCGCCGGGTCTTCCGGATTGATCTGGTGAGCCTGTTCGATCAGCAGCTTGGCTTCGTCATAACGGGTGGTGCGATCCGACAAGGTGTAGCCCAGGGCATTGAGGGCCATGGCGTTGTCCGGGTCACGCTGGATGATCAGGCGCAGGTCCTTTTCCATCTGGGCCAGGTCATTGCGTTTTTCCGCCAGCATGGCGCGGGTATACAACAGGTTCAGATCGTCCGGGTACTGCTTCAAGGCTTGCTGCAGTACGTTCCAGGCCTTGTCGCCCTGATTGTTGGCCGACAGGGTTTCGGCTTCGATCAGGTACAGCTGGATGCCGTAGTCCGGCTGGGAGTCGCGTTGTACCGCGAGGCGGCTCTGGGCATCGGCGGTCTTGCCATTGCTGATCAGGATATCGGCCTGGCGCAACTGCGCCGGCAGATAGTCGTTGCCCGGGCCGACCTGGGCGTACTCGATCAGTGCGCTCTCGGGGTCGTTGCGTTCCTCGGCGATGCGACCCAGGTTCAAATGGGCCGAGTCGACATGGCTTTCCCGGGCGATCAGGTCTTCCAGGTAACCCTTGGCCTCTTCCCAAGCCTTGGCCTCCAGGCAGACCAGTGCCAGGGAATAGCGCAGCTCGTCGTCTTCCGGGTATTGCTGGACCAGGCTGGAGAACTCCACCTTGGCGTCGTCCATGCGGTTGTTTTCCACCAGCATGCGGGCGTAGGTGAGGCGCAGGCGTTTGTCGTCCGGGTACTTCTTGATGCTTTTTTCCAGCAGCGGCAAGGCTTCGTCGCCGCGGTTCAAGCCTTGCAGCAGGCGGGCGCGCAGCAGGATCGGCGCCACTTCGCCGGCTTCCGGCGGGTTGTCTTCCAGCAGGGTGAGGGCGCCCTGGGTGTCGCCATCCTGTTGCAGCAGCAGGGCCTTGCCGAAAATCAGCTGGCCGTTATTCGGGTGGCGCTGCAACAGGCGATCGAAGCTTTTCATCAGGCCGTTGCGGGTTTCCTGGTCGGTGTCGGCGGCGGACAGCGCCAGGAAGTCGAAATGGGTGTCGCCCTTGCCCAGCAGGACTTTCTCCATATAGACCATGGAGTCGTCGTAACGCCCGGCCCGGGCCAGTTGCACGGCGGCGGCGCGCTGCGCTTCCAGGTCATCGGGGGCATTCCTGGCCCAGATGAGCGCGGTATCCAGCGCGGGCTGGTCGGCGCCGAGGTATTCGGCAATGCGAAACGCCCGTTCGGAGATGCCCGGGTCCTGGGTATTGATGGCCTGGGTCACGTAGTTGTCCAGCGCAATGTCGAAGCGATTGCGCTGGCCTGCCAGTTCGGCGCTCAACAGGCTGAAGATGGTTTCTTCGCTGAACGAGCCATAGACCTTGGGTTTTTCAGGGGCCTGCACGCTGTCTTCGACTGGCGGCGTACCGTCCGTCGAAACGGGGGCCATGGACTGGCAGCCGCTGAGCAAGGCAAGGGCGAGGAGCAACGCGGAAGATCTATTCATATAGGAAGAGGACGACTAACCTGCGGTCGGATCATCATGACACAAGCCTTGGGTCAAACATAACCGCCCCGTCGATTTACAACCCAGGGCAGGGCGATAGAGATCGAGTGGTTGTTCTGAATCTGACGAAGTAGGACAATTGCCGGCTTCACGTCACCATCAGCGACCTTGAATGGCCTTCCTTGCACTCGGTATTAACCACAAGACTGCTTCAGTAGACGTCCGCGAGCGCGTGGCCTTTACGCCTGAGCAGCTGGTTGAGGCCCTGCAGCAGCTCTGCCGACTCACCGACAGCCGCGAAGCTGCGATCCTCTCCACCTGCAATCGCAGTGAGCTTTATATAGAACAGGATCATGTTTCGGCCGATTCAGTGCTGCGCTGGCTGGCCGAATATCACAACCTGAGCCTTGAAGAGCTGCGCGCCAGTGCCTATGTGCACGAAGACGATGCGGCCGTTCGTCACATGATGCGCGTCGCCTCGGGGCTCGACTCGCTGGTGCTGGGCGAGCCGCAGATTCTCGGCCAGATGAAATCGGCCTACGCCGTGGCCCGTGAGGCTGGCACCGTCGGCCCGCTGCTGGGGCGCTTGTTTCAGGCCACCTTCAATGCCGCCAAGCAGGTGCGCACCGACACTGCCATCGGCGAGAACCCGGTGTCCGTGGCGTTTGCCGCCGTCAGCCTGGCGAAACAGATTTTCAGTGATTTGCAACGCAGCCAGGCGCTGCTGATCGGCGCCGGCGAGACCATCACCCTGGTCGCTCGCCATCTCCACGACCTGGGTGTGAAGCGCATTGTCGTCGCCAACCGGACCCTGGAGCGGGCCAGCACCCTGGCCGAACAGTTCGGTGCCCATGCGGTGCTGCTGTCGGACATTCCCGCCGAACTGGTGCACAGCGACATCGTCATCAGTTCCACCGCCAGCCAGTTGCCGATCCTCGGTAAGGGCGCCGTGGAAAGTGCCCTGAAGCTGCGCAAGCACAAGCCGATTTTCATGGTGGACATCGCCGTTCCCCGGGACATCGAGCCGGAAGTCGGCGAGCTGGACGACGTTTACCTCTATAGCGTCGACGACCTGCACGAGGTGGTGGCCGAAAACCTCAAGAGCCGGCAGGGCGCAGCCCAGGCGGCGGAAGAGATGATCGGCGTCGGTGCCGAGGACTTCATGGTGCGCCTGCGCGAGCTGGCGGCAGTGGATGTGCTCAAGGCGTATCGTCAACAGAGCGAACGCCTGCGCGACGAGGAGCTGCAAAAGGCCCAGCGCCTGCTGGCCAACGGCGGCAGTGCCGAAGAGGTGCTGGTGCAACTGGCCCGCGGCCTGACCAACAAGTTGCTCCACGCCCCCAGTGTCCAGCTCAAGAAGCTGACTGCCGAAGGCCGCCTCGATGCGCTGGCCATGGCCCAGGAACTCTTTGCCCTCGGTGAGGGCTCACCGGATAGCTTTTCGGATAAAAAACCGCAATGAAAGCGTCGCTGCTCAACAAACTGGACATCCTCCAGGACCGTTTCGAAGAATTGACCGCCTTGCTGGGCGATGGCGAAGTCATTGCCGACCAGAACAAATTCCGCACCTATTCCAAGGAATACGCGGAAGTCGAGCCGATTGTCGCCACCTATAAACAGCTGCTTAAAGTGCAGGGCGACCTCGAAGGCGCCCAGGCGCTGCTCAAGGACAGCGACCCGGACATGCGCGAAATGGCCGTGGAGGAAGTGCGCGAAGCCAAGGAACAGTTGCTCGAACTGGAAAGCAACCTGCAGCGCATGCTGCTGCCCAAGGACCCGAACGACGGGCGCAACGTGTTCCTCGAGATCCGTGCCGGCACCGGCGGCGACGAGGCGGCGATTTTTTCCGGCGACCTGTTCCGCATGTATTCGCGTTATGCCGAGCGTCGCGGTTGGCGCGTGGAGATCCTGTCGGAGAACGAAGGCGAGCACGGCGGCTATAAAGAAGTCATCGCCCGGGTCGAAGGCGACAATGTCTACGGCAAGCTGAAGTTCGAATCCGGCGCCCACCGCGTGCAGCGCGTGCCGGCCACCGAGTCCCAGGGGCGCATCCACACCTCGGCCTGCACCGTGGCGGTATTGCCCGAGCCGGACGAGCAGGAAGCCATCGAGATCAACCCGGCGGACCTGCGGGTCGACACGTACCGTTCCTCCGGCGCGGGCGGCCAGCACGTCAACAAGACCGACTCGGCGATCCGCATTACGCACTTGCCCTCGGGTATCGTGGTCGAGTGCCAGGAAGAGCGTTCCCAGCACAAGAACCGTGCGCGGGCCATGGCCTGGTTGTCGGCCAAGCTCAACGACCAGCAGACCAGCGCCGCTGCCAATGCCATCGCCAGCGAACGCAAATTGCTGGTGGGCTCGGGCGATCGTTCCGAACGGATCCGTACCTACAACTTCGCCCAGGGCCGGGTCACCGACCATCGCGTCAACCTGACCCTGTATTCCCTGGACGAGATCCTGGCCGGTGGTGTCGATGCGGTCATCGAGCCATTGCTGGCCGAATACCAGGCCGACCAGTTGGCGGCGATTGGCGAGTAAGCACAGGTGAATAAATGACCATCATCGCCAGTCTGTTACGCGCCGCCGAGCTGCCGGATTCGCCCACGCCACGGCTGGATGTCGAGTTGTTGCTGGCCGCTGCCCTGGGCAAGCCCCGCAGCTTCCTGCACACCTGGCCCGAGCGGATCGTGCCCAGCGAGGCGGCGTTGCTGTTCTCCGAATACCTGCGTCGCCGTCGCTCCGGCGAGCCGGTGGCCTACATCCTTGGGCAACAGGGTTTCTGGAAACTCGACCTGGAAGTGGCACCCCATACGCTGATCCCGCGTCCCGACACCGAGCTGCTGGTGGAAACCGCACTGGCCTTGCTGCCCGCGACACCGGCCCGGGTCCTGGACCTGGGCACCGGCAGCGGCGCGATTGCCCTGGCATTGGCCAGTGAGCGTGCGGCCTGGAACGTCACGGCGGTCGACCGGGTGCTGGAGGCCGTGGCCCTGGCCGAACGCAATCGCCAGCGCCTGGACCTGCGTAATGTCACGGTGCTGAGCAGCCATTGGTTCAGCGCTTTGGAAGGCGAGCGTTTCCAGTTGATCATCAGCAACCCGCCGTACATCGCGGCCAGCGATCCGCACCTGGCCGAGGGCGACGTGCGTTTCGAACCGGCCAGTGCCTTGGTGGCCGGGCCGGACGGGCTCGATGATCTGCGCCAGATCGTGGCCCAGGCGCCGGCGCACCTCGAACCGGGCGGCTGGCTGATGCTCGAGCATGGTTACGACCAGGCCGAGGCGGTGCGCGACTTGCTGAGCGCCCAAGGGTTTGTTGACGTCCACAGCCGCAAGGACCTGGGCGGTCACGAGCGCATCAGCCTGGGGTGCCTGCCGTGCTGAACGATCAGGAGCTGTTGCGCTACAGCCGGCAGATTCTGTTGCAGCACGTCGACATCGACGGCCAATTGCGTCTCAAGCAAAGCCGCGTGTTGATCATCGGCCTCGGTGGGCTCGGCGCTCCGGTGGCGTTGTACCTGGCCGCGGCTGGCGTGGGTGAGATGCACCTGGCGGATTTTGACAGCGTCGATCTGACCAACCTGCAACGCCAGGTCATTCACGACACCGACAGCGTCGGCCTGAGCAAGGTCGATTCGGCGATGCGGCGCCTGGGGGCGATCAACCCCGAGGTTCGGTTGGTGCCTCACCGGGCCGCCATGGACGAAGACAGCCTGGCCGCAGCAGTCGCGGCGGTGGATGTGGTGCTCGACTGCTCGGACAATTTCTCGACCCGCGAAGCGGTGAACGCAGCCTGTGTCGCGGCGGGTAAGCCGCTGGTCAGCGGCGCGGCGATTCGCCTGGAAGGGCAGTTGTCGGTGTTCGATCCGCGCCGCCCTGAAAGCCCTTGCTACCACTGCCTCTACGGCCATGGCAGCGAAGCCGAGCTGACCTGTAGCGAAGCCGGTGTGATCGGGCCGCTGGTGGGGTTGGTGGGCAGTCTGCAAGCCCTTGAAGCCTTGAAGCTGCTGGTCGGTTTCGGCGAGCCGCTGGTGGGACGACTATTGCTGATCGACGCCCTGGGCACGCGTTTCCGCGAATTGCGGGTCAAGCGCGACCCGGGGTGCAGTGTCTGTGGTGGCTCGCATGAATGACGCACCGGTGGGCGTGCTGGACTCGGGCGTCGGCGGGCTGTCGGTGCTGGGCGAGATCCGTCAGTTGCTGCCCAATGAGTCGCTGCTGTACGTGGCTGACTGTGGGCACATTCCCTACGGCGAGAAGAGCCCGGAATACATCCGACAGCGCAGCATGATCATTGCCGACTTTCTCTTCAGTCAGGGCGCCAAGGCGTTGGTGGTTGCCTGCAACACCGCTACGGTGGCCGCGGTCGCCGATCTGCGGCGCGATTTTCCCCGCTGGCCGATCGTCGGCATGGAACCGGCGGTCAAGCCGGCGGCCGCCGCAACCCGCAGCGGTATCGTCGGGGTGCTGGCGACCACCGGCACCTTGCAGAGCGCCAAATTCGCCGCCTTGCTCGACCGTTTCGCCACCGATGTGCGCGTCATCACCCAGCCGTGCCCGGGCCTGGTGGAGTTGATCGAAGCGGGGGACCTGCACAGCCAGGCCCTGCATCAACTGCTGCAACACTACGTCGAGCCGTTGCTTGCAGCCGGTTGCGATACGCTGATCCTGGGCTGCACCCACTACCCATTCCTCAAGCCTTTGCTCAAGGACATGATCCCAAGGCACATCAGCCTGATCGACACCGGCGCCGCCGTGGCCCGGCAACTTCAGCGCCTGTTGGCCGAACGTGGGTGGCTGGCAGAGGGGGCGCCCCATGAAACGCAATTCTGGACTAGTGCAGACCCGATACATTTGAGAAAAATCCTACCGCTGCTATGGCATTCGTCTGGCGTTGTGCGAAGCTTCGAACTGTAAGAAAAACGTGAAAATTGTGTGAAACGGGCTGAACTTCTGTTTTACCGCGGATTTCTATAGCTTTGTCTGTTTGTAACTAAACTAACTAAGTCTGTTCGCAAAGGATGTTTCTAATGAAGCGCTTATTCTGCTTTGCCGCGTTTGCGGCTGCATTGCTGGGGCACACTTACACCGCTCAGGCGGCGGGTGTGGAGTTTGGGGTTGGACAAACTAGCGACTCGACCATGACCTATCGCCTGGGCATGCAGTTCGACTGGGACAAAAGTTGGCTGCAAAGTGACGTCGGTCGTCTGACTGGCTACTGGAGCGGCGCCTATACCTATTGGGAAGGGGACGAGACGTCCAGCAACCATAGCCTGTCGTTCTCGCCCGTGTTTGTGTATGAATTTTCCGGCCAGAACGTGAAACCTTACATCGAGGCGGGTGTCGGCGTTGCACTGTTCGCCAATACCGAAGTGGAAAGCAACAAGTTGGGAACGGCCTTCCAATTCGAGGATCGCATCGGGTTCGGCCTGCGCTTCAATGGCGGACATGAAGTGGGCATTCGCGCCACTCACTACTCCAACGCTGGTATCAAGTCGACCAACGACGGTGTGGAAAGCTACGCGCTGCACTACACGATGCCGCTGTAACACCTGAACAATTGTGGGAGCGAGCTTGCTCGCGATAGCGATAGACCAGCCACCTTGAAGTTGTCTGACCTACCGCTATCGCGAGCAAGCTCGCTCCCACAGGTTTTTTCGCCTACCGATACGCCGTCGCAATGCCCTGGCGCTCTTCCAGGCATTCCGGCGCGCCCATCTCGAACTCGCGGCAGATCAGCGGGCGCTTTTCGTAGATGGTGCACATCATGCTGTCGCGATCCAGGGCCGCGCACCAGCCATCGTCGAGCCGCAGCATCACTTCCCCACCCCAATCGTCCGTATCGATAAAACGCTCCGGGACCCCGGTGTCGGTGATCAGCATCACTTCCAACTGGCAGCAGCACGCCGCGCATGTCGAGCAGGTGACGGCCGGTGCCGGGATTTCATGGAGGGGGATGGTTTTCATGGCGCGCAGTGTAAGGCAATCGGCGGCTCAGGGGCGTCCCTTGATCGGATAGCCGTTTTTTGCCAGGCATGAGTCGATGTCGGCCGGAAGGGTTTCGGTGGATGAAGGCAAGGGCCACAGGGCGGTCATGGACGCGATGGGAAGCGCGACTTCCAGGGGGCGTTCGACCAAGTGCTTCAGCACATGCCGCGCCGCCTCTTCTGGCGACCAGTGGGTCGGGAATGGGAAACAATCGTCGGGGCCCAGTGATGGGTCGTCGTAGCCAGGGTGCACCCATGTCACATCCACGCCTGCAGATGTCAGCTCTGCCCGAGTCGATTCGAACAGATGGCGCATCCCGCTTCCACCTGCTTCGATTTTCGAGGGCGGCAGATACGTCGCCGGGCTGGCAATACCCACCAGATGAGGTTTGCTTCCGGCGCGCAACAAGGGCATGGCCACTTCGATGCAGAAACTGGCGGCCAGCAGGTTACTGCGCACGATATGCTCGATCAATGTGTGGTCAGTATGCTGTTCGTCAACGTACTCAGTCGTTCCAGCATTGAGAATCACCTGATCCAGGGCACCCCATTGCCGGGTGATTTGTTCACCGATCTCGCGCACGGTCTGGCTGTCGGTCAAATTGCCGGGCACGGTCAGCACTTGTCCTGGATAACGTACCGAAAGGGTTTCGCCCGAGCGGGGCGAGTGTGAGCTGACGGCCAGGTATGCACCTGTCTCGAGTATCGCTTCAGCCAACGAAGCGCCGATTCCGTTGCCGGCCCCGGTGAGCCAATAGCGCCGGGGCAATCTTGAACCCATTCCGTACTCCTTTCGATTGCCTGACGCTGATACACGACTTTCAGTAGAGTTCGCACGATTAGTACGACTATATGTTATCGGGTAAATATTGCATCCCGCGGCCCGGCAATTTCATGTTCGCTAATCGCCCACCCCTTCAGCGGCTGCGTCCTGTCGCGTCGGCAGGTTTCTGAATGCTGCCAGCGCACGCGCCCTGGACTCGCGCAAATCGACGATCGGTGCCGGATAATCCACTGCGCCAAACAAGCCGCCCTGGGTATTTGGGCTATGGACCTGTTGCCTGTCCAGGTCGTTCAGTTCAGGTAACCAGTACTTGATGAACAGGCCCTCGCGGTCAAATTTTTCCGACTGGCTCAAAGGGTTGAAGATGCGGAACCAAGGTGCCGAGTCGGTGCCGGTGGAGGCGCTCCATTGCCAGCCGCCATTATTGGCAGCCAGGTCGCCGTCGATCAGGTGCTGCATGAAAAAACGCTCGCCTTCACGCCAATCGATCAGCAGGTTCTTGGTCAGGAACATGGCGACCACCATCCGCAAGCGGTTGTGCATCCAGCCGGTTTCCAGCAATTGGCGCATGGCCGCATCGATAATCGGCAGGCCGGTACGTGCCTGTTTCCAGGCCTCCAGTTCGCCGGGGGCCTTGCGCCACGCCAGCGCCTCGGTTTCCGGGCGAAACGCGCGGTGGCGCGACACACGTGGGTAACCCACGAGAATGTGCTTGTAGAACTCGCGCCAGAGCAATTCATTAATCCAGGTCACGGCGCCGGCACTTCCACTCTCGAACTCACCCTGGTTGGCTTGCAGAGCGGCATGCAGGCATTGACGTGGCGACACCACCCCGGCTACCAGGTAGGCCGAGAGCTGGCTGGTGCCGGGCCGGGCCGGGAAGTCCCGTTCGTGCTGGTAATCGTCGAGGTGCTGGTCGACAAAACTGTCCAGGCGCCGTCGGGCTTCGGTTTCACCGGCGGGCCAGAGGGCGCGCAGTGTTTCGCTGGGCGGGGCGAATCCATCGACCTGCGTCGGCACCGGATCGCGGGCAATGCCGGTGCGGGCCTGCTGGCGCGGTGTGGCGACCAGGCTCGGCAGCGAAAAATGCAGACGGCTGTAGCAGACCTTGCGGAACTGACTGAACACCTGGAAATAATTGCCGGTCTTGGTCAGTACACTGCCGGGCCTGAACAGCAGTTGATCGAGGTGCTGGTGAAACTCGATTCCCTGATCATTCAACGCACGGGCGACTTCGGTGTCACGCTGCGTTTCATTCAGGCCGTACTCTTCGTTGACATGCACGGCGCCAATGTTCAGTTCGCGACATAGCTTGAGCAGCACGTGTGGCGCCTGGTGCCAATGCGTTGCCTCGCGAATCAGGAGCGGGATGTTCAGTTCATCCAGGGCCACGCTCAATGCGCCGAGGTTGCGCAGCCAGAAATCGATCTTGCACGCTGCGTCGTCGTGGGCACGCCATTGTTCGGGGCTGGTCAGGTACACCGCCACGCAGGGCCCTTGGGCTGCGGCCGCCGCGAGGGCGGTGTTGTCGTGCAGGCGCAAGTCGCTGCGCAGCCAGATCAGTTGCATGCTGTTTTCCATCTAAAGGAGTTCTCTGCGGCTCAGTTCGCGGTGAGCCGATAACGGGTCTTCGGCCCAGGACAGGTCGAGCATCGAGACGCCTGTGGATAACCGGGCGTGGTGGATCGACGCGGCCGGGCCGGCAATGATGATCGGACAATCGATGCCACCCAGCAGCCTGGGCAGTTGGGACAGGTTGATGGCGTGACTGGAATACAACAGCACGCCGCGAGCCTTGAGACGTTCGACCGCCAAGGCCAGTTCGCCCGCCGGTAGCGGGCTGTCGAGCACCTCCACCGGGCAATCGGCGCTGCTGGCCAGCCAGGCGGTGAGCCACAGGTGCGGTTCCTGGGGCAAGTCCGAATGATTGACGAGCAACAGTGGTGCACCGCGCAACTGACGGTTGTTGTGGTAGATCCGGCTGCCAAACTTGCTGCGCAGCCACGAGTACAGGAAGACCCGTTCCAGCTGCGCGCCGAACTGGCCTTGCCAGCGCACGTGCAGCTCGGCCAGCAACGGCAAGAGCAATTGCTCGCACACGGTCCAGGGCGGATACAGCGCCATCGCCTGGTTGACCAGATCATCGATCTGACGCTCGGCCAGTTGTGTCACCGCCAGTACCAAGGCGTTGCGCTGACGCTGCCAATCGTTCTCCGGTGGCGGCGTGGGGACTGTCGGCAGCGGCGGTGTATCCAGCAACGGCTTGATCTTGCTCACCGCGACGCCACGATCGATCCAAGTGAGGATGTTGCGGATCCGTTGCACATGGTCGGCATTGAACAGGCGATGACCCTTGGGCGTGCGGTGCGGCACGATCAGGCCGTACCGGCGCTCCCAGGCCCGCAACGTGACGGCGTTGACACCGGTCTGTCGGGCGACTTCACGTATGGGCAGCCAGCCTTGCGCCAAGGCCTTGGCAAAGTCGGCCCCCAGGTCTTCGCGGGCACTGGAATCGGGCTCATTGTTCATCAAATGGCGTTTCGCAAACTGAGGTTTTCCGGGTGCGGTTGCAGGTAGACCTGCTGCGCCAGGTAAGGGTCGGGGTGCTGGCGCAGGTGATGCTTGAGCAATGTCAGCGGCACCACCAAGGGCACGATGCCGAGGCGGTACTGCCCGATGAGGTGCTGTACCTCCTGTTTGTCGTCGGCGTCGATGGCGCGCTTGAGGTAACCGCTCAGGTGTTGCAGCACATTGGTGTGGGTGCGGCGGGTGGCGCATTTCTTCAAGGCGGCCATCAATGCACTGAAATAGCGTGGACCCAGTTCATTGGGATCGGTCTTGCCCATGTCGCCCAGCAATTTGCCCAAGGCCTTGTACTGTTCGGGGTTGTGAGCCATGAGCAGGTATTTGTAGCGCGAGTGGAATTCGATCAGGTCGCGCCGGGTCAGGCCCTGGCGGCGCAAGGGTTGCCAGGCGGCATAGGCAAACACCCGGGTCAGGAAGTTCTCCCGCAGTACCGGGTCGTTGAGGCGACCGTCTTCCTCCACCGGCAGATCGGGATGGCGTTCGCAAAAGGCCTGGGCATAGATACCGCGTCCGCCGCCTTCCTGGGGGACACCGTTGTGGTCATAGACCTTGACCCGCTCCAGTCCGCAGGACGGCGATTTCTGCATGAAGATGTAGCCGCAGAGGTCATCCAGTTCCCCGGCCATCTGCTGCCCATAGTCGGCCAATGGCCGGGTCACGTTGAGGTCGCTATTCACCGTACCGAGCGCCTCGGGGTGTTCAGGATTGCCCACCAGGCGAATCGGCTGCCGGGGAATGCCCAGGCCGATGGCGACTTCGGGGCACACCGGCACGAAATCGAAGTAATCGATGAGGGTGTGGCTGCACAACGACGATTGCTTATGCCCGCCGTTGAAGCGAACTTCAGCACCCATCAGGCAGGCGCTGATGGCGATTCTGGGTTTGGCGATGGCTGCGCTGAGCATGGGCGACCTCTGATGGCTTAATCTTGTACAAATTTATATTTATGTACAATATTTTCATCATAGGTCCGAATGTACACAAGTCAACCGGATTCATAGAGGGGCTGGGCGACGTCAGTGGGTGCCGCGGGCAGGCTGCTGTCTCTTTCGACAGCAGCGAAGAGCGATGGGTGACGCGATCTACTGCAGGCTTGCGTGCAGGCGGCGTGCAGCCTCCTGGCCGCTGAGCCATGCGCCTTCGACCCGGCCGGACAGGCACCAGTCACCGCACACGTACAGCCCCAGGTCGGCATCGGCCAGGGCGCCCCATTCATGGCTGCCGGCGGGGCGGGCATAGAGCCAGCGATGGGCCACGCTGAAGCTCGGTGCGGGCATCGCGCTGTGCAGCAGTTCGGCGAACGCACCGTGCAGGTGTTCGATCACCGCTTCCTTGGACAGGTCGATGTGCTGCCGGCTCCAGTCGCTGGTGGCGTGCAGTACCCAGGTGTCGAGCTTGCTGTCGCGTCCCGGTTTGCTGCGGTTGCGCGCCAGCCAGTCCAGGGGGCTGTCCTGTACGAAGCAGCCTTCCATGGGCGTATCCAGCGGTGCTTCGAAGGCCAGGGCCACAGCCCAGGTCGGGTCCATCTTCACGCCGGCGGCCACGGCGGCCAGTTTCGGTACGGCCGCCAGCAATGCGGTGGCCTGGGGCGCGGGTGTGGCGATTACCACGTGGCCGAAGGGGCCGTGGGTGAAACCTTCCGCGTCCTGCAGATGCCAATGCTCCTGGCCGCGGTACACCTCGGTGATCCGGCAGGAAAACTGTACCTGCAGTTTGTCGAGCAAGGCGCGGGTGATGGCGCTCATGCGCGGAGTGCCGACCCAGCGAGTCTGTTCGTCCGGCGATGGGCTCAGTTGCCCATTCTGGAAGTTGTAGAGCTGCGGGTTCCATTCCGCGGCCCAGCCGTTGGCTTGCCAGCGCTGGACCTCTGTGACAAAGCGGCGATCGCGGGCAGTGAAGTACTGCGCGCCCATGTCCAGTGCGCCGGCGTCGCTGCGCTTGCTCGACATGCGTCCGCCACTGCCGTGGCTTTTATCGAAGAGTTGAACGATATGCCCGGCCTCCGTCAGGGCCTGGGCGGCTGAAAGTCCGGCGATGCCGGTGCCGATGATCGCGATAGGTACAGTCATGAGGGCCTCGTTTACCTTTCTGTACAGACTACGCCGTCGTTTAAACCTGTACAATTCGGGTTTTTGGTATAAGTTTTACCGTTCGCGTTTGGACAGGTTGTCCTATTGTTAAACACAGACCCTGTCCGATACGAAAAATCCCTGCTTATAAAAATAGACTAATGGGCCGGGTAAAACGCGATTCGAGGAACATCTCATGCACATATTGCTGACCGGCGGTACTGGTTTGATCGGACGTCAGCTCTGCCGCCTCTGGTTGCAGCAGGGGCATCGCCTGACGGTATGGAGTCGTCGACCCGAAGAGGTGGCGAAAATCTGCGGGACACCGGTGCGGGGCGTGGCCAAGCTCGACGAAATCCACGAGCCGGTGGACGCGGTGGTCAACCTCGCCGGCGCCCCCATCGCCGACCGTCCCTGGAGCCATAAACGCAAGATGTTGTTGTGGAGCAGTCGTATCACGTTGACGGAAGTTTTGCTGGCGTGGCTGGAGCGTTGCGAGCAGAAGCCGCAGGTGCTGATTTCCGGTTCCGCGGTGGGCTGGTACGGCGACGGTGGCGAGCGTGAATTGACCGAGGAATCGGGACCGGTGAGCGAAGATTTCGCCAGCCAGTTGTGCATCGCCTGGGAAGAAACCGCGCAACGGGCCGAGGCCTTGGGCCTGCGGGTGGTGTTGGTGCGTACCGGTCTGGTCCTGTCCGCCGAGGGCGGCTTTTTGTCGCGGCTGCTGTTGCCATTCAAGCTGGCGCTGGGCGGGCGTATCGGCAATGGTCGGCAGTGGATGCCGTGGGTTCACATCGACGATCAAATCGCCCTGATTGATTTTCTTCTGCACCGCACCGATGCCAGCGGTCCTTATAATGCGTGCGCGCCGAACCCGGTGCGCAACCGCGATTTTGCCAAGGCCCTGGGGCGTGTATTGCATCGGCCGGCCGTGGTGCCGATGCCGGAGCTTGCGCTGAAGGTCACGCTGGGGGAATTGTCCTTGCTGTTGCTCGGCGGCCAGCGCGCCACGCCGGCTCGATTGCAGGCGGCGGGTTTCACATTCCGATTCACTGATTTGCCTGCGGCCCTGGAAGACTTGTCCAGCCGCCTTTGAAATAGGACGTTGCATGACCGATCACGCGTTGCTTCTGGTGAATCTGGGTTCGCCTGCCTCCACCTCGGTGGCCGATGTGCGCCGCTACCTCAATCAATTCCTGATGGACCCGTATGTCATCGACCTGCCATGGCCGGTGCGGCGTTTGCTGGTGTCGCTGATCCTGATTCGGCGTCCCGAGCAGTCGGCCCACGCCTACGCCTCGATCTGGTGGGAAGAGGGGTCGCCGTTGGTGGTGCTCAGTCGCCGGCTGCAACAGGCCATGATCGCGCAGTGGACCCAGGGCCCGGTGGAGCTGGCGATGCGTTATGGCGAGCCGTCCATTGAGTCGGCGCTGGTACGGCTGGCGAGTCAGGGTCACAAGAAGATCACGTTGGCGCCGTTGTATCCGCAGTTCGCCGACAGCACCGTGACCACGGTGATCGAGGAGGCCAAGCGGGTCGTGCGGGAAAAGAAACTCAATGTGCAGTTTTCGATCCTCCAGCCGTTCTACGATCAGCCCGAATACCTCGACGCCCTGGTGACCAGCGCCAAGCCGTACCTGATGCAGGAACACGATCATCTGTTGTTGAGTTTCCACGGCTTGCCGGAGCGGCACCTGACCAAGCTCGACCCGACGGGATTTCATTGCTTCAAGGACGCCGACTGCTGCAAGAACGCGCCGCCGGAGGTCATGGCGACCTGTTACCGCGCGCAATGCATCCGCACTGCCGAACTGTTTGCCCAACGCATGGGGCTGGCGGATGGCAAGTGGTCGGTGTCGTTCCAGTCGCGCTTGGGGCGTGCCAAGTGGATCGAACCCTACACCGAGGCGCGCCTGGAGGAACTGGCCAAAAGCGGTGTGAAGAAAGTGCTGGTGATGTGCCCGGCGTTCGTGGCCGACTGCATTGAAACCCTGGAGGAAATCGGCGATCGCGGCCGTGAACAGTTCCGCGCGGCAGGGGGGGAGGAGTTGGTGCTGGTGCCTTGCCTCAATGATGAGCCGCAGTGGGCGCAGGCGTTGAGTACTCTCTGCGAACGGGCTCCGATCGCGTTGTAAGCCTCGAAAAGCATCGCGGGCAAGCCTTGCTCCCACAGATTTTGTCTTGACCACTCAAGCATGGTCCACTCAAAACCTGTGGGAGCAAGGCTTGCCCGCGATGACAATCGTGCAGGCGGTGAATCTACAGTAGCGGCTCATCCGCCTTCTTCTGCTTCCAGCCGTCATTGCCCGGCAGCAGCAAGTTCAGCGCGATCGCCACCACCGCGCACAACGCGATGCCTTTGAGGCCGAAGTCGTCCGGGCCGGTGCCGGTGCCCACCAGCACGCCGCCGATGCCGAACACCAGCGTCACCGAAACGATCACCAGGTTGCGCGCCTCGCCCAGGTCGATCTTGTGGCGGATCAGCGTGTTCATGCCCACCGCCGCAATCGAACCGAACAACAGGCACAGGATCCCGCCCATCACCGGCACCGGGATGCTTTGCAGCAGCGCGCCGAACTTGCCGATGAACGCCAGGCTGATGGCAAAGATCGCCGCCCAGGTCATGATCTTCGGGTTGTAGTTCTTGGTCAGCATCACCGCGCCGGTCACTTCGGCGTAGGTGGTGTTGGGCGGGCCACCGAACAGGCCGGCGGCGGTGGTGGCAATGCCGTCACCGAGCAGGGTGCGGTGCAGGCCGGGTTTCTTCAGGTAGTCGCGACCGGTCACGCTGCCCACGGCAATCACGCCGCCGATGTGCTCGATGGCCGGTGCCAGGGCGACCGGCACGATGAACAGGATCGCCTGCCAATTGAACTCCGGCGCGGTGAAGGCTGGCAGTGCGAACCAGGGAGCGGCGGCGATTTTCGCAGTGTCCACGACCCCGAAGAAAAACGCCATGGCAAAGCCCACCAGCACGCCGGAAATGATCGGCACCAGGCGGAAAATACCCTTGCCGAACACTGCCACGATCAGGGTGGTGAGCAGCGCCGGCATCGAGATCATCATCGCGGTCTGATATTGAATCAGCTCGGTACCGTCACCGGCCTTGCCCATTGCCATGTTGGCGGCAATCGGCGCCATGGCCAGGCCGATGGAAATGATCACCGGACCGATGACCACTGGCGGCAGCAGGCGGTCGATAAACCCGGTGCCCTTGATCTTCACCGCCAGGCCCAGGAAGGTGTAGACGAAACCCGCCGCCATCACCCCACCCATGGTCGCGGCCAGGCCGAACTGGCCCTTGGCGAGGATGATCGGGGTGATGAAGGCAAAGCTCGAGGCCAGGAACACCGGTACCTGGCGCCCCGTGACGACTTGGAACAGGATCGTTCCCAGACCGGCGGTGAACAGCGCCACGTTAGGGTCCAGCCCGGTGATCAGCGGCATCAATACCAGCGCGCCGAAGGCGACGAACAGCATCTGCGCGCCGGACAGGACCTGGCGCCAGAGCGGATCGTTGAACTCATCCTGCATGCTCAAGCGTCCTTCTGCTTGGTGCCGAAGATCTTGTCGCCGGCATCGCCCAGGCCCGGGATGATGTAGCCCTGCTCGTTGAGTTTCTGGTCGATGGACGCGGTGTAGATGGTCACGTCCGGGTGGGCGTCCTGCACGGCCTTGATGCCTTCGGGAGCGGCGACCAGCACCATGGCGCGGATCTCCCGGCAACCAGCCTTTTTCAACAGGTCGATGGTGGCGACCATGGAGCTGCCGGTGGCGAGCATCGGGTCGATGATCATGGCCAGGCGCTCGTCGATTTCCGGCACCAGTTTTTCCAGGTAGGTGTGCGCTTGCAGGGTCTGCTCGTTGCGAGCCACGCCCACGGCGCTGACCTTCGCCCCCGGGATCAGGCTCAGTACGCCTTCGAGCATGCCGATGCCGGCGCGCAGGATCGGCACCACGGTGATCTTCTTGCCGGCGATTTTCTCCACCTGGACCGTACCGGCCCAGCCGTCGATTTCGTAGGACTCCAGCGGCAGGTCCTTGGTGGCTTCATAGGTGAGCAGGGCACCGACTTCCTGGGCCAGTTCACGGAAGTTCTTCGTGCTGATATCGGCGCGGCGCATCAGGCCGAGTTTGTGTCTGATCAGCGGATGGCGGATCTCGAGGATGGGCATGGGGAAGGGCTCCGGCGGCGGGCAAAAAAACCGGCCTAGATTAATCTATCCGAGGGTGTTGTCCTATAGACAATACAGAACGTTAGTCCACAAACGCTTGATCTGGCCGGGCGGGATGCGTACCTTTGCCGGCTTTTCCGAACCCTGCCCCCACTGGAGAGCGCCATGTCCGCTGATCTCGAGCATATCCGTCAAATCATGCGAGAGGCTGACTGCCTGTACACCGAAGCCGAAGTCGAAGCGGCCATCGCCCGTGTCGGTGCGCAAATCAACGAGCAACTGGCCGATGCCAATCCGGTGGTGTTCTGCGTCATGAACGGCGGGCTGATTTTCTCCGGCAAGCTGCTGACCTATCTGAACTTCCCCCTGGAAGCGTCCTACCTGCACGCGACGCGTTATCGCAACGAAACCAGCGGTGGCGACCTGTTCTGGAAAGCCAAGCCGGAAGTCTCGTTCATCGACCGCGACGTGCTGATCATCGACGACATCCTCGATGAAGGTCACACCCTGGGCGCGATCATCGACTTCTGCAAACACGCCGGCGCCCGCGCCGTGCACACCGCCGTGCTGATCGACAAGGACCATGACCGCAAGGCGCGGCCGGACTTGAAAGCCGATTTCGTCGGCCTGCCGTGTATCGACCGCTACATCTTCGGCTACGGCATGGACTACAAAGGTTACTGGCGCAACGCCAATGGCATTTTCGCCGTCAAGGGGATGTAATCGATGACTCGGCCAAGTTTCCTGGAACAAGCGTTGTTCGATGAATTGGCCGAGAAAGCCGCGGCCAGTCCTCGCGGACGCCAGCACCATAACTTCCATGAGATGGATGAACCGTGCCACCGCATGGCGGTTGGCTTGCAGCCTTGCACCTACGTCCCGCCGCACCGCCACCTGAGCGCCGATAAGGCGGAAACCTTGCTGGTGCTCAAGGGGCGGCTGGGGGTGTTGATTTTCGACGAAGCCGGTGCGGTGGTCGACAAGCGCATCCTGCAGGCCGGTGGCGATTGCCTCGGCGTCGACCTGCCCTCTGGCGTGTATCACGGGTTGGTGGTGCTGGAAGCCGACAGCCTGATGTTCGAATGCAAGGCCGGTCCCTACCGGCCCGTGGGCGAGGGCGAACTGGCCCACTGGGCGCCCCGCGAAGGCGAGCCAGGCGTGGCGCAATACCACGCCTGGATGCGCGCGCAGTTCGACTGAGCACCGAATCAGTCGCCGGCACGGAGCTTTTGTGGCGAGGGAGCTTGCTCCCGCTTGGGGGCGTAGCACCCACCTGCAATTGGGGCTGTAGCCCTGCCCAGCGGGAGCAAGCTCCCTCGCCACAATTCAAGCAAGTCTTGGGTGAGCGGTGTTGCCGCCGGCCAACCATTGCTCACTCTTGACCCGCGCCTGCTCCAGGGTCTGCACATACGCCAATTGCCGCTGTTCGCGATGAATGCCGGCGCGGCGCAGTTTCAGGCGCACCCTGGGCGCGGTCGCCACCAGGATCAGGCCGATGCCGTGCTTGCGGTAATCCTTCAGGATATTTTCAAACGCAGCCAGCGCGGTCATGTCCAGCATGGGCACGGCACTCATTTCCACGACCACCACCCGAACGCCCGGGTCGAACCGGCGCAGCACATCCAGGGCTTTTTCAGCCGCGCCAAAGAACAGCGGTCCACGAATGGCGTAGCAGCGAACGTGTTCGGGCATGTCCAGCAGGGCCTGGTGAAAATCGCGCGGCAACTCGGCGCTGTCGGTCAATTCGCTCATGCGCTTGATGAACAGCCCGGCGGCCAGCAGCAGGCCGACGGCGACAGCCAGGACCATGTCGAACAGCACCGTCAGGCCCAGGCAGGTCAGCAGCACCAGCACGTCGCTGCGCGGGGCGATGCGCAGGGTGTGCAGCACATGCCCGGCTTCGCTCATGTTCCAGGCGACCATCACCAGCAGCGCGGCCAGTGCGGCCATGGGCAAGTAACTGAACAGCGGCGCCAGCAGCACAATCGCCACCAGCACCACGAGGCTGTGGATGATCGCGGCCAGCGGTGAAAAGGCGCCACTGCGCACATTGGTGGCGCTGCGGGCAATGGCGGCGGTGGCGGTGATGCCACCGAACAGCGGCGCCACCAGGTTGCCCAGGCCCTGGCCCATCAGTTCGGCATTGGGATCGTGCTTGCTGCCGGTCATGCCGTCCGCCACCACCGCGCACAACAGTGATTCGATGGCACCGAGCATGGCGATGGCAAAGGCGGGCGCCAGCAATTGGCGGATCAGGTCATAGGACAGGATCAACGGATGCCCCTGGTTGTCCGGCAGGTTCCAGGGCCAGTCGAAGCTGGGTAGGAAGGGCGGGATGCCCGGGTGAGCGATGCCATCGACGACGTAGCTGAAACGTTCGCCCAGCGTCGCAATCGGCCATCCGCCGCGCTCCATCGCCAGCCCCAGCAACGTGCCCACCAGCAGCGCCACCAGATGCCCAGGCACCCGTGGCACCCAGCGCGGCCAGGCAATCAGCACCGCCAGGCACACGGCCCCGATGACCCCATCGCCGAGACGGGCACCGGGCAGCGCCACGATCAATTCGCCCAGCTGTTCGATGTAGTGTTTGGCTTGGCCTGCGGTGGTCAGCCCCAGCAAATCCTTCAGTTGCAACGTGGCGATGACCACGCCGATGCCCGCGGTGAAGCCGAGGATGACCGGATAGGGAATGTACTGGATCAAGCGGCCGGCGCGTAACAGGCCCAGGGCGATCAGGATCAGGCCGGCGAGCATGGTGCACAACAGCAGGCCGCCCAGGCCGTATTGTTGGGTGATGGGCAGCAGGATCACCACGAACGCCGCTGTCGGCCCGCTCACGTTGAAGCGCGAGCCGCCGGTGAGGGCGATCAGCGGTGCCGCCACCAACACCGTGTACAGACCGTTCTGCGGCGGCACGCCGACGGCAATCGCCAGGGCCATGGCCAGGGGGATGGCGATAATGCCGACGGTCAGCCCGGCCACCAGATCGCCGCGCAGGCGTTCCAGGGTGTAGCCGGCACGCCAGGTCTGGCGCCAGGCGGCGAATAACGGTGGGGCGGAGAAAGCCATGAATACTCCTCGCAAGGGGGGGGCCGGCACTGGCCCCGTGGCGAGGGAGCTTGCTCCCGTTGGGCTGCGCCCGTAGGAGCTGTCGAGTGCAACGAGGCTGCGATCTTTCCCCTGTCACTTGAGTCTCAAGCGAAAGATCAAAAGATCGCAGCCTTCGGCAGCTCCTACCAAACCCAGCGGGAGCAAGCTCCCTCGCCACAAAGGCATGCATCAGTGATATCGATGCTGATGGCCTCTTTGAGTATGCCGCGCCCGCTGTCCGGATGTATTGATCCGGATCGCTTATTTTTACTGTCCGTGCTCATGCTAGAGTGCCCGGCCAAGATTCTGGAGGTTGTCATGCGTGTATCGATCCGCCGCTGCGCCACTTCACTGTTGATCGCCAGCCTGCCTTTGACGGCCGTGGCCGCGCCGATGCACAGCCAGTTCCTGCCGCCGGATGACCTGGTGGTGCGCCAGGAACAGCCCGAACAGCAGCAGTTGCTGCAAGTGACCGAGTATTCGGTGGTGCTGGGGAACCAGCGCCAGTCCAACCAGCAACCGATCCCGGTCACTTCGCCTTTGCTGGTCCGTCTCAAGGGCAAGTCCTTGAACAAGGGGGCGACCATCAGCCAGGTGATCCTCAACTTCGACGGCGAAAGCAAAAGCTTGAAGAAACCGGCCTTCGACGAGGCGAGCAAGACCCTGACACTGTCTTATCCACAGGCCCAGTACCGGGTGGTCATCGATCTGTTGCGCAACAACACGGTCTACGTGCAGTTCCTCACCTACGCCAACGGCCATATCTGGGCCGACCTGCACACCGGCATCGAACGCCCGCGTTGAGCCCCGAGGCCTGCCGGGGGTAAACTGCCCGCCCCCGTGAATTGTGCGAGTTGGAGCCGGCAATGCGTAAAGACAAGAAACAAGTGATTGGCGACGAGATTGGCGACGAGCAGATCAAGCTGTTCCTCAATTTCGAACCGGTCGATGCCACTTCGCCGTCGTTGCACAAACTGATCAAGGCCTACCGTGGCCTGCGGGTCGATGATTTCGAGCGTTTCCTGACGTTCTTCGTCGAGGCCGGCCATGACCTCGACGGCAAGGATGAGCACGGCAACGATTTCGTTGCGTTGATCCAGGACCAGCGTAATGCCGAGGAATACATCGAGTTGATCAACAAGGCGCGCCGCTGAGTTGAACCCCTGTCAACGCTCTTCGGAGCGTTGAGTCGTTCGGGCTGATCGCAACTAATCTCTTCTTCTGCAAGTTGCTCCGAAAGGTTATGTCACCATTCGGGCTGTTTTGTTTTATTTGAATTTCCATTACTTTTGCGCCGAAGCCAAGTGGCTTTGACGTCATCGTTTAAATGGAGCTGTATTCATCATGGAAGATCAAAAGAAGTTTGTCGCCGGGGTGTTGTTGTCCCTGGCGGCGTGTCTGGCAAGTTCCGCTTCCTGTGCGCGGGATGAAATTGTCAATGTCGAAGTCTATAACGCAACCGCCGCCGTCATCGTTCCCGGCAGAGATTTTACCTGGACGCAGAATCCGGCCAATGCCGGCCACAGCTTTTCGATAAACCCGGGCGAGAGCCAGGAATTAACCTACTACCTGCCCCAGTCACGCGCCGAGCGAGAGGCCTTCAGCTATACGCAAGGCAGCCGAACCTGTCATTTCAGCTTTGGACATGTCGCAAGGGCACCGGGCAATGATAAAGAGGCAATGCCTTATCATCGCTGGGTCAAGGCGGAGCCGGCGGGTTCCTGTGTCGCTGAATTGTTTTATGTTGAAGATGATGACGACTATGTCAGTCACGGTGGAACACGCGTCAAATTCAGCATGAACTAACACCGAGGAAATAAAAAAGCCTCCCGTCTGCACGGGAGGCTTTTTTATATTAGCGGCAAGGTGTCAGGCGTAACTTTGAGCCTTGCTGTCTTCAACCAACTCCAACGCAATGTTGTTCTGCGCGTTGATCTTGCGATACAGCGCCGCGTCGGTTTCCAGCACTTTTTCCCGGGCCGGGAATATCTCTGCGAGCTTGTCAGCCCATTCGCCCTTGGCCTTGTCCGGGAAGCAGCGCTCGATCAGTTCCAGCATGATCGATACGGTCACCGAAGCACCCGGCGATGCGCCGAGCAGGGCGGCGAGGCTGCCGTCCTTGGCCGCCACCAGTTCGGTGCCGAACTGTAGGACGCCACCTTTCTTCGGGTCTTTCTTGATGATCTGCACCCGTTGGCCGGCCACTTCCAGGCGCCAGTCTTCGGCTTTCGCCTCGGGGTAGAAGCGACGCAGGGATTCCAGGCGCTGCTCCATGGACTGCATCACTTCGCTGATCAGGTACTTGGTCAGGTCCATGTTGTCCCGGGCCACGGCCAGCATCGGGCCGATGTTGCCAGCGCGTACCGACAGCGGCAGGTCCATGATCGAACCGTGCTTGAGGAACTTGGTGGTGAAACCGGCGTATGGTCCGAACAGCAGGGATTTCTTGCCGTCGACCACGCGGGTGTCCAGGTGCGGCACCGACATTGGCGGCGAGCCCACGGCGGCCTGGCTGTAGACCTTGGCCTGATGGTGCTTGACCACTTCCGGGTTGTCGCAACGCAGCCACTGGCCGCTGACCGGGAAGCCACCGAAGCCCTTGCTTTCCTCGATGCCCGAGGCTTGCAGCAGCGGCAAGGCCGCGCCGCCGGCACCGAGGAACACGAACTTGGCGTCGACTTCGCGGGTGCTGCCGGAGTTGACGTCCTTGATGCTTACGGTCCAGCCGCTGCCGTTGCGCTTGAGGCCGGTGACGCGCTTGCAGTACTTGACCTGGGTGTCCGGGGCGCTGGTCAGGTGCTTGAGCAACTGATTGGTCAGGGCGCCGAAGTTGACGTCGGTACCGTTCATGACGCGGGTGGCGGCGATGACTTCATCGTCCGGCCGGCCAGGCATCATCAACGGCATCCACTCGGCCATCTGGCCTTTGTCTTCGGTGTATTCCATGTCGGCGAAGGCGTGATGCTGGCGCATCAGCTCGAAGCGCTTCTTCAGGAACGCCACGCCTTTGTCACCCTGTACGAAACTCAGGTGTGGCACCGGGGCGATGAAGGACTTGGAGGAGCCGAACGTGCCTTTCTGGGTCAGGTACGTCCAGAACTGCTTCGACACTTCGAACTGGGTGTTGATGTGCACGGCTTTCTTGATGTCGACCGTACCGTCGGCCGCCTGGGGCGTGTAGTTGAGCTCACACAGCCCGGCGTGGCCGGTGCCGGCGTTGTTCCACGGGTTGGAACTCTCCGCGGCACCGGAGTCCATCAGCTCGACGACTTCCAGCGAGATCGCGGGGTCGAGCTCCTTGAGCAGCACGGCCAGGGTGGCACTCATGATGCCGGCCCCTACCAGAACTACATCGACTGCTTCGTTATGCGCCATTTAACGCGTCTCCAAAATCTGCAGCACCAAATTGTCGGCATAGCGGCCAGGAGTGGCGGGGCAGGTCAGTTGCGCCCCAGTTATCCATGGCCAGGATCGCCATGTCCGAATCTTCGCAATTTTTCGCACCTACTGCGGATGCATGCAGCCTGGCCTCAAGAGTCACATGAACTCATTTAAGCGCCGGGCAGGCAATTCGACTTATGGCCGAGACATCCGTTCGTGCAACCAAATCCGTAGCGGACAGGCTTCAGGCGCCGGTTCTTGAGCGATATCCGGTCCTGTGTCGTTGGGCTGTTTCAGACGCTAATGGTGCTTGTTCAGACGCAAAACTCTTCATTTGCTCGCCACACTCTCGTGAAGTTGTGAAAACCCGTTTTTTCACGCTCTTTTGAAGACGTGAACCTCAAAAAAGGGCTGTCCCAGCCTGGCACCGTGCCCGGTTTGGTTGCCCCCATGGAGTACATGACAGGCAAAACAGGCAGACAGCTCAGTGACCGAGCGTAATGACAGCTCTGCAGATTCGCGAAAAGTGGTGATTTGCCTGGAGAACAGCAAGCGCGCCAGCTTCACTCGATCTGTGTGGGCGGCTCTCTGTGGGCGGTGCGGGGTGCCAATACCAGCGCATCAGCGGTGTTGCGAGGCCCGATCAGGAGACGTCCTTATAATCGGGGGGAGATTGTATCGAAGAAACGCAGGGAAATGGTCGTGTTTAATGACTTTTATTAGCCGTCCGGTCAGATGGTCAACAGTTGCCGGTTGCGTGCGCGGGCACGAAGCGGTTGCACGCGGGCGCTGGCGGGCAATGGCTGGTGCAACCAGTTGAGGCGGATTTCGTCGATTTCCACCCAGCCCTCGCCCATGGGTTGCAGGCTGCACTGCTTGAAGGCCTGGCAACGGCCGTTGCGATCGAGCAGGGCGAAGCTGCGGTGATGGGGACGCGGGGTGAACAGGGAAATGAGGAAGCGCATGAGCGAATACCGGGTCAGGGAGCTTGGAGCAAGCCTGACAGCGGGCCATGACATGCCAATGTAAGGACCGTGACAATGGGGTGACAGGAACCGGCAATCACGGCCCGTGTCAGACATTTCAGTATTCATCGTGCGACGCTAGTTCACGGCGATGGCGCACCGCTATACTGCCGGCCTGTTTGTGCCCGATTCTGGAGAGAAGAGCATGTTGCAACGCCTGTTGTTCGGTTTGATCGCTGTGACCAGTCTGACCCTCGTCGGCTGCGCCCACAGCCCGCAACAACTTAACCCGGAGCCCAAGCTCAATGCCCAACTGGCGCCTGTGGGTCGTGGCCAGCCGGTGGTGGTGCGGGTCGTGGACGGTCGTCCGTCGCCGACGCTCGGCACCCGTGGTGGGCTGTACCCGGAAACCAGCGTGATCACGGTGCAGGGTGCGCAGATCCTGCCCAAGCTGCAGGCCCAGGCTGAAGCAGCGGTGCGTTTGCTGGGCTTCACGCCGACAGCCAATGCCTTGAATGCACCGCAGTTGACCGTGACCCTGGCTGAGCTCAAGTATCAGTCGCCCAAGGAAGGCATGTACGTGACCGAAGCCACCATCGGCGCGACCTTCCGCTCCGACGTGCAGAACGCCAACCGCCGCTACAGCGGGCGTTACGGGGCGTCCCTGGACCAGCGCTTCGGCATGGCGCCCAACCAGGACACCAACACCAAGCTGGTCAGCGACGTGTTGAGCGATGCCCTGACCCGGCTGTTCAAGGACCCGACCATTGGCCAGGTGCTGGCTGAGTAAGCATTAAGTCTGCAACCCCGTGGGAGCGAGCTTGCTCGCGATAGCTGAGTGTCAGCCATTTCGATGTTGGCTGATCCACCGCTATCGCGAGCAAGCTCGCTCCCACAGTTTTTTCAGGCAGCCTGGGAATAGAATTCCAGCACGCTGATCCCGGTCAGCAGGTCTGTCTCAGGCAGGTCGGCATGTTGATGGCCGCCGAGGGCGCAGTACACCAGCCAATGGCGGTCCTGCACATTGAAGGACAGGCTGTCGACGAGGTTCTGTTGTTCGTCGCTTGGGCTGATGAGATAGAGGCGATCCTGGTTTTCGGCGTGCAGCATGACGGGTTCCGTGCGGGTTTGAAGGGCGACAGAGTGGCCTATTCAGATGACGAAACCGTGACGGGGGAAATTAAGCCAAGGCTTGATTGCGAAGCCTGTGGCGAGGGAGCAAGCTCCCTCGCCACGAAGTTACCAGGCCATTATCCCAGCCGGTCGTTACTGGTCGGAAAAAACGGTGCAGGACGGCAGGCTTTCGGTAGAATCCGCGCCCTGTTCGTAGGCCACGGGCGTGTCTGTCCTGTCCGTTTTTCGCTTGAGGTTCGTGATGTCGCTGCATCTGTTTTCGTTGTTCGCTGCCCACCCCGCCAAACTGATCAACCTGCTCGCGTTGCTGTTTGCCTGCCCTGGCGGCTGGGTGCTGCACGCGACGCGTCGCCGTGAACAACGGGCGCGAGCCTGCCTGCAAGCACGCAATGGCAATGGCGAGGAGCGCTTCGAAGCACTGCTGGACCTGGCCACCCAGCGCATGAACCGGTTTTTCTATCGGTTCGGCTTTGGCTGCCTGGCGCTGGCGTTGCTGGTGTCGTGGATCAGTACGCAGTTCTGATGAGATAACCGTTTTGATCGGGGCATGGTGGCCTGTGGCGAGGGGATTTATCCCCGCTGGGCTGCGCAGCAGCCCCAAACCCTGACAGCTCGGTAAGTCTGGTCGATCACATCAACCTGATCAGGGCTGCTACGCAGCCCAACGGGGATAAATCCCCTCGCCACAGCAAGCTCCCTCGCCACAGGGAACCCGTGTCCTCAGACCTGTCGCTTAAAGCGCCAACCCCGCCTTGACCCGATACTGATTACGCACCGGCGTCGCATATTGCAGCACCAGGAACGGCCGGTGTTCCGGCGGGCAAGCGTCCAGCCGGCGCTGCCATTCTTCCTGGGCCTTGGCCAGTTCATCGGCACCAAACACCTCGGCCGCCGTCGGCACCTGCAACTGCGGGTCGGCGTCGGCCCATTGGGCGTAAGCCAGGTAATGCACCGGGAACAGGCGGTAGCCGCCGAGAATCTGCCGGTCCATTTCCAGGGCCAATTGCTTGGTGTCCTCGAACAGCTCGGTGATGGGCGCGGCGAAATTCACGTGGACCCGGCCCTTGTAGCCGGTGATGCCCTTGGCGATGCTCACGTCGTCCTCGCCCGGTGCCTTGGTGTAGGTGCCGGTAGTGGCGCGGATGTACAGCTCGCGGGCCTTGGCCTGGTCGCACGGGTCATATTCGTAGCTGATCGACACCGGCGTGAGGTTCAGCGACTGGATCACCTCGCCGAACGGCTCGTCCTTGCGGCTCATGTGGAACATCTTGAGGATCGCCGATTCGGTCCGGTCGTCGCCGTCCTTGGCCCGCCCTTCGGCCTGGGCGATCCAGATCGAGGCGCAGTCGTTGCGGATCGAATGGTTGATGTACGCCGACAGCAACTGGTACGCCGCCATTTTTTCCCGCCGTCCGGTGATGGAACGGTGCACGATGAAGCTCTTGTTCAGGCGCATCAGGTCACTGACAAAAGGCTTTTGCAGCAGATTGTCGCCAATGGCGATGCGCGGCGTCGGCAGGCCGGCGTGGTACACGGCGTAGTTGACGAAGGCCGGGTCCATCACGATATCGCGGTGGTTGGCGATGAACAGGTACGCACTGCCGGACTTGAATTGCTCCACGCCGGTGTAGGTCACGCCATCGGTGGCGCGCTCGATGGTGTGGTCGACATAGAACTCCACCTTGTCCTGCAAAGTGGCGACCGACGTCACACCGGCGAACTCACGGCGCAATCTTTGCGCTATAAGGGGTTTGAGCATCCAGCCGAAGGCGCCGGCCAGGCGTGGGAAGCGGAAGTGGGTGAGGATATCTAGAAACGCCTTGTCGCCGAGCAGCCGTGCCAGCACCGCTGGGACTTCGCTGTCGTCGTAAGGTCGGATGGCATCGAATTCGCCCATCATGCTCTCTTGTTGGAAACGGCTAGGGTAAGTAAAGGTTCGATCGAAAAAACGACGGGGCACGGCCTGGAAGATAAGCCAGACGAAAATAGCCCTGCAAATAGACCGGCGATTATACGCACAAGTCACTTGGGAGACCGCGATGCTGGAGCAGGCTCGTTATGATTGTCCCTATTGCGGGGAGAATGTGGAGACAACCGTGGACTTGTCCGGTGGCGACCAGACCTACATCGAGGACTGTCAGGTGTGCTGTCGACCGATCACCTTTGTGCTGCAGGTCCATGGCGAGGAATGGCATCTCGAAGTCTTCAGCGAAAACGAATGATGGGGCGCCCATGCAGCGAATCTACGAACTGGAAAACCTGATGGAAGGCGAATTGTTGCAAGGGATGCTTGCGAGCGAAGGCATCACGGCGCATCTGGTGGGGCGTGATTTGCTCGGCGGCGCGGGGGAGTTGCCCATGCAGGGCCTGCTGGGGCTGGCGGTGGAGGACGAGCAGGCGCAATACGCCCGTGAGTTGATCGCCGCGTACAATGTCGCGTTGCCGCTGCCCGGCGATGAACCGGACAGCTACCCCGGCACGCTGGTCTGTTAGGCTGGCGGTCGTTCGTTCGATCAAGAGTCGTGTTGCCCCATGTGTGGACGTTATGCCCTGTTTCGCTGGAACCCCACCTTTGCGGCCCTGCCCGGTTTTCCCGCCGATCAGAAGGCCCAGTGGAATATTTCGCCCAACGATTCGGTGCTGATGCTGCGGGCCGGCGCCGAGGGCCAGCGCGAGCTGGCTCGGGCGCGCTGGGGCCTGACGCCGCCGTGGCTGACCGACTTGTCCCGCACCCCGGCCCATGCCCGGGCCGAAACCGTGGCCGAGCAGCCGATGTTTCGTGAGGCCTTGCGCCTGCGCCGCTGCCTGCTGCCGGCCAACGGCTTTTATGAATGGCGCGGCGGCACGCGCAAGCGTCCGTACTGGTTGACGCCGGGGGAGGGTTCGTCGCTGTTTTTTGCCGCGATCTGGGAAGCGTATCCGGTGCAGGAGCAGGTCTGGCTGAGCACAGCGGTCATCACCCAGCCGGCGGCGGGCCAGCGCCGGCCGTTGATCCTGGACGAAGAAGGCCAGCGCCTGTGGCTCGACCCGCAGACACCGCTGCATGCCTTGCAAGGGTTGCTGGCAAGCGAGCCGGCGCCACTGCGCGAGCGGGTATTGGCCAATATGGTCAATGATCCGAAGCTCAATGGGCCGGAGTGCTTGACTCCGGCTTGAGCTTTGCGGTGATTGTGCCGGCCTCATCGCGAGCAAGCTCGCTCCCACAGTGGGTTATTGGGGTGTTCACAAAAAATGTGTTCACCGCCTATCTCCTGTGGGAGCGAGCTTGCTCGCGATGGCGTCGTGTCAATCAACCTAATCGTGATGCGGTTCGCCCAGGAAGGTCAGCGAGGTGAACACGCCGCGGCTGGCCACGTCCTTGTTGTCCTTGAGTGCAATTTCCATCTGCGCCGCGATCACATTCAGGCCTTCGTTGCGCACCAGTACCTTGGCCCGGCCTTCTGCGTCGGTTTCAGTCGAGACGGTGTTCGGCGCGCTGCGGTAGTCGCCCACCAGTTTCACACCGGCCGCCGGTTTGCCATCCAGCAGCACCCGTACCGGCAATGACTGGCCCGGGCCTACGGTCAACGGGTCGACTTCCGGCAGGATCACGAACTTGATCGGTGCAAGCGCCGGCAGTTTCGCCCCCGGCTCATAGATTGCCAGGCTGTACTTGAACGTTTGGGTCGACTCGATCGCCCCGGGTACTTTGCTGCGGCCTTCATTGATCCACTTCTTGTCCGCCGTCTGGGACCACATGCCATTGTCCAGCGCCACCGCCAGCACGGCCGGTGGCTTGAGCGGTTGCAGGCGGGCGTGGTCCGGCAGGCGCTCTACGGTGACCGGAATCATCTTGCCGCCCAGGTCATAGGCCCAGGCACCGCTGATTTTCTGCGCCTTGAAGGCATTGTCTTCGGCGCCGTGGCCGTAGATCACTTCGATGTTGCCGCGACGCTGTTCGGTCCACAGGCCATGGGCCGAGGCCTGTGTAGCCAGGAGCAGGCCGAGCAGGGCGAAGGTCTTGGGGTGTTTCATGCCGTTTTTCCTTTTACAGAGCGAGGGTAAGACTGACGGTGAAGTTGCGCGGCTCGCCGGGGGTGACCCAGTAGTTGCTGTAGGCGCGTTCGTAGTACTTTTCGTCGAAGACGTTGTTCAGGTTCAGGCCCACGGTGACGTCGTCGCTGGCCTTGTAATGGGCCAGCAGGTCCACGGTGTGATAGGCCGGTAGTTCGAAATCCTTGCCGGCTTCGCCCGAGCGATCGCCGACGTAAGTGAGCGCCGCGCCGACATCCGAACCGCGCAGGTGCCCGTCCTGGAATTCGTAGACCCCCAGCACGCTGCCGCTGTGTTTGGCGACACCGAGGATCCGGCTGCCTGTGGGAATGGTTTCGTCGCCCTTGGTCACTTCGGCATCGATGTAGGCATAGGCGCCGATCACGCGCACGGCGTCGGTCACCTGCCCAGTCACTTGCAGGTCGATGCCCTGGCTGCGAGCCTTGCCGATGGCGCGGCTGAAGTCGGTCCCGGCGACCGGGCTCAGGACGTTTTCCTTCTCTATATGGAAGGCCGCCAGGGTGGTGCTCAGGCGATCGTCGAACCACTCGCTCTTGATCCCCACTTCATAGCCCACCCCTTCCTCGGGATCGAAAGTCTTGCCACTGGCATCCAGGCCGTTGTTGGGCTTGAACGAGGTGGAGGCGTTGGCGAACAGCCCGACTTCGGGTGTCAGTTGATACAGCAGGCCGGCCCGCTGCGTCAGGGTGTCGTGGCGCTGGCGGCTGGTTTTACTGCGGGTGTGGTCGTCGATGCTCTGCTCGAAATGCTCATACCGCACGCCGAGCATGCCCCGCAGCTTGTCAGTGAAGATGATCTGGTCCTGCAGGTTCAGCGCGCGGCTTTGCACGTGTTCGAAGAAGTCTGTGCCGGTCCGGGCACCATTGGGTTTCGGCTGGCCGTAGATCGGCTGATAGAGGTCGATGGGGTAGGTGCTGCCACCGATGGTGGTCACGCGCTCGTTCTTGCGGTAGTCCTCGTATTCGCTGCCGACCAGCAGTTCGTGCTGCCAGGGGCCGAGGTCGAACAGGCCGCGCAATTCCAGTTGGGTGATGCTGTCGTGCCAATTGTTGTCGCGCTCGCGATAGCGGCGGTTCACCGTATGGCCGTCGGCGTTCAGCGGGCGCGCTTCAGAGGCGAAGCCCCAGAGTTCACCTTGTTTGTAGTGGCTGGCCAGGCGCAATTGCCAGGTGTCGTTGAGCTGATGTTCGAGGGCGGCCTGGAGCATGTTGTTGTGATTGTCGATGTCGCCATCGTTGGGTTCGCCCAAAAAGGTCGAACGGGAAACGCCGCTCCAGCGATTGTTCGGGGCGACGATGCCACGGTCGAACGTCGAGCTGTGACGCACGATTTCGCTTTCCACCAGCAACCGCGTGTCGGGGTTCAATTGCCAACTGATGGAAGGCGCGATGAAAACGCGCTTGCTGTCGACGTGATCGCGAAAGCTGTGGTTGTCCTCGACCGCCAGGTTGACCCGCGACAGCAACTGGCCCTCGGCGTCCAGGGGTGTGTTGACGTCCAGTGCGGTGCGGTAGCGGTCCCAACTGCCGGCGCTGGTCTGCAGGGTGGTGAAGGCTTCCGGTTGCGGTTTCTTGGTGACAATGTTCACCGTACCGCCGGGATCGCCCCGGCCATACAGGCTGGCGGCGGGCCCCTTGAGCACTTCGATGCGTTCGATGTTCGCGGCGTCCGGTGTGCTCGGATAACCGCGGTTGGCGCTGAAGCCGTCCTTGTAGAACTCCGACGTCGTGAAGCCGCGCACGCTGTATTCGTAGAGCGTCAGGCCGCCGAAGTTGTTCTGCTTCGACACACCGCCGGCATATTCCAAGGCCCGCTCGACGCTGGTGCTGCCCAGGTCCTTGAGCACGCTGGCGGGAATCACACTGATCGATTGCGGGATGTCGCGCAGGGCTGTGTCGGTTTTGGTCGCACTGGCAGAGCGGGTGGCGCGATAGCCCGTGACAGGGCCGGTGGGGGATTCGTAGTCGGACGTCACGGTGATGGCGTCCAGTTCCAGGGGCTGGATTTCCTCGGCGTAGGCCGGATCGCCCAGTAGCCCTAGGGCGAGGCTGGCAGCTGAAATCCGTTTTAGGGGTGGCATGTTATATTGTTCCAATTTTTAGTATTGAAACAATATAACACTACTAATGAGAATTTATGCTATCTGTAATTTCAAGTGGAATCTGGATAGGTTTGCCAGGGGGATAACATTGGAGTGCAGGTAGGCATCTTTGTGGCGAGGGGATTTATCCCCGTTCGGCTGCGCAGCAGCCGTAGACCCGTTGGTGCGGTTTGTCTGATGGACCGCGGTATCTGATTTTGGGGTTGCTGCGCAACCCAGCGGGGATAAATCCCCTCGCCACAATTTTTTTCAGGCGCCCAGGATGTGCCCTGCGGCTACTGCTCTTCCTTGAGCACTACCGGCGCCGGCGGTGGGCGCAGGCCGATTTCGGCGGTGAGCTTGAGCTCCTTGCCGTTGCGCATGACCTGGATCGTCACCTTGTCGGTGGGCTTGATCCGCGCCACCTGGTTCATCGAGCGGCGGCCATCGCCGGCCGGTTCGCCATCGATGCTCAGGATCACATCGCCCAGTTGCAGGCCGGCCTTCTGCGCCGGACCGTCGCGGAAAATTCCCGCCACCACGATACCGGGCCGCCCGGACAAGCCGAAGGACTCCGCCAGCTCCTGGGTCAGCGGCTGGACTTCGATGCCCAGCCAGCCACGGATCACCTGGCCGTGTTCGATGATCGACTTCATCACCTCCATCGCCAGCTTCACCGGAATGGCGAAACCGATGCCCTGGCTGCCGCCCGACTTGGAAAAGATCGCCGTGTTGATCCCGGTGAGGTTGCCGTTGGCATCCACCAGCGCGCCGCCGGAGTTGCCGGGGTTGATCGCGGCGTCGGTCTGGATGAAGTCCTCATAGTTGTTGAGGCCCAACTGATTGCGTCCGGTGGCGCTGATGATGCCCATGGTCACGGTCTGGCCGACGCCGAACGGGTTGCCGATGGCCAGGGTCACGTCGCCGATGCGAATGCTGTCGGAGCGGCCGATGGTGATGGCCGGCAGGTTCTTGAGGTCGATCTTCAGCACCGCGAGGTCGGTTTCCGGGTCGCTGCCGATCACCCGAGCCAGGGTTTCACGGCCGTCCTTGAGGGCCACCACGATCTGGTCGGCACCGGCGGTGACGTGGTTGTTGGTCAGGATGTAGCCTTCCGGGCTCATGATCACGCCCGAGCCCAGGCTCGACTCCATGCGCTTCTGCTTGGGCGAGTTGTCGCCGAAGAAGCGCCGGAACTGCGGGTCTTCGAACAGCGGATGGCTGGGCTTGTTGATGACCTTGGTGGTGTACAGGTTCACCACGGCCGGCGCGGCGGTGGTCACGGCGTCGGCATAGGACACCGGCCCCTGCTGCACCGCCTTGGTTTGCGGCGCTTGCTGCAGGTTGACGTCGAGGCTCGGCAGGCCGACCCATTCCGGGTAGCGCTGGATAATCAGTAGAGCGACAAGCACGCCGGCCAACAGCGGCCAGCCGGAAAAACGCAGCGCCTTGAGCATTAAGCACGTCCTACAAAGGTTGCAGGCGGTATGAGACCGCCCATAATGTCGCGCATTATACGAGGCCGCGCGCGCCTCTGAACGGGATATTTAGGAGTCTTTTATGGCCGTAGCCCTGAACACCCTGGTTGAAGAAGCGGACCGTTACCTGGCAAGCAGCCGGATTGCCGATTACTGCCCCAACGGCCTGCAGGTCGAAGGCGCGCCCCAGGTGATGCGCATCGTCAGCGGTGTCACCGCCAGCCAGGCGCTGCTCGATGCCGCCGTCGAGGCCGAGGCCGACCTGGTGCTGGTGCATCACGGTTATTTCTGGAAGGGCGAGAACCCTTGTATCACCGGCATGAAACAGCGTCGCCTCAAGACGTTGCTCAAGCATGACATCAGCCTGCTGGCCTATCACTTGCCCCTGGACCTGCACTCCGAGGTGGGCAATAACGTGCAGTTGGCCCGCCAGTTGGACATCACCGTCGAGGGCCCCCTGGACCCGGATAACCCCAAGGTTGTCGGTCTGGTCGGCTCCCTGTCCGAACCAATGACGGCGCGGGATTTCGCGCGCAAGGTCCAGGAAGCCCTGGGGCGCGAGCCCTTGCTGATCGAAGGCGGGCAGATGATCCGCCGGGTCGGCTGGTGCACCGGTGGGGGCCAAGGTTATATCGATCAGGCGGTGCTGGCCGGGGTCGACCTGTACCTCAGCGGCGAGGCGTCGGAACAGACCTTCCACAGCGCCCGGGAAAACGGCATCAGCTTCATCGCCGCCGGGCATCATGCGACCGAACGCTACGGTGTCCAGGCGCTGGGTGACTACCTGGCGCGAAGGTTTGCCCTGGAGCACATCTTCATCGATTGCCCGAATCCCATCTGACTGTAACCGAACCTGTGGGAGCGGGCTTGCTCGCGAATGCGGTGGGTCAGTCAACAGTTATGCAACTGAACCACCGCATTCGCGAGCAAGCCCGCTCCCACAAAGGTCGGTGCAATACCCGAACCACCAGGCATATCCATATGCTGTTTCGATCTAGTTGGCGCCCTGATTAGAAGAGGTCGCTGTGCTAGGATTCCCCGCTCGAACACGGCCCGCTGGCCGTTCATAAGAAAGTTTTCGTGAGTAGCCATGGTCGACAAACTGACGCATCTGAAACAGCTGGAGGCGGAAAGCATCCACATCATCCGCGAGGTGGCCGCCGAGTTCGATAACCCGGTGATGCTGTACTCCATCGGTAAAGACTCCGCCGTGATGCTGCACCTGGCACGCAAGGCGTTCTTCCCCGGCAAGCTGCCGTTTCCGGTGATGCACGTCGACACCCGCTGGAAATTCCAGGAAATGTACAAGTTCCGCGACCGCATGGTCGAGGAACTGGGCCTGGACCTGATCACCCATGTGAACCCGGACGGCGTGGCGCAGGGCATCAACCCGTTCACCCACGGCAGTGCCAAGCACACCGACATCATGAAGACCGAAGGCCTCAAGCAGGCCTTGGACAAGTATGGTTTCGACGCCGCGTTCGGCGGTGCCCGTCGCGATGAAGAGAAATCCCGCGCCAAGGAGCGCGTGTACTCGTTCCGTGACAGCAAGCACCGCTGGGACCCGAAGAACCAGCGTCCGGAACTGTGGAACGTCTACAACGGCAAGGTCAACAAAGGCGAGTCGATCCGCGTATTCCCGCTGTCGAACTGGACCGAGCTGGACATCTGGCAGTACATCTACCTCGAAGGTATCCCGATCGTGCCGCTGTACTTCGCCGCCGAGCGTGAAGTGATCGAGAAGAACGGCACGCTGATCATGATCGACGACGAGCGCATCCTCGAGCACCTGTCCGACGAAGACAAAGCCCGTATCGTCAAGAAGAAAGTGCGTTTCCGTACCCTTGGCTGCTACCCGTTGACGGGCGCGGTGGAGTCCGAGGCCGAAAGCCTGACGGATATCATCCAGGAAATGCTCCTGACGCGAACTTCCGAGCGCCAGGGCCGGGTCATCGACCACGATGGCGCAGGCTCGATGGAAGATAAAAAACGTCAAGGTTATTTCTAAGGGGCTGTCATGTCGCATCAATCTGATTTGATCAGCGAGGACATCCTCGCCTACCTGGGCCAGCACGAGCGTAAAGAGCTGCTGCGCTTTTTGACCTGCGGTAACGTCGACGACGGCAAGAGCACCCTGATCGGGCGCCTGCTGCACGACTCCAAGATGATCTACGAAGATCACCTGGAAGCCATCACCCGCGATTCGAAGAAAGTCGGCACCACCGGGGACGATATCGACCTGGCGCTGCTGGTCGACGGCCTGCAGGCCGAGCGCGAGCAGGGCATCACCATCGATGTCGCGTACCGCTATTTCTCCACCGCCAAGCGCAAGTTCATCATCGCCGATACCCCCGGCCATGAGCAGTACACCCGCAACATGGCCACCGGTGCCTCCACCTGTGACCTGGCGATCATCCTGGTGGATGCCCGCTACGGCGTGCAGACCCAGACCCGTCGCCACAGCTTCATCGCTTCGTTGCTGGGCATCAAGCACATCGTCGTGGCCATCAACAAGATGGACCTCAAGGACTTCGACCAGGGCGTGTTCGAGTCGATCAAGGCCGACTACCTGAAGTTCGCCGAAGGCTTGAAGATGAAGCCCACCAGCATGCACTTCGTGCCGATGTCCGCCCTCAAGGGCGACAACGTGGTGAACAAGTCCGAGCGTTCGCCGTGGTACACCGGCCAGTCGCTGATGGAAATCCTCGAGACCGTGGAAGTGGCGGGCGACCGCAACTTCACCGACCTGCGTTTCCCGGTGCAGTACGTCAACCGTCCGAACCTGAACTTCCGCGGTTTCGCCGGCACCCTCGCCAGCGGCATCGTGCACAAGGGCGACGAAGTGGTGGTGCTGCCGTCGGGCAAGAGCAGCCGCGTGAAATCCATCGTCACCTTCGAAGGCGAGCTGGAGCACGCCGGTCCAGGCCAGGCGGTCACGCTGACCATGGAAGACGAGATCGACATCTCCCGTGGCGACCTGTTGGTACATGCCGACAACGTCCCGCCGGTCACTGACAGCTTCGAAGCGATGCTGGTGTGGATGGCCGAAGAGCCGATGCTGCCGGGCAAGAAATACGACATCAAGCGCGCCACCAGCTACGTGCCGGGCTCGATTGCCAGCATCGTCAACAAGGTGGATGTGAACACCCTTGAAGAAGGCCCGGCCAGCGCGCTGCAGCTCAACGAAATCGGCAAGGTGAAGATCGCCCTGGATGCGCCGATCGCCCTGGACGGTTACGAAAGCAACCGCACCACCGGCGCCTTCATCGTCATCGATCGTCTCACCAACGGCACGGTCGGCGCCGGTATGATCGTCGCCCAGCCGCTGACCCACGGCAGCAGCACGCACCACGGCAAACTGGCCCATGTGTCGGTGGAAGAACGCGCCCAGCGCTTCGGCCAGCAACCGGCCACGGTCTTGTTCAGTGGCCTGTCGGGCGCGGGTAAAAGCACCCTGGCCTATGCGGTCGAGCGCAAGTTGTTCGACTCGGGTCGTGCGGTCTTTGTCCTCGATGGCCAGAACCTGCGCCATGACCTGAACAAGGGCTTGCCTCAGGATCGTGCCGGGCGGACCGAGAACTGGCGCCGTGCGGCGCATGTCGCTCGTCAGTTCAACGAAGCCGGCCTGCTGACCCTCGCCGCGTTCGTCGCGCCGAGTGCCGAAGGACGTGAACAGGCCAAGGACCTGATCGGCCGTGAGCGTCTGCTGACGGTCTACGTCCAGGCCTCGCCAGCAGTGTGTGCCCAACGTGATCCGCAAGGGCTGTATGCCGCCGCCGGCGACAACATCCCGGGCGAGTCCTTCCCGTATGACGTGCCGCTGGATGCCGACCTGGTCATCGACACCCAGGCGCTGACACTGGAAGAGAGCGTCAAGCAGGTGCTGGATCTGCTGCGCAAGCGTGGGGCGATCTAAGGAACGCCGCTGTCAGTAAAAAGCCCGCAGATGAGTGATCGTCTGCGGGCTTTTTGTTGTCTGGAAGGACGCTATCGCGAGCAAGCTCGGCTCCCACAGGGATGTCCATGTTCACCAACAATCCCTGTGGGAGCCGAGCTTGCTCGCGATGAGGCCAGTACAGACACCTCAGGATTTACCGGGATACTCGCGGTGCATCTGCGCAAGCAACGCATCCTTGTCCTGCCACAGCTGGTTGATCCAGCCCTGGAATTCCAGGCGATACACACCGTCCTGGTCGTAGTTCTTGCCGATGAACTGCGGCGCAATCTTCAGTTCCTGAAAGTGCACCACCACTTCCCCAACGTTGCCGCAGAGCAAATCCCAATAACCCGGACGTCCGCCCGGGTAATGGATGGTCACGTTGATGATCGATTCCAGTTGTTCACCCATGGCATCGAGCACGAACGCGATACCACCGGCCTTGGGCTTGAGCAGGTAGCGAAACGGTGACTGCTGCTGGGCATGCTTGCCGTCGGTGAAACGCGTGCCTTCGACGAAGTTGAAAATGCCCACGGGGTTGTTGCGAAACTTCGCGCAAGTCTTGCGAGTGGTTTCCAGGTCCTTGCCTTTCTTTTCCGGGTGTTTTTCCAGGTACGCCTTGGAGTAGCGCTTCATGAACGGGAAGCCCAAGGCCCACCAGGCCAGGCCGATCACCGGCACCCAGATCAGTTCCTGCTTGAGAAAGAACTTCAACGGCCGGATGCGTCGGTTCAGTACGTACTGCAACACCATGATGTCGACCCAGCTCTGGTGGTTGCTGGTGATCAGGTACGAATGCTGGTAGTCCAGGCCCTCCAGGCCACTGAGGTGCCAGCGGGTACGGCGCAGCAGGTTCATCCAGGCCTTGTTGTTGCTGATCCAGGCCTCGTGGATGTGGCCCATCAGCCAGTCGGTGAAGCGCTGGGCGGTGGGGAAGGGCAGCACCAGCTTGAAAATCGCCACGATGAACAGCGGTGTGCAGCAGGCGATGGTGTTCAGCGCCAACAGCAGCGAGGCAATGACGCCGCGCAAAGGGGGAGGCAGGAAGTCCAGCATTTAAATATCCAAAGGTCGGTTGGCGGCTTGGATCGCGGTCAGGGCGATGGTGTACACGATGTCGTCGACCTGGGCGCCGCGGGGCAAGTCATTCACCGGTTTGCGCAAGCCTTGCAGCATGGGCCCGAGGCTGACGCAATCGGCGCTGCGCTGCACGGCCTTGTGGGTGGTGTTGCCGGTGTTGAGGTCGGGGAAGATGAAGACCGTCGCCCGGCCGGCCACCTGGCTGTTGGGTGCCAATTGCCGTGCCACGGTTTCATTGGCGGCGGCGTCGTATTGCAGCGGACCGTCGATCAGCAGGCCATGCTGGGCTTCGTGGGCCAGCAGGGTGGCTTCACGGACTTTTTCCACTTCTTCGCCACTGGCCGACTCGCCGCTGGAATAGCTGAGCATCGCCACCCGTGGCGTGATGCCGAACGCGGCGGCCGAGTCGGCGCTTTGCAGGGCGATTTCCGCCAGTTCCGCGGCGCTGGGGTGCGGGTTCATCACGCAATCGCCGTAGACCAGCACTTCTTCGGGGAAGAGCATGAAAAACACCGAGGACACCAGGGAGCAACCCGGCGCGGTCTTGATCAGTTGCAACGCCGGGCGGATGGTGTTGGCGGTGGAGTGGATGACCCCGGATACCAGCCCGTCGACCTCATCCAGCGCGAGCATCATGGTGCCGATGACCACGGTGTCTTCCAGTTGCTGCTCGGCCATCGGCGCGTTCAGGCTCTTGCTCTTGCTCTTGCGCAACCTCACCATCGGTTCGACATAACGCTCGCGAATCGAATCCGGGTCGAGAATCTCCAGCCCCGGTGGCAGCTCGATGCCTTGGGCGCGGGCCACCGCTTCGACGTCGGCCGGTTTGGCCAGCAACACGCAGCGGGCAATGCCCCGGGCCTGGCAAATGGCGGCGGCCTGGACGGTCAGCGGTTCGCTGCCTTCGGGCAGCACGATGCGTTTGTTGGCGGCTTGGGCGCGCTGGATCAACTGATAGCGGAACACCGCCGGCGACAAGCGCATTTCCCGCGGTGTGCCACAGCGCTGGTGCAGCCATTTGGCGTCCAGGTGGCTGGCGACGAAATCGGTGATGATCTCCGCACGTTCGCGGTCATCGATGGGGATTTCCTTGTTCAGGCCGTTGAGCAGGTTGGCGGTGTCATAGGAGCCGGTGCTCACCGACAGCACCGGTAATCCTGCCTGCAAGGCGCCGCGGCACAGGTCCATGATGCGAGGGTCGGGCAGGGTGTCGCTGGTCAGCAGCAGGCCGGCCAGTGGCACGCCGTTGATCGCGGCCAGACTCACGGCGAGGATGATGTCGTCGCGATCGCCGGGGGTCACCACCAGCACGCCGGGCTTGAGCAGCTCCACCGTGTTGCGCATGGTGCGGGCGCAAATGATGATGTTGCTCATGCGCCGGGTTTCGTAGTCGCCGGCATTGAGCACTTGGGCGCCCATCAGGTCGGCCACGTCGCGGGTGCGCGGGGCGTTGAGTTCGGGGCGAAACGGGATGCAACCGAGCAGGCGGAAATCGCCGCTGCGCAGCAAGGGCGAGTGCTCCTTGAGCCGTGCGGAAAACGCCTCCATGCTTTCCTCGGTGCGGACCTTGTTCAGGATCACCCCGAGGACTTTCGGGTCCTTCGGCCCGCCGAACAGCTGCGCCTGCAACTCCACCCGCCCGGAAAGCTCGGTCAGCACTTCGTTCTCCGGTGCCGACACCAGGATGACCTCGGCGTCGAGGCTCTTGGCCAGGTGCAGGTTGACCCGGGCGGCGTAGCTGGCGTTGCGGGTCGGGACCATGCCTTCGACGACCAGCACGTCCTTGCCGATGGCCGCTTGCTGGTAAAGGGTGATGATTTCTTCCAGCAGCTCATCGAGCTGGCCGTCGCCGAGCATGCGCTCGACGTGCGCCAGGCCCAGGGGCTGCGGAGGCTTGAGGCCATGGGTGCGGGCCACCAGCTCGGTGGAACGTTCCGGCCCGGTGTCGCCGGGATGCGGCTGGGCAATGGGTTTGAAAAAGCCGACTTTCAGCCCGGCCCGTTCGAGGGTACGCACCAGCCCGAGGCTGATGGAGGTCAGGCCCACACCAAAATCGGTGGGTGCGATAAAAAAAGTTTGCATGCGGATTCTCTAAAGGAGCATGGCAATGGCGCGGCCTATGACTGGCCGTCTACCCACAATTCAGTCGCCAAGGTTATCGCTAACCGGGCCTTGAGCGCACCAGCCGCAAGCAAAGGGCTGGCCTATTTTTTCAATACGTTGCACAGGGTCCAGCACCCAGGCCCGGGACTGCCAGGGGGGCTGGTGGCGCAGGTGCTGGGTATGGCCGCAGGACAGCTCGGCCACCCAGTGCCCGTCCTCATCCTGATGCAAACCGGTGACCGTCGGTCTGTTCGAGCAGGCCCGTTTGTCCGGGTTCCGTTCGCTTTCGGGCAAATCCTTGTTTAGACTTGTCCGTTCTTCATTCTTATGCAAAAGGTCTCGCCCCATGCTGATCGCCGCCAATAAGGCTGTCTCCATTGACTATACCCTGACCAACGACGCTGGTGAGGTCATCGACAGCTCTGCCGGCGGCGCTCCGCTGGTCTACCTGCATGGCGCAGGCAACATCATCCCGGGCTTGGAAAAAGCCCTGGAAGGTAAAGCGGTCGGTGACGACCTGAACGTTGCCGTCGAGCCGGAAGACGCTTACGGTGAATACTCCGCCGAACTGGTCAGCACCCTGAGCCGCAGCATGTTCGAAGGCGTGGATGAGCTGGAAGTGGGCATGCAGTTCCACGCCTCGGCACCCGATGGCCAGATGCAGATCGTCACCATCCGCGACTTGGAAGGCGATGACGTCACCGTTGACGGCAACCACCCGTTGGCTGGCCAGCGCCTGAACTTCAAGGTCAAGATCGTCGACATCCGTGACGCCAGCCAGGAAGAGATCGCCCATGGTCACGTCCATGGCGAAGGTGGTCATCACCACTGATTTGTGCGCTACGCTCAAGTTGACTGGAGAGGCGCCCTATGGCGCCTTTTTAGTCGCTTGCTGTTAGCATCACCCATGGCTGTTTTCGAAAAGATCCGCAAACCTGGAGTTCGTCATGAGTGCTTTCCACGACCTTAAACTCAAAGCCCTGGATGGTCAGGAGCTTGCTCTGGCGCCGTTCAAGGGGCAAGTCGTGCTGGTGGTCAACGTCGCCTCCAAATGTGGCCTGACGCCTCAGTACGCGGCGCTGGAAAATCTTTACCAGCAATACAAGGACAAGGGGTTCAGCGTGCTGGGCCTGCCCTGCAATCAGTTCGCCGGGCAAGAACCGGGGACCGAGCAGGAAATCCAGGAATTCTGCAGCCTCAACTACGGCGTAACGTTCCCGCTATCCAGCAAGCTGGACGTGAACGGTCATGATCGTCACCAGTTGTACCGTCTGCTGGCGGGCGAGGGGGCCGAGTTTCCCGGGGACATTACCTGGAACTTCGAAAAATTCCTGCTCGGCAAGGACGGTCGGGTGCTGGCGCGCTTCTCGCCGCGTACGGCGCCGGATGACCCCACGGTGATCCAGGCGATCGAAAAAGCACTGAGCTGATTCCCAAGGGCATTGCAGCCATGATGATGTCCCCCTGTGGCGAGGGAGCTTGCTCCCGCTGGGCTGCGCCCGTAGGAGCTGTCGAGTGCAACGAGGCTGCGATCTTTCCCCAATCACTTGAGTCTCAAGCGAAAATCAAAAGATCGCAGCCTTCGGCAGCTCCTACCAACCGAGCGGGAGCAAGCTCCCTCGCCACAGGGTTCTGGTCGAGCCCCCTCAGCGCTTCCTTCTGATCCTTAATCATTCAAATCAATAGTGCTACCCAGCGCTCCCCATGCTCCATATTATCGTCGTCATATCCGATCTGTGACTTCGTCCCGTGGAGTGCCCCATGCCTGCAAAAGCCCTGTTCAAACCCTTCCACCTCGGCGCGTTCGAGTTGCCAACCCGGGTGGTGATGGCGCCGATGACCCGTTCCTTTTCGCCGGGTGGCGTGCCGAACGCCAAGGTGGTCGAGTATTACCGTCGCCGCGCGGCGGCCGGGGTCGGCCTGATCATCACCGAGGGCACGACGGTCGGGCACAAGGCCTCCAACGGTTATCCGAATGTGCCGCATTTCTACGGTGACGCCGCGCTGGCCGGTTGGAAGCAGGTGGTCGATGCGGTGCATGCCGAAGGCGGCAAGATCGTTCCACAGTTGTGGCACGTGGGCAGTGTGCGACGCATCGGCACAGAGCCGGACGCCAGCGTGCCCGGCTATGGTCCGAGCGAAAAACTCAAGGACGGCCAGGTGGTGGTCCATGGCATGACCCAGGCCGATATCGACGAGGTTATCGCTGCGTTTGCCCAGGCGGCGAAAGACGCCCAGAGCATCGGCATGGACGGGGTGGAAATCCACGGCGCCCACGGCTACCTGGTTGACCAGTTCTTCTGGGAAGGCAGCAACCAGCGCACTGACGGTTATGGTGGCAGCCTGGCCAACCGCTCGCGCTTCGCGATCGAATTGATCCGTGCCGTGCGGGCGGCGGTGGGCGAGGGTTTCCCGATCATTTTCCGCTTCTCCCAATGGAAGCAGCAGGATTACACCGCGCGCCTGGTGCAGACCCCCGAAGCCTTGGACGAATTTCTCAAGCCGTTGTCCGAGGCGGGCGTGGACATTTTCCACTGCTCGACACGGCGCTTCTGGGAGCCGGAGTTCGAAGGCTCCGAGCTGAACCTGGCCGGCTGGACCCGCAAGCTCACCGGCAAGCCCACCATCACCGTCGGCAGCGTCGGCCTGGATGGCGAGTTCCTGCAGTTCATGGTCAACACCGACAAAGTCGCGCAACCGGCCAGCCTGGAAAAGCTGCTGGAGCGCTTGAACAACGATGAGTTCGACCTGGTGGCGGTGGGGCGTGCGCTGCTGGTGGATCCGGACTGGGCGCAAAAAGTCCGTGAAGGGCGGGAGCAGGAGATCTTGCCGTTCAGTCGCGAAGCCTTGATGACCCTGGTTTAAGCGGCGCCTTGTAGGGCCTCATCGCGGGCAAGCCTTGCTCCCACAGAGTTGTCAGTCGTGTGGGAGCAAGGCTTGCCCGCGATGCTTTTCAGCGTTGCGACACGGCCTGAGGCAGCGACGATTCGACCTGACAAACCCCTCGCAGCTGCGCTTCAAATTGCTCGATCACCGCCGCCCAACCCTGGCGACTGGCATGCTGGCGCGCATTGAGCCGCACGCAACGCAAGGTCTCGCGCTCCTCCAGCAGCCAACGGGCGGCATCGCAGAACGCCTCTTCATCCCCCGGCATCGCCAGCACGCCGTTATAGCCGTGACGAATGTGTTGCGCAGCCGCAGCCTGATCGTAGGCCACCACACCCAGCCCGGACGCCAGCGCCTCCAACACTACGTTGCCGAAGGTTTCGGTCAAGCTCGGAAAGACAAACACATCCCCGGACGCATAGTGGCTGGCCAGCGCCTCACCGCGTTGCGAGCCGCAAAAGATCGCCTCGGGCAATTCCTGCTCCAGCTCGGATCGTTGCGGACCGTCGCCGACTACCACCAGCTTCATCCGTCGCCCCGGAAAAGCGCTGCACAGCGTCTCGAAACCGCGCTTGAGCAGCCCCAGGTTTTTTTCCGGTGCCAGGCGTCCGACATGGAGCACGGCGATATCGTCGTCGCCCAGGCCCCACGCTTCGCGCAGGCTCGACGAGCGCTTGACCGGGTGGAACAGTTGGCTGTCCACGCCGCGGGACAACAACGCCACGCGCTCGAAATGCCGTCGTTCCAGTTCCAGGCGTTGGCTGAGACTGGGCACCAGGGTCAGGCTGGAGCGGTTGTGAAACCAGCGCAGGTAATGGGTGAGCACGCGACTCAACAGCCCGAGGCCGTACTGTTGAGTGTATTGCTGGAAATTGGTGTGGAAACCACTGACCACCGAGATGCCCAGGCGCCGTGCCGCCCGCAGCGCCGACAAACCCAGCGGCCCTTCCGTGGCGATGTAGAGCACGTCCGGACGATGACGTTTCCAGCGCCTGAGCAGCTTGTGCATCGACGCCTGGCCCCACTGCAAACCCGGATAGCCCGGTAGCGGCCAGCCCCGGCACAGCAGCAACTGCTCGTCACTGGCTTGGCGTAAGTCGTCGGCCTGGCGAGGCCGTATCAACTCGACCTGATGCCCGCGGGCACGCAAGCCGTCGTACAGGCGGCCCAAGGTATTGGCCACGCCATTGATTTCCGGCGGGAAGGTTTCGGTGATCAGGGTAATGTGCAGGGGTGTGGTCATGACCCCAGTGTCGACCGGGGCCATTTCGTCATTGTGACGCCAGGATGATGGATTTGTGACGGCTCAGCCCTGACGGGCCAGGGCGGTCTCGGCGCCTTGCTCGCGCACCCAGAACAAGGTCGCCCCGGCCACCGCCGCTGGCATCATCAGGATGTTCACCACCGGGATCAGCAGCACCAGGTACACGCTGCCGCCAAAACCCAGGCTCTGCCAGCGTTTTTCCCGCAGCCAGGCGAGCATTTCGTTCCAGCCCAGCTTGTGGTTGTCCGCCGGGTAGTCGATGTACTGGATCGCCATCATCCATACGCCGAACAGCAGCCACAGCGGTGCCGCCACCAGATTGACCACGGGGATGAACGACAGCACGAACAACCCCAGGGCGCGGGGCAGGAAATAGCCGAGTTTGCGCGCTTCCCGACCGAGGGTCCGGGGGATCATGGCAATCAATTCGGCCCAGCTGAAGGCCGGGAAGTCGTCGGTGCCACGGATGACCACTTCGACTTTTTCCGCGAGAAAACCGTTGAACGGCGCGGCGATGATGTTGGCGAGCATGGTGAAGGTAAAGAACACCATGAGCACGACGAGCACCACGAACAGTGGCCAGAGCACATAACTGAGGAAACTCAGCCACTCTGGCAGCGACGGCATCAGCGTATCGACCCACAGGCTGAACTGATGGCCGGCCAGGTAGATCAATCCGACGAACAGCACCAGGTTGATCGCCAGGGGCAAGAGTACGAACAGACGCAGGCCCGGGCTCAGGACCAGCTTGAGGCCTTCTCGCAAATATTGCGGGCCGGACAGGACGGGGGCGGGCATAGGTGACTCCGAGCGAAGGTGAACGCGCCGACCTTACCGGCTTTACCCTGCGCGGGAAAGCGGCGACATGGCGCGTAACAACCTTTTACTGCAGCGAATGCGCCTATTAAAAGGGACGCTGGGGATAGAGCTCACCTATGAGCTGGATTGTTAAACCGTATTTCCTTAATCTTCGCTCCCTCGATACGCTGCACCCATTCTTTTGCAGGACTGTCGAACCCAAGCCTTCCCCAAGTGCGTCAACGGTCCTTTTTTATTCACGCCGCTCACCCGGCGTTCCGGCCCGCAAGGTCCGGTCAACAGGAGCAGGTCATGTCTGAAGTGCGTCATTCGCGAGTGATTATCCTTGGTTCCGGCCCTGCCGGTTACAGCGCTGCGGTTTATGCGGCCCGTGCCAACCTCAAGCCGCTGCTGATCACCGGCATGCAGGCTGGCGGTCAATTGACCACCACCACCGAAGTCGACAACTGGCCGGGCGACGTCCACGGCCTGACCGGCCCGGCCTTGATGGAGCGCATGAAGGAACACGCCGAGCGCTTCGAGACCGAGATCGTTTTCGACCACATCAACGCCGTGGACTTCGCCGCCAAACCGTACACCCTGACCGGCGACAGCGCGACCTACACCTGCGATGCCCTGATCATCGCCACCGGCGCCAGTGCTCGTTACCTGGGCCTGCCGTCGGAAGAAGCCTTCATGGGCAAAGGTGTATCGGCTTGCGCCACCTGCGACGGCTTCTTCTACCGCAACAAGCCAGTGGCTGTGGTCGGTGGCGGCAACACCGCGGTCGAGGAGGCGCTGTACCTGGCCAACATCGCCAGCACGGTCACTCTGATCCACCGTCGCGAAACCTTCCGCGCCGAGAAGATCCTGATCGACAAGCTCAACGCCCGCGTCGCCGAAGGCAAGATCATCCTCAAGCTCAACGCGACCCTGGACGAAGTGCTGGGCGACAACATGGGCGTGACCGGTGCCCGCCTGAAGAACAACGACGGCAGCTTTGACGAGATCAAGGTCGACGGTGTCTTCATTGCCATCGGCCACACGCCGAACACCTCGCTGTTCGAAGGCCAGTTGGAGCTCAAGGACGGCTACCTGGTGGTCAAGGGTGGCCGCGACGGCAACGCCACCGCCACCAGCGTCGAAGGGATCTTCGCGGCCGGCGACGTGGCCGACCACGTCTACCGCCAGGCGATCACCTCGGCCGGTGCCGGTTGCATGGCAGCCCTGGATACCGAGCGTTACCTGGATGGCCTGCAGAACGCTTCGTTCTGATCCATCGGGCATAAAAAAACCGGCTTCGGCCGGTTTTTTTCTACTTAGGTTCCATGCAAACCCTGTGGGAGCGGGCTTGCTCGCGAATGCGGTATGTCAGTCGACACTGTGCCGGCTGATCCACCGCATTCGCGAGCAAGCCCGCTCCCACAGGTTTTTTGTGGGCTCAGAAGCACTGCATTTCAGGCCAGCTTCGCCAGGCATGCCTCCAGAATATCCAAGCCCTCTTCCAATACTGCCGGCTCGGTCGTCAACGGCGCCAGCAGCCGCACGATGTGTCGCGACTTGCCACTGGGCATCAGCAGCAGGCCCGATTCCCGTGCCAGGGCCAGCAGTTGCGTCAATTGTGCCGAAGCCGGGGTGCCGTCGGCGTGGCTCAGCTCGATGCCGCGCATGGCGCCGATGCCGGTCAGGCGGCCCAGGTAAGGGCTTAGCCCGCGGCTGCGCCAGGACTCGTAGCGACTGACGATCGCCTCTTCCTGTTGCACGCCCCAGGCGTGCAGGTTGGCGTCGGTCATTTCATCCAGGGTCGCCAGTGCGGCGGCGCAGGCGATGGGGTTACCCGAGTAGGTGCCGCCCAGGCCACCCTTGGGCAGGTTGTCCAGCAGCGCCTTGCGTCCCACCACCGCACCGAGGGGCACGCCGCCGGCAATGCTTTTGCCCAACAGGATCAGGTCTGGTTCGATGCCCAATCGGGAGAAGGCAAAGCGCTGGCCGGTGCGGCCGAAGCCGGACTGGATCTCATCGATAATCAGCACAATGCCCTTGTCGTCACAGAACTGCCGCAGGGCCTGGGCGAAGGGCACGTCCATCGCCAGGAAGCCGGCTTCGCCCTGCACCGGTTCGACAATGAAACAGGCCACGTCATTCACATCGATCTCGACGCTGAACAGCCGATCCATGGCTTTCAAGGCCTCTGCGCAGGTGACGCCGTTGTCTTGGCTGGGGTACGGCAGGTGATACACCGGCCCGGGCAGGACACCGACTTTCTGTTTGTAAGGCGCGACCTTGCCGTTGAGGTTGAGGGTCGCCAGGGTGCGGCCGTGAAAGGCACCGTCAAACGCGATCACGGCGGTGCGGCCCGTGGCGCCTCGCACGATCTTCAAGGCGTTCTCTGCCGCCTCGGCGCCGCTGTTGGTGAGCATGCCGCTGACCGGGTAATCCACCGGGACAAACGCCGCCAGGCGTTCCATCAATTCGATATAGGGAGCGTGAGGGGCGGCGTTGAATGCGTAGTGAGTCAGCCGCGTAGCCTGTTCGCGGATCGCCTCGACAATGCGTGGATGACAATGGCCGAGGTTCAACACACCAATGCCCCCGACAAAGTCGATGTAGCGTTTGCCATCCGTGTCCCAGACCTCGGCATTCCTGCCGTGGCTGAGGCTGACGGGATGCACGATGGAGATCGATTGGCTGATGGTTTCGCTGCTCATGGATGACGGCCCGGACGAAGGAGAAATTTCCGTTATCTAAGCCGCGAGCAGAGGGGCCCGGCAAACGAAATAAAGTTGCCGGGTCAATCTTAAAAGTCGGGATGTGGTGAGGCGCCGCTCACTTGGACTGAGCCTGTGGCGAGGGAGCTTGCTCCCGCTGGGGCGCGACGCGGCCCCGAAACCTGGCGACCCGGTGTGCCAGGCAAATTGAGTTTGACTGCTTGGGTCTGCTGCGCAGCCCAGCGGGAGCAAGCTCCCTCGCCACAAAAGCGGATCTCACCACACAGGCAGGATCGATCAGCGCCGTTGCAGCGGCTGCTCGTCGAACTTCACACCTGCCAGCCCATGCACCATCAGCGCACGGATATTGCCGTGATCACTGCCTTCGGGCGTGGCCAGTACCGAACGGTAATGTTCGCCGAATGCCAGCAGCGCTTCTTCATCGCTCAAGCCTTCGAGCAGTGCCAGGCCCAGGGTCTTGCACGAACCTTCGTTCTGCCCGGCGGCGTTTTGCACGCCGCCGTTATTGAAGGCCTGGGGCTGATAGTCGTAACCGGCGGCGATAAAGGCCAGGGTGTCGGCGAAGGCGTGTTCACCGCTCTTGAGGCGGGTACGCAAGGTATTGAGATCAGGCATCGGGTTTTCCTTTGGCGAACGCCGCCTGTTGTTCGGCGCTGGCTTCTTTCTGGTATTGGGCTTTCCATTCGGCGTACGGCATGCCGTAGACCACTTCGCGGGCGTCGTCGAGGCTGACCTCGACCTGGCGCTCATCGGCGGCGGCCTTGTACCACTTGGACAGGCAGTTGCGGCAGAAGCCGGCGAGGTTCATCAGGTCGATGTTCTGCACATCCTTGCGGCTGTCCAGGTGGGCAACCAGCCGACGGAAAGCGGCGGCTTCGAGTTCGAGGCGTTGTTGGGCGTTCATGGGGATCTCTGCGAGACAGCTTCAAGCGGCGAGCTTCAAGCTGCAAGTTTGGATTACGGTGGTCAGGCTTGAAGCTTACAGCCTGAAGCCAGTAGCGGCTATGAAGCAGCCCGGCTTGCTGCGAGCGTAATCGACACTGATTCGGCGAATCGCAAGGCGTGGGGCTTGTCGACTTCGACTTCGGCGTACAGCACCGACTCGTTGGCCATGATCAGGTCGAGCAATTCCTGGGTCAGGCGTTCGAGCAGGGCGAAGCGGTTGCCTTCCACGTGGGCGATGATCGCCTTGGTGATGGTGCGGTAGTTCAGCGCGTGGTCGATGTCGTTGTCGCGCACCGCCTCCTGGGCGGCATAGAGGATGGTCAGGTTGATCAACACATCCTGCTTGTTGAGGATCTCATCCTCGTTGATGCCAATGAAGGTGCGCAGGCGCAGGTCCTTGACCTTGATGCGTGCCATGGCAGGCTGAAGTTGTGGCATTTACTTGCTCCGTCGAATCAATTGCAGGAACTCCTGGCGCGTGGTGCTGGAATCACGAAAGACGCCGAGCATCACCGAGGTGTTCATGGTCGAGTTCTGTTTTTCGACACCGCGCATCATCATGCACATGTGCTGGGCCTCGATCACCACCGCCACGCCAGCGGCCTGGGTGACCTGCTGCACTGCGTCGGCGATTTGCCGGGTCAGGTTTTCCTGGATCTGCAGGCGGCGGGCGAACATGTCCACCAACCGGGCGATCTTCGACAGCCCCAGGACCTTGCCGGTAGGAATATAAGCCACATGGGCCTTGCCGATGAAGGGCAACAGGTGATGTTCGCAGAGCGAATAGAGTTCGATGTCGGCGACAATCACCATTTCATCGCTGTCAGAGGCGAACAGCGCGCCGTTGACGATCTGCTCGACGCTTTGTTCATACCCGTGACAAAGATACTGCATGGCCTTGGCGGCACGCATCGGGGTATCGAGCAAACCCTCGCGCTCGGGGTTTTCCCCCAGGCCGATGAGGATCTCGCGGTAGTTCTGGGGCAGGGATAGCGTCATGGTGCATCCTCGAAACAAGGCTATTTGACGTGCCGCCCGCCGTTGACGGTCAGGGTCGTGCCGGTGACATAAGGGTTGTCCAGCAGATAACGCAGGCTCTGGTAGATCACTTCGCTGCCGGGTTCGATACCCAGTGCGGACTTGGCCAGGGCCTTGGCGCGGTAAGCCGCGTCGTCTTCGGGGTTGAACAGTAGCAGGGCCGGGGCGATGCCGTTGACCTTGATCGCCGGGGCGAACTTGGCCGCGAACGACAGGGTCAGGCTTTCCAGGCCGGCCTTGGTGGCGCAATAGGCGATATGTCGGGCGCTGCCCTTGCGGGTCACGTCATCGCTGATGTGCACGATATCCGCCGGCGTTGAACGCAGCAGCAACTCGGCGCAATTCAGGTTGATCAGGTAAGGCGCAAGCATGTGCACGCCGAACATGGCGTTGAAGGCCGCCGCTTCGCTGCCCGGGCCTTCGGCCAGCCAGGCCGAGGCGTTGTGCACGATGGCCCGCAGTCGGTCGGTGTGTTGCTTGAGTTGTTCGATAAAGGCCAGGATCCCCGTTTCGCTGGAGAAGTCGGCGAACAGCACCACCGCCCCCAGGTCTCGCAACGTTTGCACGCCGGGGCGTTCGGTGCGATAAGTCGCGATCACCGGGTGCCCGTCCTCCAGCAAGCGCCGGACGCAATGCAGGCCGACGCGCTGGGCTGCACCAGTGATCAGGATCGGAGCGGTGGCGCTGGACATGGGACGGCTCGGTTCACGGCAAGAGCAAAACTATAACAGCGACGCGGGGCGCATCCTATGTACAAAGGTCAATCCGGTCGCGACCAGTTGCCCACTGTGGGAGCGAGCTTGCTTGCGATGACGGCCTGACCTTCAATATCCTCATTGACTGTCACACCGCTATCGCGAGCAGGCTCGCTCCCACAGGAGGACTGTCGAGGCAGGTGGCCTCAATGATTCTGCGTAGCCGGCAATGCCCGCTGCGGCGCGCCGTTGAGCCAGTTCGCCAGCAGATGGGTCGACATCGGGATAAACAGGTAGACCATCAGCGGTGTCAGGATGACGGTGCTGATGAGCACGCGGCTCAACAGGCCCAGTTCGCCCAGCAGCGGTCCCAACAGGAAATTGAACAACAGCGACACGGGAAAGAACGCCAGCCAGATGGCCACGGCCTGTTTCCAACGTGGCGGACGCTGGCCGACCGAGCCGAACCAGCCATCGATACCACGCACCCGATGTTCGGAGGGATGGGCAAACAGATCGCTGCCCCGTCCCAGCCAGGCCGTGCGCGAGGCGGAGTGTTCCCAGGCGTGCAGTGTCTGCTCGTCGGCAAAACGGAAAATGATCTGGAATTCATCGTCCTGGGGCGGTGGCGCGAGCACGCCGGACCCCAGGTAACCAGGGAAATCGGTGGCCAATTGTTCGCCTTCGCGCAACCAGGCAATCAGATCCTGATAGCGTCCATTGGCGACGCGGCGGGCCACCATCAAAGTGACGGGTGAAGTCGACATTATGTATCTCCGTAAGACAGGCGCAGCGCTCCGGATAGGAGGTTTGCGGGGGACGCCCCGGGGTGGTGGGTAGCGTCTGGTCGCCAAAAGACAGGCAAGGATTATTCCCGATTGCACGGAAAACAACAAAGCCGCACACCTGAATACGTTTGCCCTTGTCATGACGTGTCTTGGAGGAGGAAGATAGGATCCAATTTTCCAGCCGGAATTGTCTGCCAAAATGAGCGTAATCACAGAGGATAGCTTTGTTTTCCAGGCATCAGCCTTGAAAAGGGAAGACCTGTTCCCCATTCGCGAAGTCGCGCGGATGACCGGCGTGAATCCAGTGACCCTACGCGCGTGGGAGCGGCGCTACGGTTTGATCCAGCCTACCCGCACCGAAAGTGGGCATCGCCTGTACTCGTTGAGCGATATCGAAAAGGTTCGCAGCATCCTGGCGTGGATCGAGCGCGGCGTGGCAGTCAGCAAAGTGGGCAAGATCCTGGCCAAGACCGAGGCGGTGCAACCGGTTTCCACGCTGCTTTCATCCGACCTGGTCAAGGCTGATCACGCCCGCTGGCAACAACAGGTGGCGGACGCGGTTGGCAACTTTGACGATGTGGAACTGGATCGCGTCTACGGCCAGGTCTTTTCCACCTACACCGTGCCGGTCGTATTCCAGGACATCCTGATGCCGCTTTGGCGACAAATGCTGTATCGCCAGCCAGAGTTCGGGCAAATCAGTGAATGGGTGTTTTTCGACGGGTTCCTGCGTTCGCGCATCATCCAACGGCTGTTGTTCAAGCGCGAAGGTCATTCGCCGCGGGTCCTGGTCTGTGCCCTGGCCGGCCAGTGCCGTGAGCTGGAGTTGCTGGTTACGGCGCTGTTCCTGTCCAGCGCGGACGTGGGCGTCAGGGCGCTGTCGATCGGCCTGCCATTCAACGAACTGACCTTGGTGTGCCAGAAGATCCAGCCGCTGGCCTTGGTGCTGGTTTCCAATCATGCGCCGGTCCCTGACTTGTCCAAGCGCCTGGGCAAATTGGCGATGAGCCTGGATTGTCCGTTGATGCTGGCCGGTGAAGCATCCGACCTGGCGCAGGAAAGCCTGACTGGCTCGTCGATCGGTTGCCTGGGTAACGAAGGAACAGTGATGCGCCAGCGCCTGCGTCAATTTCTGGCAGGCAACCTCGACACCTAGAGATGCATGGAGGGATGGGTCAGGCGATGTTGCTGCAGGATGTACTGGCGCAGGCGCTCGGTCTCGTCCTGGTCATTCTGGTTCAGGTGATAGGCCAGCAAACCTCGATCGGTTTCCCGTTCGAAGCCGCCACGCAACGAAATTCTTTCGTAGCCTGAGGGGCTGAACCACAAGGCAAACTGCTTCGGTGGCTTGGTCCGGCTGCGGTTTTCCAGCAATACACCCTTGCAGGACACTTCGTGGACCCAGAGTGGTCCCGGCTGGCCCTTGATGTTTTCCAGCGCCACCGGCTCGTCGAGCGTCAGGCGCCACGGGCGTATCTTCGGGCCGTCTTCATAGATGCTCGGCACACCCAGGCGCAGGTGCATCGCATGGAATTCGTCTTCCACCAGGTGCAATGGAAACGTCATTTGCTGGTTTTCGAAATTGGCTTGCAGGGTGACCTGTTCATTCGCCGCCAGGCGCGTCAACAAGTCACGGATCTGCGACCCACCGTTGACCAGCAAGCTCGACGTGACATCCCGCTCGTTCAACTGCGGGTTATGTTGCATCGTCCGGATGAAATCCAGTTCATCCTGCGTCAGGAGGGCATCGCGCTGCATGGTCGGCTCGAAATGATAATTTACGTTTTCACTGGTGATTGTAGTGACTGACCATTAATTCGTGGTTTTGTTTGCACCGTTCGTCGCTTCAAGCCGGGCAATCGTTTCCCGGGCTTCGGCCAGCTCCTTTTCCAGCTGGGCGACGCGTTGTTGAGCCTTGACCTGGGTCGTGACGTCTTTTTGCACACCGACGAAATAGGTAAACCCGTCAGCCTGGTTCTTTACCGTGGACAATGACAGCTCATTCCAGAACGGCGTGCCGTCCTTGCGGTAGTTGCGCAGCACCTCTCGGCAGGCACCGCCCTCTCGCAAGACCTTGCGAATCGGCTCCAGGGACGGTTGGTCCCGATCACCCGACTGCAGGAACCGGCAATCCTGGTAAAGGATTTCGTCGCGGTGATAGCCGGTCAAGCGTTCGAAGGCCGGGTTCACATAGATCAGGATATTGTCTTCGCCTTCTTTTTCAGCGATGACAACCCCGTCGTTGGAAGCATTGATGACCAATTGCATCAATTGAGCGTTGATCATTGGAAAGAGCCCTTTTGAACATCCGTGTTGAATCAGCATTTTAGAAGAAATCGAAAGGCTGTCTACTGGCCATTACTGCCGTTGAGAGCCATTCGCAGCCTTGTGGGTGCAACTGTTACTATCCCGGCTCTTTTTTCAGGATCAGGATCAGATTGATGAAAGTCGCCATTCTTTCCGGCTCAGTGTATGGCACCGCCGAAGAAGTCGCCCGGCACGCCGCCAAACTGCTTCGCGACGCGGGCTTCGACGCCTGGCACGACCCTCGTGCGACCCTGGCGGATGTCCAGGCATTTGCACCAGAAGCCTTGCTGGCGGTGACTTCTACGACCGGCATGGGCGAGCTGCCAGACAGTCTGATGCCGTTGTATTCGACCATCCGAGACCAATTGCCAGGGTTCTTTCGCGGCTTGCCCGGCGCGGTGATTGGCCTGGGCGATGCCAGTTACGGGGATACCTTCTGCGCCGGCGGCGAGCAGATGTGCGAACTGTTCGCCGAACTGGGCGTTCGCGAACTGCTGCCGATGCTGCGTCTGGATGCCAGCGAAAGCGTCACACCGGAAACTGACGCCGAGCCGTGGCTGGCTGAGTTGATCGACACGTTGCGGCCTTGAAGCGGATGCGCTGACTCGTTTGGCCAGTAAGCTGGCTGCCAATGCAACTACCGCCTCTGAAAGACCTGACTAGACTGACTTTCTTGAGTACGACGTTTTGATGACAAAACTCCTATAACAAGAAACCAGAGGCCATAGCCGTGAGCGTAGCGCCCGTCCAAACGACACTCAGTATCAAGGAACAGGTCAGTGCGGCCGAATGGCAAACCCGGGTGGACCTTGCCGCCTGTTATCGGCTTGTCGCGCTGCATGGCTGGGATGACCTGATCTTCACCCATATTTCCGCGAAGGTCCCCGGCACCGAGGATTTTTTGATCAACCCGTTCGGGTTGATGTTCCATGAAGTCACCGCCTCGAGCCTGGTCAAGGTTGACCAGGCCGGCAACAAGTTGATGGACAGCCCCTACGAGATCAATCCGGCCGGCTACACCATCCACAGCGCGGTGCATGAGGTGCGCCATGATGTGGCTTGTGTGTTGCACACCCACACCGCCGCCGGTGTCGCGGTATCGGCGCAGAAGCAAGGCGTGTTGCCGATCAGCCAGCAAGCACTGTTCGTGCTGTCGAGCCTGGCCTATCACGCTTACGAAGGGGTGGCCTTGAATCACGAAGAGAAGGCGCGCCTGCAGGCTGACCTTGGCGAAAGCAATTTCCTGATGCTGCACAACCATGGCTTGCTGACATGCGGCGGCACCATCGCCGATACCTTCCTGATGATGTTCACCTTTCAACGGGCCTGTGACATCCAGGTCCTGGCCCAGAACGGCGGGGCTGAATTGATTGCCATCGAACCGCAGATTCTGGCCGGCGCCCGGGCGATGATCGCCGGGGTGACCAAAAGTGCCCAAGGCATGGGCGGCGCATTGGCCTGGCCGGCGTTGCTGCGCAAGCTCGATCAACAAGACACCGGGTATAGAAGCTGATGCCCCTGGCCCAGATTCCCCTGCGTATTTGGCGCCAGCGCGGCCAGACTTTCCTGTTCCGTGGCCACGCCATCCGTTATTGGGTGGCGGGCCAGGGCGAGCCGCTGCTGTTGATCCATGGTTTTCCCACCGCCAGTTGGGATTGGCATTACCTGTGGCAACCCTTGGCGCAACGCTACCGGGTGATCGCGTGTGACATGCTCGGTTTCGGTGATTCCGCCAAACCGATGGATCACGTCTACAGCCTGCTGGAGCAAGCCGATCTGCAGCAGGCCTTGCTGGCGCACCTGAATGTGAAGGGTGCGGTGCATGTACTGGCCCACGATTACGGTGACAGCGTGGCCCAGGAACTGCTCGCTCGGCATTACGAAGCACGCATCCACCTTGACAGTTGTGTCTTTCTCAATGGCGGCCTGTTCCCCGAAACCCACCGCCCGGTATGGGCCCAGAAACTCTTGTTGAGCCCCCTGGGCTGGCTGTTGGGGCGGATGTTCTCCCGGGAAAGCCTGGCCAGCAGCTTTCGGCAGATTTTCGGCCCCAGGACCGGCCCTACCGAAAGCGAGCTGGATGACTTCTGGAGCCTGGTGGAGGCTCATCACGGTCCGCGGATCATGCACAAACTCATCGGCTATATTCCCGAACGTCGTGTGCAGCGTGATCGCTGGGTGCTGGCGATGCAGCGCGGCGAAGTGCCGTTGCGGGTGATCGATGGCGCGGTCGATCCGATTTCCGGTGAACACATGGTGGCGCGCTACGAGGCCCTGATCCCGAGCCCGGACACGGTGTTGCTGCCCGACATCGGTCATTACCCGCACACCGAAGCACCGGTGCAGGTGCTCAAGCATTACCTGGCGTTTCGCGAAACCATCGCCGCGCCGCACAGACAAATGGCCTGTACCTGACGACTTGGCATTGAGGAGCGAACCTGTGTGGGAGCGGGCTTGCTCGCGAAGGCGCCAGCACGGCCAACATCCATTCTGACTGGAAGACCGCTTTCGCGAGCAAGCCCGCTCCCACAGTTTTCGGGCGTTTACAAGATTGCGTTCCACTGCAAATCCTTGTGGGAGCGAGCTTGCTCGCGATAGCGGCCCTCCTGCCAGCAGGAAAGTCGAATGCGCCGCCGTGGCTTGGGCCTGCATCATCCCCCCGCCTTATCGGCCACCATTCACTGGCAATCGTGTTGATTGTGACCGGCCGACAGGTACCGGACACTCGTGGTCATTGTCCTATCCGCCTGCTGGAGTTCTGCCATGAGTGAGTCTGTGCGCTTCGAAGATAAAGTCGTGATCGTCACGGGAGCCGGCGGTGGCCTGGGACGCGCCCATGCGTTGCTGTTCGCCAGGCAAGGCGCGAAAGTGCTGGTCAACGATCTTGGCGGCTCGGCGCAAGGGGAAGGGGCCAATGCCTCGGCAGCGGATCGGGTGGTCGCCGAAATCCGCGAGGCAGGCGGCATCGCCGAGGCCAACCACGACTCGGTCACCGATGGCGACAAGCTGGTACAAAACGCGCTCGATGCGTTCGGTCGCGTCGACGTGGTGGTCAACAATGCCGGGATCCTGCGGGACAAGACGTTCCACAAAATGGACGACGCCGATTGGGACCTGGTCTACCGCGTCCACGTCGAGGGTGCCTACAAGGTGACCCGGGCCGCATGGCCGCACCTGCGTGAGCAAAACTACGGGCGGGTGATCTTCACCGCGTCCACCTCGGGCATCTACGGCAACTTCGGCCAATCCAACTACGGCATGGCCAAGCTCGGCCTTTATGGCCTGACCCGCACCCTGGCCATCGAAGGCCGCAAGAACAACATCCTGGTCAATGCCATCGCCCCCACTGGCGGCACCCGCATGACCGAAGGCCTGATCCCGCCGCAGGTGTTCGAACAACTCAAGCCCGAACTCGTCAGCCCGCTGGTGGTGTACCTGGCCAGTGAGACCTGCCAGGAAACCTCCGGCTTGTTCGAAGTGGGCGGCGGCTGGATGGGCAAGGTGCGCTGGGAGCGCAGCCTGGGTGCGGGCTTCGACCCGCGCAAAGGCTTTTCGCCCGAAGACGTCGCCGCCCATTGGCAGCAGATCTGTGACTTCGAGGATGCGGTACACCCGAACGACAACCTGGAAGCCTTGAAAGAAATGATGGCGAATCTGCAACGCCACGCTATCTAAATCTCGCCGCCGGGCCGGTTGCCGCCAAGCGCGGCAAGCGTGCTCATGGACAATACTGGTTCACCCGGGCCGCCAGGCTCGCGGTGGTCTCGATAGGGCCCTATCCCACACGGCTCAACATCCAGGCAAAGCGCGCGCCGAGGATTTCCTACAGCAACGTAGGAAACAAGAAGTTCTAACTCGAAAATACCCGCACATAAAAAAGGCCGCTGCAAAAAGCAGCGGCCTAAGCGTGACGTTGCAAAGGAGCTACAAACCAACGTCGATGAACACGGGATGATGGACCGATGCGCCAATCCATCCGAATGACGGTGCGCCAGGCTGGAGGGAGGCCATGGCGACTTGCGCTTGCAGGCCCGTTGCCCTGCAAGCCCGGCCAGCATAGGGATCGAGGCCGACGGGAAACAGCCCGGATCCGGACATGCACCGTTGCAGGGCGCGTAACAGTCGCAGGCGGGGCAGGAATATGCGTGGCGCTGATGGCCCATCATCCAGTCCGTCCATGGGGCGCGCAAACGCCCGTCTCGCAGGGGCTGTAATCCTTTTGAGGTACAGCGCGAATACCTCCTTGGTGCGCTTATCGCCCATGGCGTGCGGCAGTAGGGTGAAGCCTCTGTCACTCACCGGGGAAGACGCATGACAACAATAACAATGCGCGCCATCTTCAAACCGCAGGCGCTGGCCGTCGCGGTGGCCTTGGGTTGCTGTGCCCAGGCGCAGGCCGTTTCATTCAACATTGGCGAGATCGAGGGTCAGTTCGATTCGTCGCTGTCCGTGGGCGCGAGCTGGGGCATGCGCGATGCCGACAAAGACCTGGTCGGCACGGTCAACGGCGGACGGGGCCAATCCTCCACCGGTGATGACGGACGGCTGAATTTCAAGAAAGGCGAGACCTTTTCCAAAATCTTCAAGGGCCTGCACGACCTCGAGCTCAAGTACGGCGATACCGGCGTGTTCGTGCGCGGCAAGTACTGGTATGACTTCGAGCTCAAGGATGAGGGCCGCGAGTTCAAGGACATCAGCGACAGCAATCGCAAGGAAGGCGCCAAGTCCTCGGGGGCACAGATTCTCGATGCCTTCGTCTATCACAACTATTCCATCGCCGATTTGCCAGGCACCGTGCGCGCCGGCAAGCAGGTGGTCAGTTGGGGGGAAAGCACCTTCATCGGCAACTCCATCAACAGCATCAACCCGGTGGACGTGTCCGCGTTCCGTCGCCCCGGTGCGGAGATCAAGGAAGGCCTGATCCCGGTGAACATGCTGTTCGCCTCCCAGGGTCTGACCGACAAGCTCACCATCGAAGGTTTCTACCAGTTGGAGTGGGATCAGACCGTGGTGGACAACTGCGGCACGTTCTTCGGCAACGACGTGGTGGCCGATGGTTGCACCAGTGGCTACACCGTGGGCAGTCCGGCGATTGCGCCGTTCGTGCCCTTGACCCAGGCATTCGGCCAGGAGATCCAGGTGTCCAGGGAAGGGGTGATCATTCCCCGTGGCGGCGACCGCGACGCTCGCGACTCCGGCCAGTGGGGCACGGCGTTGCGCTGGCTCGGCGATGACACCGAGTATGGCCTGTACTTCATGAATTACCACAGCCGTACGCCTACCGTCGGGACCACCACGGCGGGGCTGTCGACGCTGGCGGCGTTGCCGGGAATGGTCGCGATCGCCAACGGCCTGGCCCCGGGCAGCGGTGCGGGTCTGGCGCAAAGCGTGATGCTGGGCCGTGGTGGGTACTACCTTGAATACCCGGAAGACATCCGCCTGTACGGCGCCAGTTTCTCCACGACGTTGCCCACCGGCACCGCCTGGACCGGGGAAGTCAGCTACCGTCCCAACGCGCCGGTGCAGGTCAATACCAACGACCTGACCCTGGCCCTGGTCAACCCGATTGCCGGTGGCGCGGCATCGCCCATCGCGACCGCACCGGGAGCCGACAACACCGGTTACCGGCGCAAGGAAGTGACCCAGGTCCAGAGCACCCTGACGCACTTCTTCGATCAGGTGCTGGGGGCTGATCGCCTGACCCTGGTCGGTGAGGCTGCGGTGGTGCATGTCGGTGGCCTGGAGTCCAAGGACAAGCTGCGTTATGGCCGTGACTCGGTCTATGGCCAATACGGCTTCCAGGGCGACACCGATGGTTTCGTCTCCTCGACGTCCTGGGGCTACCGCGCCCGGGCGATTCTCGATTACTCCAACGTGATCGGCGGAGTGAACTTCAAGCCCAATGTGTCCTGGTCCCACGACGTGGCCGGCTATGGCCCCAACGGTCTGTTCAACGAAGGCGCCAAGGCCATCAGCGTTGGTGTCGATGCCGATTACCGCAACACCTACACCGCCAGCTTGAGCTACACCGACTTTTTTGGCGGCGATTACAACGTTCTCGAAGACCGCGATTTCCTCGCGCTGAGCTTCGGCGTGAACTTCTGATCTGGCTGACAAGGAAAACCCAATGCGCAAGATGATCCTGCAATGCGGTGCCCTGGCCTTGAGCCTGCTGGCGGCGAACGTGATGGCGGCGGTTTCGCCGGAGGAGGCGAATAAACTGGGCACCAGCCTCACGCCGTTGGGCGCGGAAAAAGCCGGTAATGCCGATGGCTCGATCCCGGCCTGGACCGGTGGTATTGCGAAAAACGCCGGGGCCGTGGACAGCAAGGGCTTTTTGGCCGACCCGTTCGCCAATGAAAAACCGCTGTTCACCATCACCGCCGCGACCGTGGACAAATACAAGGACAAACTCTCCGAAGGGCAGGTGGCGATGTTCAAGCGCTACCCGGAGACCTACAAGATCCCGGTCTACCCGACCCATCGAAGCGTCGCGTTGCCGCCGGAAATCTACGAGTCGGCCAAGCGCAGCGCCCTCAACGTGGCGTCCATCAACGACGGTAATGGCTTGTCCAACTTCACCGGCAACCGTTACTACGCCTTCCCGATCCCCAAGAACGGCGTGGAAGTCATATGGAACCACATCACCCGTTATCACGGCGGCAACCTGCGACGCATCATTACCCAGGCCACGCCACAGACCAATGGCAGCTTCACGCCGATCCGCTTCGAAGAAGAAATCGCCGTGCCGTTCCTGATCAAGGATGCCGACCCGGAAAAGGCCAGCAACGTGCTGACCTATTTCAAGCAGGAGGTCACCGCCCCGGCACGCCTGGCCGGTAACGTGCTGCTGGTGCATGAAACCCTCGACCAAGTGAAGGAACCTCGCCTGGCCTGGATCTACAACGCCGGCCAGCGCCGTGTGCGTCGTGCCCCGCAAGTGGCCTACGATGGCCCGGGCACCGCCGCCGACGGGTTGCGCACCTCCGACAACTTCGACCTGTTTTCCGGCGCGCCGGACCGCTACGACTGGAAGCTGATCGGCAAGAAGGAAATGTACATCCCGTACAACAGCTACAAGCTCGATTCGCCCAGCCTCAAGTACGATGACGTGATCAAGGCCGGTCATATCAACCAGGACCTGACCCGCTATGAACTGCACCGGGTCTGGGAAGTGGTCGGGACGGTCAAGCCCAGCGAGCGGCACATCTACGCCAAACGCCACATGTACTTCGACGAAGACAGCTGGCAGGCCGCGCTGGTGGACCACTACGACGGCCGCGGCCAACTGTGGCGGGTAGCCGAAGGTCATGCCCAGTTCTACTACGACCATCAGAACCCGGGCTACACCCTGGAGGCGCTCTACGACATCATCGCCGGCCGCTACATCGCGCTGGGGATGAAGAACGAAGAGAAACACAGCTACGAGTACGGCTTCGAAGCCCGGGCAGCCGACTACACGCCGGCGGCGCTGCGCTCGACCGGGGTTCGGTAAGGTCCGACTGTTGGAAAGAGAACGGTGGCGAGGGGATTTATCTGTGGGAGCAAGGCTTGCCCGCGATGGCCGCACCGCAGTCTGAAAGCTGAACCGCGTTATCGTTCATCGCGGGCAAGCCTTGCTCCCACGGTGAATCCTTTCCCCACAAGGTTGTGCCTGACTTGATAATCGTGATCGACCGGCAGCCCCTCTGCCGGTCGTTTTTTTATGGGCGCCAATCAGCGCGCTGAATACTTCTCCAAAGGTCGGCGACACAGGACTAGGGTGGTGAGATAACAATAAACAGGATCACCCACATGACCGCCATGACCCCGTGTCCGGACCGTCCAGGATTGCTGCCTCGCCTGTCCTCGACACATCTGCCACGGCGGTCCCTGAGCGAGCCGCTGCTGGCTTCCGAGGCGCGGGTAAAGCTGCTCTGTGCGCCGGCGGGCAGCGGCAAGAGTGCGTTGTTCGCCGAGTGCTTCCTGCAAGCGCCCAGCGACTGTCGGCTGCATTGGTTGCCTTTGGGGGGCGTGGCGTTAAGCGCGGCGAAAATGTGCGAGCACTTGGCGCAGACCCTCGGGCTGCCGGTGCTGGATGAAGCGGGTTTGTTGGCCCACCTGGCGCGTTTGCAAACACCCACTTGGTTATTCCTGGACGACTATTGCCGGGTGCCGAACCCCGAGCTGGATCAACTGCTCGACCGTTTATTGAACACCAGCAGCCCGGCGTTGCACCTGTGGTTGAATGGCCGCCGCCGCCCCCACTGCAACTGGCCGCGACTGTTGCTCGATGACGAACTGCACGAGTTTGACCCGCAGGCGTTGTTCTTCACCCCTGATGATGTCCAGCCGCTGCTTCGTCATCTGCCCGGCCCCCAGGCTGCCCGCACGGCTCGCGAGGTGATTCAGCGCAATGGTGGCTGGTGTGCCGGGGTGCGCATCACCCTGCTCGAGCGCTGCGAATGGGCGCGCAGTCATGCGACACCGGGGCGGCCGGGGACCTTGCTCGACTACCTGGAGTACGAACTGTTCAGCACGCTGACCCCGGACCTGGCACAGGCTTGGCGCGTGCTGGCGCATCTGCCGCGCTTCAATGCCCGGCTGTGCGAGCACTTGTTCGGCGACACGGTGGGCGCCCAATGCCTGCCGTTGTTGCTGGAGTTGGGGTGTTTCATCGAGCCGTGGGAGCAGACCTCGGATTGGTTGCAAATCTTCCCGGCCCTGGCCCGGTTGGTGCGCGAAGAGCCCTGGTCCCAGGGGCGTTCCTGGCACCGCCGGGCCTGCCAGTGGTTTGCCGCCGAGCAGGACTGGCAAATGGCGTTCGAGCAAGCCATGTTGGCCGAGGAGTTCGAGACCGCGGTCAGTTTCTTGCAGCATTTGAATTTCGAGCACGTCTTGCAGCGCCGTAACGTGGTGTTGTTGCTGAGCTTGCACGATCAACAAGGCGAAGCGTTGACCCTTGATACGCCGCAGTCGGTGGGGCTGGTCACCGCTGCGCTGTTGTTCGCCGGACGCTTCGATGAGGCGTCGACATGCATCGAGCAACTGGCCAGGTTCCTGCCGCAGCCTTCGGCCTGTCGGCAGCGACAGGTGCTGGCCAGGTGGCTGGTCTTGCGCGGCTGGTTGCTGCACCTCTCGGGCGATGGCGAACCGGCGCGCGAACATTTCCTCCAGGCCCAGGCCAGCCTGGACCCCGAGGCCTGGTCCCAACGGGTGCTGTGCCTGGGTGGGCTGACGCAGCAGGCGCTGCTTGCTGGCGAACTGGCCTCGGCGCAATGGATCAACCGCCAGGCGTTATGCCTGGCGCGTGCGCAGGGTTCGCTGGTCTTTGAAGGATTGCTGGAACTGGACCACGCCCAGGTCCTGGAGCAACGCGGCGCGCCGCATCGGGCCGATCATTTGCTGGCCGCCGTCCAGGCACTGCTGGATAAACCGGGCCAGGACTTTTCTGCGTTGTTGGGACGGATTGCCTTGCGGCGCGGGCGCCTGGCGTTGCGCATGGGGTTTGAGGAGCGGGCCGCCGAGCACTTTCAAACGGGCTTGGAAACGGGCCTGCACAGCCAGGACAAACAGGTGCTCTATGGCTTTCTCGGCAAGGCCTGCCTGGCTGCCAACCAGGGCGACTATGGCGAGGCCTTCATGCACCTGCGCGATGCCGAGCGGGTCATGCAGCAGCGGCACATCCCCGACACCGTCTACCGTGGCGTGTTGTTGCAAACCAGCTGCCAGTTCTGGTTGCAACAGGGGCGGGCGGAACTGGCCCATGAAGCCTTGACCCGCGTCTTGCGGCATTTTCGCGGACCCCAGGCCAAGCACGCGCCTCCCGCGACCCTGGAGTTGATTGCGCGACTTGAATACCTGCTGGTGCTGGCCGAAGTCTACTTGCAGCGGGCACAGGCGCCACAGGCGCGCCTGCAGGCCATGATCGCCCAAGCGCAGCACGGTGAAATGCACAGCCTGGAAACCGAACTGCACCTGGTGCTGACGGAGGTCGTCTGGTTGTCCGGCGATCGTGCCCAGGCCCGCTCACTGCTGCAAGAGGGGCTCAAGCGCGTCACGTGCTGGCGGGCCCAGCAAGCGTTGTGCGAACTGGGCTTGCGCCAGCCTGAACTGTTGCGCTGGGGGCAATCGGCAGAACGGACCGAGTCGCCCGTCATCGCCGAGGAGACGTTGCTCAGTCATCGCGAGCTGGAGGTCCTGGAGCTGATTGCCCAAGGGCATTCAAACCAACAGATTGCCGAACAGTTGTTCATCTCGTTGCACACGGTGAAAACCCATGCGCGTCGCATCCACAGCAAGTTGGGTGTGCAACGACGTACCCAGGCGGTGGCAAAAGCCAAGGGCATGGGGGTGATGGGTTAGCGGCAATGATTCGAAGCTTCACGCACGCTTACACTTGCCTTTTTTACAGTCGGGCGCTGGCCTGTGTATAACGGCCTGACTGAAGTTCAACTCTCAAGTTGCCGCTTCAGTTGACCGGATGCCGTGTTATTGCATCAGGCGCATACCCCATAACGGCTCGAACAGGAAGTTCGAGCCCATGACATGACAAGGATGTCTTATGAATACCCCGTTGTTTTCTTCTCACTCCGAAAGACTGCTAGCACTGAAAAATACGCGCGTGGATTTTGCCGTGCAGGTGCTATTGGATCATTACCTGGAGCCATTGGACGTCAACCCATTCGCGGCCTATGTGAACACGTTGATGGACTTCCCCAAACTCGAAACAGGAACTTCTCGAACGTTATTCGAGGAAACGCTGGCCTGGGTTGAAAAGCAAAGTCTGCCAACCTATACGCAAGGAATCAGTAATGTGTTCAGCAGGCGTTATTCCTTTGCTGCCGAAGACCGGCTAAAGACGCTGGACTTGATCGCCTTTGAAAAAATCGTCACAGACATCGTTGCAAGTTTGACGGAAAAACCTGCAATCGATTTATCCCCGCGTCCCCTCAGGCCATTGACCGTCGAGGATGTGCATGGGGCTTTGAAAGTTCATGCGCCCAACATCTATCCGGAGGGCGTGTACGTGACCAGTTTTATTGACCATGGCCTCGGCAGGCGCATGGTGTTGTCTTCCGAAAGGCTGGTTGAGTATCTACTGGGCCATTTCAAGAACGATGTGATTCCCTTCCATTCGAAGGGCAGCCACCAAGGCATTTATACCGTCGGCTTCAGCGGCGAAGAGCGCCATCTCCATCCGCAACTGATCACCCCGCATCTCAATGATCTAGTGATCAGGATTGTCCCGGATTTCCTGGCCTGATCCTGGACCCGCCTCATACCCCATCCGCCAACTCACGGCCCGGGTCGCCGCCAACAGTCGTTGCGCCGCCGGGCCGTTTTCGTCGGCGTGGAACAGCGAGGTCGGGCCGACGACGGTCATCACAGCCTTTACTTCGCCGACCGCATTGAAGACCGGGGCGGACAAGGCGTCCACGCCCGGCATCAGCAAACCGTGCACATGGTGCAGGCCACGGCGGCGAATCCGCTCGCACAGGCTGGCATAGGCGCGATCATCGGCCAGGGCGTGGTGCTCGGTGTCTCGTACTTCCTGCTCGCGCAGGCCGATCGTCTCGCGCGCTGGCAGATAAGCGCTGAACACCAGTCCCGTGGACGAGCTGAGCAGCGGCAATACCGAGCCCAGTTGCGTCACCACGGTCACGGCCCGCACGGCGGGTTCGATACGCACCACGGTCGCGCCATGGTTGCCCCACACCGCCAGGAAGCAGGTTTCGTTCAAGTCATCGCGCAACTCGGCCAGGGGCAGGGCGGCCACTTGCAGCACGTCCATGCCGTTCAACGCGGCCAGGCCCACGCGCAGGGCTTCGCGGCCCAGGCCGTAGTGGTTGGTGGCGGCGTTCTGCTCGGCGAACCCGCTGGCGATCAAGGCCTGCAAGTAGCGATGGACCTTGCTCGCCGGCATCTGCACGTGCTCGGCCAGGCGCGACAGTGACGTGGAGGGGGAGAGTTCGGCCAGGGCCTTGAGAATGTCGGTACCGACTTCGGCCGAGCGGACTTTCTGTTTACCGTTGCTGAGCGGGGTTTCCATGGAGGCGCAGGGTCCAGAGGCGAATGGGCGTCTTTATAGCTTGACGGTCGCTGTCGAGCAAATTACGTTATGCGTAATTGAATTACGATAAAAATAACCCGGTGCGCCTCAACCACTCCATTGAGTGACAGGCCGCAGTCCCAGGAGGCTCCATGAACCTCGATTCCACAACGTCGGACCTGGCTTACCAGTCAGGCTTGGGCAACGAATTTGCCAGCGAAGCCTTGCCCGGCGCCTTGCCCATCGGCCAGAACTCCCCGCAGAAAGCCCCGTACGGTCTCTACGCCGAGTTGTTCTCTGGCACGGCGTTCACCATGGCCCGTAGCGAAGCGCGGCGTACCTGGATGTATCGCATCCGGCCGTCGGCCAATCACCCGGCCTTCACCAGGCTCGAACGGCAATTGGCGGGTGGCCCGCTGGGTGAGGTCACGCCCAATCGCCTGCGCTGGAACCCGCTGGACATTCCCGCCGAACCCACCGATTTCCTCGACGGGCTGGTGTGCATGGCGGCCAATGCCGGCGCGGACAAGCCAGCCGGCGTCAGCCTTTATCACTACCGGGCCAACCGCTCCATGGAGCGGGTGTTTTTCAATGCCGACGGTGAGTGGTTGATCGTGCCGCAACTGGGACGGCTGCGGATCGCCACCGAACTGGGCGTACTGGAAGTGGCGCCGCTGGAAATCGCCGTGCTGCCTCGGGGCCTGAAATTTCGCGTTGAACTGCTCGACCCGCAGGCCCGTGGTTACCTCGCCGAAAACCATGGCGCGCCGCTGCGCCTGCCGGACCTGGGGCCCATCGGCAGCAACGGCCTGGCGAACCCGCGGGACTTCCTGACGCCGGTCGCCCATTACGAGAACCTCGCGCAACCGACCACCCTGGTGCAGAAATTCCTCGGTGAGTTGTGGGGTTGCGAGCTGGATCATTCGCCTCTTGATGTGGTGGCCTGGCACGGCAACAACGTGCCGTACAAATATGACCTGCGCCGTTTCAACACGATTGGCACGGTCAGTTTCGATCACCCGGATCCGTCGATTTTCACCGTGCTGACCTCGCCCACCAGCGTCCACGGCTTGGCCAATCTCGACTTCGTGATTTTCCCGCCCCGCTGGATGGTGGCGGAAAACACCTTCCGTCCGCCGTGGTTCCACCGCAACCTGATGAACGAATTCATGGGCCTGATCCAGGGCGCCTACGATGCCAAGGCTGAAGGTTTCCTGCCAGGCGGTACGTCCTTGCACAGTTGCATGAGCGCCCATGGCCCGGACGGCGAGACCTGCACCAAGGCGATCAACGCTGATCTTCAGCCGGCGAAAATCGACAACACCATGGCCTTCATGTTCGAGACCAGCCAGGTCTTGCGCCCAAGCCGTTTCGCCCTGGACTGTCCGCAACTGCAAACCGACTACGATGCTTGTTGGGCCTCGCTGCCTGTCACGTTCGACCCGACCCGGAGATAACCATGACTCAAAGTTCCCCTGCCCGTAGCTGGGTCTCCAGTGCCAACGGCCACGCCGACTTCCCGTTGCAGAACCTGCCATTGGGTGTCTTCAGCGTCGATGGCGGTGCCTTGCGCTGCGGCGTGGCGATTGGCGAGCGGATTTTCGATCTGCAGGTGGCGCTGCACGCGGGCTTGTTTGATGGCGCGGCGCAACAAGCCGTCGAAGCCATGGCCGGCGGCCAGTTGAATGGGTTTTTCGACCTGGGCCGCAGTGCCCGGGTTGCCCTGCGTGAACGACTGCTGGAACTGTTGCGCGAAGACAGTCCGTTGCGCAGCAAGGTCGAAGCGCTGGAGGCGAAGCTGCTGCTCCTCGCCGCCGACTGCCAGATGCACCTGCCGGCCAGGATCAACGACTACACCGATTTCTACGTGGGTATCGAACACGCGCAGAATGTCGGCAAGCTGTTTCGCCCCGACAATCCATTGCTGCCCAACTACAAATACGTGCCCATCGGTTACCACGGTCGCGCTTCGACCATTCGCCCGTCCGGCACCGACGTGCGCCGTCCCAAGGGCCAGACCCTGCCGGCCGGCCAGACCGAGCCGACCTTCGGCCCGTGTGCGCGGCTGGACTATGAGCTGGAGCTGGGCATCTGGATCGGCAAGGGCAATGCGCTGGGCGAACCGATCCCCATTGGCGATGCCGCCGAGCACATTGGCGGGTTCTGCCTGCTCAACGACTGGTCGGCCCGGGATATCCAGGCCTGGGAATACCAGCCCCTGGGGCCGTTTCTGTCGAAGAGTTTCCTGACCAGCATTTCGCCGTGGGTGGTCACGGCTGAGGCCCTGGAACCGTTCCGCCGCCCGCAGCCGGTGCGTCCGCAAGGCGATCCGCAGCCGCTGCCGTATCTGCTGGACACGCGTGATCAGGCCGGCGGTGCCTTCGACATCGAGCTGGAGGTCCTGTTGCTGACCGAGGCCATGGTCGAGCAGAACCTGCCGGCCCAGCGCCTGACGCTGAGCAACACCCAGTACATGTACTGGACCGTGGCGCAAATGGTCGCGCACCACAGCGTCAACGGCTGCCAGTTGCAGGCCGGTGACCTGTTTGGCTCGGGCACCTTGTCGGGGCCTGAAAACCATCAATTCGGCAGCCTGCTGGAAATCACCGAAGGCGGCAAGAAGCCGATCGAACTGGCGTCTGGCGAAGTGCGCCGATTCCTCGAGGACGGTGACGAAATCATCTTGCGGGCCCGTTGCCGCCGCGAGGGTTTCGCCTCTATCGGTTTTGGCGAGTGCCGGGGCAAGATCCTGCCGGCGCGTTGAGGGAGAGTGCATGGAACTCTATACCTACTACCGCTCCACCTCGTCCTATCGGGTGCGCATTGCGTTGGCGCTCAAGGGCCTGGATTACCAGGCCTTGCCCGTCAACCTGATCGCTGCGCCTGGGGGCGAGCATCGCCAGCCGGCCTACCTGGCGATCAACCCCCAGGGCCGGGTGCCGGCGCTGCGTACCGATGAGGGCGCGTTGCTGGTGCAATCGCCGGCCATCATCGAATACCTGGAGGAGCGTTATCCCCAGGTGCCGCTGCTCAGCGCCGACCTGGCGGTGCGCGCCCACGAGCGTGGTGTCGCCGCGTTGATCGGTTGCGACATTCATCCCCTGCACAACGTCAGCGTGCTCAACCAACTGCGGCAGTGGGGCCACGATGAAGCGCAGGTGACAGAGTGGATCGGGCATTGGATCAGCCAGGGCCTGGCGGCGGTGGAGCAGTTGATTGGCGACGACGGCTACTGCTTCGGCGCGCTGCCGGGGTTGGCGGATGTGTTCTTGATCCCGCAGTTGTACGCGGCCGAGCGGTTCAATGTGTCTTTGCAAGCGTATCCACGAATTCGTCGGGTCGCGGCGTTGGCGGCTGGGCATCCAGCGTTCCAGCAGGCGCATCCGGCGAAGCAGCCGGATACCCCCTGAGGGCTCACACGGGTCTGAAGACCAGGTGATCTTGTGGCGAGGGAGCTTGCTCCCGCTGGGACGCGAAGCGGCCCCAAGCTTTTTGGCGGTTGCTGCGCAACCGAGCGGGAGCAAGCTCCCTCGCCACAGGGCCGTCATCGCTCCTGAACAAAGTCCACCGGTCAATGCACCACCGAATTCGGCGGCAAATGCCCCAGCCGCTCCGTCAGTCGGATTCGCTGGATCGGATCGTCGCTGAGCATCAGGGCATGCTCCAGGTCGAAGCGTTCGGCGTTGGGGCAATCGAGGCGCTGATACAGGCTGGCGCGGGCCAGGTAATCGGCGGCGCTGGCGTTGCCCAGTTCCAGCACCCGTTCGGCGTCGATCAGGGCCGCGATGTAATCGTCGTTCGCCAGATGCAGTTGGCGCAGGTTGCGCGACAGGCGCTGCAGCATCTGCATCGGCTCGGCGTTGACCAGGTGTTCCGCCTTGAGCAGCATGTTCGCGCCGTATTGGCGCTGTAGCAGTTCCCGGCAGTCATTGGGGTACAACCGGCGCCCACCGCACGGATCGAGCAGGTGATCGGCGCCGGGCACCTTCAACAGGAAATGTCCGGGGAAATTGACACCGACCATCGGAATTTCCAGGCCACGGGCCAGCTCCAGGGCAATCAACCCGAGGGCCAGGGGCTGCCCGCGCTTGCGTGCCAGGACTTGGTCCAGCAACGCCGCGCGTGGTCGCAGGGGAGTGAAGTCGTCTTGGGCGAAACCCAGGTCATTGAGCCGTCGCAACAAGGGCTGGCCCAGCTCGCTGACAGGCAGCATCGGCAGGCCATGGCTGACCCGCTGTTGCAGCTCCTTGAAATCCTTCAGCAAGGCCGGGACGTCGACGTCGCGATCATGTTCGGCAGCGATCCACAACGCCGCTTCGAACAGCGCCGGTGGTGAGCGGTGCAGACAGTCAAAAAAGGCTTGGCGCGGTTTCATCGAACTCTCCGGGCTATGCTCCCGTTTTAGCCCTGCCATGGATTTTCGTCCAGTCTCGAGCAGCCGCTGTCACAGGTTATGCCGAAAAAGACTGACCACCCTGGCGACTTATTCCGGCGTGCTCCAGCAATTTTCGACTGCACGCCTATACTGGCGAAACAAACAAAAGTGATTCGGGAGCCTTACGATGTTTGCTCTCATGCAAAGCTCCCGCCTTGAATCGCTGCACCTAAGCGTAGACCCGACGACCGGGTTGAAGGCGGTGATTGCTATTCATTGCAGCCGTCCCGGGCCAGCCCTGGGGGGCTGTCGTTATCTTGCCTATCCCGACGACGAAAGTGCCGTGGCAGACGCCGTGCGCCTGGCCCAAGGCATGAGCTACAAGGCGGCGCTGGCCGGCTTGCCCGTGGGCGGCGGGGTCGCGGTGATCATGCGTCCGGCCCATGTCGAGAGTCGGGCGGCGCTGTTCGAAGCCTTTGGTCGTTGCATCGAGCAATTGGACGGGCGCTACATCACGGCCATCGACAGCGGCACGTCGGTGGCCGACATGGATTGCATCGCCCAGCAGACCCGCCATGTCACCAGCACCACGGCCTCGGGAGACCCCGCGCCGCACGCGGCAATGGGCGTTTTTGCCGGCATTCGTGCCACCGCCATGGCCCGCCTGGGCAGCGATAACCTCGAAAGCCTGCGGGTGGCGATCCAGGGCCTGGGCAATGTCGGTTATGCCCTGGCCGAACAACTGCACGCGGCGGGTGCCGAACTGCTGGTCAGCGACATTGACCCTGGCAAGGTGCAACTGGCCATGGAGCAACTGGGCGCTCATCCGATCGCCAACGACGCGTTGCTCAGCACCCCCTGCGACATCCTCGCCCCCTGCGGCCTGGGTGGGGTGCTCAACAGTCACAGCGTGGCGCAACTGCGCTGCTCGGCCGTTGCCGGCTCGGCCCACAATCAGTTGAGCAGCCTGCAGGTGGCCGACCAGTTGGAGAGGCGCGGGATTCTTTATGCGCCGGACTATGTGATCAACTCCGGCGGGTTGATCTATGTCGCGCTGAAGCATCGCGGCGAAGAACTGTCGACGATCACCGCACATTTGTCGAAGATCGGCGCCCGGCTCACGGAAGTCTTCGCCCACGCCCAGGCGGAGAAGCGCTCACCGGCGCGGGTGGCCGATGAGTTGGCAGAGCGCCTGCTGTACCGCTGAAAATCAAAAGGAAGCAATGGGTAGCAGTGAAGCAGCCTCGCTGTGGGAGCAAGGCTTGCCCGCGATGCAGACGCCGCGATTGTTCAGGCTAACCGAGTCATCGTTCATCGCGAGCAAGCTTTGCTCCCACAGCTACAATTACCTCAGCAGGTACACCGGAAAGCATTCACACAAATGCATCACCCGGCGTCGGGTGTTATCCAGGCGTGCGGCGTTGTCCGGTTGTTCCAGCAGGTCGGCGATCAGGTTCGCCACTTCGGCACATTCCGCTTCACCAAAGCCACGAGTGGTCAGCGCTGGGGTGCCGATGCGAATGCCACTGGTGATCGCCGGTTTTTGCGGATCATTGGGGATCGCGTTTTTGTTCAGGGTGATGTGGGCGCTTTCCAGCAACGCCTCGGCGTCTTTGCCGGTGATGTTCATCGAGCGCAGATCGAGCAGGAACATATGGCAGTCGGTACCGCCGGACACCACCCGCAAACCGCGCCGGGTCAATACGTCGGCCATGACCCGGGCATTGTCGATCACCCGCTGCTGGTAATGTTTGAATCCGTCGCCCAGGGCTTCGTTGAAGGCCACGGCCTTGGCGGCAATGACATGCATCAGCGGGCCGCCCTGGTACACCGGGAAAATTGTCTTGTCGAGCAGGGCGGCGTATTGCGCCTTGGCCAGGATCAAGCCGCCGCGGGGGCCGCGCAGGGTTTTGTGGGTGGTGGAGGTGATGAAGTCGGCGATGCCCACCGGAGAGGGGTACACGCCGGCAGCGATCAACCCGGCGTAGTGCGCCATGTCCACCATCAGGTAAGCGCCGACTTCATCGCAGATCTTGCGAAAGCGCTGGAAGTCGAGGGTCCGCGAATAGGCCGAGGCCCCGGCGATGATCATTTTCGGCCGGTGTTCCCGGGCCAGGGCTTCCATTTCTTCGTAGTCGAGGTTTTCGGTTTCCGTGTCCAGGCCATAGGAAAAGGCCCGGTAGAGCTTGCCGGAAAAATTGACCGAGGCGCCGTGGGTCAGGTGGCCGCCGTGGGCCAGGGACATGCCCAGGATCGTGTCGCCGGGTTCAAGTACCGCCAGGAAAACCGCCTGGTTGGCCTGGGAGCCGGAGTGCGGCTGCACATTGACGTATTCGCAGTTGAACAACTTGCGAGCGCGTTCGATGGCAAGGTTCTCGATTTCATCGACGACCTTGCAGCCGCCGTAGTAACGCTTGCCTGGATAGCCTTCGGCGTACTTGTTGGTGAGCACGGAGCCCTGGGCCTGGAGCACTTCTTCGCTGACGTAGTTTTCCGAAGCGATCAGCTCCAGGTGGGTTTCCTGGCGATTGCGCTCGCGGTCGATCAGGCGGGCAATGGCGGGATCGAAATTTTGCAGGCTCATGGTGTGGATTCCTTAGATAAGCGCTTCGGCCGGTGGCGCAGTCACGTGATGTGGCAACACCCGTGGCTGGCTTTTGGACGAATCGGATAGAAAAATGGAGGTGTCTTTCAAACCGCTGCCGGTGATCAGGATCACGGCGGTTTGCGGTGTGTCGGGGTGCGTTTCTGCGTACTTGAGCAGGCCGGCGAAGGCGCTGGCGGCGCCGGCTTCCGGAAACACACCGGTGCTGGCGGCCAATCGGGAAGCGGCGGCGACAATGCTCGGGTCGCTGACGCAAATGAACTCGCCGCCGCTGGCGGTCACCGCGCGCATGGCCTTGAGACGATCACGCGGCAGCGCCACGTTGATGCTGCTGGCCAGGCTGGTGGGCGGCAGGCGTTCGGTTTGCTGCATCGAGCGGTCGTGGCGCCAGGCGCGGTACATGAAGTTGCTGTGCTCGGCCTGCACGCCGATCAGGCGTGGGATACGTTCGATCCAGCCCAATTGCAGCAAGTCGAAAAAGCCTTTGTAGACCGAGCCCAGGATGCAGCCGTTGCCGACGGGCACGAACACCAGGTCCGGCACCTGCCAGTTGAGTTGTTCGCACATTTCGAAGGCGACGGTCTTCTTGCCTTCGCTCATGTACGAGTTGATCCCGGTGGTGCGGTTGTACCAGCCATGTTTTTCGCAAGCGTTGAGGCATTGTTCGAAGGCTTCGTCGTATTGCCCGTCGACCAGCACGATCTCGGCGCCGTAGCCTTGCATCTGCGCGAGCTTTTCGCGGGGCGCGCTCTTGGGCAGGTAAATGACGTTGTGCAAGCCCAGGCTGGCGCTCATTCCGGCCAATGCCGAAGCGGCATTGCCGGTGCTGGCCACCGCCACGGTGCGTGCACCGGACTGCATGGCGTGGGCCACGGCCAGGGCGCTGGCGCGATCCTTCAATGACCCGGTCGGTTGCCGCGATTCGTCTTTTACGAAGACTTTGATCCGGGCACCTTTGCCGAGCAGTTCCGGGCGCGAGTACAGCGGCGTATTGCCCACCAGTAACGGTGGAATGAACTGCGTCGAGCTCAACGGCATCAAGCGGTCATAGCGCCACATGCCACGGGCGTGGTCATGGGCCAGGCTGTCCCGGGACCATTCGCGCTTGAGCGTCGGGTAATCGTAAAGCGCGTCCAGGGCACCATCGATGTTGCAATGAGGGCAGTAGTAGCTGACCTCATGGGGCTGGTAGCTTCGATCGCAAACCAGGCACTGCAATACATACTCTCTGTACGAATTTTTCATGGTCACCCTCTGAAAATACGCTGTGCTGGTGCTTTCCTTGCCAACGTCGATCCGGCTCACCGGACCGACGGGCACTCTGCTGACAGAAGGTGTTTCAGATCACCATGATGGCGTCGATGGCAACCAGGGTATTGCGTGCCAGCGCGCTGGCGCCGGCGGTGGTGCGGGCCGGATAGGGCTTGGTGAAGTACTCTTCCATGACGCGGTTGAGGGTCGGGAACTCACTCAAGTCAGTGATGAACGCCGTGACCTTGACCACGTTCGCCAGGGTGCCGCCCGCCGCTTCGGCCATTTGCACCAGGTTGTCGAGGGTCTGGCGCAGTTGGCCTTCGAAATCCTTGGCCAGCACTTCGTTGTTCAGCGCCGAGACCGGGGTCTGTGCCGACAGGTAGATGGTCTGCCCGTGGCTGACCTTGATGCCCTGGGAGTAGGTGCCCAGTGGCAGTGGCGCCTTGTCGGTGAAAATGACGTTCTCTTCGCCCAGGAAAGGTTTGGTGGCGGACTGGATTTGAGCGGTGGTTTGCATGGTGACGTTCCTTGTTAAGTGGATGGGTTAGTGCAAATCGGCAACCTGCTTGACGGCCAGGCTGGAAAATTCCTCGTCGCGGCAGCGGGCCGGGGAAAAGTGCTGGTAGTTGAGTTGCAGTGCCGCCAGGTCGGCCGGCATGGCGATGCCCAGCGCCGCATGACTGCACAGGCGTGCAATGGCGGGCGCGGCCTGGATGCCGTAGCCACCAAGGGCGGCGAGCCAGATAAAGCTCTCTTGCTGCGGGTCCTGGCCAAGCACCGGCGAGCGGTCGGCGACGAAGGTGCGCAGGCCCGCCCATTTATTGATGATCGAGCGGGGGCGCAGGCGCGTGGTGTTCTGCAGGCGATCCATGGTGATGGCCAGGTCAAGCTCTTCCGGCAATGCATCGCAGGGCAACGACGGGCTTTCATCGCAGGGGGAGACGATCAGGCGCCCGGCTTCAGGCTTGATGAAAATGTCCTCGTCCACCGTGCCCAGGTAGGGCGTGTGATGCACGTCGCACTGCGGGTCGACCGCCAGCACGGTGCGCCGCAACGGCCGGACACCGACCTTGGGCACGCCGCAGCGCTCAGCGATTTCATCGGCCCAGGCCCCCGCGGCGTTGACCACGATGGCGGCTTGCAGGGACTGGCCGTCCCGGGTGTGCAAGCGCCAGTGCCCGTCACGATGTTCGCCGCGCAGCACTTCGGTCTCGCGCTTGACCACGCCACCACGGGCACGCAGGCCACTCAGGTAAGCCCCATGAATGCCATGCACATCCAGGTCGAAGGCGCTGGGCTCGTAGATCCCTGCGCTCCAGGCACCTTCGGCGAGGTAGGGGACCAGCTCTTGCACGTGCTTGTCGTCGAGCAGCTCGGCCGTGGGCACTTGCTCCAGCACGGCGTTGAAACGCGCTTTGAGTTTGTCCACCCGTGCCGCCTGGGCCACGATCAGTGCGCCTCGCGGCGCCCATAGCGGATGCTCGGCCAAACCCTCGGGCGGGTTCTCGAAAAAGCGTCGGGACGCACAGGTCAGCGAACGGATCTGCTGGTTGCCGTAGCTTTCCATCGATATCGCGGCCGAACGCCCCGTGGTGTGATAAGCCAGTTGCTGTTCCTGTTCGAGCAGGCAGACGCTGCCATGGCCCGCCAGTTCATAAGCGGCTGAGACGCCGGCGATGCCGCCACCGACCACGATGAAGTCGTAACGAGCGATCATGGTCGGCTGCCCTCGGCGATAGCGGCGGCTTTGCTTTCCCGGGTGTAGGTCAGCACGAAGTGCGCCACGAGACCAAAGATCAGCCCCCAGAACGCGGCGGCCAGGCCGAGGAAACTCATGCCCGAGGCCGTCACCAGAAAGGTGATCAGCGCAGCTTCCCGCTGCTTCTCATCGGCCATGGCCCCGGTCAGCCCGGCACTGATCGCGCCAAACAAGGCGAGGCCGGCGAGGGAGGCGATCAATTCCTTTGGCAGTGCGGAAAACACCGAGGCCAGGGTCGCGCCGAAGGTACCCATCAGGATGTAGAACACTCCGCAGGCAATCCCGGCGATGTAGCGTTTGTCGCGGTCCTCGTGGGCTTCTCGACCGGTGCAGATCGCTGCGGTAATGGCCGCCAGGTTAAGGCCGTGGGACCCGAACGGGGCCATCAGGGCCGAGCCGATCGCGGTGACCGAAATGATCGAGCGAGCTGGCGTGTTGTAGCCCGAGGTGCGCAATACGGCCATGCCGGGTACGTACTGGCCGGTCAAGGTCACCAGCGCCAGTGGCAGGCCGATGTTGATGATCGCGTGCCAGTTCCATTGCGGTGCGATGAAGACCGGATGGGCCACGGCGATGGTGATCGAGTTGCTGTTGAGTTCACCGAACGAGGCAGCCACCGCGCAGCCGATGATCAGCACCGACAGAATGGCGTAGCGTGGTGAAAAACGCTTGAAGACCAGGTAGGCCGCGATCATCGCCAGCACCATCGCCGGTTGCAGCTTGATCGACGTGAACAGCTCGGCACCGAAGCGGAACAGGATGCCGGCGAGCATGGCGGCGGCAATGGCCTTGGGCAGGCGGCTCATCAGTTTGTCGAATGCCCCGGACAAACCGACCACGGCAATGATCACCGACGCCACCACATAGGCACCGATGGCCTGGGGCAGGGTCACGGTGGGCAGCATCGATACCAGCAATGCCGCCCCCGGTGTCGACCACGCGGTGATGACGGGGACACGCAGGCGCCAGCTCAGGAGCAGGCCGGTAATTCCGCTGCCGATGGAAATGGCCCAGATCCAGGAAGACACCACGTCATCGGGCAGGTGGGCTTCCTTGGCTGCCTGGAACACGATGATGAGCGGGCCGGCGTAGGAAATGATCACGGCGATGAAACCCGCGATGATCGCTGACAGGGATAGATCCTTTCTGAATGTGTCCATGATGTCTCGACTTGGCGCGGCAGGAGCCCGCAGTGGATGATTGAGTCGATTGCTTCGATTCGATATCAGTGTATTTGAATGAATTGAGTTGATTCAATAGGTGGCGGGATTGTTACGAGATATTTTTCTGCCATGACGCGGGTTTTTTAGTGGTTTTTGTGGTTAGTCATTTGATTTATATGAATATTATTTGCTGTAAAAATTTCTTCATATCCCATTGATTAACGATTCAATAATCGTATCAATCGACTCAATTCGCCGGATGTGTCGAATTATTAGTTGCCTAACCTCCATGTGATATGCTCGGATATTCATCATTTCTACGATGGGCAGTGATCATTCATGTGGGTTCCCCAGCTAAGCGAGTTCAGCCAGCCGATGTATTTGTCGATTGCCGATGCGTTGGCGCGCGATATCAACAACGGCGTGCTGAACGAGGGTGATCGCTTGCCGACCTTGCGGGAGCTGGCGACCACCTTGAATGTCACGCCGGGCACCATCAGCCGGGCCTATAGCGAAGCCCATCGGCGTCGGCTGGTGCAGGGGGAAGTGGGGCGTGGCACTTATGTGCTCAACCAGAAGCAGCTGGAACTGCCGGCCAGCAACAGCGCCGCTGCGCCGTTGAACCTGGGGCAATCCGAACTGCTTGATCTTTCGATCATCAAGCCCTACAGCGAGACCCTGGAGTACTGGTTGCGCGGCGCGCTGGTGGGCATGGCCAAAAGTACCGATTTCGCGCGCGCGCTGGATTACGCGCCGGACGGCGGTCACCCGGCGCATCGTGAGGCGGGGGCTCAATGGTTGCGTCATTCATTGCCCGACGCGCAATGGCAACAAGTGGTGATTACCGCCGGGGCCCAGCATGGCTTGATGGTTGCGATGAGCGCCCTGACCAACGCCGGTGACCTGGTGCTCTGCGAGGCGCTGTGCTATCCCGGCATCATTTCCCTGGCCCACGGCCTCGAGCGTCGCCTGCGTGGCGTGCCGATGGATGACGAAGGCATCATCCCCGAAGCCTTGCGCGAACTGTGCCTGCGAGAGAAGCCGGCGATGCTGGTGTGCGTGGCGACCTGCCAGAACCCGACGGCGGCGATCATGTCGCAGAAACGTCGGGCCCAGATTGCCGCGCTGGCCGAGGAATTCGATTTCATCATCCTGGACGATGACATCTATGGCTTCCTGGCTACCGATCCGTCGATCAAGCCGTTGTCGGCCTTTGCGCCGGATCGTTCGGTGTACCTGACCAGCCTGTCGAAATCGGTCATGCCGGCGCTTCGCATCGGTTACATCTACAGCCCGCCGAAATTGCTGTCGCGCCTGACTTCGATGGTACGCAGCAGTGTCTGGATGCCGTCGCCGTTGACGGCGCAGCTGGCCAGCAATGTGATTACCGAAGGCCTGGACAAGAAACTGATCCGCATCCAGCGCAACGAGGCGGCGGGGCGGCAAGCGATCGCCCGGGAAATCTTTGCCAATTTCGAGCTCAAGACCCAGCCGTACTCCTATCACGTCTGGTTGACACTGCCCGAGCCATGGACCAGCGACGAGTTCACCATGCTTGCCCGGGCCAACGGTGTATTGGTGCTCAGCGGCACCCAGTTCCAGGCTGAGCGTTCAGGTACCACCCGGTGCGTGCGGTTGGTGTTGATGTCGCCCACCAGTCAGGACGAACTGCGCTTCGCCTTGACGAAGCTGGCGAGCCTGATCGATTCGGATCCGCGTCGTTATTACTAAAAAGATCGCAGCCTTCGGCAGCTCCTACACGGTTGTTCCATGTGGGAGCTGCCGAAGGCTGCGATCTTTTTTGGTTACTCGTCCGACGGGTTGAGCAGTTCGGACAAGGCGTCCGGCTGGCTCTTGAAAGCCTTGGCGAACACATCCCGATTCTTCGCCATGTAGATCCCGGCTTCTTCGACCTGTTGCTCGCTCAGCGATGGAACGGCTTTTTGCAACACTTCGGCCAGCAATTCGGCGAGCTCCAGCATTTTGTCATGACGGTCAGCTTCGGCTTTATCCATGAACAAGCGCTCCAGATCTCGGCTGCTGCGGTATACCACTTCGACGGCCATTCACCACCTCACATGCCTTCACATTGGTTTGTCTTTGCAACTACTGTATTTATATACAGGCAAAAGAATAAGCGAATCCTGTTGCTTTGGATAGTGGCTTTTTAATGTAGACCGATTTCGGCATGTGAGAGCGAAGCGTGTGTGAGCAAATCTTGTGTGGGAGCAAAGCTTGCTCGCGACAAGGCCGAATGAAGCGCCCAAAAGTGCCGGATACCAGCCTATCGCCATCTCACCCTCAGTCGCTGGCCTTTTTTCTGCATGCAGAACAACCGTCACGTCCAATCCGCATCATCCGGTCGAACCGACCTAAGGAAACTACATCGTGAAAATAAACTGGGCCGAGAACCTGCGCCAGAACGTCCATCAACTGGCCGAGTCCCTGGGAAACCTGTTCGTCGAGACCTTCCACTACCTGGCGCTGTTCGCCATCGGTGCGGTCACCGCATGGGCGGCGGTGATGGAGTTCTTGCAGATGCTCGAGGCGGGGCACATCAAGATCGACGACATCTTGCTGCTGTTCATCTACCTGGAATTGGGTGCGATGGTCGGGATCTACTTCAAGACCAACCATATGCCGGTACGGTTTCTGATCTACGTGGCGATCACCGCGCTGACGCGGTTGCTGATTTCCAACGTTTCCCACCACAGCCCACCCGACCTGGGGATCATCTACCTGTGCGGCGGCATCCTGCTGCTGGCGTTTTCGATCCTGGTGGTGCGCTACGCGTCGTCGCAGTTCCCTTCGGTGAAGATCGAGCACCCGCACCGCAAGGTCGGCGCGGGTTCCAGCGAACATGCCGAAGTGGAGAAGGGTGAGATTTAAAGGCCAGCGGCAGAGGGGGCCGCACCCTGTGCATGCGGTGGTGGCAGCTTGATGTTGTCGCCGCCGGTCATGGCTTCGAGGATGGCCACGGCGCTGTGGCCCTGCTCGATGGCGATGCCGAACTGAATGCTTTGCACCAGGCGCTTGAGCCGCTCCGGGTCGTTGCGTTGCTGGGCGCTGATCATGCGTTTGGCGACGATGCGCCCGCTCTTGGACAGGGTCAGCATGATGCTGCCATCCAGGCCCTGGATACTCAGGTTGATTTGATAGTGCGGCGCAAAAGCGTCGGTAATGATCTGAAAAGGGTTGTCCATGATGCGTCACCGCCTGATTGAACGTGCAGTTGTTGACCGGCCGTGATCGGGATTAGTTCGCAACACTGGACCATCGGCCATTCCATGATCGTGTTCATCTCAAGTTTTCCAGGGCAGGCAGGCTTCAAACCGAAAGGTCGCAGTCTGCGGCAGCGCCTACAGAGAGTTAGCAAGTGGCATGCCGGAAAAACCGTCGGACAATGATCCCGGCGCCCAAGCGCCGAACGGTCTGGAATGGGGCTGCCCGTTTCGGGGCAATAACGTGCGGATGTTCGTTGACGGTGCAGGAAGGGAGGCGATTTGCGGCGGGTGGGCAGGACGGGGCAACTCCCGACATTAACAGTGCCTTTGCCCGTTGTCCGGCTTTATTTGCAAATGGATATTTATATTTTCCCAGGGGTTGAATTGTTCTTCCGCCAGCCCGACTCTGTATTCAAGGGGCCGTTGCATTCACGTCGATGGCCCCCGGCGAGCTAGCTGAAATAAGGGATGAACTATGCAAATCCAAGTCAACAGCGATAACCATATTCAAAGCAGCATCCGACTGGAGGAGTGGGTACGTACTACCATCGAAAGCACGCTCGAACGTTATGAAGAAGACCTGACACGGGTCGAGGTTCATTTGCGGGACGAGAACGGCGACAAGCCCGGTCCCCATGACCTGCGTTGCCAGCTTGAAGCGCGGCCTAAAGGCCACCAGCCGATTTCCGTGACGCACAAGGCCGATACGCTGGAACTGGCGATCGAGGGGGCGGCCACCAAGCTTGAAAACGCCTTGGAGCACTTGTTCGGCAAACTGCGCGGCAAGCGCGCAACCATTGCGACACCGACCGAATCCGTTGCCTTGGCCGATGCGCTATTGGAAGAAGAATTCCTGGAGAACGAACGGGCCGCACTCAACGGCTGAGCCCGATCGCTTAAAGTCACTCACCGAACGGGCCTGCAATCGCAGGCCCGTCTTGTTTCAGCGGTTCACCGTAGCCCCGAATCAAAACGCCACGGACGTTTGCACATACAGCGTGCGCGGCTCCCCCACGTACTTGCCTCGGTTGTTGTCGTCGAACGAGCGGGTGAAATATTGGGTATTGAAGATGTTCTTCACACCCACCGCCACGTTCAGGTCCGACAGTTGTGGGCCGAAATCATAGGCAGCGCGGCTGCTGAACAGCATGTAGCCGGGGATATTGCCGGTACTGCCGTCGGCGCTTTCAGCACGGGTGTTAGCGTTGTCGGCAAACTGCGCGCTCTGATAGGTGCTGTCCAGGTTCAGCTTCCACGGCCCGTCCGTATAACCCACGCCCAGGGTGCCTTTGTGCTTCGAAGAGAATGGCACGCGGTTGCCTTTGTTCGGCCCGTCTTCACGAATGGTGGCATCGACGAAGGCATACGTGGCATACACGTCGAAACCGGTCAGCGCGGGGCTCAGGCCATCAAGGGCGTAATTGATGCTGGTTTCGATGCCTTGGTGGCGAGTCTCGCCGCGGGCGATCACTGAATCGTTGGTCTGGTTGCTTTCATACTGGTTGTCGAAGTTGATCAGGAATGCGCCGATCTCCGCCCGCAGGTTGCCATCGTCGTAGCGGGTGCCGAGTTCCCAGGTGCGGGCCTTTTCCGGTTTCACTTCACCGCTGCTGACACGGTTGGGCATCTGGCTGTACTGCACACTGCCGAACGAGCCTTCGGTGTTGGCATACAGATTCCACTCATCGGTCAGGTGATACAGCACGTTCAATGCCGGCAAGGCCGTGTTGTAGTCGCCCTTGTACTTCACATTCGTCAGGTTGTTGGTCTGCTGGGATTCGATCATTTCGTAGCGAACACCCGGCGTGATGGTCCATTTCCCGATGTCGATCCGGTCATCGATGAAAAACGCATTGGCCTCGGTGCCCCCGCGCGTATCACGGTCGTTGCGACTGGAGGTGGTCGGCAATTCGTTGCTGGCGATGGGCGTGCGATAACGCAGCTCATGGCCCGCCTCGTTGATGTAGCGATAGCCGACGCCGACCTCATGGCTGGTGGGGCCGAGGTCGAAGCCTTGGGCGAAACGGGTTTCCAGGCCGCGGACCCAATATTCGCGAGGCGACAGGGACAGGAAGGTGCCCTGGTCCAGGTAGCCGCTGCGCAAGGTCTTGGTGAAGAACGTGCTGGCGGTGAATTCCCGGCGGTCCTGTTGGTAGCGGTAGCCGAAATTGACCAGGGTGCGACGGCCCCAGAAACGGTCGTTCGGACGCGTGGATTGATACGGGTTGGCATCGTAGTCGGCCACATTCAGGCCGCCGGGCATATCGGCCTCGCCTTCGTAATATTGGGCCATGGCATTGAAACTGTTGGCCTCGTCCAACTGGTAGTTGCCCTTGAGGATCAGGTCATCGATTTGTGTGTCGCTGTGTTCGCGCCAGTCGCCGCCGCGGGTGCCGGAATACAGCAGGGCACCGCCCAAGCCGTTGTCGGCGGTGCCGCCCGCCAGCAGATTGGAGGACGTTTTGAAACCGTCGTGGCTGGAGGATGGGCTCGTCTCGGTCTGGAAGCCCCCCTTTACCGTGGGTGCATCGGGAATCGCCCGCGTCACGAAGTTGACCACGCCGCCGACGTTTTGCGGGCCGTAGCGCACTGCGCCGCCGCCGCGCACGACATCCACCGCGTCCATGTTGCCCATGCTGACCGGTGCGAACGATAGCTGCGGTTGGCCGTAAGGTGCGAAAGGCACCGGGATGCCATCCATCAGCACCGTGGAGCGTGACGCCAGGCGTGGGTTGAGCCCGCGAATACCAAAGTTCAGCGCCATGTCATGGCTACCGGTGCCGTTGTTTTCCGGTGCGTTGACGCCGGGAATGCGATTGAGCACATCCCGCGCCTGCGTCGCACCCTGGCGTTCGAACGCTTCACGGCGGATGACGTCACGGGCACCGGGGTGTTCGAAGACATTGGCTTGCGCGGCGTCGCCGAGCCAGTCGCCGACCACGGTGGTGGTGCCGATGTCCAGCGCGGTGGTGGCCGGTTGCAGGCTGAAGGCGTTATCTCCCTCGGGCCGGGCTTGCAGGCCTGTGCCTTCGAGCAGCGCGCTCAGCCCTTGCTCCGGGCTGTAGCTGCCTTCCAGGCCGCGGCTCTGCAGGCCAGCGGTCGTCTGTGAGCCGAAGGAAATCAACACCCCGGCCTCGCGTCCGAACTGATTGAGGGCATTTTCCAGTGACGACGGCGCGATGTGATAGGCCTTGGCATCGGCAGCCTGTACGCAAGGCAGTGCGACGAAACTCAAGCTGGCCCCCAGGAGCCATTGACGCATGGTACGGGCCAGTGGGGTGAGACGGGTAGGTTGCTGCGGCATGGATGAGGATCCCGAGAAGGTTGTATCGAAGTGGCTTTCCTTCTCTGTCACCCGAGGCGGGGAAAACGGCTCACGGTTGCGTGTTTTTTTTCCAGCAGGACGGTCATGGTTCAAGCGCGAGCCTCGACCGAGACCCAATAGCGGGTAAAGCGGCGTACTTTTACCGGCAGGCTGACCTCCAGCAGATCGAGGATTCGCTCGCTGTTGTCCAGCGGATAAGTTCCGGAGATCAGAAGGTTGGCCACCGCTTCGTCGCAATGCAATTGGCCGCGGCGGTACCGGCCGAGTTCATCGAGAAAGTCCGCCAGGCGCATGTGCGCGGCTATCAGCATGCCTTCCGTCCAGGCGCCGCTGTTGGCATCCAGCGCCGTGGCGGGCCCGGCGCCGTTGATGCCAAGGCTCAGTTGCCGTGATGTGCCCAGTAACGAAGACGGGCCGTGTCGGCTGCGAATGTCCACCTCGCCTTCAAATACCGCCACCTGGGTGTGTTCCGGATATTCGCGTACGTTGAACCGGGCGTTGCGGCTTTCCAGCCGGCCATGGGCGGTCAGTACGTGCAGGGGCCTGGGGTCCCGGGCCGCCGTCAACAACAGTTCACCCTCCAGCAGGCGGATCAAGCGGCGTTGAGCGTCGAAGCGAACGTCGACCGCGCTGCCGCTGTTGAGCTGCAACTGGCTGCCGTCATCCAGCATCAGGCGACGCCGTTCGCCCACCGGGCTGCGGAAATCGGCCATCAAGGGTGGCAGCCACTGGCGTTCACGCAGGCCCCAGGCCAACGTTGAGCCGGCCCCCAATACCAGCAACGTTTTGAGCGCTCGCCGCCGCATGGCGGACTTCGGTGCATTGAGGGTCGCATGGGCTAACGCAGGGGATACGCTGCGCAGCCGTTGATTGACCCGTTGGATATGTTCCCAGGCGCGGCGATGTTCGCTATGAGCATCGAGCCATTGCTCCCAGGCTTGCTGTTGGCGGGTGTCGAGTGGGCCTTGCTGCATTTCCAGGAGCCAGTGCACGGCCTGCTCGGCGACTTGGGCGCTGACGTCAGGTGCGCCGTTGATCGACGGGGTCATAAGGCGAAGTAGCAGCGCATCGCTGCCTTGTTCAGATGGCGCTTGACCGTTGCCAGGGAAATCCCCAGTTCACGGGCGATTTCGTTGTAGGTCAGGCCATCGATCTGGGCCAGCAGAAACGCCTGCTTGACCGCTCGCGGCAAACCATCGAGCAGTTGGTCCAGTTCCGTCAGGGTTTGCAGGATGATTGCCCGTTCTTCCTCCGACGGCGCCACTTGCTCCGGCAGTTGGGCGAGGGTGTCGAGGTAGGCGCGCTCGAGGTCCTGGCGGCGGTAATGGTTGAACAGTACGCGCTTGGCAATGGTCGTAAGGAACGCGCGGGGTTCCAGGACAGGCTGCGGATCGCGCGCCGTCAGTACGCGCATGAACGTGTCCTGCGCCAGGTCGGCGGCACTGTCGGGGCACCCGAGTTTTCTTCGCAACCAGCTGTTGAGCCAACTGTGATGGGCGTTGTAGAGCACTTCGACGGTGTGTGCAGGCGGCAACGAGGAACATCCCGACAGCGCTGAGCTGTGCTAGAGAACAAGAATTGTTCGCATTGTAGAGGCGCGGCAGTGGCTACGGCAATCGGGATCAGTGCCGGGCTGTTTCATTTGGCCGGAGCGCGGTGGCGCCTAGCGCAAGAATGCCTGTCGATATTCCCCGGGGCTCGCCCCCAAGGTCTGGCGAAAACGGTTGGTGAAGTGGCTGGCGCTGGCAAATCCGCAGGCCAGTGCCACCTCGCCCAACGGTTGTGAGGTGGTGCGCAGCAAGTGTTGCGCGCAAGCCAGGCGCCGGGCCAGCACATACTGATGGGGCGGCAGCCCGAAGCTTTCGCGGAACATCCGCGCGAAGTGGTATTCGGATAACGCGCACAACGTCGCCAATTGTCCGAGGCTGATGGGGTCGGCCAGGTGGCTGTCGACGTAATCCACCAGCAACCGCCGCTGGTGAGCCGCCAGGCCGCCCTTGAGGCGAAGCCCCTGGCGCTGGCCGACCTGGCTGAGCAGCAGGTGGTTGAGCAGGTCATGGGCCAGGCTGGTGGTCAACAGGCGTTCCCCGGGTTCGTCCCAGTTCAGCGCGATCAACTGGCGAAAGCGATGCGCCTGCTGCGGGTCGTCGAGGAATGTCTCCTCGTGCAATTGCACCTGCCGCGGTTCGCGGTCCAGTAGCGTGATGCACCCAAGGGCGAATTGTTCAGCGCTGAAATACAGATGGGCGAGGCGAATGTCGCCGTTGATGACCCAGGCCGATTCATGTCCGGCGGGCAGTACGCAGAGTTTGCCCGGCGCCCCTGTGGTATCGGGTCGTTCGCGGCGAAACGTACCGGTGCCACCGGCGATGTAGCAGGACAACGTATGGTGGGTCGGCGCCTCGTAGTCCTGGGCGTCGTGATGGTTGCTCCACAAAGCGGCCGCCATGCCGTCTCCGAGCTCGGCGCTATGCTCCAGGCGAGCATTGGGCGAGCTGTTGAGGGCTTGGAAGACTTGCAGGCTTTGCAGTGTGGGCATGATCGGTTCTCTCCAACGCCTTGCATCCTACTCCGTCGCCCCGTTCCTGCCAGCCCGCCAGCCGACAAAACCGCAAGTTTATGCAAGTGCGGCAGGGGCGGCGGCGTGACACTGAAGGTCATTGTCAGGAGCCGTCACCATGAACCTCTCGTTGTACCTGCTTACCGTGCTCATCTGGGGCACGACCTGGATCGCCCTGAAACTGCAGTTGGGCGTCGTCGCCATCCCCGTGTCGATTGTCTATCGCTTCGGTCTCGCGGCGCTGATCCTGTTTGCCATGCTCCTGCTCAGCCGCCGCTTGCAGGTGATGAACCGGCGCGGCCATTTGATTTGCGTTGCCCAGGGCCTGTGCCTGTTCTGCATCAACTTCATGTGCTTCCTGACTGCCAGCCAGTGGATCCCCAGTGGCTTGGTCGCCGTGGTGTTTTCCACGGCCACCCTCTGGAACGCCCTCAATGCCCGGGTTTTCTTCGGTCAGCGGATTGCCCGTAACGTGCTGTTGGGGGGCGCCCTGGGGCTTTCGGGGCTGGCCTTGTTGTTCTGGCCGGAACTGGCCGGCCACAGCGCAAGCCCGCAAACGATGCTCGGATTGGCACTGGCGCTGCTGGGAACGTTGTGTTTCTCGGCGGGCAACATGCTCTCGAGCCTGCAACAGAAAGCCGGCCTCAAGCCATTGACCACCAATGCCTGGGGCATGGCCTATGGCGCGGCGATGCTGGCGGTGTGGTGTGGGTTCAAAGGCATTCCGTTCGACATGGAATGGAACACGCGCTACATCGGCTCGTTGTTGTACCTGGTGATCCCGGGGTCGGTGATCGGCTTTACCGCCTACCTGACACTGGTCGGGCGCATGGGGCCGGAGCGGGCGGCCTATTGCACCGTGCTGTTCCCGGTGGTGGCGTTGAATGTCTCGGCGTTTGTCGAGGGCTACCAGTGGACAGTGCCGGCATTGGTGGGGTTGGTGCTGGTGATGCTGGGGAACGTGCTGGTGTTTCGTAAGCCACGGCCGGTGGCGACGAATGTCGCGCTGGGTGCACGCTGAGACAGAACGCCTGGCGATAATCCCGTGGCGAGGGAGCAAGCTCCCTCGCCACGGTGTGTTCCCCCGGGGGGCTTTTGCGGAGGATTTATTTCCAGACTTGCGGGTTGACCAGGTTCTGCGGTCGCTCGCCCAACAAGGCACTGCGCAAGTTATCCACAGCCAGATTGGCCATGGCCTCACGGGTTTCGTGAGTCGCCGAGCCAATATGGGGCAGGGTCACGGCGTTTTTCAGCTGGAACAGCGGCGATTCGGCCAATGGCTCTTTCTCGTAGACATCCAGCCCGGCACCGCGGATGCGGTTGTTCTGCAACGCTTCGATCAGCGCGGGTTCGTCTACCACAGGGCCACGGGAAATGTTGACCAGGATGGCACTCGGCTTCATCAGGCCCAGTTCACGCTGGCCGATCAGATGGCGGGTTTTCTCGCTCAACGGCACCACGAGGCAAACGAAATCGGCTTCGGCCAGCAATTGGTCCAGTTCGCGAAATTGTGCGCCCAACTGATTTTCCAGCTCGGTCTTGCGACTGTTGCCGCTGTAGATAATCGGCATGTTGAACCCCAGCCGGCCACGCCGGGCAATGGCTGCGCCGATGTTGCCCATGCCGACGATGCCCAGGGTCTTGCCATGTACGTCGCTGCCGAACAACTGCGGGCCGACCGTCGCTTGCCATTGCCCGGCCTTGGTCCAGGCGTCCAGTTCGGCCACGCGCCGGGCGCTGCTCATCAGCAGGGCGAAGGCCAGGTCGGCGGTGCTTTCGGTGAGCACGTCGGGGGTATTGGTGAGCATGATCCCACGTTCATTGAAGTAGGCCAGGTCATAGTTGTCGTAGCCCACCGACACGCTGGAAACCACTTGCAGGTTCGTGGCGCTCTGCAGTTGCTCGCGGCCGAGCTTGCGACCGACACCGATCAGCCCATGGACGTGAGGCAAGGCTTCGTTGAACTGCGCGTTGATGTCGCCGTTCGACGGGTTGGGGACGATCACGTCGAAGTCCTGGCGCAGGCGTTCGATCATGGGAGGCGTGATACGGCTGAAGGCAAGTACGGTTTTTTTCATCGTGCAAGGCTCATCTGCAGGGAATACCAAGCACGCTAACATTCCTGGCGCGGGTTAGGCGAGAGGGGAGGATGTAATCGCAGCGCCGCCAGTTCTCTGTGGGAGCGAGCTTGCTCGCGATAGCGGTCTGTCAATCCATTGCGATTGACTGGGCTGGCGCCATCGCGAGCAAGCTCGCTCCCACAGGTGATCTCTACACTCAGGCGGCTCGCAGGGAAATGAAGGCGTAGGTGACCGGTGCTTCAGTGACCACCCGTGCGCCGCTGGCCGAGACCTGGTTGGCCACGTCCTCGCCGGACAGGTGGAACTGCCATTCGCCAGCCGCTTGGTCCAGCGGCTGCGAGCGGGCTTGATCGATAGCGGCGGCAAACGCAGCCATGTTCGGCAGGTAGGCCGTGAACCCGTCGCCCTTCAACGCCGTCGTGTGGATGCCCAGAGACATGCAGATGCGTTCCTTGATCGCGATTTCCTCACGATCGGCCTGGCGTGAACGCTCGATCAAGCGGGCCAGTTCCTGGTCCACCAATTCACCGCCAAGTATCAACTGCGGCCCCGTTTCCCATGACTCCGGTGGGCAATCCTTGGCGGCGGGATTGAGCGGGATGTGTGGATTGATTTCCATGGGATAAATGCGGCACACCAAGGGTCTGCGCTCATAGATGCGGCACAGGTTTTCGTCGTCCAGATTATGGCAACGACCCACGTTATAAGCGGCGAACGTGATCGCCACCAGCGCGTCGCTCGTGCCGCTACGGACCACCGCCGAGCGTCGTTCGGCATGTTCACGTTGCGCCACCGGAAGGCCGAGACCATTGGGCAGGAAGGCCTCGACCAGGACAATCACCTGGCCGCCGTCATTGGCCCACATCCTGGCTTCGTCGAGGGTCAGAGGAACGTGATGGCCGGTACAGCATTTACCGCACCCTACACAGGAAAACGTTGTGTTCATTGATCGACCGAAGGCAATAGGCTGAAAGCGGCGCCGGAAAAACGCCGCGATAAGCCCTGCGAAGCAAGTTATGCGCCATTCATCGAGGGGCATCGGTCGAGCGGATCGAGTCCCATTCGGTGACGAAGGCGGTCCTGGTTTTCTTGCGGTAGAGGCACAACTCGGTGCCGGTTGCGCCTTTCATGTGTTTCTGTGGGTATTGGCCTTGCAGCAACAGAGCGGTGTAGCCCACCCGGTCGTCGAATTGCGCGGCGGTGCCGACGGGTTCGGGGTCTTTAAGGCCGCTGGCCTTCAGGCAACTGGCGAGCACTTTTTTGTCGTAGGCGGCCCAGGCGTCGGGGCTGGAAGCCTGAGCCTCAAAGGCCATGGCGGCAGTCAGGCCGAGGAGCATCAGCGCAGGGGTTTTCATCAACAATGTCCTTGTTCAGGGGAACCAGGACAGGAGTATGCCTGAGGTTGGAGCAGTGTTCAGAGGCCGCGAGGATCGCAGCCTCCTGGCGTTCGGCCTGCCTTGTCGCGGGTGAGTGTCAGCGCCCTTGTTCGGTGACGGCCTTGGCCGCGGTGATCAGGCACTTGGTCAATTCAGGCGACGAGAACTTGGTGAGCACCCCGTTTGCGCCGGCCAGTCGGGCTTTCTCACTGTTCATGGCGCTGTCGAGCGAAGTGTGCAGCAACACGTAGAGGTGCGCGAAGTCCGGTGTTTCGCGCAGGGTCCGGGTGAGGGCGTAGCCGTCCATTTCCGACATTTCGATATCGGAAACGATCAGGTTGATCTCCTGTGCAGTGCCCTGCAGTTCCAGCAGACAGTCGATGGCTTCCTTGGCGCTGCGGGCGGTGTGGCATTGCAGGCCCAGGTTGCGCAGGGTATGCACCGATTGCTGCAACGCCACCTGGCTGTCATCGACCACCAGGATCCGGGCGTTGCCCAGGACCTCGGCGTCTTCCATGCTCAGTTCGGTCGGCGCGGTTTCGATCTGCGCCGGTGCGATGCCGTGGATGACCTTTTCGATGTCCAGCACTTGCACCAGTGTGCCGTCCACCGAGGTCACGCCGGTGATGAACGCACGTACGCCGCCGGAGCCGTAGGGCGGCGGTTTGATGTCGGTGGTCAGGCAATGCACGATCTTGCTCACCGCCTGCACATGCAGGCCCTGTTTGGAGCGGCTCACGTCGGTGACGATCAGGCAACCACCGTCCGGATCTTCCAGTGGCCGCTCGCCAATGGCGCGGCTCAGGTCGATCACCGACAACGACGTCCCGCGCAGGGTGGCGATGCCTTTGACGTGCGGATGGGACTCCGGCAGTTTGGTCAACGGTGGGCAGGGAATGATTTCACTGACCTTGAGCAGGTTGATCGCCATCAGCTTGCCGCTGCGCAAGGTAAACAGCAGAAGCGAAAGTGAATCTGCGCGGGCTTTGTTGGAAGACATAAAAACCTTCTGTGGAAAAAGGTGGGGCGAGCATAGCGATCGCCAGAACAGCTTGTGATATCGGGTTATCGACTTGTCGGGGGCAGGCTTTAGGACGAAAGCTGTCTATGGCCAATTTCAAGCCAGCGACCTGCGGATGCTCATCTTGTGGCGAGGGATTTATCTGTGGCGAGGGGATTTATCCCCGCTGGGTTGCGCAGCAACCCCAAAAAAGGCTGAACGCATTCAGTCTGATACTCCGGGTTGGTAGATTTTGGGGCTGCTTTGCAGCCCAGCGGGGATAAATCCCCTCGCCACAGGTTTTTATTTTAGCCCCAACCGCCGGGCCATCCGCCCCAGGTTCGCCCGATCCAGGCCCAGCTCCCGGGCGGCGCTGGCCCAGTTGTGCTGGTGCCGCTCCAGGCAGGCGGCGATCAAATTGCGTTGGAATTCGTCCACCGCTTCGCGCATGTCTCCCGTCACGCCCACCTGGGCCGGTGCCGGGCCGGTGGACAATGGGGCAGGGTTATCCACAGGGGCTTGGGGCAAATCCAGGTCCTGGGCGCTGAGGCTGAGGATTTTCGGGCGTGTCGGGCAGCGGCCCAAGGCCTTCAGGGCACTGCGGCCAATCAGGTGTTCCAGTTCGCGTACGTTGCCCGGCCAGTCGTAGGCCACCAGTGCGGCCTGGGCGTCGTTGGTCAGGCGCAGGCTGCCCAGGCCCATGCGTGAACGATTCTGTTCCAGGAAGAAGCCGCTGAGCAGCAGTACGTCCCGTCCGCGCTCACGCAGCGCCGGTACCTGCAATGGATACACACTCAAGCGATGGTAGAAATCGGCCCGATAACGGCCGTTGCGCACTTCTTCGGCGAGGTCGCGATTGGTGGCCGCGATCAGGCGCACATCGACCCGGTGCTCCTTGTCCGAACCCAGGCGCTGCAGTTGGCCGCTTTGCAACACCCGCAGCAACTTGGCCTGGACAGTCAGGGACAACTCACCCACCTCATCGAGGAACAAGGTGCCGCCGTCGGCCAGTTCGAATTTGCCGCGCCGGTCGTTCGTCGCCCCGGTGAAGGCGCCTCGTACGTGGCCGAAGAGTTCACTTTCCACCAGCGTATCCGGCAGGGCGGCGCAGTTGAGGCTGATGAGCGGCTGCCCGGCGCGTTTCGACGCGGCATGGATGGCCTGGGCGACCAGTTCCTTGCCCACACCGGTCTCGCCCGTGATCAATACGGTCAGGTCGCTGCCGCCCACCAGCGTGATCTCTTCCACCAGGCGCTTGTGGGCCTTGCTCTGGCCGACCATGTCGCGATGTTGCTGGCCGCTGGCCTGGCGATAGACCTCGGCGCGGCGGTGCTCATCCTCGGCCTTCAAGGCCAGGCGCTCGATGCGTTCGGCGGCGCTGACCGTGGCGGCGGCGAGGCTGGCGAAGGCTTGCAGGGCGCTCAGGTCGATGGGTTCGAAGCGTTCCGGGTCCAGGGAATCCAGGGTTAGCAGGCCCCAGGGGCGCTCGTCGACGAACAGCGGACAACCCATGCAGTCATGAACTTCCAAGTGCTCGGCCAGGCCCTCGACCAGCCCGTCGTACGGATCGGGCAGGCCGCTGTCGGCGGCGAAGCGGGTGGGCTGCGGGTTCGCCAGCAGCGCTTCGAAGCGTGGGTGTTCGCTGACCCGGAAGCGTCGGCCCAGTGTATCGGTGCTCAAACCGTCCACCGCCAGGGGCACGAGGCAGTCCCCGTCCAGGCGTAGCAGCGCGGCTGCGTCACAGGGCAGCAGCGCGCGCAGGGCGCCCAGCAAGCGGCGATAGCGCTCGCCTTCAGGCAGTTCGCGGGACAGGTCTGCCACCAGGGGCAGCAAGGCTGTGAGTAGAGAGGTTGCAGTCATAAGGACTCCATGTAGTCCAAAAGACTCTAAATCGTTCTGTGTCTTTATGACTACTTTTTATTTAACTGATTGAAAAATAAAGAAATAAATTATGGCACGGAAACTGATAGTAGAGCCGTAGTTGTTATTCAAGTCCTTGCATGGAGTCACCTTATGCTCAGCCAAGAAGAACGCGCCATCATTCGTTCCACTGTTCCCTTGTTGGAAAGCGGTGGTGAAGCGCTCATTACTCACTTCTATCGCATGATGCTGTCCGAATACCCGCAAGTGCGTCCCCTGTTCAACCAGGCTCACCAAGCCAGTGGCGATCAACCCCGTGCGCTGGCCAACGGCGTGTTGATGTATGCGCGGCACATTGACCAGCTCGACCAGTTGGGCGACCTGGTGGCGAAAATCGTCAACAAGCACGTTGCCTTGCAGATCCTGCCGGAACATTACCCGATTGTCGGTGCGTGCCTGCTGCGAGCCATTGCTGAGGTGTTGGGCGCAGAGATCGCCACGCCCGAGGTGATCGCGGCGTGGGGCGCTGCCTACAACCAGTTGGCCGATATCCTGATCGGTGCCGAAGCCGGCATGTACGACAAGAAGGCCGAGGCGCCGGGCGGCTGGCGTGGCGAGCGTGAGTTCATCCTGGCGGCCAAGGTCCAGGAAAGCTCGGAGATCACCTCGTTCTACTTCGAACCGGCGGACAAGGGCCCGATCCTGGTGGCCGAGCCGGGCCAGTACATCGGCATGAAGCTCATCCTCGATGGCGAGGAAGTGCGCCGTAACTACTCGCTGTCGGCCCTGGCGGATAATGGCCAGTATCGGATCAGCGTCAAGCGCGAGCCGGGTGGGCGAGTGTCCAACTATTTGCATCATCATTTCGACGTTGGCAGCCGTATACAGTTGTTCCCGCCGTCCGGGGATTTCTACCTGACCGCCAGCGACAAGCCGCTGGTGCTGATCAGCGGCGGCGTCGGTATCACGCCGACCCTGGCCATGTTGCAGGCGGCACTGCAAACCGAGCGGCCGGTGCATTTCATTCACTGTGCACGCAACGGCCGCGCCCATGCCTTCCGCGACTGGATCGACGACTTGGCCAAGCGGCATCCGCAACTCAAGCGCTTCTACTGCTACGACGAAGACGACGGCTTGAGCCCGGCGGCGGATAAGGTGGGGCTGCTGAGCCAGGAGCAATTGGCGCAATGGCTGCCGGAGCAGCGTGACCTGGACGCCTATTTCCTTGGGCCGAAGGGTTTCATGGGCGCCGTCAAGCGCCACCTCAAGGCCCTGGGCGTGCCGGACCGGCAGAGCCGCTACGAATTCTTCGGCCCGGCGGCGGCGCTGGAGTAAGGTCTCCACGCCCGGCACAGATCCCTTGTGGGAGCGGGCTTGCTCGCGAAGACGGCGGCACATCCAACATTGATGCAAGCTGACCCATCGCTTTCGCGAGCGAGCTCCCACAAGGTGGCAGACCATAAGGCCAGGGCAAACTCCTTGTGGGAGCGAGCCTGCTCGCGATGGCGGCACCAGCCCCATCCCTGTCCAACTGCCAGAATTAATCCCCGCTTAACCTTCTTGCGGTCTATTCCCCTCCAATGACGACGCTCGCTGCTCGTTCACTGTCATGGTCAGCGTGTAGACTTCGGTACATCCGATCGCGCGCCGGGTGTCGCGAGGCTGCGCGTCGATCCATGCAGATAAAGGGAAACGCAATGAGTGAGGAAATGATGCGGCTAGGCCGTGAGCGGCGCTATCTGGTGCTGCTGGGGCTGATCTGCCTGGCGCTGATCGGCGGTGCGCTGTACATGCAGGTGGCCCTCGGCGAGGCACCGTGCCCGCTGTGTATCTTGCAACGCTATGCGCTGTTGCTGATCGCAATCTTCGCCTTCATCGGCGCTGCCATGCGCACCCGCCGCAGCCTGACGATCTTCGAAGGCCTGGTGGTGCTCTGTGCCCTGGCCGGTGCCGGTGTGGCAGGGCATCACGTATATACCCAGTTCTTCCCCGCGGTCAGTTGCGGTATCGACGTATTGCAACCGATTGTCGATGACCTGCCGCTGGCGAAGATCTTCCCGCTGGGTTTCCAGGTCGATGGCTTTTGCTCCACCCCCTATCCGCCGATCCTGGGCCTGTCCCTGGCGCAATGGGCACTGGTGGCCTTCGTGTTGACGGTGGTGCTGGTGCCGTTGCTGGTGTCGCGTAACCGCAAACCGCTTCGCTGAAACACCTCGATGAAACGCCCCGGTTCTCTCCTGGAGAGCCGGGGCGTTTTACGTTTCACGCTCAAGACGGAGCGTCCTTGATCCGAGACAAGAATGACCTGCGGCAATGTGCGACACGTTGTCACATATCTTGCGGCGCTCAGCCTTGGCGAGGGCGATAAAGCACGCTTTCCTGTAACAAAAAAATGTCTGATTTCGCAACTGGCGTATCGCCTGCAGCAGGCATTTTTAACAGCGGCGCGTCAGGCGGCGGGGGCCCCGAAAACTGGGCGCTTGCCGAGCAAAAAACCTCTTGATGATCCTCTCGAGCTGTCTAAATCGGGCGTAGTAGACCTACGTTTTTTGGGGTTCTTGTTGAGAATTAATTTCGATAACATGCTGGCCCGTTGCAATATCGGCAAGAGATTGTTGCCGGATCGGATAAAAATTATTTCGGGATGAGACATGGTCTACAGCGCGTCACCTCACTACAATCGCCCGCACCGATTTTCCGACCCGGCTCAGGCTTGAGCACGAGAGTGGTCGAAGGGCGCCAGCGCCCCATGCGACCCCAGGTGTCGGTGCCTCCAACTACCCGCACCAAATGGAATTGGGCTTGAACTAGGCCTTTTGACCAACGAATAAGAACTCACTGCTGGCCCGGGATGTGTCGAACAGCCGCTGACGTTCGATGGGCAGCCCTTATTCAATCCAAGAAATGCCAACCCTTGGCAGGGTGAAGTGTTGGCGATCAAAACCCAACTGCATTGCGCAAGCTGCTTTAGAGGTCGTGAGATGAGTAAAAACAGGTACCCCCGATTACTAGGCTTGTTGCCGCTGCTCGGCACGTTGCTGCTGGGAGGCTGCAACATGACCTTGCTCGATCCCAAGGGCCAGGTCGGCCTGGATGAACGAAACCTGATCATCACCGCCACACTGCTGATGTTGCTGGTCGTCGTGCCGGTCATCGTCATGACCTTCCTGTTCGCCTGGAAGTACCGCGCAACCAACACCAAGGCCACATACACGCCGAAATGGTCGCATTCGACCAAGATCGAAGTGGCGGTGTGGACGATTCCAGTGCTGATCATCATTGCCCTGGGTTACATCACCTACAAGTCGACCCACGCCCTGGACCCGTATCGTCCGCTGGATTCGGACGTCAAGCCGATCACCATTGAAGTGGTTTCGATGGACTGGAAATGGCTGTTCATCTATCCGGAACAAGGCATCGCCACCGTCAACAAGATCGTGTTCCCGGCCCACACGCCGATCAACTTCAAGGTCACCTCCGACACCGTGATGAACTCGTTTTTCATCCCGGGCCTGGGCGGCCAGATCTACGCGATGGCGGGCATGCAGACCAAGCTGCACCTGATAGCCAACCAGAACGCCGAACTCGACGGTATCTCCGCCAACTACAGCGGCGCGGGTTTCACCGGCATGAAGTTCAAAGCGACCGCCACCACCCAGGAAGAATTCGACGCCTGGGTCAACGATGTGAAGAAGGCACCTAAACAGCTTGAAAAAGCTGAATACGAAGCCCTTTCCAAGCCGAGCCAGAACAACCCAGTCGAACTCTACTCGTCAGTCACGCCGAACCTGTTCCAGACCATCATCGACAAGTATGAAGGGATGAATCCGGGCAAGCCGATGCACCACGAGAAGAACGAGAAGGAAGTGGCTCACAACATGGAAGGGATGGACATGAGCTCGCATTCAGCTGCCGGGGCAGAGGAGTAAACGATGTTTGGTAAATTAAGTTGGGAAGCGATCCCGTTCCACGAGCCGATTGTCATGGTGACCCTCGCCATCATCGCGCTCGGTGGTCTGGCATTGTTTGCAGGCATCACTTACTTCAAGAAGTGGACCTACCTGTGGACCGAGTGGCTGACATCGGTCGACCACAAGAAAATCGGCGTGATGTACATCATCGTTGCCATGATCATGCTGCTGCGCGGTTTTGCCGACGCCATCATGATGCGTACCCAGTTGGCCATGGCCACCGAGGGTTCGCCTGGCTACCTGCCGCCTGAACACTATGACCAGATCTTCACCGCCCACGGTGTGATCATGATCATCTTCATGGCGATGCCGTTCTTCACCGGCCTGATGAACCTTGCAGTGCCGCTGCAGATCGGCGCCCGTGACGTGGCCTATCCGTTCCTGAACTCCCTGAGCTTCTGGCTGCTGGTGTCCGGCGTAGTGCTGATCAACCTGTCCCTGGGCGTTGGCGAATTCGCCAAGACCGGCTGGGTGGCCTATCCGCCGCTGTCGGGCTTGCAATACAGTCCGGGCGTGGGGATGGATTACTACATCTGGGCGCTACAGCTTTCCGGATTGGGTACGACGCTGACGGGGGTCAACTTCCTCGCCACCGTACTGAAGATGCGTACGCCAGGCATGAAGCTGATGGACATGCCGATCTTCACCTGGACCTGCACCTGGGCCAACGTCCTGATCGTCGCTTCCTTCCCGATCCTGACCGCTACCCTGGCTTTGCTGACGCTTGACCGCTACATGGATTTCCACATTTTCACCAATGAACTGGGTGGAAATCCGATGATGTACGTCAACCTGTTCTGGGCCTGGGGTCACCCCGAGGTGTACATCCTGATCCTGCCGGCGTTCGGGATTTTCTCCGAAGTCATCTCGACCTTCTCCGGCAAGAAGCTGTTTGGCCACCACTCGATGATCTACGCTTCCGGCGCGATCTCGGTACTGGGCTTCATGGTCTGGCTGCACCACTTCTTCACCATGGGTTCGGGTGCCAGCGTCAACGCCTTCTTCGGCCTGGCGACGATGCTGATCTCGATCCCGACGGGTGTGAAGCTGTTCAACTGGCTGTTCACCATCTACCAAGGCCGCCTGCGTTTCACCAGCCACGTGCTGTGGACGCTGGGCTTCATGGTGACCTTCGCCATCGGCGGCATGACCGGTGTACTGCTGGCCATTCCGGGTGCTGACTTCGTCCTGCACAACAGCCTGTTCGTGATCGCCCACTTCCATAACGTGATCATCGGCGGCGCCGTGTTCGGCTACATCGCCGGCTTTGCGTTCTACTTCCCGAAAGCGTTCGGCTTCAAGCTGCACGAAGGTTGGGGCAAGGCTGCGTTCTGGTTCTGGATCTCCGGCTTCTTTGTCGCGTTCATGCCGCTCTATGCACTGGGCTTCATGGGTATGACCCGTCGCCTGAACGCCACCACCAACCCTGAGTGGGTGCCGTACCTGTACGTCGCCATGTTCGGTGCGGTGATGATTGCCGTCGGTATCGCCTGCCAACTGATCCAGTTGTATGTCAGCGTGCGCGATCGCAACAAGCCAGAGAACATGTGCGAACACGGCGACCCGTGGAATGCCCATACCCTGGAATGGTCGACCTCTTCGCCACCGCCGTTCTACAACTTTGCCGTGCTGCCGAAAGCCGACACCATCGACCCGTTCACCGAAGCCAAGGAAGCCGGCACCGCGTACCAGGCTCCGGCCAAGTACGAGCCGATCCACATGCCCAACAACACCGCCACCGGTGTGGTCATGGGCGCGCTGTTGACCGTGTTCGGTTTCGCGATGATCTGGCACATCTGGTGGCTGGCCATCGCCAGCCTGGTCGGCACCGTGGTGTATTTCGTGATCCATGCCGCCCGTGACGATCAGGGCTACATGGTGCCGGTGGATGTCATCGAACGCATCGAAGCCGAGCAGCACAAGCGCCTGGTAGCGGCCGGGAAAGTCCCCGCCACCGCCACCCGTGTTGAAACCTCGTTGGAACAGGCTTAAACCATGTCGAACTTAGTGACCAATGTTGGACACGCCCATGGTCATGACCATGGGCACGATGACCATCACCACGACTCGGGCGAGATGACCGTATTCGGTTTCTGGCTCTACCTGATGACCGACTGCATTCTGTTTGCGTCGATCTTCGCGGTATACGCGGTGCTGGTTAACAACGTCGCCGGTGGCCCGTCGGGCCACGACATCTTCGAACTGCCGTACGTACTGGGCGAAACCGCTCTGCTGCTGTTCAGCTCGATCACCTACGGCTTCGCCATGCTGGCGTTGTTCAAGGGCAAGAAAAACCAGGTCCTGGGCTGGCTGGCCATGACCTTCCTGTTCGGTGCCGGCTTTATTGCCATGGAGATCAACGAGTTCCACATCCTGATCGCCGAAGGCTACGGTCCTAGCCGCAGTGGCTTCCTGTCCGGGTTCTTCACCCTGGTCGGCACCCACGGTCTGCACGTGACCAGCGGCCTGATCTGGATGGCGATCATGATGTATCAGGTCCAGAAAAACGGCCTGACCGCCACCAACAAGACGCGCCTGAGCTGCCTGAGCCTGTTCTGGCACTTCCTGGACGTGGTGTGGATCTGCGTATTCACCGTTGTTTATCTGATGGGGACCCTGTAAATGGCTAACGCACATTCCCATGATGGCCATGACGCCGGCCACGGCAGCGTCAAGTCCTACGCCATCGGTTTCATCCTGTCGGTGATCCTGACCGTCATCCCGTTCGGCCTGGTGATGTACCCGACACTGCCGAAAAGCCTGACCCTGTGGATCATCCTGATCTTCGCCGTGGTCCAGGTATTGGTGCATCTGGTGTACTTCCTGCACCTGGACCGCTCCGCCGCCCAACGTAACAACGTGGTCGCGTTTGTCTTTGCCGCGATCGTGATTGTCCTGCTGGTTGGCCTGTCGTTGTGGATCATGTTCAGCATTCACACCAACATGATGGCGCACTGAGGAAAGTCCGGATGTCCCTGAAGCACTTTATCCAAATCACCAAGCCGGGGATCATTTTCGGTAACGTGCTTTCTGTGGCAGGCGGGTTTTTCCTGGCCTCGAAAGGGCATGTCGATCTGGCCATCTTCCTGGCGGCGATGATCGGCACTTCCCTGGTGGTGGCGTCCGGTTGCGTGTTCAACAACTGCATCGACCGCGACATCGACATCAAGATGGAGCGCACCAAGAACCGCGCGCTGGTCCAGGGCTTGATCCCGGTGCAACTGGCCCTGGCATTCGCCACGGTGCTGGGTGTGGCCGGCGTGGCGCTGTTGTACTGGGTGGCCAATCCGTTGGCGGCGTTGTTCGCGGTGATCGGTTTTGTCATCTACGTCGGCCTCTACAGCCTGTACCTCAAGCGCAAGTCGGTCCACGGCACGCTGGTGGGCAGCCTGTCGGGGGCGATGCCGCCGGTGATCGGTTACGTCGCGGTAAGCAACAGCTTCGACATGGCGGCGCTGACGCTGCTGGTGATGTTCAGCCTGTGGCAGATGCCGCACTCCTACGCCATTGCGATCTTCCGCTTCAACGACTACCTGGCGGCCTCGATTCCGGTGCTGCCGGTCAAGCGCGGCATCCGCGTGGCCAAGAAGCACATCCTGCTCTACATCCTGGCCTTCCTGGTGGCGACCTTGATGCTGACCTTCAGCGGCTACGCCGGCATGAGCTACCTCGCCGTCGCCGCCGCCATGGGCATGTACTGGCTGTACATGGCCTGGACCGGCTACAAGGCGGTGGATGACACGGTCTGGGCACGCAAGCTGTTCGTGTTCTCGATCTTCACCATCACCGCCCTGAGCGTCATGATGTCCCTGGACTTCAAAGTGCCGAGTGAGCTGCTGCTGACGTACGCGCCTTAAGCTTCAGATGCTGCAAAAAAAGCCCCGCCTTCGAGAGAAGCGCGGGGCTTTTTCATGGGGGTTGCGGGCTGTCGATGTTCCTGTGGGAGCGAGCTTGCTCGCGATAGCGGTGGTTCAGCCTGCATGAGTGCTGAATATGACGGCCTCATCGCGAGCAAGCTCGCTCCCACAAGGGTTGCGGAGTATCTGTTATTGCCTTATGAATGCTGGTCGGTTTTGGATGTTCGCTATCTCTGATAAGCAAGGACGAGTTGGAAAACCTGACCTCCGAGCAAGAGAAGATGCTCAAGCGCGCCATAGAAGCTGAGTTGAAAGTGCGAGGTACCTTATGAAAAAACGTGATCTGTTTGCCGAGATGATACAAGGCGTCGAGGAGATGGCCGCTCACCGGGAGGGCAAGATCACCCTTCGTCAGCTGTCGATCGAGGATAAACCGGTTCCCGAGGTGTCGGCTCGGGAAATCGTGGCGTTGCGCGACAAGCTCCATATGTCTCAGGCCGTTTTCGCCAAGAGCATCAGGACCAGTCCTGGCACCCTTAGGAACTGGGAGCAGGAGAAGTCCAAACCCAACGCCCAGGCGGCTCTTCTGATCAGGTTGGTCGAGAAGTTTCCAGACATGGTCGAGCGGCTCGGCGCTGTTTGAGGAACTCATATCTCTCCCATGAAAAAGCCCCGCCTTCGAGAGAAGCGTGGGGCTTTTTCATGGACGTTGCCCGGGCTGTCGGTGTTCCTGTGGGAGCGAGCTTGCTCGCGATAGCGGTGGTTCAGCCTGCATGAGTGCTGAATATGACGGCCTCATCGCGAGCAAGCTCGCTCCCACAGTGGCCTCGGGTGAGGCTTATTGCTGGGCGATGCTGTAGCCGTCGAAGGCTTTCTGCTGTTGCAACGCAGTGACGATGCCTTTGCGGGTGGCCGGTTGTTCGGTGCCGTCATTGTCCAGGAAGGTTTCGCTTTCCAGTTCGGCTTCGTCGCCTTCGCCTATGAAGTTGAAGCCCAGGAACTCGAAGGCTTCGCGGTCGACATTCGGCTTGGAGCGTGGTGTGCGCAGGGGCAGGGTGACGCTGATGCCGTCCTTGCTGATGACAAACACCTCGGCTTCCTTTTTGGCCCGCGAGGCCTTGCCCTTGCTGCCGCTTGGGTTGCTGATGGCCTGATGGGTCTGGTTCAGTACTTTCAGGGCCAGGCCGTAGACCAGTTCCTGGAACGATGGGTCGTCCTTGTAGCTGGAGAGGATGCGGCTGATCGGGAAGCGGCTGCTCAGGTCTTCCAGGGCCGCGAAGTCGGCGGCTTCGGCGTCCTTGAGCTGTTTGAGCTGGCCCATCAGTTCGTAGGCCTTGTCGTCGTCGAAAGCGTCGTGGGCCTGACGGATGGCGTTGCGCAGTTCGCGGATCTGGTCGCTTTCGCGGTTCGACTGGAACGCATCGAGGACCATTTCGCTGATGGTTTTGGCCTGGGGCAGATGCTGTGAAAGATTGATGGAGTTTTCGTATTCCGCTTTGGACGACAGGGTGACTACGGATTCAGCGGTGTTGGAATCGGACATTGAAATTTCACTACTTCTGTTAGCGGGATGAGGCGAGAAAGGCATTGAGCTTTTTTCCGGTCGCCTAATCTATTGGACCCGAGCGGTGTTGTCACGGTCGGACCGGCAGCAACTGACCATTTGTTGCCGGTGACGGCTTTGCGTCTTGCATCAAGTCCATCAAGCGCAACGCGTCGGCGGTCGCGGCGCCGCTGGCGGTGTTGTCGAAGATGCACCAGGTCGGGGTACCGTTCATTCGCAAATCACATTCTTGCCCGCCATCTTGGAGCGATACAGCGCCTGGTCCGCCCGGTGCAGCAACGCCGAGTGCTGTTCATCCTCCAAGCGCTGCACTACGCCAAAACTCATGGTGATCTGGAAGTCGCCCACCGGCAGCAGGTCGGACAGGCCACGACGAATGCTTTCCGCCAGCAGGCGGGCGTCGGCCAGGGCTGTGTTGGGCAAGATCATGATGAATTCGTCGCCGCCCCAGCGCACCAGCAAGTCACTGCCGCGCTCGCAGCGCTTGACGCTCTGCACCACTTGCACCAGCGCTGCGTCACCGAAGGCGTGGCCGTAGCGATCGTTGATGTCCTTGAAGTCATCGACGTCCATGGCGATCAGCGACAACGGCTCGCGGAAACGCTGTGCGCGCTCACAGGCCAGCGGCAGTGCCTGGTCCAGGCGATAACGGTTGGCGACCCGCGTCAGGGCATCGGTTTCGGCAAGCCTGCGGTTCTCGTCGAGTTGGAGCTGCAACTGATGGTTGACCCTCGACAGCTCGCGGGTGCGTTCTTCGATGATGGCTTCCAAGGATTTGTTACGCCGTTCCAATTGTTCGAACAGGCGCTTCTTGTCGTCGATACTGCGATGGGCGCCGATCATGCGGGCCACCGTGCCGTCCGGATTGCGGGCGATCACGTAGCCGCGATCCTCGATCCAGATGTAGGACCCGTCGCGCGTGCGGCAACGGTACTCGGCCTGGTAGCGGTGGGATCGTTGTTCCAGGTAGTCGTCGAACAACGCCATGACCCGTGGGTAATCCTCCGGGTGGATCACGCTTTCCCAGGTCAGCACGGTGTTGTCCAGTGAATGAGGCAGGTAGCCAAGCATCGTGTACCAGCCGGGGTTGCGGTAGACGAAGCCGGTGTTGGCATTCCAGTCCCAGATGCCATCGCTGACCAGTTCCAGGATGGTGTGCAGTACGCCTTCGTCCAGATCGGACAGGTCGAACCGCAGCATGTCGATGTTCGAGGCGTCTCCCATCGTCGTTTCCTCATCGGCCTTGATATCAAAATGCTCGTCCAAGGAGGAAGAGTAGCTGATGGGGCGCGGGGTCACTAGCGGGGGCGATGTCCTGTAGGAGCTGCCGAAGGCTGCGATCTTTCGGGCTTTCGCTCCGGACTCAAGCGTCTGGGAAAGATCGCAGCCTCGTTGCACTCGTCAGCTCCTGCGTCGTCATTCGGGTTGGGCTTGGGGTTTACCCCATTTCTCCAGCGCGAACTCGACAAAACTGCGCAGTTTCGGCAAGCGGTAGCGATCCTGCGCGTACATCAGGCTCATCGGCCGATGGGGCAATTGGTAGCCCTGCAGCAACGCCACCAAGTGCCCCTCCTTCAGGTCCTGGGCCACCAGCGCATCGGGCAGCATCACCACGCCCATTCCGGCCAGGGCAGCGCGATGCAGGCCCGAGGAGCTGTTGATCAGCATCGGTCCGTTCACCGGGACCTTGATCTCGCCGTCCGGCCCGTTGATGGGCCAGTGATCCTGGGCGAAGCGCCATTCGTCTGCTGCCGAATAGGCGAACGACAGGCAGTCGTGTCGTTGCAGGTCCGCAGGTTGTTCCGGCGTGCCGCGCCGGGCCAGGTAAGCGGGGGAGGCGCAGATGGTCAGGGTGTAGTCCAGCAACGGACGGGCAATCAGCTTCGGGTCGGGATGGCCGAGGCGGATGGCGACGTCGAAGCCATGGTCGAGCAGGTCCAGGCGCTGGTTGGTCAGCACCACGTCGAGCTTGACCTGGGCGAAGCGCTGGCTGAATTCGGCCAGCGCCGGCGAAAGGCGTTCGGTACCGAAGGTCAGCGGTGCGGTGATGCGCAGGGTGCCGGTTGGCTCGCCTTGGGTCTGTTCGGCCAGGCGTTCGGAGTCGGCCACCAGCCCCAGTACTTCCAGGCAGCGCTGGTAGTAGGCCGAGCCGAACTCTGTCAGGCGTTGGCGCCGCGTCGTACGGTTGATCAAGCGCACACCGAGGCGTTGCTCCAGGGCTCGAAGATGATTGCCCACCATGGTGGTGGACATTTCGCACGCCTGGGCCGCTGCCGTCAGGCTCCCGGTTTCCACCACCTTCACGTAAACGGTCATTGCCTGGAACAGGTCCATTATCAAGCTCGGCTTTTAAATGATTGAAGTAAAGCAGCGTTTATCCAGCCTTGGTTGCTAACCATACTGGAAAAAACCACCCGATGGAGCTTGATGCCATGACCGCTGCCTGCCTGATGACCACTTACCAACCCCTGGCGCTGAATTTCACCCATGGCTTGGGGACGCGCCTGTGGGACCAGGACGGTCGCGAATACCTCGATGCGGTGGCGGGCGTGGCGGTGACCAATGTCGGCCATTCCCACCCGCGGCTGGTGGCCGCCATCAGCGAGCAGGCCGGCCTGCTGTTGCACACCTCCAATCTGTACAGCATCGATTGGCAGCAACGCCTGGCGCAAAAGCTCACCCAGCTGTCGGGGATGGAGCGGGCGTTTTTCAATAACTCAGGCGCCGAGGCCAACGAAACCGCGCTGAAGCTGGCGCGCCTCTACGGCTGGCACAAGGGTATCGAGCAGCCCTTGGTGGTGGTCATGGACAACGCATTCCATGGACGCACCTTGGGCACCATGTCAGCCAGTGATGGCCCGTCCGTACGGCTGGGCTACAACCGGTTGCCGGGGGACTTCCTCAAGGTACCGTTCGGCGATCTCGCGGCGCTGGAACAGATTCAACAGGCTCACGCCGAGCGCATCGTCGCGGTGCTGGTGGAGCCGATCCAGGGTGAGAGCGGTGTGCAACTCGCTCCACCGGGGTACCTCAAGGCCTTGCGGCAGTTGTGCAGTCGGCGCGCCTGGCTGTTGATGCTTGACGAGATCCAGACCGGCATCGGGCGCACCGGCCAATGGTTCGCGTTCCAGCACGAGGGCATCGTGCCGGATGTCATGACCCTGGCCAAAGGCCTGGGCAACGGTGTGCCCATCGGTGCCTGCCTGGCACGGGGCAAGGCTGCCGAGCTGTTTACCCCAGGCAGCCATGGCAGTACGTTCGGCGGTAATCCGCTGGCCTGCCGGGTCGGTTGCACAGTGTTGGACATCATCGAGGAACAAGCGCTGGTGGATAACGCCAGGCACCAGGGCGAACAATTGCTGAGCCGGCTGCGGACCGAGCTGGCGGACAACCCGAATGTCTTGGCGATTCGCGGCCAGGGCTTGATGATCGGCATCGAACTCAAGCAACCGGTCCGCGACCTGACCCTTCGCGCCGCCCGGGACCACGGCCTGCTGATCAATGTCACCCGGGGCCAGACCATCCGCCTGCTGCCGCCACTGACGATCGATGGGCGGGAAGTGGAGATGATTGTCAGGGGTGTGAGCCGCTGTCTGGCGCAAGGCTGAGGCAACCCGCCCAGACGACGGTTTTTTCTGAAGCAGCCGGGCGAAGCGCAACGCAGCGGGACGGAATTTTTAACGATTGCCGCGTTCCAACGCCTGCCAGAGTCGATTGCCTACGCCCTGGCACTTCAGACTGAAAACCAGGAGCATTCCATGTTCACCTCGCGTCGCTTGATCGTTGTCGCTACTGCTGTGGCCTTGTTGTCCGGCTGTGCGTCGCCTAACCCCTATGACAACCAGGGCCAGGCCTCTACCGAATCGTCGGGCATGAGCAAAACCGCCAAGTACGGCGGCCTCGGTGCGCTGGCGGGGGCGTTGGCCGGTGCGGCCATCGGTCACGATAACCGGGGCAAGGGTGCGTTGATCGGTGCGGCGGTGGTGGGGGCTTCCGCGGCCGGCTACGGTTACTACGCCGACCAGCAGGAAAAGAAACTGCGCGCCAGCATGGCCAATACTGGCGTTGAAGTGCAGCGCCAGGGCGACCAGATCAAGCTGATCATGCCGGGCAACATCACCTTCGCCACCGACTCGGCGAACATCGCGTCCAGCTTCTACCAGCCGCTGAACAACCTGGCCAACTCCCTCAAGGAGTTCAACCAGAACCAGATCGAGATCGTCGGTTACACCGACAGCACCGGCAGCCGCCAGCACAACATGGACCTGTCCCAGCGCCGTGCCCAGAGCGTGGCGACCTACCTGACGTCCCAGGGCGTGAGCGGTGCCAACCTCTCGGCCCGTGGCGCCGGCCCGGACAACCCGGTGGCCAGCAACGCCGACGTCAATGGCCGCGCGCAAAACCGTCGTGTCGAGGTCAACCTCAAGGCCATTCCTGGCCAGCAATATCAGGAGGCGCCGCAGCAGCAGGGGCAGACTTACCAACAGTACCCATAACGGCTGGGCGGTAAATGAAACGGGGGCTCTGGAAACAGGGCCCCCGTTTTTTGTGGCTGGCGCCAACCCCTGTGGGAGCGAGCTTGCTCGCGATAGCGGTCTGTCTGAGCCGGTGATGTGGGATGTGCCGCCATCATCGCGAGCAAGCTCGCTCCCACAGGGGGAGGGATTTTCCTGGACTAAAAAAAAGCCCGCCCGATCATGTGATCGGGCGGGCTTTTGGTGTCGCTCGCAAATTACTTCTTCAAACCGTAATGCTCATCGAGCATGCCGGGCGAATTCGGGGCCTTGGGGGCGTAGTCCCGCGGCGGTTCCTGGATCCCTTTTGGTGGGGTCAGGCGTTCCCGTGGAGTCTGTGCCGCATCGGCTTGCAGGGCGGCCAGCAGGCGCTGGCGAGTCTGCTCGTCCAGGGCCAGGCGATTGGCACCCTCGGACAAATGATCCTGGACATCCTGGTAGCTCTGGGTGAGTTTTTTCACCAGAGAAGCGGTGCTGTTGAAGTGGGTGACCACTTCATTCTGATAACTGTCGAAACGTTCCTGAATGTCGTCCAGCTGACGTTGCGTGCTGTTGGGCACCGCATTGGGCAGCAGTCGGGCAAGCAGGAATCCAATGGCGACACCGGCAACCAGGGCAAGAGTCGGCAACAACCAAACTAAGAGCGAGTGTTCCACGAGTCCTTCCTCTATAAACGGCTTTGCTTTACGTTAACGGCTCGGACCTGCGCTGTATACCGCGAAGAACATCGCAATCATGCCAGGCACAGACTTTAGCTAGACGAGTCGACCCAATTCGGGGTCACGGAGTTCTTTCCCTTGCTTATGCGCGAAACCCCTGTCGTCATCGATGGCCCCGTGGGCCAACTGGAAGCCTTATACCTGGACAGCGAGGCCCCCCGTGGCCTGGCGCTGATCTGCCACCCGAACCCGGTGCAGGGCGGGACCATGCTCAACAAAGTGGTCTCGACCCTGCAACGCACTGCCCGCGATGCTGGGCTCGTTACGTTGCGTTTCAATTATCGTGGCGTGGGTGCCAGTGCCGGCACTCATGACATGGGCACCGGCGAAGTGGATGACGCCCAGGCTGTCGCCCAATGGTTGCGTGAAAAATACCCGCAATTGCCCCTGACCCTGTTCGGTTTTTCCTTCGGCGGCTTTGTCGCCGCCAGCCTGGGCGGGCGCCTGGAAGCCCAGGGGCAACCGGTCAAGCACCTGTTCATGGTGGCCCCGGCGGTGATGCGCCTGGACGAGCGATCGCCCTTGCCGACCGGTGGCGAGTTGACCGTGATCCAGCCGGAAACCGACGAAGTGGTCGATCCGCAGCTGGTTTACGAATGGTCCGACACGCTCCAACGCCCCCATGAGCTGCTGAAAGTGGCAGAATGCGGACACTTTTTTCATGGCAAGCTGACCGATCTCAAGGATCTGATCCTGCCGCGCCTCTCGAATTGATAGCAGTCTGACAAGCGATAACCCATGACGACGCGTACCCGTATCCTGACCGGCATCACCACCACCGGCACCCCGCACCTGGGCAACTATGCCGGCGCCATCCGTCCGGCGATTCTCGCCAGCCGCGACAGCAACGCCGATTCGTTCTACTTCCTGGCCGACTACCACGCCCTGATCAAGTGCGATGACCCGCTGCGTATCCAGCGTTCGCGCCTGGAGATCGCCGCCACTTGGCTGGCCGGCGGCCTGGACGTGGAGCGCGTGACGTTCTATCGCCAGTCCGATATTCCCGAGATCCCGGAACTGACCTGGCTGCTGACCTGCGTCGCGGCCAAGGGCCTGCTCAACCGTGCCCACGCCTACAAGGCTTCGGTGGACAAGAATGTCGAGGCCGGTGAAGACCCGGACGCCGGTGTCACCATGGGCCTCTACAGCTACCCGATCCTCATGGCCGCCGACATCCTGATGTTCAACGCCCACAAGGTCCCGGTCGGCCGCGACCAGATCCAGCACGTGGAAATGGCCCGTGACATCGGCCAGCGCTTCAATCACCTGTTCGGCCAGGGCAAGGAGTTCTTCACCATGCCCGAGGCGCTGATCGAAGAAAGCGTGGCCACGTTGCCGGGCCTAGATGGCCGCAAGATGTCCAAGAGCTACGACAACACCATCCCATTGTTCAGCAGCGCCAAGGACATGAAGGACGCGATCTCGCGGATCGTCACCGACTCCCGTGCCCCGGGCGAAGCCAAGGATCCGGACAATTCGCACCTGTTCACCCTGTTCCAGGCCTTCGCCACTGCCGAACAGTCCGCCGAGTTCCGCAGCGAACTGCTGCAAGGCCTGGGTTGGGGCGAAGCCAAGAACCGCCTGTTCCAGTTGCTCGACAACGAGCTGGGTGAAGCGCGCGAGCGCTATCACCAGTTCATCGAACGTCCGTCGGACCTTGAAGATATCCTGCAACTGGGCGCGAGCAAGGCCCGGGCCGTGGCAACGCCGTTCCTCAACGAACTGCGCGAGGCCGTTGGCCTGCGTTCGTTCGTCAGCCAGGTCCAGGTGGCAACCCAGGCCAAAAAGAAAGCGGCCAAGGCCGCACGTTTCGTCAGCTTCCGCGAGGATGACGGCAGTTTCCGTTTCCGCCTGCTTTCTGCCGATGGCGAGCAACTGTTGCTCTCGAACAATTTTGCCGACGGCAAGACCGCAGGGCAGGTGACCAAGCAATTGCAATCCGGCCAACCCTTGGACGTACGCAGCGACGACCTGGGTTTCAGTGTCTGGCTCGACGGTGAGTGCGTGGCGAACAGCCCGGCCTTCGCCGACAGCGCCGCCCGGGATACGGCCATCGATACGCTGCGCGTTGCCCTGACGCCTGCCCAGGACTGATTCAGGCGCGCTACCCGACCATCGGCCCGAATAAGGGCCGATTGCCATTCCTCTGGGCCATCGCTACAGTGACGGCCCGTTTTTGTTGCCTTGCTAACGAATATGACGCCCCTAGAACGATATCAAGCTGATCTGAAACGCCCGGAGTTCTTCCACGACGCAGCCCAGGAAACGGCGGTGCGGCATTTGCAGCGCCTGTACGACGACTTGGTCGCGGCCTCGAACAACAAGCCGGGCCTGTTGGGCAAACTGTTCGGCAAAAAAGACCTGGCACCGGTCAAGGGCCTGTATTTCTGGGGCGGCGTTGGCCGTGGCAAGACCTACCTGGTGGACACCTTCTTCGAAGCGCTGCCGTTCAAGGAAAAGACACGCACGCACTTCCACCGCTTCATGAAGCGCGTGCACGAGGAAATGAAGACCCTGGGGGGCGAGAAGAACCCGCTGACCATCATCGCCAAGCGTTTTGCCGACGAGACCCGGGTGATCTGCTTCGATGAGTTCTTCGTTTCCGACATCACCGACGCCATGATCCTGGGCACCTTGATGGAAGAGCTGTTCAAGAATGGCGTGACCCTGGTCGCCACCTCGAACATCGTGCCGGACGGCCTGTACAAGGACGGCCTGCAGCGGGCGCGGTTCCTGCCGGCCATCGCGCTGATCAAGGAACACACCGAAATCGTCAACGTCGACAGCGGCGTCGACTACCGCCTGCGTCACCTCGAACAAGCGGAGTTGTTCCACTTTCCGTTGGATGCCGCCGCCGAAGAAAGCCTGCGCAAGAGCTTCCGCGCCCTGACGCCGGAATGCACCCAGGCGGTGGAAAACGATGTGCTGATCATCGAAAACCGCGAAATCCGCGCCATCCGCACCTGTGACGACGTGGCCTGGTTCGACTTCCGCGAACTGTGCGACGGCCCGCGCAGCCAGAACGACTACATCGAGCTGGGCAAGATCTTCCACGCCGTGTTGCTCAGCGGCGTCGAGCAGATGAGCGTCACCACCGACGACATCGCCCGTCGCTTCATCAACATGGTCGACGAGTTCTACGACCGTAACGTGAAGCTGATCATTTCGGCCGAAGTCGAACTCAAGGACCTCTACACCGGCGGTCGCCTGACCTTCGAGTTCCAGCGGACCTTGAGTCGTTTGCTGGAGATGCAGTCCCACGAATTCCTGGCGCGAGCGCATAAGCCGTAGGGCGATTCGCAAAGCAAAAAAAGGCCTGCGATTGCAGGCTTTTTTGCGTGCGAAATTTAGCAGTTCACTACATGACCCTGTGGGAGCGGGCTTGCTCGCGAAGGGGGCGGCATGTTCAGCATAAATGCAAGCTGACCCACCGCTTTCGCGAGCAAGCCCGCTCCCACATGGGATTGCATTCAGCTCTGGTTCACGCCGCCTGCTGAAACTGCTGCCGATACTGGTTCGGCGACAGGTCGGTATGTTGCCGGAACAACCGTGCGAAAAAGCTCGCGTCGTCGTAGCCGACTTCGTAGCTGATGGTCTTGATGCTCTTGCGGCTGCCGGAGAGCAGGCCCTTGGCGGTTTCGATCCGCAGTCGTTGCAGGTAATGCAGCGGCTTGTCGCCCGTGGCAGTCTGGAAGCGGCGCATGAAATTGCGGATGCTCATGCCATGCTCCCGGGCAACATCCTCGAAGCGGAATTTATCGGCGAAGTGCTCTTCGAGCCACTGCTGGATCTGCAGGATGATCACGTCCTGATGCAGTTTCTGCCCGCCAAAGCCGATCCGTCCCGGCGAATAGCTGCGTTGCACTTCATACAGGATGTCCCGCGCCACGGCCTGGGCCACATTGGCGCCGCAGAAGCGTTCAATGAGGTAAATGTAGAGGTCGCAGGCTGAGGTCGTGCCGCCGGCGCAAAACAGGTTGTCGGCGTCGGTCAGGTGCTTGTCCTGGTTCAGGTGCACCTGGGGGAAGCGCTCCTTGAAGGCATTGAAGAAGCGCCAGTAGGTGGTCGCTTCCTTGCCGTCGAGCAGACCGGCTTCGGCCAGCCAGAACACCCCGGTGGCTTCGCCGCAGAGGACCGCGCCGCGAGCGTGTTGTTCGCGTAGCCAGGGCAGTACCTGGGGGTAGCGTTGGCAGAGGCTGGCGAAATCATCCCAGAAGGCCGGCAGGATGATGACGTCGGTGTTTTCCAGGCCTCCGTCCACCGGCATGATCACATCGCTGAAGCTGTTCACCGGTTTGCCATCGGGGCTGACCAGCCGGGTTTCAAACGCCGGTGTCAGACCGTGGCCCAGCTGTTTGCCATAGCGCAGGCTGGCCAGGTGGAAAAAATCCTTGGCTTGCATGAGGGTGAAGGCGAAGACCCGGTCGATTGCCAGGATGCTGACGCGCCGCAAGGGCGTGGAGGCGTGCATAGACATAATTCATCTTTATTTTTATAGGGGAAAGTGGTCACTAGACGGCTGGATCGTCTTATTTTTTGTCGGATGTGTCCAGTGTCCTGTCGTACACCGCAGGCTTAGGCTCTGTCGGATAACCACGTCCAACAATAATCAAAGGTGCGCCATGATCCCAAGAACACTGTTCAGTCCCGAGCACGAATTGTTTCGCGACAGCGTACGAACCTTCCTCGAAAAAGAAGCCGTGCCGTACCACAGTCAGTGGGAAAAACAGGGGCATGTCGATCGCCAGCTCTGGAACAAGGCGGGGGAGGCGGGCATGTTGTGCTCGCACCTTCCAGAGGCTTATGGCGGGCTGGACGCGGACTTCCTCTACAGCACGGTGGTGATCGAGGAGATCGGTCGCCTGGGGCTGACGGGGATCGGTTTCTCGCTGCATTCCGACATCGTCGCGCCGTACATCCTGCATTACGGCAGTGAGGCGTTGAAACACAAGTACCTGCCGAAACTGGTGTCTGGCGAAATGGTCACGGCCATCGCCATGACCGAGCCGGGCGCCGGTTCCGACCTGCAAGGGGTGAAGACCACGGCGGTGCTGGACGGTGACGAATACGTCATCAACGGCTCCAAGACGTTCATCACCAATGGTTTCCTGGCGGACCTGGTGATTGTGGTCGCCAAGACCGATCCCAAGGCTGGCGCCAAGGGCACCAGCCTGTTCCTGGTGGAGGCGGGCACGCCGGGCTTCGAAAAGGGCAAGCGCCTGGAAAAAGTCGGAATGAAGGCCCAGGACACGTCGGAATTGTTCTTCCAGGATGTCCGCGTGCCGAAGGACAACCTGCTCGGGCAGGCCGGAATGGGCTTTGCCTACCTGATGCAAGAGCTCCCCCAGGAGCGCCTGACCGTCGCCATCGGCGGCCTGGCTTCGGCCGAAGCGGCGCTGCAATGGACCCTGGACTACACCCGCGAGCGCAAGGCGTTCGGCAAAACCATCGCCGACTTCCAGAACACCCGTTTCAAGCTCGCGGAAATGGCTACCGAAATCCAGATTGGCCGGGTCTTCGTCGACCGCTGCCTGGAATTGCACCTGCAAGGCAAGCTGGACGTGCCGACGGCGGCGATGGCCAAGTACTGGGGTACCGACCTGCAATGCAAGGTGCTCGACGAGTGCGTGCAGTTGCATGGCGGCTACGGCTTCATGTGGGAATACCCGGTTGCCCGGGCGTGGGCGGATGCGCGGGTGCAGCGGATCTATGCCGGGACCAATGAAATCATGAAGGAGATCATTGCGCGGTCGCTTTGATGCAGGGTGAACTCAAGATCGTCTTCGCGAGCAAGCCCGCTCCCACAGGAGTCCTGCGTCGATCACAAAAGAGTGTTCAGACACAAATCCCCTGTGGGAGCGGGCTTGCCCGCGAAGACTTTTTACCGGCCGATCAAGGAGCAGGGTTCGGCTGATCCTTGTGAATCGCCTCGATCCCCGCCAGCACTTCGTCCGACAGCTTCAGGTCGACGCTGGCGATGTTGCTGTCCAGTTGCTCCAGCGTGGTGGCGCCAATGATGTTGCTGGTCACGAACGGCTGTTGGGTGACGAACGCCAGGGCCATCTGCGCCGGGTCCAGGCCATGTTCGCGGGCCAGGGCCACATAACGGCTGCAGGCCGCTTCCGATTGCGGGTTGAAGTAACGCATGAAGCGGCTGTACAGGGTCAGGCGGCCCTTGGCGGGCCGTGCGCCGTTTTCGTATTTGCCCGACAGGAAGCCGAACGCCAGGGGTGAGTAGGCCAGCAGGCCGCACTGTTCGCGGATAGCGATTTCCGCCAGACCGACCTCGAAGCTGCGGTTAAGCAGGTTGTACGGGTTCTGGATCGACACCGCCCGCGGCCAGCCACGGGCCTCGGCCAGGGCCAGGAACTTCATGGTGCCCCACGGTGTTTCGTTGGACAGGCCAATGTGGCGGATCTTGCCGGCCCGGACCTGCTCGTCCAGGGCTTCGAGGGTTTCCTCCAGTGGGGTGAACGTTTCGTCGGCCTTGTGCTGGTAGCCCAGTTGACCGAAGAAGTTGGTGCTGCGCTCCGGCCAGTGCAACTGATAGAGGTCGATGTAGTCGGTTTGCAGGCGCTTGAGGCTGGCGTCCACCGCTTCGACGATGTGCTGGCGGTTGTGCTTGAGGTTCTTGTCGCGGATGTAGTCGATGGTGTTGCCGGGACCGGCGATCTTGCTCGCCAGGATCCAGTCGGCACGGTCGCCGCGGCTTTTGAAATAATTGCCGATGTAGCGCTCGGTGGTGGCGTAGGTCTCGGCCTTGGGGGGCACCGGGTACATCTCGGCGGTGTCCATGAAATTGATGCCGGCACCCTTGGCGCGTTCGATCTGGGCGAAGGCCTCGGCCTCGCTGTTCTGCTCACCCCAGGTCATGGTGCCGAGGCACAGGGCACTCACGTTCAGATCGGTACGGCCTAGCTGGCGATAGTCCATCGGGAACTCCTTGGGCAAAACAATCATAAAAGCAGGTTGAAATATTTTTCGCAATCTGCATAATTGCGCACCTCTTTCTGCAGTGGAAGTGATGCGCCGCCGCCGAAGAATCTTGCCGTTGAACGGACGCGCCGACCCGAGCCCCCGAAAGCGTCTGTATCCGGCTGCCTTTGACTTGTCAAAGTACGCACTATTCAGTAAGATCCGCCGTCTAATTTACAGGGCGGCCCCTGAGGCTATAAAGAATGAAAACTTTTACTGCTAAACCGGAAACAGTAAAGCGCGACTGGTTTGTCGTCGACGCTGCTGGTCAGACCCTGGGTCGTCTGGCCACCGAAATCGCGAGCCGTCTGCGTGGCAAGCACAAGCCTGAGTACACCCCTCACGTTGACACCGGTGACTACATCGTCGTGATCAACGCTGAGCAAGTACGTGTTACTGGCGCTAAAACCACTGACAAAATGTACTACTCCCACTCCGGTTTTCCTGGCGGCATCAAGTCGATCAACTTTGAAAAGCTGATCGCCAAAGCCCCTGAGCGCGTGATCGAGACCGCGGTTAAAGGCATGCTGCCTAAGAACCCACTGGGTCGCGACATGTATCGTAAGCTGAAGGTTTATGCGGGCGCTGCTCACCCTCATACTGCTCAGCAGCCCCAAGAACTGAAGTTTTAACGGAATAGTTCATTATGTCGGCGACTCAAAATTACGGCACTGGCCGTCGCAAGACTGCAACCGCACGCGTTTTCCTGCGTCCGGGCACTGGTAACATCTCCATCAACAACCGCTCCCTGGATAACTTCTTCGGCCGCGAAACTGCCCGCATGGTAGTTCGTCAGCCGCTGGAACTGACCGAGACCGTCGAAAAATTCGACATCTACGTCACTGTTATCGGTGGTGGTGTAAGTGGTCAAGCTGGCGCAATCCGCCACGGCATCACTCGCGCCCTGATGGATTACGACGAGACTCTGCGTGGTGCTCTGCGCAAAGCCGGCTTCGTAACTCGCGATGCTCGCGAAGTTGAACGTAAGAAAGTCGGTCTGCGTAAAGCGCGTAAGCGTCCGCAGTACTCGAAGCGTTAATTTCGCTTCCGCTTTCAAAAGGCGCCCAGTTCCTCACGGAGCTGGGCGTTTTTTTATGGGCAAAAGAATTGCTCTGTGACAACTTGCCACATTCGTAGAGCCCCTATACTACAAGGCTTGGCGGTTTGGCCGCTTGGTAATTACCTTGTCAGAATTGGGGCTTTTCATTACCATTCGGCAAAATTTTTATAAGTTCAGATTTTTACTTAGTAGACGCCTGATCTAACAGGCCACAAAGCTGATGGGAGAGGACTGAATGAGCAATGACGGCGTGAATGCAGGCCGGCGTCGCTTCCTGGTAGCAGCCACATCCGTGGTGGGTGCTGCAGGAGCGGTGGGGGCTGCGGTCCCGTTCGTGGGGTCATGGTTTCCCAGCGCCAAGGCGAAAGCCGCAGGTGCACCGGTGAAAGTGAATGTCAGCAAGATCGAGCCAGGCCAGCAGATGATTGCTGAGTGGCGCGGCCAGCCGGTGTTCATCGTCCGCCGTACAGAGGAAATCCTGGGGAATCTGAAAAAGATCGAGGGTCAGTTGTCCGACCCGTCCTCCAAGAACTCTACGCAACCGACCTATGTCGACCCGCAGACGCGTTCGATCAAGCCAGAGGTCCTGCTGCTGATCGGGATCTGTACGCACCTGGGGTGCTCGCCAACGTTCCGTCCTGAAGTGGCGCCTGCCGACCTGGGCAAGGACTGGGTCGGTGGTTATTTCTGCCCTTGCCACGGCTCCCACTACGACCTGGCCGGTCGCGTCTACAAGTCGCAGCCTGCACCTCTGAACCTGCCAGTTCCCCCGCATTCCTATGAGACCGATGACATCATTGTCGTTGGCGTCGATACGGAGAAAGCGTGATGAGCAAACTAATGGATTGGGTTGATGCGCGCTTTCCCGCGACCAAAATGTGGGAAGACCATCTCAGCAAGTACTACGCTCCGAAGAACTTCAACTTCTTCTACTTCTTTGGCTCCCTGGCGCTGCTCGTTCTGGTCAACCAGATCGTCACCGGTGTCTGGCTGACCATGAGCTACACCCCGTCGGCGGAAGAAGCGTTTGCCTCTGTCGAATACATCATGCGCGACGTCGAGTACGGCTCGATCCTGCGTCTGCTGCACTCCACCGGTGCTTCGGCGTTCTTCATCGTGGTCTACCTGCACATGTTCCGTGGCTTGCTCTACGGTTCGTACCAGAAGCCGCGTGAACTGGTGTGGGTCTTCGGCATGCTGATCTACCTGGCGCTGATGGCCGAGGCCTTCATGGGCTACCTGCTGCCGTGGGGCCAGATGTCCTACTGGGGCGCCCAGGTGATCATCTCGCTGTTCGGTGCGATCCCGGTCATCGGTGACGACCTGACCCAGTGGATTCGTGGTGACTACCTGATCTCGGGCATCACCCTGAACCGCTTCTTCGCCCTGCACGTGGTCGCCCTGCCGATCGTGATCCTCGGCCTGGTGGTGCTGCACATCCTCGCGCTGCACGAAGTCGGCTCGAACAACCCGGACGGCGTGGACATCAAGAAACACAAGGACGAGAACGGCGTACCGCTGGATGGCATCGCCTTCCACCCGTACTACACCGTGAAAGACATCGTCGGCGTGGTGGTCTTCCTGTTCATCTTCTGCTCCATCGTGTTCTTCTTCCCGGAAATGGGCGGTTACTTCCTCGAGAAGCCGAACTTCGAGCAGGCGAACGCGTTCAAGACTCCTGAGCACATTGCCCCGGTCTGGTACTTCACGCCGTTCTACGCGATCCTGCGGGCGATCCCGGACAAGCTGCTGGGCGTTATCGCCATGGGCGCGGCCATCGCCGTGCTGTTCGTCCTGCCGTGGCTGGACCGCAGCCCCGTCAAGTCGATGCGCTACAAAGGCTGGCTGAGCAAGATCTGGCTCGTGGTGTTCTGCATTTCGTTCGTGATCCTGGGCGTGCTGGGCGTACTGGCACCGACACCGGGACGCACGCTGCTGTCGCAGGTTTGCACCTTCCTGTACTTCGCCTACTTCATTCTGATGCCGTTCTACACCAGGCTCGAGAAGACCAAACCGGTTCCGGAAAGGGTGACTGGCTGATGAAAAAGCTATTTGCTGTACTGATTCTTGCTGCTATGCCTGTACTGTCCTTCGCGGCTGAACACGGTGGTCCGGAGCTGGAAAAAGTCGACATCGACGTTTCCGACAAAGCGGCCATGCAGGACGGCGCACGTACGTTCGCCAACTACTGCATGGGTTGCCACAGTGCCAAGTTCCAGCGCTATGAGCGCGTTGCCGATGACCTGGGCATCCCCCATGAGCTGATGCTCGAGAAGCTTGTGTTCACCGGTGCCAAACTGGGCGATCACATGACCATCGGCATGCAGCCTGCGGATGCCAAGACCTGGTTTGGCGCCGCGCCACCGGACCTGACCCTGGTGGCCCGCGTGCGTGGCACCGACTGGCTTTACGGTTACCTGCGTTCGTTCTACGAAGACCCTGCACGTCCTTGGGGCGTGAACAACAAGGTCTTCCCGAACGTCGGCATGCCTAACGTTCTGGTCGGCCTCCAGGGGCGCCAGGTGGTAGGCTGCAAACAGGTTCAGATCGTTGAAGACGGCAAAAAGCAATTCGATCCGCTGACTGGCTCCGCTTTGACCCATGAAGCCTGCGACCAGCTGACCGTATTGCCGAACACCGGCAGCCTGACCCCGGAGCAGTTCGATGAGAAGGTCAAGAACCTGGTGACCTTCCTGGCCTACTCGGCCAACCCGGTGAAGCTGGAGCATCAGCGCATCGGTACCTATGTATTGTTGTACCTGGCGTTCTTCTTCGTATTCGCTTACCTGCTCAAGCGTGAATACTGGAAAGACGTGCATTGATAAAGCTGTAAGCCATTGCTGTGAATCGTGCGCGCCCAAGGGCGTCTCTAGACATGTAACGAGCCTGGCCCGCCAGGTGTTACGGGAGACGCCCTCTGGGCGCGCTCGTTTTTCCGTTTTTCGATAATTTCAACAAGCGAGGAGGATCGCCATGGGCGTGACCAATCGGTTGGCCTGTTACTCCGACCCCGCCGACCACTATTCCCACCGGGTACGCATCGTACTGGCAGAGAAGGGTGTCAGCGCCGAGATCATTTACGTCGAAGCGGGTCGTCAGCCGCCGAAGCTGATCGAAGTGAACCCTTACGGCAGCTTGCCCACATTGGTCGATCGTGACCTGGCGTTGTGGGAGTCGACCGTGGTGATGGAATACCTGGATGAGCGTTATCCGCATCCACCCTTGCTGCCGGTTTATCCTGTCGCGCGTGCCAACAGCCGTTTGCTGATCCATCGTATCCAGCGTGACTGGTGCGGGTTGGTGGATCTGATCCTGGATTCCCGGACCAAGGAGCCGGCGCGGGTCGTGGCGCGCAAGGAATTGCGTGAAAGCCTGACGGGCGTATCGCCGCTGTTCGTCGACAAGCCGTTTTTCCTCAGTGAGGAACAAAGTCTGGTGGATTGCTGCCTATTGCCCATACTCTGGCGTTTGCCGATTCTGGGTATCGAACTGCCGCGGCCTGCCAAGCCGCTGCTTGATTATATGGAGCGCCAATTTGCGCGTGAGGCATTCCAGGCGAGTCTGTCTGGTGTCGAACGCGACATGCGCTAAGGCTTAGGGAGCCGCTATGAACTCCAGTCGACCTTATCTGGTCCGCGCGCTCTACGAGTGGATTGTGGACAATGATTGCACCCCGCACATGCTCGTCAATGCCGAGTTTCCATCGGTGCAGGTGCCACAGGGTTTTGCCAATGATGGGCAGATTGTCCTGAACGTGTCGCCAGCCGCTGTGCGTCACTTGCACATGGATAATGATGCCGTCAGTTTTGAAGGGCGCTTCGGTGGTGTGCCACACACCCTGTACGTGCCTGTTGCTGCGATTCTGGGGATTTATGCCCGGGAGAATGGCCAGGGCATGGTGTTTGAGCTGGAAGCGCCGCTGGACGGTGAAGAAGAGTTCGAGCCGGATGATGACCTGCCACCGCCGGATGACGAGCCGCCGCGGCCTAGTGGTCGGCCTAGTCTTAAGGTGGTGAAGTAGCGGAGCAGGTAATCTGTTCGCTGTTCGCTGAGGAAAATGCCCGTGTCGTGAGATGCGGGCATTTTTTTGCTGTATTCGCTGGGGGATTGGTGTGTATATCCGTTTCTGCGGTAACGGCTACTGGCGGTTCCGCCCTTACGGCGGCTCACTTTTGAGAAGCGCAAAAGTAAGCAAAACGCTTTTTGCCCCACCACTAGGCACCTCGCCTAGGCTCGGTGTTCCCTCACTCCGGCATTGCTCCGTGGGCCGCCGCGAAGGGCCATCCATGGCCCAGCGCGGCTATCCCGGCATCCATGCCGGGATGCCCACTGCGCAATGCCTGCGTTCGGCCGGCGTGGTTAATGGGGCGCCCAGATCAAAAGCAAAAGCAAAGCAAAGCAAAAGCGAGGCGGCCTTGTAGCCGACCTGTCTCCTCCGGCTGTACCCGATCCCATTGTGGGAGCGAGCTTGCTCGCGATGGCGTCAGGTCAGCAGCATCGATGTTGGCTGATACACCGCAATCGCGAGCAAGCTCGCTCCCACAGTTGATTGGGGTGCAGCCAGGGGAGACAGGCCGGCTATAAGGCCGCCTCGCTTTTGCTTTTGATCTGGGCGCCCCCGACCAAGCAAAAAAACGGCGCTCCCCTGTGATGGATGAGCGCCGTTTTTTCCAGCCGCATGCAGCCTCAAGAGCCGCGAGTCGCCTCAGTCAATATATTCAAACAACTTGACGATTTTCTGCACCCCGGAAACCCCCTGCACCAGGTTGGTCGCCTGGGCGGCTTCCTGCTTGGTCAGCAGGCCCAACAGATAGACGATGCCATTCTCGGTCACAACCTTGATACGCGAGCCAGGAATGCTGGCGTCGGTGAGCATCTGGGTCTTGATCTTGGTGGTCAGCCACGCATCGTTCTGGCGCGCCAGCACCGAGGAGGGTTGCAGGACCTGCAGTTCGTTATGCACGGTCTTGACCCGCTGTACGGCGCTGGCTTCCTGCTCGGCCTTGGCCTTGAGGTCTGCGCGTGGGGTCTGGCCGGCCAGCAGTACGACACCGTTGAAGCTGGTGACGACGATGTGCGAGTTGTTGTCCAGGTCCGGGTCGGCCTTGGCAATGTTCACGCCGACCTTGGTTTCAATCAGGGAGTCGTCGATCTTGCTGCCGAAGGTGCGGGTGCCGCGGTCGTCTTCAATCGGCTTTTCCCGGCTGGCGTTAACCACCGATGTGCAGCCGCTGATGCCGAGGCATAGGGTCAGGGCCAGAAGGCCTAGGCGATTAGGGGTCATTCTTCACTCCCGAACAGTTGGCTGTCGATCAAGTCGCAAAGGCAGTGGATCGCCAGCAGGTGGACTTCCTGGATACGTGCGGTGACATTGGCCGGTACGCGGATCTCGACGTCTTCAGGCAATAGCAGTGATGCCATGCCACCGCCGTCACGACCGGTCAATGCTACGACAATCATTTCGCGATCATGTGCGGCCTGGATCGCTTGAATAATATTGGCCGAGTTGCCGCTGGTGGAAATTGCCAGCAGCACATCGCCGGGTTGGCCCAGGGCGCGGATCTGTTTGGAGAAGACTTCGTTGTAGCTGTAGTCGTTGGCGATCGAGGTGATCGTCGAGCTGTCGGTGGTCAGGGCGATCGCCGGCAGGCTCGGGCGTTCGCGCTCGAAGCGGTTGAGCAGCTCCGACGAGAAATGCTGGGCGTCGCCGGCCGAGCCGCCATTGCCGCACGAAAGCATTTTGCCCTCGTTGAGCAAGGCGTTGACCATCACTTGGCTGGCTTGCTCGATGTGCGGTGCAAGTACGTCCATCGCCTGTTGCTTGGTGTCGATACTGGCCTGAAAAAGCTGGCGAATTCGCGATTGCATGTCCATCTGTGTGACCTTAAGTAGCGCGGCTTATAGGCACAAACATGTGCGGCGCGCAAAGCAAAGAGCAAAAAAGTTGGGTGAAGGTGTCCGGCTCGGCATGGGCGCTCAACTGTCGAAGGCGTTCTGCAGCCAGTTCAACTGGGCGGCGTTGCTGTCGATGGCAACCACGTCGAAGCGGCAGGGGTAATCGGCCCAGCGAGACTCGCGTTGCAGGAAATACTGCGCGGCGAACACCAGCTTCTGGCGCTTGCGCTCGTCAATGCTGTCGAGCGCGCCACCCCATTGGGTATTTTTTCTGTAGCGGACTTCGACGAATACTACTGTATCGCCGTCAAGCATGACCAGATCAAGCTCGCCGCGTTTGCACAACCAGTTCTGCGCCACCAGCCGCAGGCCGTGTTGCTGGAGATGCGCGAGGGCCTGGCCCTCGGCATCCCGTCCGCTTTGCTGGCGTGATCGGTCAGGCATCAGCGCTGGGTGTCCGGCAGGCGCTGCACCTGGCCGTTGACGAACTCGGCCCATGGCAGTTGACGCTGTACACGCTGGGTGGAAGACACGGCCAGGCTGCCCGACAAACCTTCGATGCGGCTATCCGGCAGCGTCTTGAGTTGGCCCAGGCGTGGTGCCAGGCGATAGGCATCCGCGCCCATCGCGTATAGCCGACCCAGGCTGCCGCCCGCCTGTGGCCACTGCGCGGTGACCTGCTTGCGCAGCGGGTCATTGGCGTCGAGCAGCCACGGGGTTTCGCAGAAGCGGATGCCGCTCATGTCGTTGTACTGGTTCTGGTCGCCGCTGGCGCTGAACACCGAAGACGTCGCGTAGACCGGTACGTCGCCGGCGTATTGGAAGTTCAGGGTTGGCTTGATCTGCTGGGCCTGCTGCGGTGTCGAGGCCAGGAAGATGAACTCGATGTCCTGGCGACGGGACGGCTGGGCCGCGACTGTGGTGCCAACGGTGCTTTGCAGGCTCTTGGCGCGACCTTCGCTCTGGCGCAACTGGAACATGTCGGCGATCTGCTGGGCCAGTTGGACCGGCTGGTCGACACGTTCGATCGCGACGATGGTGCCGCCGTTGGCCTGCCAGTCCTGGCTGAAGGCTTTCAGTACGCGATCGCCCCATTCGCCCTTCGGTACCATGGCGGCGGCGCGGTGCAGGCCATCGGCGCGGGCGCGACGGGACACTTCGCGAGCTTCATCCTCGGGTGCCAGGCCGAACTGGAACAGTTGCGGTGGCCCTTGCTCGCCTTCGCTGTAGTTCAGCGCCAGGGTAGTGATTGGCAATTGCGGGCGGGTGCTGATCTGCTTGACCAGGGGTTTTTCCAGCGGGCCGATGACCAGTTGCACGCCGTCGGCCTGGGCCTTGCGATAGAACTCGTCCATGGAGGTCAGGCTGGCGCTGTCATAGAACTGGATGCTTGGCGGCGTTTGCCCGGCCTGCTGGGCCTGGTAGTGCGCGGCCATGAAACCCTCGCGCAAGGCCTTGGCAACCGCTGCCAGCTGGCCACTTTGTGGCAGCAGCAGGGCGATCTTGCTCAGTGGCTGGCTGGCCAGTTCCTTGAGCTTGACCAGGGGTGTCGGCAGTTGCAGGGCGGCGGGGTGCTTCGGGTTCTGTTCGCGCCAGTGGTCGATGGCCGCCTGCTGCTGTTCCAGGGTGCCGGCGGTCTTGACGGCCTGGGCCAGGCTCAACCAGCCGCCGAGGTCGTCGTTGGAGGCGGGCTGCAACTGGTCGGTGGGCAGTGAGGCGATCAGCGACCAGATGGCTTCGTGGTTTTTCGCCGCGGCGTCGTCCTTCAGCAAGGGTGCGATGAAGATGCGCTCCTTGGCGGCGGCCAGGGTCTGGCCGTCGGCTTCGAGCGCGCGGGCGCGGACGGTACCGGTGCGGACCTGCTGCTCCACTGGCATTTCGCTCAGGTGTTGCAGGCTTGGGTGGCTCAGGGCGGTCAGCGCGGCTTTGGGCTGGTTGCGGGTCATCGCCAGTTCCGCCGACAGCGTGCTGGCGAAAATCTGCTGGCCGGGCTTGAGTTGCTCCATCGGCACTTGTTGCAGGATCTGTGCGGACTGGCCGGCATTGCCCTGGCGGTAGGCCAGGTCTGCGGCGCTCAGGCGCAGCAGGGCGGCTTTTTCCGGGGTTTTGCTTTGGGTGGCCTGTTCGAGCAACTGCTCGATACTGGCATCCGGGGTCCGTGGAAGTTCGCCAAGGCTGGACGAGGGCGAGCTGGCGCAGGCCGCCAGGAGGGCAGCGAGGCAGAGGGCGGAGAGCAGCCGCAGGCAAGCGATCATGTAAGTGTTCCTGATACGAGATCAAATTAGCGTCGAATTGTACCCAAGCGCTGGCCGGGGCGCGATGTTACTGGCGTGAATCGATCAATTTAGGTATTTCAAAGAGTGCGGCGCGCCACAAAAGACAGGGTATTGCCTCTGTGGTGAACAGCTGAGACGGCCGTCACACGCTACAATGGCGGTTTTTACGATCATGAGGTGCGCGTTTTGACTGCTCCAGGTGCTTTGAATTCCGCTGCCGGCTCGCTTTATGTGGTGGCGACGCCCATCGGCAACCTGGACGATATCAGTGCCCGGGCGCTGAAAATCCTGCAGGAGGTTGCGCTGATCGCGGCTGAAGATACGCGTCACTCCCAGCGCCTGCTGCAACATTTCGGCATCTCCACACCGTTGGCGGCCTGTCATGAACACAATGAGCGGGACGAAGGCAGTCGTTTCATTACCCGGCTGTTGGCAGGCGATAACATCGCGCTGATTTCCGATGCGGGTACGCCGTTGATTTCCGATCCCGGCTATCATCTGGTGCGCCAGGCCCGGGCGGCGGGTATCAGCGTGGTGCCGGTGCCGGGGGCTTGCGCGTTGATCGCGGCGCTGTCGGCGGCAGGCCTGCCGTCGGACCGTTTCATCTTCGAAGGTTTCCTGCCGGCCAAGGCGGTGGGGCGGCGGGCGCGCCTGGAAGCTATAAAGGAAGAGCCGCGCACGCTGATCTTCTATGAGGCGCCGCACCGCATCCTGGAGTGCCTGCAGGACATGGAGCTGGTGTTCGGTGCCGAACGCCAGGCGCTGCTGGCCCGGGAGTTGACCAAGACCTTTGAAACCCTCAAGGGGCTGCCGTTGACCGAGTTGCGCGCCTTTGTGGAAAACGACAGCAACCAGCAACGCGGCGAGTGCGTCGTGCTGGTGGCGGGCTGGACGCCGCCGCAAAGCGAGGATGCCGTCAGCGGCGAGGCGATGCGCGTCCTGAACCTGCTGCTCGAGGAAATGCCCCTCAAGCGCGCCGCGGCCCTTGCGGCGCAGATCACTGGCGAGCGCAAGAATGTGCTGTATCAGGTCGCCCTGGGAAAACAGAAAGACCAGTGAAACCGGGACAAGGTGCTGGCCCGGGGCTTTTAGCGCTTGTTCTTCAAGCGCTCTACCGTTAACCTTCGCGGCGGAGAGTCGATCGGACAGTCGCTGCCCTCTATGAGAATTAGGGGGGGGAGGAAAGTCCGGGCTCCATAGGGCGAAGTGCCAGGTAATGCCTGGGAGGCGTGAGCCTACGGAAAGTGCCACAGAAAATAACCGCCTAAGCGTTTCGGCGCCGGTAAGGGTGAAAAGGTGCGGTAAGAGCGCACCGCACGGCTGGCAACAGTTCGTGGCTAGGTAAACCCCACTTGGAGCAAGACCAAATAGGGTCCCAAGGCGTGGCCCGCGCTGGGACCGGGTAGGTTGCTAAAGATGTCCAGTGATGGCCATCGTAGACGAATGACTGTTCAAGACAGAACCCGGCTTACAGATCGACTCTCCACCTTTTCCCTTCCTGCCGGAATCACTGGCAGACGCAGTTCCTAAGACCAAAAAAATCTTACTCTTAACAAATCACTTTAACTTGTGCGCGCAGTCCCCTGTGCTGCTTCAGGTTGGGGCGAATTTTCCTACGTCAGATTCTTGTTACCCCTCCTGAAACGCTCCTAAATCTCCGATCTATAAGGCTTTTCCTTCATTACGCGCCTTGACGGTGCGGTGGGCGCATTCCTATAGTGTGCGCAAGTGGCGGAAAGTGGCATGAAGTGGGTTTTTTTGAAGGTAAAACGCCAAAAAGTGGAGAAACGCTGACGTGTTTCGCGGAGCTAACGCTATCAGTCTCGATGCAAAAGGCCGGCTCGCCATGCCCAGCCGGTATCGTGACGAGCTCGTTTCGCGAAGTTCGGGGCAGTTAATCGTCACGATCGACGCCGTTGACCCATGTTTGTGTGTTTACCCTCTGGATGAGTGGGAAATCATCGAAACCAAACTGCGCGCACTGCCTTCGCTGCGTGAAGAAAACCGCCGTCTGCAACGCTTGCTGATCGGTAATGCCGTCGACCTCGAACTCGATGGCAGCGGTCGTTTCCTGGTGCCACCGCGCCTGCGCGAGTACGCCAAGCTGGATAAGCGCGCGATGCTGGTGGGCCAACTGAACAAGTTCCAACTGTGGGACGAAGATGCCTGGAATGCGGTTTCTGCCGCTGACCTCGCTGCTATTCAACAACCGGGCGCCATGCCTGACGAACTGCGTGATTTGATCCTGTGACTATTGATAGCGGCTTTAACCACATCACCGTACTGCTTGACGAAGCCGTCGAGGCTCTCGCCGTACGTCCTGATGGCTGCTATCTGGACGGCACGTTCGGGCGTGGCGGACACAGCCGGTTGATTCTCAGCCAGCTCGGTCCGGACGGCCGGTTGCTGGGGTTCGACAAGGATCCTCAAGCGATTGCCACCGGGCAAGCGCTGGCGGCCGAAGACGGCCGCTTTGTCGTTGTGCAGCGCAGCTTTGCCGAGCTGGGCGCGGAAGTCGCCGAGCGTGGCCTGGCCGGCAAGGTCAGTGGCGTGCTGCTTGACCTGGGCGTGTCGTCGCCACAACTGGACGACCCGGAGCGCGGCTTCAGTTTCCTCAATGACGGCCCGCTGGACATGCGTATGGACCCGTCCCGCGGGATCAGCGCCGCCGAATTCGTCAACACCGCCCCGGTGGAAGAAATCGCCCGTGTCTTCAAGGAGTACGGTGAAGAGCGTTTCTCCGGTCGCATGGCACGCGCCGTGGTCGAGCGCCGCGACATCAAGCCTTTCGAGCGCACCGGCGACCTGGCCGAGGTGTTGAAAGTGGCCAACCCGGCCTGGGAAAAGGGCAAGAACCCGGCGACCCGGGCTTTCCAGGGCCTGCGCATCCACGTCAATAACGAACTGGGCGATCTGCAGGTGGGTCTCGAAGCGGCGCTTGAGGCGCTGGAGATCGGCGGTCGTCTGGTGGTGATCAGCTTCCATTCCCTGGAAGACCGTATCGTCAAGCTGTTCATGCGCAAGCTCACCAAGGGTGAAGCCGATAACCTGCCGCGCAACCTGCCGGTGCGTTTCGAAGCCTTTGTGCCGAAAATCAAGATCCATGGCAAAGCGCAGTTCGCTTCCGAAGCCGAACTCAAGGCCAACCCACGCGCCCGTAGCGCCGTCATGCGCGTCGCGGAGAAGTTGCGGTGAGCAAGCTCTTCGCCAAGCCCCTGCCCGGCGGCAGCTTTTTCATGCTGCTGCTGTTTATAGGCGTGCTCGTGTCGGCCATCGCCGTGTCCTATAGCGCGCACTGGAACCGGCAGTTGCTCAATACCCTTTATAACGAACTCAGCGTGCGCGACAAGGCGCAGGCCGAGTGGGGGCGTTTGATCCTGGAACAGAGCACCTGGACCGCCCACAGCCGTATCGAAGTCCTGGCCACCGAACAGTTGAAAATGCGCATTCCCGGCGCCGCCGAAGTGCAGATGGTGGCGCCATGATGAAACTCGAAGGGGCGCTGTTCCCGTGGCGGTTTCGTCTGGTCCTGGGCTTGCTCGGGATCATGGTGGCGGCGATTTCGTGGCGCATCATCGACCTGCAGGTCGTCGACCGTGACTTCCTCAAGGGGCAGGGCGATGCCCGCAGTGTGCGGCATATTCCGATCCCGGCTCACCGAGGCCTGATCACCGACCGCAATGGCGAACCCCTGGCCGTGAGTACCCCGGTGACCACCTTGTGGGCCAACGCCAAGGAAATGCAGCTGGCCAAGGAAAAATGGCCGGCCTTGGCCGCCGCCCTCGGGCAGGACCCCAAGGCCCTGGCCGAGCGCCTCGAAGCCCAGGCCAACAAGGAATTCATTTACCTGGTGCGCGGCTTGACGCCCGAGCAGGGCCAGAGCGTGCTCGATTTGAAAGTACCCGGTGTCTACGGCATCGAGGAGTTCCGGCGTTTCTACCCGGCCGGTGAGGTCACGGCCCACATGGTCGGGTTTACCGACATCGATGACCGGGGCCGGGAAGGTGTCGAACTGGCCTATGACGAATGGCTCGCCGGGGTCGCCGGCAAGCGACAGGTCATCAAGGACCGGCGCGGCCGGCTGATCAAGGATGTCCAAGTCACCAAAAACGCCAAGGCCGGCAAGCCCTTGGCGTTGTCCATTGACCTGCGCCTGCAATACCTGGCCAACCGCGAGCTGCGCAATGCCATCGTCGAGAACGGTGCCAAGGCTGGCAGCCTGGTGATCATGGACGTGAAGACTGGCGAGATCCTGGCGATGGTCAACCAGCCGACCTACAACCCGAACAACCGTCGCAACCTGCAGCCGGCGATGATGCGCAACCGCGCGATGATCGACGTGTTCGAGCCGGGTTCGACCATGAAGGCCGTGTCCATGGCCGCCGCCCTGGAAACCGGGCGCTGGAAGCCGAGCGACACCGTCGAGGTGTACCCGGGCACCCTGCAGATCGGCAAGTACACCATCCGCGATGTGTCCAAGACCGAAGGTCCGGTGCTTGACCTGACCGGCATCCTGATCAACTCCAGTAACGTCGGCATGAGCAAGATCGCCTTCGATATCGGCGGCGAAACGATCTATCGCCTGGCCCAGAAAATCGGCCTCGGCCAGGACACCGGCCTGGGCTTCCCGGGCGAGCGTGTCGGCAACCTGCCGAACTACCGTGACTGGCGCAAGGCTGAAACCGCCACGTTGTCCTACGGCTACGGTGTTTCCGTGACCGCGATCCAGTTGGTCCATGCGTTTTCCGCCCTGGCGAACAACGGGCGCATGGCACCGCTGACCCTGATCAAGACCGACAAGGCGCCGCAGACCACCCAGGTGATCCCGGAAAATGTCGCCAAGACCATGCAGGGCATGCTGCAGCAGGTGATCGAGGCGCCGCGTGGTGTCTATCGCGCCCAGGTGCCGGCGTACCACGTGGCAGGTAAATCGGGTACGGCCCGTAAAACCTCCGTGGGCACCAAAGGCTACGCCGAGAACTCCTACCGTTCGCTGTTTGCCGGCTTCGGCCCGATGAGCGACCCGCGCTACGCCATCGTCGTGGTCATCGACGAACCGAGCAAGGCGGGTTATTTCGGTGGCCTGGTCTCGGCGCCGGTGTTCAGCAAAGTGATGTCCGGCACCCTGCGCCTGATGAACATTACCCCGGATAACCTGCCGCCGACCCAGCAGGCCAATACCGCACCGGTCGTTCCCTTGAAAGCCGAAGGAGGGCGTGGCTGATGTCCCTGAGCCTGAACAAGATTTTTGCCCACGCCGGTCACGATCTGCTGATTCGTGAATTGGCCCTGGACAGCCGCAATGTACGTGCCGGGGACTTGTTCCTGGCGGTGCCGGGCGCCCGTGTCGATGGCCGTGACCATATCGCCGACGCCTTGAAGCGTGGCGCGGCTGCCGTGGCTTATGAAGTGCAAGGTGCCACCGTGCTGCCCATCACTGATGTGCCCTTGATTCCGGTCAAGGGCCTGGCGGCGCAGCTGTCGGACATCGCCGGGCGTTTTTATGGCGACCCGAGCCGTCACCTGAACCTGGTGGGCGTGACGGGTACCAACGGCAAGACCAGCGTGACCCAACTGGTGGCCCAGGCATTGGACCTGCTCGGCCAGCATTGCGGGATTGTCGGCACCTTGGGTAACGGTTTTCATGGCGCGCTGGAAAGCGGCCTGCACACCACGCCGAACCCGATTGCCGTGCAAGCGACCCTGGCGGACCTGAAGAAGGCCGGTGCCAAGGCCGTTGCGATGGAAGTCTCGTCCCATGGCCTGGACCAGGGCCGAGTGACGGCGCTGGCATTCGATGTGGCGGTGTTGACCAACTTGTCCCGGGACCACCTGGATTACCACGGCACCATGCAGGCCTACGGCGAAGCCAAGGCCAAGCTGTTTGCCTGGAATGACTTGAAATGCCGGGTCATCAACCTCGATGACGAGTTCGGTCGGCAACTGGCCGCCGACAAGCGCGAGTCCCGGTTGATCACCTATAGCCTGGAAGATACCAGCGCCTACCTTTATATACGTCAGGCGCAGTTCAATGACGAAGGCGTACGCGCCACGCTGGTCACGCCCCAGGGCGAGCACCACGTGCGCAGCCCTTTGCTCGGCCGCTTCAACCTGAGCAACGTATTGGCGGCCATCGGCGCCTTGCTCGGCCTGGACTATGCGCTGGACGAAATTCTCAAGGTGTTGCCAAAGCTCGAAGGGCCAGCCGGGCGCATGCAGCGCCTGGGCGGTGGGGCCCAACCGTTGGTGGTGGTCGATTACGCCCATACCCCCGACGCGTTGGAAAAAGTCCTCACGGCCCTGCGTCCTCACGCCAAGGGCAAGTTGCTGTGCCTGTTCGGCTGCGGTGGCGATCGTGATCGCGGCAAGCGCCCATTGATGGCCGAAGTCGTGGAGCGGCTGGCAGACGGTGTGCTGGTCACCGACGACAACCCGCGCAGCGAAGACCCACTGCGAATTTTCGACGACATCCGCGCCGGTTTTACCGCTGTGGATAAGGTCAACTTCGTCGCCGGTCGCGGCCAGGCCATCGCCCAATTGATCGCCAGCGCTTCGGCGGACGATGTCATCGTCCTGGCAGGCAAGGGCCACGAGGACTATCAGGAAATCAACGGCGAACGCCATGCGTTCTCCGATCTGGTGGAAGCCGATCACGCCCTGACCGCGTGGGAGGTGGCTCATGCTTAAGGCCCTGAAACTCAGCGAACTGACCAACGCCCTGAATGCGCGCCTCATCGCCGCGGACGCCAGCTTCGACGGCGTCAGCATCGACAGCCGGGCGATCGCACCGGGGCAATTGTTCGTCGCCCTGGCCGGGCCGCGTTTCGACGGTCACGATTACTTGAACGAGGTCGCGGGCAAAGGTGCGGTCGCGGCCCTGGTCGAGCGGGAAGTGAGCAACAGCACGTTGCCGCAATTGCTCGTCAACGACACTCGCCAGGCCCTGGGCCAGCTCGGTGCACTGAACCGTGCGGCGTATGGCAACCCGGTCGCCGCCATCACCGGCTCCAGCGGCAAGACCACGGTCAAGGAAATGCTCGCCAGCATCCTGCGCACCCGCGGTCCGGTGCTGGCGACCCGGGGCAACCTGAACAACGACCTCGGCGTGCCGCTGACCTTGCTGGAGCTGGCGCCGGAGCACAGCGCCGCCGTCATCGAGCTGGGGGCTTCGCGGCTTGGCGAGATTGCCTACACCGTGGCGATGACCAAGCCTCATGTGGCGGTGCTCAACAACGCCGGTACCGCCCACGTCGGCGAGTTCGGCGGCCCGGAAAAAATTGTCGAGGCCAAGGGCGAGATCATCGAGGGGCTGGATGCCGATGGCGTCGCCGTGTTGAATCTCGATGACAAGGCTTTCGAAATCTGGAAGACCCGGGCAGGCGAGCGCAAGGTGCTGACCTTTGCCCTGAGCAACCTCGCCGCGAATTTCTACGCCAGCGACCTGGATCGTGATGCCCGCGGTTGCCCGGCCTTCAACCTGCACAGCCCCGACGGCGCCGAGCGGGTCCAGTTGAACCTGCTGGGCACCCATAACGTTGCCAACGCCCTGGCCGCCGCGGCTGCCGCCCATGCCCTGGGCGTGTCGCTGCCGGGCATCGTCGCCGGGCTGAACGCCGTGCAGCCGGTCAAGGGGCGCTCCGTCGCGCAACTGGCCAGCAACGGCATGCGCGTGATCGACGACACCTACAACGCCAACCCGTCGTCCATGTGCGCGGCCGTGGACATCCTCGCCGGTTTCTCCGGCCGCACCGTGCTGGTGCTGGGGGATATCGGTGAACTGGGCGAATGGGCGCAACAGGGCCATCACGACGTTGGTGCCTATGCGCGCGGCAAGGTCGATGCGCTGTATGCGGTCGGTCCGATGATGGCCCATGCGGTCGCCGCGTTTGGCGAACACGCGCGGCATTTCACCACTCAAGCCGAACTGATCCAGGCCCTGGGCGCCGAGCAGGACCCGAACACCACCTTATTGATCAAGGGCTCACGCAGCGCAGCGATGGAAAACATCGTCGCGGCACTGTGCGGCGCCTCCACGGAGAAACATTAATGCTGCTGCTGCTAGCGGAGTACCTGCAACAGTTCCACAAAGGCTTCGCGGTCTTCCAGTACCTGACCCTGCGCGGGATCCTGGGTGTGCTGACCGCGTTGTCGTTGTCGCTGTTCCTGGGCCCGTGGATGATCCGCACCCTGCAGAACCTGCAGATCGGCCAGTCGGTCCGTAACGACGGTCCGCAATCGCACCTGTCCAAATCCGGCACCCCGACCATGGGTGGCGCGTTGATCCTGTCGTCCATCGGCATCAGTACCTTGCTCTGGGCCGACCTGGCGAACCGCTACGTCTGGGTCGTGCTGTTGGTGACTTTGCTTTTCGGTGCCATTGGCTGGGTCGACGATTACCGCAAGGTGATCGAGAAGAACTCCCGGGGGCTGCCGAGCCGCTGGAAATATTTCTGGCAGTCGGTGTTCGGCCTCGGCGCGGCGATCTTCCTTTACATGACCGCCGCCTCGCCGGTGGAAACCACCCTGATCCTGCCGATGCTCAAGGACTACAGCATTCCGCTGGGCGCCGGTTTCATCGTGCTGACCTACCTGGTCATCGTTGGGTCGAGTAACGCGGTCAACCTCACCGACGGCCTCGACGGCCTGGCGATCATGCCGACGGTCATGGTCGGTGGCGCGCTGGGGATCTTCTGCTACCTGTCGGGTAACGTGAAATTCGCCGAATACCTGCTGATCCCTTATGTGCCGGGGGCGGGCGAGCTGATCGTGTTCTGCGGTGCACTGATCGGTGCCGGCCTGGGCTTTTTGTGGTTCAACACCTACCCGGCGCAAGTCTTCATGGGCGATGTCGGCGCGCTGGCGCTGGGCGCGGCCCTGGGCACCATCGCGGTGATCGTTCGCCAGGAAATCGTCCTGTTCATCATGGGCGGCGTGTTCGTGATGGAGACCCTGTCAGTCGTCATTCAGGTTGCTTCCTTTAAATTGACCGGCCGCCGCGTATTCCGCATGGCGCCGATTCACCACCACTTTGAACTCAAGGGCTGGCCCGAGCCGCGTGTGATCGTCCGTTTCTGGATCATCACCGTGATTCTGGTGCTGATCGGCCTTGCCACCCTGAAGCTGAGGTAGAACGAGTGTCCCTGATCGCTTCTGACCACTTCCGCATCGTTGTCGGCCTCGGCAAGAGCGGCATGTCCCTGGTTCGCTTCCTGGCGAACCGGGGCGTGTCGTTTGCCGTGGCCGACACGCGGGAAAATCCGCCTGAGTTGGCCACGCTGCGCCGTGACTATCCCCAGGTGGACGTGCGTTGTGGCGAGCTGGACGTCGAGTTCCTGTGCCGCGCCGATGAGCTCTACGTGAGCCCCGGCCTGGCCCTCGCGACTCCGGCCCTGCAGGCGGCCGCTGCCCGTGGCGTGAAACTGTCCGGCGACATCGAGCTGTTCGCGCGTAACGCCAAGGCGCCGATCGTTGCCATCAGCGGTTCGAACGCCAAGAGCACCGTCACCACCCTGGTGGGCGAGATGGCCGCGGCGGCCGGCAAGCGCGTCGCCGTGGGCGGCAACCTCGGTACCCCGGCCCTGGACCTGCTCAGCGACGACGTCGAGCTGTACGTGATGGAGCTGTCGAGCTTCCAGCTGGAAACCACCGACCACCTGGGCGCCGAAGTGGCCACCGTGCTCAACGTCAGCGAAGACCACATGGACCGCTACAGCGGCCTGCCGGCCTATCACCTGGCCAAGCACCGGATCTTCCGGGGTGCCCGGCAGGTGGTGTTCAACCGCCAGGACGCCTTGACCCGTCCGTTGCTGGGCGAGGGCATGCCGTGCTGGTCCTTCGGCCTGGGTGTTCCGGATTTCAAAGGCTTCGGTTTGCGCGAAGAGAATGGCGAGAAATACCTGGCCTTCGAATTCCAGAACCTGATGCCGGTGCGTGAACTGAAGATTCGTGGCGCCCATAACCAGGCCAATGCCCTGGCCGCGTTGGCCCTGGGGCATGCGGTCGGCCTGCCGTTCGACGCCATGCTATCGGCCCTGCGCACGTTTGCCGGTCTCGAACACCGCTGCCAGTGGGTGCGCGACCTCGATGGCGTGGCCTGGTACAACGACTCCAAGGCCACCAACGTCGGTGCCGCGCTGGCGGCCATCGAAGGGCTGGGGGCGGACATCGCAGGCAAGCTCGTGCTGATCGCCGGCGGCGACGGCAAGGGCGCCGACTTCAAGGACCTGCGCGATCCCGTGGCAGCCAACTGCCGTGCCGTGGTGCTGATGGGCCGCGACCGCGAATTGATCGCCCAGGCCCTCGGCGATGCCGTGCCGCTGGTTCGCGTCGGTTCGCTGGACGAGGCGGTGCAGCAATGCCGCGCTCTCGCGCACCCGGGCGACGCGGTGCTGTTGTCGCCGGCCTGCGCCAGTTTCGACATGTTCAAGAACTATGAAGAGCGCGGGCAGTTGTTCGCCCGGGCCGCGGAGGACTTGGCATGAGCCTGATGAACATCATCAAGCCGTACCCGTCGCCGTTGATCACCGGACGTGGCATCGACCTGGATTTCCCGATGCTCGCCGGTTGCCTGGCCTTGCTGGGCCTGGGCCTGGTGATGATCACCTCCGCGTCGTCGGAAGTGGCCGCCGTGCAGTCGGGCAACACCCTTTACCACATGATCCGCCACCTCGTTTACCTGGTGATCGGCCTGGGCGCGTGCATCGTCACCATGATGGTGCCAATCGCTACCTGGCAACGCCTGGGCTGGTTAATGCTGCTCGGTGCCTTCGGCCTGTTGGTGATGGTGCTGGTGCCGGGGATCGGCCGCGAGGTCAACGGCTCGATGCGCTGGATCGGCTTCAGCTTCTTCAACGTGCAGCCCTCGGAGATCGCCAAGGTCTTCGTGGTGATTTTCCTGGCCGGTTATCTGGTGCGTCGCCAGAAAGAAGTGCGCGAGAGCTGGATGGGCTTCTTCAAGCCGTTCATCGTCTTGCTGCCCATGGCGGGCCTGCTGCTGATGGAGCCGGACTTCGGCGCCACGGTGGTGATGATGGGCGCCGCAGCGGCGATGCTGTTCCTCGGTGGGGTCGGGCTGTTTCGCTTCATCCTGATGGTGGCGTTGGCGGTGGCGGCCGTGACCGTGCTGGTTCAGGCGCAACCGTACCGGATGGCGCGCCTGATCACCTTTACCGACCCGTGGGCCGACCAGTTCGGTTCCGGCTATCAATTGACCCAGGCCTTGATTGCCTTCGGTCGCGGCGAATGGTTGGGCGTGGGCCTGGGCAACAGCGTGCAGAAGCAGTTCTACCTGCCGGAAGCCCACACCGACTTCGTATTCTCGGTACTGGCCGAAGAGCTGGGCGTCGTCGGCTCCCTGTGCACCGTCGCCCTGTTCGTGTTCGTCTGTGTACGCGGCATGTACATCGGCTTGTGGGCCGAAAAGGCCAAGCAGTTTTTCGCCGCTTACGTGGCGTATGGCTTGTCGTTCCTGTGGATCGGCCAGTTCCTGATCAACATCGGCGTGAACGTCGGCCTCTTGCCGACCAAGGGTCTGACGCTGCCGTTCCTCAGTTATGGCGGCAGTTCCCTGGTGATCTGCTGCGCGTGCCTTGGTTTGTTGCTGCGCATCGAATGGGAGAGCCGAACCCACCTGGGCAGCGAAGAGATGGAATTCCAGGAGAGCGACTTCGCCGAGGAGCCGACTCATGGGCGCTAACGTGCTGATCATGGCGGGCGGTACCGGCGGGCACGTGTTCCCGGCGCTGGCCTGTGCCCGGGAGTTCCAGTCACGGGGCTACACCGTGCACTGGCTGGGTACGCCGCGGGGCATCGAGAACGAACTGGTGCCTGGCGCCGGCCTCGAACTGCACCGGATCGACGCCAGCGGCCTGCGGGGCAAGGGCAAGTTGTCGTTGCTCAAGGCGCCGCTGATGCTGCTCAAGTCGATCTGGCAGGCACGAGCGATCATTCGTCGGTTGCGCCCGGTGTGCGTGGTCGGGTTCGGTGGTTATGTGACCGGCCCTGGCGGCGTTGCGGCAAAACTGGCCGGCGTGCCGGTGATCGTCCACGAGCAGAACGCCGTGGCCGGTACCGCCAATCGGTTACTGGTGCCGTTGGCCGCCCGGGTCTGTGAAGCCTTTCCCGACACCTTTACCCTGTCGGGCAGCCGCCGCACCACCGGTAATCCGGTGCGTACCGAGCTGTTCCTGGAGACACCGCGCCCGGCCCTGGCTGGACGCAAGGCGCGTTTGCTGATCCTGGGTGGAAGCCTGGGGGCGGAACCGTTGAACAAATTGCTGCCCGAAGCCTTGTCGCTGGTCGCTCCCGACCTGCGGCCGGAAGTGTTCCATCAGGCTGGCAAAAATCACGATGAAGTGACCGCCGAGCGCTACCGCGCCGCTGGCGTCGAGGCGCAAGTGCAGCCTTTCATCAAAGACATGGCCCAAGCCTATGGCTGGGCCGACCTGGTGGTCTGCCGCGCAGGCGCGCTGACCATCAGTGAACTGGCTGCCGCCGGTCTGCCCTCGATGCTGGTGCCTTTGCCCCACGCCATTGACGATCACCAGACCCGTAACGCCGATTATTTGGCCCGTGAAGGCGCTGCCTTCCTGATGCCGCAAAGAACGACTGGCGCCGCGGATCTCGCCGCCCGCCTGACAGAGGTTTTGATGCAGCCGCAACGACTTGAAGACATGGCCCGCGCCGCCCGCCGCCTGGCCAAACCCGATGCCACGGCCCAAGTGGTCGATACCTGCCTGGAGGTGGCCCATGGTTGAGAATCGCAAAGCCATGCCGCAACCGGAAATGCGCCGTATCCGCCGCATCCACTTCGTCGGTATCGGCGGCGTGGGCATGTGCGGGATCGCCGAGGTATTGCTGAACCTGGGTTACCAGGTCTCGGGTTCCGACCTGAAAGCTTCCCCGGTCACCGAGCGCCTGGAGTCCTTCGGTGCGCAGATCTTTATCGGTCACCGTGCCGAGAACGCCGCCAATGCTGACGTGCTGGTGGTTTCCAGCGCCGTGAACACCTCCAACCCGGAAGTCGCCACCGCCCTGGAGCGTCGCATTCCGGTGGTGCCACGGGCTGAGATGCTCGCCGAGCTGATGCGCTATCGCCATGGCATCGCCGTCGCCGGTACCCACGGCAAAACCACCACCACCAGCCTGATCGCCTCGGTGTTCGCGGCCGGTGGCCTGGACCCGACGTTTGTGATCGGTGGTCGTCTGAATGCCGCGGGCACCAATGCCCAGCTGGGCACCAGCCGCTACCTGATCGCCGAAGCCGACGAGAGCGATGCGAGCTTCCTGCACCTGCAACCGCTGGTGGCCGTGGTGACCAACATCGACGCCGACCACATGGCGACCTACGACGGTGACTTCAACAAATTGAAGAAAACCTTCGTCGAGTTCCTGCACAACCTGCCGTTCTACGGTCTGGCCGTGGTGTGCCTGGACGACCCGGTGGTGCGTGAAATCCTGCCGCTGATCAAGCGTCCGACCGTGACCTACGGCTTTGGCGAAGACGCCGACGTGCGCGCCATCAACGTGCGCCAGCAAGGCATGCAGACGTTCTTCACCGTCTTGCGCCCTGATCGCGAGCCGTTGGACGTGTCGGTGAACATGCCCGGCAACCACAACGTGCTCAATTCCTTGGCCACCATCTGCATCGCCACCGACGAAGGCGTCAGCGATGAAGCCATCGTCCAGGGCCTGTCCGGGTTCCAGGGCGTGGGCCGGCGTTTCCAGGTCTACGGCGAACTGCCGGTGGAAGGCGGCAACGTGATGCTGGTGGACGACTATGGCCACCACCCGACCGAAGTCGCGGCGGTGATCAAGGCCGTGCGCGGTGGCTGGCCGGAGCGGCGCCTGGTGATGGTTTACCAGCCGCACCGCTATAGCCGCACCCGCGACCTGTATGACGATTTCGTCCAGGTGCTGGCCGACGCCAACGTGCTGCTGTTGATGGAAGTCTACCCGGCCGGTGAAGAACCGATCCCAGGGGCCGACAGCCGCCAGCTGTGCCACAGCATCCGTCAACGCGGCCAATTGGACCCGATCTACATCGAACGTGGCGTAGACCTCGCGCCGCTGGTCAAGCCGTTGCTGCGCGCCGGCGACATCCTGCTGTGCCAGGGGGCCGGTGACATCGGTGGCCTGGCCCCGAAACTGTTGAAAAGTCCGTTATTCGCCGGAGCAATCGTGGCCTCCAGCGAGGGGAAACTGAAATGACTGCTGCCTACGCCAACCTGGTCTCGACCCTCGATCCGAAAGCCTTCGGCCGCGTGGCCGTGCTGTTCGGTGGCAAGAGCGCCGAGCGCGAGGTGTCCCTCAAGTCCGGCAACGCCGTGCTGCAAGCCTTGCAAAGTGCCGGCGTCGACGCCTTCGGTATCGACGTGGGCGACGATTTCCTGCAGCGCCTGCTGAGCGAAAAGATCGATCGCGCGTTCATCATCCTCCATGGTCGCGGCGGCGAAGACGGCAGCATGCAAGGCCTGCTCGAATGCCTGGGGATCCCCTACACCGGCAGCGGCATCCTGGCATCCGCCCTGGCGATGGACAAACTGCGCACCAAGCAGGTCTGGCACAGCCTCGGCATTCCGACGCCGCGTCACGCCGTGCTGGCGTCCGAGGCCGATTGTATTTCGGCGGCCACGGAACTGGGCTTCCCTTTGATCGTCAAACCGGCCCATGAAGGTTCAAGTATCGGCATGGCGAAAGTGAATTCGCTGCCTGAGTTGACCGCGGCATGGAAGGACGCCAGTTCCTACGATTCGCAAGTGTTGGTCGAACAATGGATCACCGGTCCCGAGTTCACCATCGCCACCCTGCGTGACCAGGTGTTGCCCCCGATTGCGCTGGGCACGCCCCACACGTTCTACGACTACGACGCCAAGTACATCGCCAACGATACCCAGTACCGCATTCCCTGCGGGCTGGACGCTGCCAAGGAAAAAGAACTGATGGACCTCACGGCCAAGGCCTGTGAGGCGCTGGGTATCGCCGGTTGGGGCCGGGCAGACGTGATGCAGGACGCCGATGGGCAGTTCTGGTTCCTGGAAGTCAACACCGCGCCCGGCATGACCGATCACAGCCTGGTACCGATGGCGGCCCGTGCCGCCGGTCTGGATTTCCAGCAACTGGTGTTGTCGATCCTGGCGGCCAGTGTCGGCCCTCAAGAGCCAAGAGGTTAAGCCATGCAAGGCGCATCGCTTCGTCATCAGCCATCCGCACCCGGTCGCAAGCCGGTGCCGCGGGGTGCCAGCCGAATGGTGGCCAAAGAGCCGATGTCGGCGCGCTTGCCGAAAGCCAATTTTGGTTTTCTCAAGAGCCTGTTCTGGCCGGTGCTGCTGGTGGCGTTGGGGTTCGGTACCTATGAAGGCGCGCAACGGTTGCTGCCTTATGCCGACCGGCCGATCGCCCGGATCAACGTCCAGGGCGACCTGAGCTACATCAGCCAGCAGGCAGTGCAGCAGCGGATCGCCCCGTTCGTCGCGTCGAGTTTCTTCACCATCGACCTGGCGGGCATGCGCACGGAGCTGGAGCAGATGCCCTGGATCGCTCACGCCGAAGTCCGGCGGGTGTGGCCCGACCAGGTGTCGATTCGCCTGGAAGAGCAACTGCCGGTGGCCCGTTGGGGCGACGAGTCGCTGTTGAATAACCAGGGCCAGGCGTTTACGCCGCGAGAACTGGCCAACTATGAACATTTGCCACAACTGTTCGGTCCACAGCGGGCCCAGCAGCAAGTGATGCAGCAATACCAGGTGTTGAGCCAGATGTTGCGGCCGTTGGGCTTCTCCATCGCGCGCCTGGAATTGCGTGAGCGCGGCAGTTGGTTCCTGACCACTGGCGCGGGCAGCTCGGGGCCGGGCATCGAGCTGTTGCTCGGGCGCGGCAACCTGGTGGAAAAGATGCGCCGCTTCATCGCCATCTACGACAAGACGCTCAAAGAACAGATTACGAACATTGCGCGCATCGATCTGCGCTACGCCAACGGCCTGGCCGTTGGCTGGCGGGAACCTGTAGCGCCGACGACGGCCGAACCCGCCGTCGCGAAGAATTAAGAAGAGGCAGGACCCATGGCAAACGTGCAAAGCGGGAAAATGATCGTCGGTCTCGATATCGGCACTTCCAAGGTGGTGGCGCTGGTAGGCGAAGTCGCGGACGACGGCACGCTGGTCATCGTCGGGATCGGTACACACCCGTCTCGCGGCTTGAAAAAAGGCGTGGTGGTGAATATCGAGTCCACCGTGCAATCGATCCAGCGCGCCATCGAAGAGGCGCAGCTGATGGCCGGTTGCCGGATCCACTCGGCGTTCGTCGGCGTGGCGGGCAATCACATCCGCAGCCTGAACTCCCACGGCATCGTGGCGATTCGTGATCGCGAAGTCAGCTCCGCGGACCTTGAGCGCGTACTCGACGCGGCCCAGGCCGTGGCGATCCCGGCCGACCAGCGTGTGCTGCACACCCTGCCGCAGGATTACGTGATCGATAACCAGGAAGGCGTGCGTGAGCCCCTGGGCATGTCCGGCGTGCGCCTGGAAGCCAAGGTCCACGTGGTGACCTGTGCGGTGAACGCCGCGCAGAACATCGAGAAATGCGTGCGTCGCTGCGGCCTGGAAATCGACGACATCATCCTCGAGCAACTGGCCTCGGCCTACTCGGTGCTGACCGACGACGAGAAAGAACTGGGCGTGTGCCTGGTGGACATCGGCGGCGGCACCACCGACATCGCGATCTTCACCGAAGGCGCGATCCGCCACACGGCCGTGATCCCGATTGCCGGCGACCAGGTGACCAACGACATCGCCATGGCGTTGCGCACTCCGACCCAGTACGCCGAGGAAATCAAGATCCGTTACGCCTGCGCCCTGGCGAAGCTGGCCGGTGCCGGTGAAACCATCAAGGTGCCGAGCGTCGGCGACCGCCCACCGCGCGAATTGTCGCGCCAGGCCCTGGCCGAAGTGGTCGAGCCGCGCTACGACGAGCTGTTCACGCTGATCCAGGCCGAACTGCGTCGCAGCGGCTACGAAGACCTGATCCCGGCCGGCATCGTGCTGACCGGCGGTACGTCGAAGATGGAAGGTGCGGTGGAGCTGGCCGAAGAAATTTTCCACATGCCGGTGCGCCTGGGCGTGCCCCATGGCGTCAAGGGCCTGGATGACGTGGTCCGCAACCCGATCTATTCCACCGGCGTGGGCCTGTTGATGTACGGCCTGCAGAAACAGTCCGACGGGATCTCGTTTTCAGGGATCGGCAGCCGCGACAGCTACAGCAGCGACGAGCCGAAGGCACCGCTGTTCGAGCGGCTCCAGGCTTGGGTCAAAGGCAACTTCTAAACAGTTTCAAAGCTTCACGCGGCAGGTTTCAGGCTTGGCGCTGGAAGACGCAGCAAACGCAGTAGGCGAAAAAACTAGAGAATGAAAGGAGAGGGAAAATGTTCGAACTCGTAGACAACATCCCCGCTAGCCCGGTTATCAAAGTAATCGGTGTCGGCGGTGGCGGCGGCAACGCTGTCAACCACATGGTCAAGAGCAACATTGAAGGCGTTGAATTCATCTGCGCCAACACTGATGCCCAGGCGCTGAAATCCATCGGCGCGCGGACCATCCTGCAACTGGGCACTGGCGTGACCAAAGGCCTGGGTGCCGGCGCCAACCCTGAGGTCGGTCGTCAGGCCGCTCTCGAAGACCGTGAGCGCATCGCTGAAGTCCTGCAAGGCACCAACATGGTGTTCATCACCACCGGCATGGGCGGCGGCACTGGTACGGGTGCGGCGCCAATCATCGCCGAAGTGGCCAAGGAAATGGGGATCCTCACCGTTGCGGTGGTGACCCGTCCGTTCCCTTTCGAAGGCCGCAAGCGTATGCAGATCGCCGACGAAGGTATCCGTCTGCTGTCTGAAAGCGTCGACTCGTTGATCACCATTCCCAACGAGAAGCTGCTGACCATCCTGGGTAAAGACGCAAGCCTGCTGTCGGCTTTCGCCAAGGCTGACGATGTACTGGCCGGTGCCGTTCGCGGTATCTCCGACATCATCAAGCGTCCAGGCATGATCAACGTCGACTTTGCCGACGTACGGACTGTCATGAGCGAAATGGGCATGGCAATGATGGGCACTGGCTGCGCCAGCGGTCCGAACCGTGCACGCGAGGCCACCGAAGCGGCCATCCGCAACCCGTTGCTCGAAGACGTGAACCTGCAAGGTGCACGCGGCATCCTGGTGAACATCACCGCCGGTCCTGACCTGTCCCTGGGTGAGTACTCCGACGTGGGTAGCATCATCGAAGCCTTCGCTTCCGAGCACGCGATGGTCAAGGTCGGTACCGTTATCGATCCGGACATGCGCGACGAGTTGCACGTTACCGTGGTTGCCACCGGTCTGGGCGCGAAAATCGAGAAGCCTGTGAAGGTCATCGACAACACCGTTCACACCTCCATGGCTTCGCAACCGCAACAACAAGTGGCTTCGCGCCAGGAAGCGCCTGCGGTGAACTACCGTGACCTGGACCGTCCGACCGTCATGCGCAACCAGGCTCAGGCCGGTACTGCGACTGCCGCGAAGATGAATCCGCAAGACGATCTGGATTACCTGGACATCCCGGCTTTCCTGCGTCGTCAGGCCGATTGATGAAATGTATCAGGGGGATACGGGTGATTGGTGTTCAGCAAAGGTCTGGTCTGCTATCATCGCCAGCCTTTGTTGATACCAGTTCGCAATTTGCGCTGAAGCGGCCCATGCCATGATTAAACAACGCACCCTGAAGAATATTATCCGTGCCACAGGTGTCGGCTTGCACTCCGGCGAGAAGGTCTACCTGACCCTCAAGCCCGCGCCTATCGATACCGGCATTGTGTTTTGTCGTGCCGACCTCGACCCTGTGGTGCAGATTCCTGCTCGCGCGGAAAACGTTGGTGAAACCACTATGTCGACCACACTGGTCAACGGTGACACCAAAGTGGATACGGTGGAGCATTTGCTCTCGGCCATGGCTGGCCTGGGCATCGATAACGCCTACGTCGAGCTCTCCGCGTCCGAAGTCCCGATCATGGATGGCAGTGCCGGACCCTTCGTATTCCTGATTCAATCGGCTGGCCTGGAAGAGCAGGACGCAGCCAAGAAGTTCATCCGCATCCTGCGGGAAGTGACAGTGGAAGACGGCGACAAGCGCGCCACTTTCGTCCCTTTCGAAGGTTTCAAGGTGAGCTTCGAGATCGATTTCGATCATCCGGTTTTCCGTGACCGCACCCAAAGTGCAAGCGTGGATTTTTCCAGCACTTCGTTCGTAAAAGAAGTCAGCCGCGCCCGTACCTTTGGTTTCATGAGTGATATCGAGTACCTGCGCAAGCACAATCTCGCACTCGGCGGCAGTGTTGAAAACGCGATCGTGGTCGATTCCGATGGTGTATTGAACGAAGACGGTCTTCGTTATGAAGACGAGTTCGTCAAGCACAAGATCCTCGATGCAATCGGCGACCTCTACCTGCTGGGCAATAGCCTGATTGGTGAGTTCAAGGGCTTCAAGTCCGGCCACGCACTGAACAACCAGCTGCTGCGCAAGTTGATTGAGCAGAAAGATGCTTGGGAAGTCGTGACGTTCGAAGACGCCAGTACCGCACCAATCTCTTACATGCGCCCTGTCGCGGCGGTGTAAGCAAAAAACCTCTCTAGTTTTTTAAGGGCTGCCTTTGGGTGGCCTTTTTTTATGGCCGGGTTTTCGTTGGGAGCGATGGGAGAACCTGTGGCGAGGGAGCTTGCTCCCGCTGGGGCGCGCAGCGGCCCTGAAATCTGGCGCCGCGGTGTATCAAACTCATTAGCCAGGGCCGTTTGGGGCTGCTGCGCAGCCCCGCGGGAGCAAGCTCCCTCGCCACGGAGAGCTGTGTCCATAGCCTTTGGGTGTTGCGGTGTTACATCGCGCAGACCACACGGTTGCGCCCGCTGGCCTTGGCCTGGTACAGCGCCTTGTCCGCGGCGAACAAGAGTTGTGTGAGTTCGTTGTACGGTCCCTGAGTCCAAGTGGCGATGCCGATACTGACCGTCATGGGCGCTTCCCCCTCGGACACCGGTGGCAGTTGTTCGACCGCGTCGCGAATATTCTGGGCCATGGTGAAGGCGCCAGCGGTGGTGGTCTCCGGCAGCACCACCGAGAACTCCTCACCGCCATAGCGCGCCGCCAGGTCGGCGGGGCGTCGGACATGCTGGCCGATCAATTGCGCCAAGGTGCGCAGGGCCTCGTCACCTTGCTGATGACCATGGCGATCGTTGAACGCCTTGAAATGATCGGCATCGATCATCAGCACAGACAACGGTTGGCCCGAACGTTGGGCGCGCAGCCATTCCTGTTGCAACGTCTCGTCCAGTGTTCGTCGGTTGGCCAGGCCCGTGAGGGCGTCGACGGACGCCAGTTGGGCCAACTCCCGTTCAGCTCTGTAACGGCGGCGCAATTCGCGGCGCAGCAGCCAGGTGAGCCAGAGCAAACCGATGCACAGCGCGCCGGTGGCGCCGCTGACCAACAACGCCGTGCGTTGCCATGAGGCGAAGACCTCTTGGTAGGAGAGCGCTACCACGACAATCAATGGCAGGTCGCCCACCTGGGAAAAGGTGTACAGCCGCTGTGTCTGATCAACGCTGGAGATGCTGGTAAAACTGCCGTTACCTTCACGCAGGATGCGTACGAAGTTCGGTCGGTTGCTGAAGTCCTTGCCGATCATGTCGTCGGCCAGGGGCGGTTCCTGGGCCAACAGAATCCCATCGCGGCTGATCAGGTTGACCGTCCCGTGGCCGATGTTCAGGCTTTTGAACAACTGGCTGAAGTAGTTCAGGCGCATTGCGGCCTCGGCCACGCCCATGAATTCACCCCGCTCGTCGCTCAGTCGATAGCTGAAACTGATGCGCCAATCCTGGGCGGCACTCCTGGAACGGAACGGGCGACTGATCATCATGCCCAGGCTCGGGTCCTGGACATGGGACTGGAAATATTCCCGGTCGGCGTAATTGCCTTTGCGCGGTTCGAGCGAGGCGGAGTCGGCGATTACATCGCCACGCTTGTCGAGCAGCAGGATGTCGCCTTTGTAGGGGGCGGCGGTGGCGCGGTCGAACAGCGCCAGATGGCGAATCGCCGGCGAAACGTCTTTCAGGTCGTCGCGTTTGGCGGCGGCGGCCAAACCTTGCAGCGACAGATCGTAGAGCTCCACGTTACGCAGCACATCGGCGTCAATCAGTTGCACGATATTGGTCGCCGCACGTGTCGCAGCCTGTTGTGCGGCGGCATGTTCGCGAATCAACAGAAACGTCACGATGCTCAGGATGGCAATGACAACCAGCGAGCTGGCCAGTACGAATACCCGTTCCGAACGTCTCGAAAGCGGGGTGTTGCCGGGTGTCGCACTGCGCGCGCTCATGGTTCCGATGTCTGCATTGTCATGTGGCTGGGGTCCGTCCCAAAGGATTGCAAACCGGCAATGAACCAGATGCTGGCCTTTTGCTGATTGTGCTTGGATCAATGAGAGCGGGCAATCAGTGTTTGCGCAATTACCCGGTAATTAATGAAAGCTGGGGGGGGCGCGTTCGGACGGTATTCCGATTTTGCTACAGTTGGCTTTCGCCCAGCATTCATTGGTCTGGAAAGACTTGATGACGGATACAAACCTATGGGGGGAGGGGGTCAGGCTGGCAAGCGGATCCCGAACGTGTTGGCACCCTGGTCGCTGTGCACAAACACATCGCCACCATGCATCAGCGCAATGGCCTTGACGATGGCCAGCCCCAGCCCATGGTTGGCGCCACTGTTGCTGCGTGAGGCATCGACGCGATAGAAACGTTCGAACAGGCGTGGCAGATGCTCGCCGGCGATCGGTTCGCCGGGGTTGGTGACGGCGAGGGTGATCTGGTCGCCAAGGGCTTCGATGCGCACGTCGATCACTTGCCCGGGCGCGGTGTGCTGCACGGCATTGCTCAGCAGGTTGATCAGCGCCCGCCGCAGGTGAGCGATCTCGATGTTGGCCTGGGCGTCGCCGCTGACCCGGACCTGGACCTGGGCATCTTCCAGAATGAAGTCCAGGTAATCGAGGGTGGTCGCCACTTCGCCGGCCAGGGAGGCGCTGGTCAACTTGGTGGCCTTGCTGCCCTGGTCGGCGCTGGCCAGGAACAGCATGTCGTTGATGATCGAGCGCAGCCGCTCCAGCTCCTCGAGATTCGATTGCAACACTTCGAAGTAATGTTCAGCCGAGCGGCCACGGGTCAGCGCCACCTGGGTCTGGCCGATCAGGTTGGTCAGGGGCGAGCGTAATTCATGGGCGACGTCGGCATTGAACGACTCCAGCCGCGAGTAAGCCTGTTCGACCCGGTCCAGGGTGGCGTTGAAGGAGCTGACGAACTGGCTCAGCTCCGGCGGCAAGGGCGACAGTTGCAAGCGCCCAGAGAGGCGGGGTGGGGCCAGGCGCCGGGCTTCCTCGGACAGCTTGATCAGCGGTTTGAGACCGATGCGTGCGACCCAGTAGCCCAGCAACGAGGCCAGGACTACGCCGACAATCGCCAGGCTCACCAGCGCCACCAACAGGCGATGCTGGGTCTGGTAGAAGGTCTCGGTGTCGATGCCGATCATGAAGCGCAGCGGCGGGCGTTGGTCCTTGGCCGGGAATTGGCTCACCAGCACTTTCATCGGGTAGTGCCGATGGGGCAACGTCAGGTCGTGTTTACCCAGCGGGCCTTGGGCAAAGGTGCGGATCTGCGCATCGGGATCGCCGTATTCAAAGCGCGGATCGTCGCTGACGATCCAGAAATGGATGCGCTTGTCTTCTTCACCGAGCAATCGCAGCTTGTTGTTGATCTTCACCCAGTGTTCAGGCGTGCCGTAGCGGCCGACGGTGGACTCCAGGACACTGTAGCGGGCATCGAGCTCGGCTTCGGGCAACAGGCCCAGGCCCTTGCCGACCTGTTGGTACAAAGCGCCACCGATCAACAGGAACACCAGCGCCGCCACCAGCGTGAACATGGCGCTCAAGCGCAGGGCGATGCTCTCAGGGACGCTCATCGCTGCGACTCTCCAGCACATAACCCATGCCGCGAATGGTGTGTAGCAACTTCTGTTCGAATGGCCCGTCGAGCTTGGCCCGCAAGCGTTTGATCGCCACTTCCACCACGTTGGCGTCACTGTCGAAGTTGATGTCCCAGACCATTTCGGCAATGGCGGTTTTCGAGAGGATTTCGCCCTGGCGGCGAGCCAGGACGCTGAGCAGGGAGAACTCCTTGGCGGTCAGGTCCAGGCGCTGGCCGGCGCGGGTGGCCTTGCGGCTGATCAGGTCAATCCACAGGTCGGCGATGCTCACCTGCACCGGTTCATGGCCACCGCTGCGGCGGGTAAGGGCTTGCAGGCGGGCCACCAGTTCGAGGAAGGAGAAGGGCTTGCCCAGGTAGTCGTCGGCCCCGTCGCGCAAGCCCTTGATGCGGTCCTCGACCCGTTCCCGGGCGGTGAGCATGATCACCGGTGTCTGCTTGCGGGCGCGCAGGGCCCGCAGTACGCCGAAGCCGTCCAGGCCCGGCAGCATCACGTCGAGCACGATCACCGCATAGTCGGTTTCCAGGGCCAGGTGCAGCCCTTCGATGCCGTCCGGCGCCACGTCAACGGTGTAACCCTGTTCGGTCAGGCCGCGGTGCAGGTAGTCCGCGGTTTTTTCTTCGTCTTCGATGATCAGAACGCGCATGGCCCCGCCTCAGTGGTCTGTGCTCGCCAGCGCCGCCGTCGGCGCCGACCCTGGCTGCTGGGCGGGCCGATGGAACACTCGCTCGAGCCACAAGTATATGACCGGTGTCGTGAACAGCGTCAGCGCCTGGCTCACCAACAGGCCGCCCACCACCGCGATGCCCAGGGGCTGGCGCAGTTCCGCGCCGGGGCCATATCCGAGCATCAGCGGCAGGGCACCGAGCAGGGCCGCCAGGGTGGTCATCATGATCGGGCGGAAGCGTGTCAGGCACGCCTGGAAAATCGCCTCCTGGGGGGCCAACCCTTTGTTGCGCTGGGCGTCGAGGGCGAAGTCGATCATCAGGATGCCGTTCTTCTTGACGATCCCGATCAGCAGCACCAGCCCGATCAGCGCCATGATCGAAAAGTCCCGGCCCAGCAGCCAGAGCATGATCAGCGCGCCGAGGCCGGCCGAGGGCAGGGTGGAGATGATCGTCAGCGGGTGCACGAAGCTCTCGTAGAGCACGCCGAGAATGATGTACACGGCCACCAGCGCGGCGAGGATCAGCCACGGCTGGCTCGCCAGCGAGCTTTGGAAGGCCTGGGCCGCACCCTGGAAATTGCCAGTGATGGCGGCCGGCATGCCGATTTCGTTCTTCGCCTGGTCGAGCAGGCGCACCGCGTCTCCCAGGGCCACGCCGGGCGCCAGGTTGAACGACAGGTTGGCGGCCGGGAACATGCCGTCGTGGGCAATCGACAACGGGCCGTTGCTCGGCGCATCGAAGCGGGCCAGGGCCGAGAGCGGCACCATTTCCCCACTCAGGGGCGAACGCAGGTAGAAATACGCCAGGCTTTCGGCCTTGCCCCGCTGCGCGGTATCGAGCTCCAGGATCACGTTGTACTGGTTGGTCTCGGTCTGGAATTCATTGATCTGCCGCTGGCCGAAGGCGTCGTACAGGGCCTGGTCGACATCGGTGGCGGTGAGGCCGAAGCGGGCCGCCGCGCTGCGGTCGATGTTGATGTGGGTGATGCTGCCGCCCAGTTGCAGGTCGTTGGAGATGTCACGGAACGCCGGGTTGCCGCGCAGCTTGTCGGTGAGTTTTTGCGTCCAGGCGTTGAGGCTCGGCCCGTCGTTGCTCTTGAGCACGTATTGATACTGGGCGCGACTGGGACCGGAGCTGAGGTTGATGTCCTGCCCGGCCCTGAGGTACAGCACCACGCCGGGGATTTTCAGCAGTTGCGGGCGGATCCGGTCGATGAAGCCGCTGGCCGACACATCACGCTCGCCCCGGGGCTTGAGGGCGATCCAGAAACGGCCGTTGGCGATGGTCTGGTTGTTGCCCGAGACGCCGACGGAGTGGGAGAAGGTCTGCACCGCGGGGTCGGCGGCGACGATGTCGGCCAGGGCCTTGTGCTTGGCCACCATGTCCGGGAACGACACATCGGCGGCGGCTTCGCTGGTGCCCAGCACCAGGCCGGTGTCCTGTACCGGGAAGAAGCCCTTGGGAATGAACACATAGCCCACCACCGCCAGTGCCAGGGTCAGGCCGAACACGCCGATCATCAGCTTCTGATGGGCCAGGGCCTTGCGCAGGCCCCGCTCATACCCGCCCAGCAGACGTTCGCCGAACCCCGCCTTGCCATGGGCGTGATGTACCGGGGCGCGCATGAACAACGCGGCCAGGGTCGGCGCCAACGTGAGGGACACCACCACCGAGATCAGGATGGTCGAGGTGGCGGTCAGGGCAAACTCCTTGAACAGGCGCCCGACCACGCCGCCCATGAACAGCAGCGGAATGAACGCGGCGATCAGCGAGAAACTGATGGAGACCACGGTAAAGCCAATTTCGCCGGCCCCCTTGATCGCCGCCTCGCGCATGCCGTCGCCGGCCTCCAGGTGCCGGTGGATGTTCTCCACCACCACAATCGCATCGTCCACCACGAACCCTACCGAGATGACGATCGCCACCAGGGTCAGGTTGTTCAGGCTGAAACCCATCACGTACATCAGGGCGAAACTGGCGGTCAGCGACACCCCCAGCACCGCCGAGACGATCAGGGTCGCCGAGAGCTGGCGCAGGAACAACGCCATCACCGCCACCACCAGCAGTACCGCGATCAGCAAGGTGATTTCCACTTCGTGCAGCGAGGCGCGGATGGTCTGGGTGCGGTCGATCAGCACCTTGACCTGCACCGCCGCGGGCAACATGGCTTGCAGGGTGGGCAGGGCCGCCTGGATGCGGTCGACGGTCTCGACGATATTGGCCCCCGGTTGCCGGAAAATCACCAGGTTGACCCCGGGCTCGTTGTCGGCCCAGGCCTGGACGTAGGCGTTTTCCGAGCCGTTGACCACCTTGGCGATGTCCTTGAGGTGAACCGGTGCCCCGTCCCGGTAGGACACGATCAGCTCTCCATACTCCGCAGGCTTGAACAACTGGTCGTTGGTGGACAGGGTGGAAATGCTCGACTCACCGTACAAGGCGCCCTTGGCCAGGTTGAGGCTGGCCTGTTGGAGCGCCAGGCGAATGTCCGCCAGGGTCAGGCCGATGGCGGCGAGCCGGTCGGCCGAGGCCTGGACCCGGATCGCCGGACGCTGCTGGCCAGTGATGTAGATTTGTCCTACGCCATCGATCTGGCTGATCTGACGGGAGAGCAGGGTTTCGACGTAGTCGCTCAGTTCGGTGCCGGGCATCAGCGTGGAACTGATGCTGAGGATCAGCACCGGGCTGTCGGCAGGGTTGACCTTGCGCCAGGTCGGCAGGTTCGGCATGTCGTTGGGCAGTTTGCCGGCGGCGGTGTTGATCGCCGCCTGCACTTCCTGGGCGGCGGTGTCGATGCTTTTATCGAGGCTGAATTGCAGGATCAGGTTGGTCGAGCCCAGGGCGCTGCTGGAGGTCATCTGGGTAATGCCGGGAATGGCACTGAATTGCACTTCCAGCGGCGTCGCCACCGACGACGCCATGGTTTCGGGGCTGGCCCCGGGCAACTGGGCGTTGACCTGGATGGTCGGGAATTCCGCCTCCGGCAACGGCGCGACGGGCAGGCGAGGAAACGCGATCACCCCCAGCAGCACCAGGGCAAAGGTCAGCAGTACCGTGGCGATAGGGTGGTCGATGCACCACGCCGAAACCGAACCGCGTCCCTTCATGGCTGCGGCTCCGCGGTCTTGGCCAGGGCGGGTGGATCGCTGAGCACCTGGATGTGGCTGCCCGGCTTGAGCCGCGACTGGCCGTCGCTCACCAGTTGGTCGCCGGCGTTCACCCCCTTGATGATGTGCAGGTCGCTGTCCTGGTAAACCATCACCACCGGCACGCTCTCGACCTTGTCGCCCTTTATGCGGTACACGAAGTGTTGCTCCAGGCCGCGCTGGACCACGGTAGGCGGTACCACCAGGGCGTCCTTGTCGATGGCGGTCTGGATTTTCAGTGTCACCAGTTGCCCCGGCCACAGCCGTTGCGCGGCGTTGTTGAATTCAGCCTTGGCTCGCAGGGTTCCGGTGTTGGCGTTGATCTGGTTGTCGATGAGGCTCAGGCGCCCCTCGCCGAGCAGCTCCCCGGTGGCGCCATCGGCACCGATATAGGCCTTGACCAAGGCTTGCTCGGGGGCGGCGATCAACCGTTGCAAGGTGGGCAGCATTTGCTGGGGCAGGGAGAATTCCACGGCGATCGGGTCGATCTGGGTCACCGTGAACAGGCCTTCGGTGTCGCTGGTGCGCAGGAAGTTGCCTTCGTCCACGTTGCGAATGCCGACGCGACCGCTCACAGGGGAGCGGATCTGGGTATAGGACAGTTGCACCTGTGCCGAGTCAATGGCCGCCTGGTTGCCCTGGGCGGTCGCCTTGAGCTGGTTGACCAGCGCCTGTTGCTGGTCGTAGGTCTGCTTCGAGACGCCGTCATCGACGCTCAGCAATTTGTAGCGCTTGAGATTGACCTGGGCCACCGCCAGTTGTGCCTGGCTTTCGCCGAGCTGGGCCCGGGCCTGGTCGAGGCTGGCGCGGATCGAGCGGTCGTCGATGGTCGCCAGCAGGTCACCCTTCTTGACCAGTTGCCCTTCCTTGACCAGCAGCCGGGTGAGGATGCCGTCGATCTGCGGGCGGATCACCACGCTGTGCAGCGACAGCACCGTGCCGATGCCGCTGGCAAAGCGCGGTACATCCTGTTGAATCACGCTGACGGCCCGTACCGGAACGGCGGCGGGAGCGCCGGGCCTGGCGGTCACGGGCTTGAGCACAAACCAGAGGGCGAGGGCCGCCAGGGCGATCAGCAGCACGACAATCAGGACAGTTTTCTTCTGGATGCGCATGGATATGAAGGGCCGATTCGAGACGCAAGAGTTGGAGCTTTCTTATATAGCGTTGCGAGCCGGTCAGGAAGGTGACGCCTAACTGACAGGCTTGTCAGTTTTGTCCCGGCTTGCTGTCGGATGAATGCATATGCCGGATGAAACTGCCAGCGCGCAGTGATATCGGGCAGGTATACTGCCGCCTTTCGCGGCTCGCCCTTCGGGCCCGACTTGCATGCATGACCCGGAGCCTTACATGACTTCCCCGACACCTTCGCCCGCGGACGATCTCCCCGGCGGCGAACAGGCCGACTTGCCCGACAGCGATGTTTCCAGCAGCGAGGACATCAAAGCGGCGATCCCGGCTTTCAAATTCCCGTTCAAACCCGGTGAACTGGCGGCGGCCAAGGGCGCCGGGCAACAGCCGTGGTACAAGAACGGCGCGAAGAATGGCCATACCAAGACCCCGGGCGCTGCGCCTCCCGGCACGCGACGTTCCATGGGCAAGCGCTGAATTGCTCCTTCGAGCACGGGGACGACTTCAGCTCGTGACCCGTGCGCCTGCCAGGCTGCCACTCAATTCGTAAGCCGTCAGTTCAGCCTGGTGCGCCGCGAGGATTTCCGGCAACGAGCCGCGCAGGTACTCGACCCAGGTCTTGATCTTCGCATCCAGGTATTGGCGCGACGGGTAGATGGCGTAGAGGTTCAGTTCCTGGGAGCGGTAGTTGGGCATGACCCGCACCAGCGTGCCGTTGCGCAAGCCTTCGATGGCCGCGTACACCGGCAATACCCCCACGCCCATGCCGCTGGTGATCGCGGTTTTCATCGCATCGGCGGAGTTCACCAGGAACGGTGAGCTGTTGATGGTGACCATCTCTTGGCCTTCCGGGCCGTCGAACACCCATTTTTCCAGCGGGATGACCGGGCTGACCAGGCGCAGGCAGGCGTGGTTGAGCAGGTCGCTGGGTTTTTGCGGGCAGCCGCTGGCTTTCACGTAGGCGGGGGAGGCGCAAACAATGCTGTAGGTGATCCCCAGGCGCTGGGAGACGAAGCCCGAATCCGGCAGTTCGCTGGCGAGCACGATGGAGACGTCGTAGCCCTCGTCGAGGATGTCCGGCACCCGGTTGGCCAGGGTCAGGTCGAAGGTCACGTCCGGATGCGTCTTGCGGTAGCGGGCGATGGCGTCGATCACGAAATGCTGGCCGATGCCGGTCATGGTGTGGACCTTCAACTGCCCGGCCGGTCGCGCATGGGCGTCGCTGGCCTCGGCTTCCGCTTCTTCGACGTAAGCCAGGATCTGCTCGCAACGCAGCAAGTAGCGTTTACCCGCCTCGGTGAGTGCAATACGCCGCGTGGTGCGGTTGAGCAGGCGGGTTTGCAGATGGGCTTCCAGGTTGGAAACCGCACGCGAGACGTTGGCTGTGGTGGTATCCAGTTGCACGGCGGCGGCGGTGAAACTGCCGGCTTCGGCCACACAGCTGAACGCGCGCATGTTTTGCAAGGTGTCCATGGAGGGCTCTCTTGGGAGGTGGCAAATTGTGACATGAAGTTACAGAGATGCGGGACCCGACTAATGGATTATCGCGTTAACGGTAACAAAGATTCGCAGAAAGGTCGGCTTATCGCCGTCCGGCGGGGTGCCTAGAATTGCCGCCAAAGCAGGAGCGGGCCTTGGTGGGCACCTGTGGGAGCGAGCTTGCTCGCGATGAGGTCATTGCATTCAACATTTGAGGTGAATGTCCGGACGCCATCGCGAGCAAGCTCGCTCCCACAAGTTTGCGTCAACAGGCAGCCATCCTCGTCGTCATGCCCCCCCTCAGGAATTTTGCGCAAGTGCCGCGTTGCATCAGCAGAGAGCTGAAGACTCTCAGTGTTTGGGTTTTGACATTAGCCATCAGCGGTTGCATCGGCACAGGTGGTATTGCGCCGCAAGGCCAGGTGCTGCCGGCCAATCAACTGGCGACCGATGCCGCGATCCGCGAGGCCGCCCGCGACGCCCACTGGCCCACCCGCCAGTGGTGGCAAGCCTATGGCGATCGGCAACTGGATCGCTGGATCGACCTGGCCGTGCAAGGCAGTCCGAGCCTGGCCATGGCCGCGGCACGAGTACGCCAGGCCCAGGCCATGGCCGGTATTGTCGAGGCCGCCGAGTCGTTGCAGATCAATGGCGAGTCGACCCTCAAGCGCCATAACTGGCCCTCCGATCAGTTCTATGGCCCGGGCGAGTTGGCCGACACCACGACCTGGGACAACAGTGCTGCCCTGGGCTTGAGTTATGCCCTGGACCTGTGGGGCCGTGAGCGCAATGCCAGCGAACGGGCGGTTGACCTGGCCCACGTCAGCGTCGCCGAGGCACGGCAGGCGCAACTGGAATTGCAGAACAACATCGTGCGCGCCTACATCCAGTTTTCGTTGCACTACGCCCAGCGCGATATCGTCGCCGCGACCCTGCGCCAACAAGAGCAGATTCTCGACCTGGCGCAGAAGCGTCTGGACGGTGGCATCGGCACCCATTTCGAAGTCAGCCAGGCCCAGGCGCCGCTGCCCGAGACCCATCGCCAACTCGACGCCCTGGACGAGGCCATCGCCTTGAGCCGCAATCAATTGGTGGCCTTGGCGGGCAAGGGGCCGGGAGCGGGTGCGCAGTTGCAACGTCCGACCCTGGTCCTCGGCGCGCCCTTGAAGCTGCCGTCGGCCTTGCCCGCCGAACTGCTTGGCCAGCGTCCGGATGTGGTGGCCAGGCGTTGGCAAGTGGCGGCCCAGGCCCGGGGCATCGATGTGGCCCGGGCCGGTTTTTATCCCAACGTCGACCTGGTGGGGAGCCTCGGCTACATGGCCACCGGTGGCGGGGCGCTGGAGTTTTTGACCGGCAAGAAACTCACCTACAACGTCGGGCCGGCGATCACGTTGCCGATCTTCGACGGCGGGCGCCTGCGTTCGCAGTTGGGCGAAGCGGCCGCCGGGTATGACATCGCCGTGGCGCACTACAACCAGACACTGGTGAACGCGCTCAAGAGCATTTCCGATCAGTTGATCCGTCGCGAATCCATGGACAAGCAACGGGCCTTCGCCGCCGAGTCGGTGGCCGCGGCCCAGCGTACCTACGACATCGCGATGGTAGCGTTCCAGCGTGGCCTGACGGACTACCTCAATGTGCTCAACGCCCAAAGCCTGTTGTTCAAGCAGCAACAGGTGCAACAACAGGTGGAGGCGGCTCGCCTGACGGCCCATGCCGATCTGGTGACGGCGTTGGGCGGTGGGCTGGAGGCCGGCAGCGGCAGCCCCGCCCTGAACCACAATGCTGAGTAGACCTGTCGTGATGTCCTTACTTGCCCCCGCACGCCGGCTGTATCGCCTCGAATGGCGCCGTGGTTTCTTCGACTGGGCCCGCAGCGACGGAGTGACCTGGGTCTATATCTTCAAGGTCCTGTTCGCCGCGTTCCTGACCTTGTGGCTGGCGATGCGCCTGGAATTGCCACAACCGCGCACGGCCATGATCACCGTGTTCATCGTCATGCAGCCCCAGAGCGGGCAGGTGTTCGCCAAGAGCTTCTACCGTTTCCTCGGCACCCTGGCGGGGTCTGCGGTGATGGTGGCGCTGATCGCCCTGTTCGCCCAGAACACCGAGCTGTTCCTTGGCTGCCTGGCGATTTGGGTCGGCATCTGTTCGGCAGGGGCGGCGCGGTATCGTAACTTCCGCGCCTATGGTTTCGTGCTGGCTGGCTACACTGCGGCGATGATCGGCTTGCCAGCGTTGGCCCACCCCGAAGGGGCGTTCATGGCGGCGGTCTGGCGGGTGCTGGAGATTTCCCTGGGAATTCTCTGCTCGACCCTGGTCAGTGCCGCGATCCTGCCGCAAACCGCCAGCGCCGCCATGCGCAACGCCTTGTACCAGCGCTTTGGCGTGTTCGCCCTGTTTGTCACCGACGGCTTGCGCGGACGAAGCAAGCGGGAGGCCTTCGAGGGCGGTAACGTGCGCTTCATCGCCGAAGCCGTCGGCCTGGAGAGCCTGCGCAGCGTGACGGTGTTCGAAGACCCGCACATGCGTCGGCGCAATGGTCGGCTCAGCCGCTTGAACAGCGAATTCATGGGTGTCACCACCCGTTTCAATGCCTTGCACCAATTGCTCGAACGCTTGCGCGGCGGGGCGGCGGATCATGTGGTGAACGCCATCAAGCCTGGTTTGCAAACCCTTGCCGAGCTGCTGGACGGCTTTAGCGCACGGGCCTTGACCGACGCCGACGCAGCGCGGTTGGCGGCGGCGCTGGCGGACTACAAGGCCGACCTGCCGGCCCAGGTACGGCGCTTGCGGGCAGCGTTCCAGGACACCGCGCCAAGCGATGGCGAGCAGTTGGACTTTCATACCGCTTATGAGCTGCTTTATCGCTTTGTCGACGACTTGCACGGCTACGCCCAGACCCATGCCTCCCTGGCCGAGCATCGCCACGAACGCGAGCGCTGGGACGAACCGTTCGTGCCCCAGACCAACTGGCTGGCCGCCACGGCATCGGGGGTTCGCGCCGCCTTCATTCTGTTGGAGCTGGGCAGCTATTGGGTCGCCACGGCCTGGCCGAGCGGCGCGACCATGACCATGATCGCCGCGGCCACCGTGGGTCTCTCGGCCGCCACCCCGAACCCCAAGCGCATGGCTTTCCAGATGGCCTGCGGTACGTTGTTCGGGGCGCTGGTCGGCTTCGTCGAGATGTTTTTCATTTTCCCGCTGATCGATGGTTTTCCGTTGCTCTGCGTGATGCTCGCCCCCGTCATCATGTTCGGTTCGTTCCTCAGTTCCAGGCCGCAATACGCCGGGGTCGGACTGGGGCTGCTGATTTTCTTCTGCACCGGCTCAGTGCCGGACAACCTGACGGTCTACAACCCCTACGCCTTCATCAACGACTACATTGCGATGATCCTTGGCATGTTGGTGTGCGCCGCTGCCGGGGCGATCATCCTGCCGCCCAACAGCCGCTGGTTGTGGCGTCGCTTGGAGCAGGACCTGCGTGAGCAAGTGGTGTTCGCCATTAGCGGTCGTCTGAAGGGGCTGGCCTCGAGTTTTGAAAGCCGCACCCGCGACCTGCTGCACCAGGCCTACGGTCTGGCGGCGGGGCAACCCCAAGTGCAACGGGACTTGCTGCGCTGGATGTTCGTGGTGCTGGAAGTCGGTCACGCGATCATTGAGTTGCGCAAGGAGCAGGCGATCTTGCCGGTGCACCCGGCGTATGCCGAAAGCCAGCCATGGCGCCAGGCGATACGGGTGATGGGGCGGGCGCTGGTGCGACTGTTCCGCCAGCCGGGCCAGAGCAATCTGGAGCGTGCGTTGGTGGCGGTGGATCATGCCATCGGCCGCGTACAGGCCACCGACGAACCCTTCGCCCCGCATTTCGACACCTCGGCCCTGCGCCGGGTGAAGAGCTACCTGCATTTCATCCGTACTTCGCTGCTGGACCCGCAATCGCCATTGGCCGGCTATGCCATGGCGCATGCCACATCGCTTCCCCAGGAACCTGAACATGCCCCGTGAGATCGCCTTCCATGGCGTGTACATGCCCACCATGACCCTGATGTTCTTCATCGCCGCCGGCCTGGCCTGGGCCTTGGACCGCTTCCTGTCGGGGTTGGACCTGTACCGTTTCTTCTGGCACCCGGCGTTGTTGCGCCTGAGTCTGTTTACCTGTCTGTTCGGCGCGCTGGCGCTGACGGTCTACCGTTGAGAGCGATGCGATGAAAAAGTTTTTCAGCCTGCTGGCGACGCTGTTGGTACTGGCCCTGGCGTTGTGGATCGGCCGTACGCTGTGGGTCCATTACATGAACACGCCCTGGACCCGCGATGGCCGGGTGCGGGCCGACATCATCAATGTGGCCGCCGATGTCAGTGGCGAGGTGGTCGAGGTGCCGGTGCGCGACAACCAGTCGGTGAAAAAGGGCGACTTGTTGATGCGCATCGACCCCGAGCATTACCGCATCGCCGTGAAGCAGGCGCGCTCCCTGGTGGCATCGCGCAAGGCCACCTGGGAGATGCGCAAGGTCAACGCCCATCGACGTGCCGACTTGGACAGCCTGGTGATCTCCCGGGAAAACCGCGACGACGCCAGCAATATCGCCGACTCGGCCCTGGCCGACTATCAGCAGGCCCAGGCCCAGTTGGAAGCCGCGGAGCTGAACCTGTCGCGCACCGACGTTCGCGCGGCGGTGGATGGCTACGTCACCAACCTCAACGTGCACCGCGGCGACTATGCGCGCATCGGCGAGGCGAAAATGGCCGTGGTGGACATGCATTCGTTCTGGGTCTACGGCTTCTTCGAAGAGACCAAGTTGCCCAAGGTGCGGGTCGGTGATCCGGCGCAGTTGCAGTTGATGAGCGGTGAGACGCTCAAGGGCCATGTGGAAAGTATTTCCCGAGGCATCTACGACCGCGACAACCCCGAAAGCCGCGAACTGATCGCCGATGTGAACCCCACGTTCAACTGGGTTCGCCTGGCCCAGCGAGTGCCGGTGCGCATTCATCTGGATGAAGTGCCGGACGGCGTGCTGCTGGCGGCGGGGATGACCTGCACGGTGGTGGTCGAGCCTAACGACAAACGCTGAGATCACTGGCTACTTGTGGTCGAGAGTAAAATTTTTCGCACACCATAAATCCTCTGTGGGAGCGGGCTTGCTCGCGAAAGCGGCGGTTCAGCTTGCACTGATATCGACTGTGCCGGCGTCTTCGCGAGCAAGCCCGCTCCCACATTGGATCTTCGCTAAAGATGCGTTTTGTATTCGCCTCCGACTCCCTCGCCACAGAAGTAATGCCTGTTACTTCTCCGGTACTTACAGCGATTTTCCCAACCCGAACCGCTTCATCAACCCCTTCTCCAACAACCCTTTGGGCAGCAAACCCGCCATCAACGGCAGCGCCCGGCTGCCGTTGCCCAGACGCAGCAAGCGGGGTGGCTTGGGTTGTTGAACCGCCTTGAGCAGCGCCGCGGCGAATTCGTGGGTGGGGGTCGGGTTGTCCTGGGAAGCCTTGGCCCGGGCGCGGATGCCATCGCGCAGGGGCCACCAGGGCGATTGTTCGCTGATCAGTTGTTCGGCCTCATGGCCGGCATTCTTGGCGAAGCTGGAGGCAATCGCGCCGGGCTGGACCTCCATCACGCGGATGTCGAACGGTGCCAGTTCCATGCGCAAGGCATCGCTCAAGGCATGCACCGCCGCCTTCGAAGCGCAATAGGCGCCAGCGAACGGCGTGACCAGCACCCCGGACACACTGCCGATGTTCACCACCAGCCCCCTGGCCCGACGCAGCACCGGGAACAACGCCCGGGTGACCCCGACGATGGCGAACACGTTGGTTTCGAACTGACGCTGCATGGCCGGCACGCCGCCGTCCAGCAGCGGACCCATGGCGCCGTAGCCGGCATTGTTGACCAGCACATCCAGGCCGCCACATTGCTGGTTGATCCGCTCACCCAGTTGTTCCAGGGCCTGGCCATCGTTGACGTCCAGTTGCACGGCGGTGAACCCGGCGCTGGCGAGTGTCGCCACGTCTTCAGCCTTGCGCGCCGTGGCCCAGACCTGATAACCCGCGGCCTTGAAGGCATCGGCGAGGGCGCGACCAATGCCGCTGGAACATCCGGTAATCAACGCAACAGGCATGGCGCGTTCCTTGTGCAAAAAGTTGGGGGAGGGCAATCAGTTGGAAAAGCTACCGTGCAATCGCTCGGCGCGAAACTCCAGGGTCTGCGGGCGATAACCCGGGCGCAGGGGCGGCAGCGGCAGGCAGTCTTGCCAGTCGGCGCCGGCTTGCAGTTCGCCGGGGCCACGGTAGCGCGGAGCGTTGTAGGGGCTGTCGGCCAGGTTGATGGTATCCCCGGGCGCATAGGCCGCGACCCGCCAGCGCAGCTCGATCAGCGGCACGTCGTTGTTGTTTTTCAGGGTCAGCGACAGCGGCCGGTCGACAGGGCATTGTTCGGGGGCATAGCGGATGCGCAGTTCCAGGCGCTCCAGTTGCCGGGTCTCGCGGTTTTCCTGCCAGAGCACCCACGCGGCGACCAGTCCCAGCCCGATGAAGGCCGCCAGGGAGACCGGCAAGGCCTTGGCCGGGTAGCGCAACAGCAGGATGAGCCAGGTGATGACCAGCAAGACGCCGATAAGCATGGTGGAAGCCTCCGTTACCGTAGGCACATCCTACCGAAGGGCGCGGGTAATGTTGAAGCAATGATGCCAGGCGATCACCCGACTCAAAAAAAAGCCCCCACCCAACCCACTGCGGATAGGGGACGCAGTGGGCTGGACGGGGGCTTCTCGTAACGCTGATCTTTACTGATCGTTGTCGATCATTACTGGGCGATGGTTTTCACCGAGACGCCGCGTTCGATCGGGGTGGAGCGACCGTAGATGTCTTCGAAACGCTCGATGTCATCTTCGCCCAGGTAGCTGCCGGATTGCACTTCGATGATTTCCAGCGGGATCTTGCCCGGGTTGCGCAGACGGTGGACCGATGCGATCGGGATGTAGGTCGACTGGTTTTCGCAGAGCAGGAACACGTTCTCGTCGCAGGTCACTTCGGCGGTGCCGCTGACCACGATCCAGTGTTCGGCGCGGTGGTGGTGCATCTGCAGCGACAGGCACGCGCCCGGCTTGACCGAGATGTGCTTGACCTGGAAACGACCGCCCATGTCCACCGAGTCATAGGAACCCCACGGACGATAGACCTCGCAGTGGTTCTGGGTCTCGGTGCGGCCCTGTGCGTTGAGGGTGTTGACCATCTGCTTGACGCCTTGGACCTTATCCTTGTGGGCGATCATCATGGCGTCCTTGGTTTCGACCACCACGATGTTGTCCAGGCCGATCACCGACACCAGCTTGCCGTTGCCGTGGATCATGCAGTTGCGGCTGTCCTGGACGACCACGTCGCCCTTGGTGACGTTGCCGTTGGCGTCCTTGGCATTGACTTCCCACAGCGACGACCAGCAGCCGACATCGCTCCAACCGGCCGACAGTGGGACCACACAGGCGCGCTGGGTCTTTTCCATCACCGCGTAGTCGATGGAGTTGTCCGGGCAGCAGGCGAAGGTGGCTTCGTCGAGGGTAATGGTGTCGGCCGTCTGCTCACTGCGCTCCAGGGTCAGCAGGCAGGTGTCGTAGATGTCCGGATCGTGCTTTTTCAGCTCTTCGAGGAAGCGGCTGGCGCGGAACAGGAACATGCCGCTGTTCCAGAAGTAACCGCCGGCCTCGACGAACTCGGTGGCACGCTTGACGTCGGGTTTTTCGACGAAGTGCGAGACGCGGCTCACGCCTTCGGGCAGCAGCGCATCGTTGGTCGACTTGATGTAGCCATAGCCGGTTTCCGGTTTGGTGGCCGGTACGCCGAACAGCACCATCTCGCCACGCTCGGCGGCCACGGTGGCCAGGGCCAGGGCGCGTTGCAGGGCTTTCTGGTCTTCCAGCACGTGGTCAGCCGGCAGCACCAGCATCAACTCGTCGCGGCCTTCGTTGACCAGCATCATCGCCGTCAGCGCCACGGCCGGTGCGGTGTTGCGCCCGAACGGTTCCATCAGGATGCGCTGGGCTTCGAGCTTACGGTTGGCCAACTGTTCGTTGACGATGAAACGGTGGTCTTTGTTGCAGACCACGATCGGCGTGTCCATGCCTTCGAACACCAGGCGCTCGAGGGTCTGCTGGAACAGGGTGTGTTCACCGGTCAGGGCCAGGAACTGTTTAGGGAATTGCTTGCGCGAAAGCGGCCAAAGACGTGAGCCACTACCACCTGACAAGATCACCGGAATCATGTTTGTTACTCCTTGAAGCGAAATGGTTGTTAGAGCTACTGCGTTCTGTCGTTTCACTCTCTTGTTGTTGTTCCGTACCCGAATGACAGCTGTGTCCAGTGTGGGAGCGAGCTTGCTCGCGATGGCGGTGTATCAATCGACATCCATGTTGAATGTCAGATAGCTATCGCGAGCAAGCTCGCTCCCACAGGGCACAGCGTCAGTCAGGAAATCTCATCAGCGGGTCGACACCGGGCGTTTCACCCACACTGGCGACAGGCTGCTGCCCGAACCGGTGACGTACAGCACGGCGGCTTCGCCGCGCTCCAGGGCCACGGGCTTGAGGTCGCCGACTTTCTTGTCGCCTTCGAACAGGGCCAGGGACACTTTCACCGGGTTGATCTCACGTTCGCCACGGCCCTTGGCGGCCACGTTCGGCACCACTTCGGTCTTGCCGTCGGCGGTCTTGAGGGTCAGTGCCTTGTCGCTGAGGTTCTGTACGCGGACCAGGGACTTCTGCTTGTTCTTGAATGGCGGTTCTTCGATCAGTTGCGGCTGGCCAGTGGCGTTGTTGACCAGGGTGTAATAGTGATCGGAGGCCAGTTTCACCGGCACGGTCTGGCTGCCGACCTTGGCGCTGTAGTCGCCACCGGGCATGAAGCTGAAGTCGCTGCTGGCCAGGGGGGCGACGTCGCTGATGTTGGTGCTGCCGACGGTGGCGCTGACTTCGGCGTTGGCGGCGTTATAGACCCGCACGAAGCTCGAGCCTTTTGGCGCGACCGGGCCGTACAGGGCCGAGTCACCGGCAAAGGCGGACAACGAGAGGGCGCTCATGCTGGCGACGAGGGCAACAGCCTTGAAGGAGCGAGCAGCGAGACGGCGAGGAGTAGTGTTGAAAGTCATGGTGGACCTCTCTTTCAGTTTTGCGCCCGGTCGGGCGTCTCGGATGGGGTGTTGGCGGCTACGTTCTGTTGGCGAGCGCCGGCTTGCTTGAGCTCTGCGACCCACTGTGGGTCGGCGTCGCCGATTTCGTTGTTTACAGGCAGGTAACGTTCAGGGAACTCCCAGATCAGCACCTGTGGCGGGCTGTTCTTGAAGGCATCGCTCTTGAGATAGCTGAGCATTGGCAGAATCGGGCCGTGGCCGTCTTCGGCGTAGTTCACGACATCGCTGTGCAGGGCTTGCTTGAGTGCACCGACGAAGTTCCAGTTAGGGTTGGCGCTGTAGCTGGTGCCGATCAGGGCCACGGGCACCTGGGCATCGGCGAACAGCGCGTCGTCGCCGGCCGGCTGGTCGTCGGCTTCGCGGGTGTTGCGCTTGACCAGCGGCTCCTGGGCTGGCATCAGGTTTTCGAACAGCGGGTCCAGCGGCAGGAACTGGCGCAGGTCGCCCTTGTGGGTGATTTTTTCTGCAGGCTCGGTGACGAAACGCTGCGGCTCGCCGTTGAGCGGCGTGCGCTCGGCAATGGCCTTGGCCAGGTTCTCGGCAGCGACCTGGGCGCCTTCCGGGGTCCAGTGGGTGTCGGTGCGCAGGAACACTTGCTGGCCGCTTTGCTTGGCCTGTTGCAGCGGGCCGAGCAGGTCAGGCGCGAGGATATTGTCGGCCGCGACGCGAGCATGGAAATCCTGGTAGAGGTTGGCGTGGATGCTCGAAGGCTTCACTTCGCCCAGGTGCTCGGGGTACAGCCGCGCCTTGGCCGGCACGATCGCCATGACCAGGGTGATGCCTTGTTCCTTGAGCTTCTGGCGCACGCCTTCGACCAGTGCGTAGTTGCCTTGCAGGTTCAGCTCTTCGTTGACGATCGGGTTGAACTCTTCGTCGCTGTACAGCCACTGGTCGCGGCCCAGGACCACGCCTTTGCGGCCTTCGTTGAACAGCTTGTAGTCCAGCGCGGCCCAGATGTTGGTACCCAGGCGCTTGATCGGGAACTCTTCGTCGTAGTGCGTTTCCACGGCCTTGGCCCAGCGCCCGTTGAGCACAGTCGCGTCGGGGTTGGTGCTGAAGCCGAAGAAGCTGCGCATCGACCAAATACCCAGGGCTGTCAGGATCAGCATGAACAGCACGACGTAGAAGATGCGTAATGAGCGGGTCATATTCAGATCCCTCAGAACTGGAAGTAAAGGAACGGCGAGAAGCTTTGCGCCGAGAGTTTGAGAATCGAAGCGATGAACAGCAGCAGCACGAGGGCGCGCATCACGTAGCGCGACCAGTCCACGGTCCAGTAGGCCGGTTGCACCTGGGCTTCGACACCCACGGTGTAGCCCGGTTCATGGATCGCCGCTGGGTTGTCACCCGGTACCGCCTTGATCATCCCCGGCTGCGCAGTGGCCGGGCCGTTGGCCTCGGTGTTGACGTCAGGCTTGGTCTTGACCGGCGGACGGTTGGTGTAGAAGTCCCGCAGGCCGAAGAAGGCGAGGGTCACGTAGGCCACCACCAGCGTGGCGATTTGCAGGCCGGTGAGGTTGGCGCGAGTCAGTTCCGACAGCGACCAGTCGCCGAAGCTGAACATGGCGCCGTACATGCGACCGGCCACGTGCAGGTTCTCGGCCCGGAAGATCACCCAGCCCATCACCACCAGCAGGAAAGTCAGCGCCCAGCGGATCGGGTTGATGCTGCGTGGCGTGGTGTTGATGCCCACCGCTTTTTCGATGGCCAGCCACATGCCGTGCCAGGCACCCCAGATCACGTAGGTGATGTTCGCGCCGTGCCACAGACCACCGAGCAGCATGGTCAGGAACAGGTTGCGATAGGTCATCAGCGTGCCTTTGCGGTTACCGCCCAGGGTGATGTAGAGGTAGTCACGCAGCCAGGTCGACAGGCTGATGTGCCAGCGGCGCCAGAACTCGGTGATCGACTGGCTGATGTAGGGCTGCTTGAAGTTTTCCATGAAACGGAAACCCATCATCAGGCCCAGGCCGATGGCCATGTCGCTGTAGCCGGAGAAGTCGAAGTACAGCTGCGCGGTGTAGGCCAGGGCGCCGAGCCAGGCATCGCCCGTGGTCGGGTTCTGCAAGGCGAAGCAATGGTCGGCCACCACCGCCAGGGTGTCGGCGATGAACACTTTCTTGATGAAGCCCTGCATGAAGCGGGTGCAGCCTTCGGAGAACTTGTCCAGCGTGTGGGTGCGGTTGTTGAACTGGTCGGCCAGGTCGCGGAAACGCAACACGGGGCCGGCGATCAGGTGCGGGAAAATCGCCACGAACGCTGCGAAGTCGATCAGGTTACGGGTTGCCGGCGTGTCACCGCGATAGACGTCGATGATGTAGCTGATGGACTCGAAGATGTAGAACGAGATCCCGATCGGCAACAACACGTGGGTCAGGATGAACGGGTTGAGACCGAAGCCGGTGATGATGGCGTTGAGGCTGTCCACGCCGAAGTTGGCGTACTTGAAATAGCCCAGGATGGCCAAGTCCACGCCCACGCCGAGCAACAGCCAGCGCTGGGCCGGTTTGGTGCGCACACCGGCGGCGCCGACCTTCAGGCCGATCCAGTAGTTCCACAGGGTCACGCCGGCGAACAGGGCGAGGAAGTCCACCCGCCACCAGGCATAGAACACGTAGCTGGCGATCAGCAGCAGCAGGTTGCGATAGCGTTGCCCGCTCAAGTAGTACAAGCCGAGAAAGATCGGCAAGAACAGGAACAGGAACACGTTGGATGAAAATACCATCCCGATCTCTCCATGTTGAATCAACAGTCAAGGGCCAGAGCCCCCCCAAACCCCCCCATGAAACCGGGAGGTTGATTACATTCGAAACAGACCACATTCCCTGTGGGAGCGAGCTTGCTCGCGAAAGCGGTAGATCAGTCGGCATCACTGTTGGATGTCAGACCGCATTCGCGAGCAAGCCCGCTCCCACAAGGGGATCGTGTTGGCCTACGAACCTTTGCCTTTCTCGTTGGCCGGGTCGTACACCCGGGTCAAGTCCCCGCCGAGGCGGAAGGTCTTGAACGGTTGCATTTCATGCTTGCGCTCCAACACATCCTCGGAGCAGGTGTAGAGGCTGCAGAACGGTTCGAGCCAGGCGAATTTCGAATCGACCTTCAGGTCTTTCATGTCCTGCTCGTCGCCGTTCTTCTCTTCGAAGATGTCCGGGTCTTTCACCCCGGCCAGCACCCGGTCACCCAGTCGCTTGAGGGCGCCGTTGTTTTCCTGGCGCAGGTCCACACCGTTGACCTGGGCGAAGCTGGCGATCATTGCCAACGGCGGCAGGGCATAGTTGTGGTAGGACAAGGCCCGTTGCTTGCGCTTGAGTTCGTTGGGCAGGAAACCGTCGGCATCGACCTGGTTGACGCCGACCTTGTATTCCTTGACAGCCCAGTCGAACAGGTCGCGACGGTTGGTTGCCACGGAGGTGGCCATCACCGACCAGGCGGCCCAGTAGGAATGGTTGTTGGTCTTGTCCAACGGCAGGTTGTCCCAGTCGCTGACCACCTGATCGGCCATCCGGCTGAACCAGCCTTCGATCAGTTGCGCCTGCTCCTGGTGGTTGGCCAGTGGGCGCGACTCGGAGAACTTCAGGCGCACATAGGCCGAAGCCATGCTGCCCAGCGCCCATTTGCGCATGGACTTGCCGGTGTGGTTGAAGTCCTTGGACATCAGCGCATCGGCCTGGGCCCAGGCGGTCAGCCAGTTCAGCGTGCATTCCAACTGCTCGGGGCGGCCGTCACGCATGAACTGCATGACTTGCTTGCTGACGCCCCGCTCGATCTTGGTGATGTCGGCGGTGCTGTCGCGGAAGGCTTTTTCCGATTGCACGTTCAACGTCGCGCGGGCCTTGTCGGAGCCCTCGTACTTGCTGCGAAATTGCAGGGAACCGGTATAGGGCGTCGGCGTGGCGTCGCAACCTTTGGCCGCTTCGCCGGCCTTGACCTTTTCGATCGGTGCGAAGTAACCCTGTGGCGGGCGCAGCGGGGCCGCGGCCTGCGTGGCCCCGGCGAACAGCGCCAGGGTCAGCAGGGAGGGCGCCAGCAGCGTTTTCAACGTTCGGGTGCGCGTGGTACTGGTCATGAGACGAGACCTCATTGTCCGATTTGAGCCGTTTGTTGCCCGGCTTGCGGAGATGCGTTGCGTTTGCAGATTTTCGCTTCGATTTGCAGTGGCTCTTTACCGGCTTCAGGGCCCTGGACTTCAACGGCTAGCAGGTTCTGCGAAGCCCAGTCCTCGTCGGTGCGCAATTGGAAGGCGAAACGTCCGTCGGTGTCGGAGGTATCCGGTTTTTCGATCTTGATATCCTCGTGGCGCCCATTCATGTACCAGAGGGTGGCTTGCAAGGTTTTCACCGAGGTGTCGGCGAAGCGGATGTCGACCTGGTGGCTGCTGTTACGCAGATCCATGTTCTTGGTATTGACCATCAATTCGTTCTTGCCTGGCTTGAGCGCGGTCTTGCTGCTCATGAGGGCCGGCTTGCCTTCGCAACCGTTATTGTCCAGCAGCGCCATCATCTGGCGGTAGATGGTTTCCTGGTCCAGGCGATACAGCGGCGAGAATTCCCAGATGAGGATTTTCGGCGGGCTCTTCTGGAACTCTTCGCTGCCCAGGTACTGGATCATCGCGCCTTCCAGACCGCCGCCAGGGAAGGCGACGTTGAGGATGTCGGCGCCGATGGCTTCTTCCAGGAAACCGGCAAAGTTGTAGTTCTTGCCGCTGTGACTGGTGCCCACGAGGGTGATCTGCGGGTTGCCGGAATCGCTGAACAGGTCGCCGTCGCCAGCCTCGCCCTTGGGTTCGGTGGTGAACTGGTCCATGTACTGGATCGCATAGCTGGTGCCGCACAGCTGCCCTGCCATGTTGTGCAGGGTGCCGGTCTTGCCCATGCGGCCGGACTTCTTGGTCTCGAACTCACGCTTGGGAATGTCGGCGAAGGCCGGGATCTGCTTGACCTTCTCGGCGACGATCTTGGCGGTGCGCTGGGCGCCATACGGCGTCCAGTGCTGGTCGCCACGGAAATAGAAATCGTGGGCCGGCAGCGTCTCGGGCAGGTTTTCGTTGGTCAGCGGCGACAGGTCCGGCACCACATAACCCATCTGGGCGAAGCGGCCGAGCATGGATTTGTAGTTGGTCAGGGCTTTCTCGTAGTCGAAGGCGGCCTTTTCCTGTGGGTTGAGCTTGTTGCGGTTCACCAGGCCCCGGGTCGGCTGGTAGACGATCACCAGCTCGACGCCTTTTGCCTTGAACGCATCGTGCAACTGTTGCATGCGCTTGTAGCCGGCGGGGGTGGTGTTGAACTCGGTGCGCAGGTCTTCCTGGGTCCGGAACAGCCAGTCGCCCTGGGCCTGCACCAGCGTGGTGAAGTTCTGCTGGTAGCGCGTGGTGTAGTTCTTCGCATCATGGGCCGCCGGGCACAGGTTGCAGCACGGTTCGGCGGTGAAGCTCGGCGCCTTGATTTCATCGGCGCGCGCGCCGCTTGCAGCGGCGAGAATGCCGGCAGCCAGGGCGGAGAGGCCCAAAAGTTTGATCATCTGTGGGTTCATAAAGGTCATCCTCAGTCCCGCAATTCGGTCTGGCGTTCGACAGGGTCGATCAGCACGGCTTTCTGCTGGCGCACCAACAGGTCGAGAATTTCATCCTGGCGTTCGCCAAGGATCCCCGTGAAGCTGATGCCGCTGGATTTGGTCGGCGCGAGCATGGACACGCGGTACAGCTCGACGCTCAACGGCGAGTCGATGGACAGCGGGCCACTGCCGTTGGCAGCCAGTTCGCCGCCGACCACGATCAGCGAGACTTCGGCGTCGAACGGGTCGAGCTTGATGTCACGGTCGGTGTCGGACAGGTCCTTGATGTGACCGTAGATACCGGTCAGGCCGTTGGCCATGGACACGTTTTCGTAGAGGCGGATGTTCACGCTGTTACGAATCCGGATGCCGTGGCGGCGATTGCTGATCACCTTGTTGCCCCACAACAGGTTGTCAGCACTCTCATAGAGCGTGATGCCGTCGGTGTGGTTCTTGTAGATCTCGTTGTAGGCGATCAGGTTGTTCACGCTGTTACGGTCGATCACCAGGCCCGAGAGTTTGTTGTCGTAGCTGCGGTTGTTGAAAATGAAGCTGTCGTTGACCTCACGGGAAACAATGATCCCGTGCTTTTTCTTGGTCCCATAGACGGTGTTGTCGGCGATGATCAGCCGATGGGAACGGTCATGGGGGTCGATGCCGTAGACGATGTTGTCTTTGTAAGTGTTGCCCTTGACCACGAAGTCGCGGGTTTCGTAGCAGTAGAAGCCGTACCACATGTCCGAGAACTCGGAACCGATGATCCAGCCGGTCGGTTCCGGACGCTTGAGGACCTTGGCCATGTTCGGCGTGTACTGGGAAATACTCACCCCGTACGACTTACTGTTGGCGTAGCCGAAACTCGCCATCTTGGTGTTGACGATGTAGGTCTCGGTGCCACCCCAGGCCAGTAGGAACGGACGGAATTCCTTGGGCGAGCGGAACGTGGCGGGGCCGTTGTCCTTTTCACGCCAGCCGGTAACCTTGGTGTCGCGGATGAACATATGGCCATCGTTGACCAGGAATGAGCCGCCCTCTTGGGACAGGCGCAGTTCCTGGGTCTGTTTGTCGATTTCCAGGATGCCTTTCTGGCCGACCACGATCGGAATCTTCGCCAGGTAGATGCCTGGCGAAGTTTCGATGATGTACTTGGGCGCCTTCTTGGCCAGGTCCTTGAGGTTCATGTAGCCGTCGTCGAGGAAGATGGCCTGTGGGATACCGTGCTGACGCACCACCCACTCGGCCATCTTGTTGTCGCCGCCGATGAAGTCCTTCAAGGCGTTTTCCTGCATCATCCGACGCACGCTGACCTTGCCGGGCTTGGTGCGGACGATTTTTGCCGCGACCGCTTCGGCGGTGTAGCCGGAGAGGTCGGGCAGGGTTGGCTTGGCCAGTTCCAGTGGTGCGGTCGGTGCACTGTTGACGGTGTAGGTCTTGGCCCGTTGCAGTTCCTTGACCACGTTGCCCGGTTTGACCACCGGTTCAACGTTGGCGAACGCCGGCGAGCCGGCCAGCAGCATCGCTGCGACCAACAGGCTGATCGAACCTTTCATCGCCTGGCTGTTCCTGAGGTAGCGGTTCATATCGGGCACTCCCATGGCCATTCGCATCAGAAGCGCCAGATCACGTCGACAAAGGCGCGATGCATGTACGAATCGACCTCTTTGCCGTAGGCGTCGCCTGGCTTGAACACGCCGCCACGAAAGCGCACCAGCGCCGACGGCTCATCAATGGACTGACTCAGCGCGGCCGGCAGCAGGCCTTGCTTGAAGTACTTGGTAACGACCAGGTCGACTTCCTGGCCCAGGTCCTTGTTGCCGTCACGCAGCGGCAGGGTCGAGGTGGACAGGATCGCGCCGGTCACGTCATCGGTGTTGTTTTCCACGGCGTTGATGCCGTTGCTGCCCACCGGCTTGTTACCGTCTACGCGCCAGAACTTGTGGTACACCAGGCTGGCGTCGTATTCGTCACGCAACTGCCAGGAACCGAACAGGCTGGCGCTCTGGGTGTTGGCCATTTCGCCCCGGAACGCTTCGCCGAAACGGTGGACCCGCGAGCGGGTGCCGGTGAAGTTCGAGCGGTTGCTTTGCAGGCCGTTCTGTTCGTAGTCCTCGCTGGCGCGGGCATAGGCCGCACCGACTTGCCATTGCGGGTCGAGACGCAAGCGGATACCCAGGTCAGTGGCCCAGCCGTCCACATCGTCGCTGTGCTTGGCTTCTGTCGGGCGTGTGCCGTCGGCATTGAGCGGGTTGACGGTGTCGCGGTCGCCGGTCATGCCGGTGATGCTGGCCCAGTAGTTGACGGTGTTGGTGTTGCGCCAGTTGTAGGCGTCGCTGTTGGCTTCCAGGCCGAGCCAGGTCAAGTCGCCGTTCTGGGTCTTGTCCAGGGTGTCGGTGGCTTCGCCCGGAGTCGGGTAATCGAGGCTGCCATTGTCATGGGAGTGGTGGGCGCGGATAGCGGCCCACTGGCCTGGCATCCACTGGTAGCCCACGTCGCCATAGACGTGGAGGCGGTCCTTGTCCTTGGGGGATAGTTCCTTGAGGTCGGTGCGGTATTCGCTGAAGCGTTCGGCCACGCCGAGGTTGGCCCGCAGCAAGGTGGTGTCGAAGGTCCAGTTCAGGGCTTCGATGTTGGTGTCGCGCCATTGGCCGTCGTCATTGCGCAGGCGTTGGCGACCGAACTTCAACTGCTCGCCCGGGTAGGGGGTCAGGCCGCGGTAGCCGATCCAGAACTCGCGCATGGCCAGGTAGCTTTTCTTGGCTTCGCGATCGCCGCTGTCGGTTTGCTGGGTGCTGCCATCGGACTGCTGCAGGGTGTCGGTCTCGATGATGTCGGAGGACGTCACGGCCTGGGCCATGGCGTAGGCGCTCCAGGCACCGCTTTCGCTTTCACCGTAGACCCAGGGACGCAGGTCCAGGCCGACACCGTTGACGTCGCCACCGCTCTGGGTGCCGAGGTCACGGTCGTCTTCGGATTGGCCGGTGATCTTCACTTCCAGGCCGAAATTCTTGGTGTCGGTCAGGGCCGCCAGGGTCGGGCAGGACCACAGCAGGGCACACGTCAGGCCAATTCCGGCCTGCACGAAAGGATTGAGCTTCAAAGGCTTCATAGAGGTTCCTCGCCGTCATCTTCTTTTAGGGCTTGCAGTTCCAGCGTATCGGGGCTCATGGCGCCGCGAATGGCCTGCTCTTGTTTTAGCAGGCGCTGGGCTTGTGCAAGTTGTTCCGGCGGTAATTGTGCTTCGAGGGTTTGGGCAAGCTCGGTGGCTTGCGGGGTGTTCTGCACCTTGGCCAACTGGCTGAACACATAAGCGTTGACCGGGTTGGGCTTGGTGCCCTTGCCCTGGGAGAACAGCTGGGCAATGGCGAAGTCGGCACTGTTCTGGCCGTTGCGGGCGGCCTTGAGCAGGTGGTCCAGGGCTTTTTGCGAGTACACCTGGCCCAGGTAACCGCGGCGATAGATCTGGCCGAGGTAGTAATCGGCGGCCACTTCGCGGCCAACGGCTTTCTGGAAATGCGCCTCGGCGGCCTTGGCATCGGCCGGGACCCACTTGCCTTCGTAGTACAGCTTGCCCAGCAACAGCTCGGCGCGAGGCTGGTCGGCGGCGCGGCCGTTTTCCAGGTATTGCATCATCTTGTCGACGTCTCCCAGTTCCGGGAAGTCGTAAAGCAGTTGCGCCAGGCTGACCCAGGCTGCGGGATAGCCAGGGGCGATGCCTTCGAGCAACGACTGGGCGGTCTTTTCGTCAGTCTTGCCCAGGCTGGCATCGGCCAGGACACGGGCAACGCTGTCCACGCGCTGGGCGGATACGACGCCACGGGCGTGACCGTCCTGCATCTGCTTGAGCAATGCGGCCTGCTGTTCCGGCTGGCCGCGTTTCTGATAGACCGTGGCCAGTTCGACGTAGCAGATGTCCGTGGTCGCCAGCGCGGCCTTGCAGACCTTCTCGACTTCATCCAGGTGCTGGTCGTAGGTGCCCTGGGTGCGGTAGAGCAGAATCTGCGCCAGGCCCGCTTCCGGGTAGCCGGCGCTGCGCCATTGGCTGATCTGCTGCTGGGCGTTGACGTTCGGGAAGCTGTGGGGGTATTGCAGGTACAGCATCGCCAGCGGGATCAGGGTGTTACCTTCGCCGTTGGCGAAGGCTTTCTTCAACAGGCCTTCGGCTTCGTGTTTTTCCGCTTCGGTGGAGCCGGGCTTGGCCACCAGCAGGCGACCCAAGCGAGCCTGGGCCCGTGGCGAGATATCGGCCGCGGCGCGGTAAGTCGCCTCGGCTTTTTTCATCTGCTCGGGGTCGCGGCTGTCCACCTGGATGTCGGCCAGGCCCACCTGGGCCTCGCTGTAGCCCAGGTCGGCCAGTTGCTGGTAGTTCTGCTGTGCCAGCGCCGTGTCGCCGCGCTTGAGCGCTTCGTTGGCCAGGCGCTGGTCGGGCAGGCCGGCGCAGCCGCTAAGACTGACTGCCAGCGCCAGAGCACACAATGCATATCCTGTGTGGGAGCGAGCTTGCTCGCGATGCAGGCCGCTCGGTGTACCAGACAGACCGCGTCGATCCCATCGCGAGCAAGCTCGCTCCCACAGGGAATGCAGTGCATTGTTGTTTTGTGGAGTGGTCACGGGCATATCCTCGACTTAAATACCGACGGCCATGGCTTTGTCGATCAGCCAGTTCAGGTTCGGGCCACGGTCGCTGGTGACTTCTACCGGACGGCCGGCCAGCGAGCTGTCCAGGGGTTCGTCAGGTTGGATCAGCACACGGATATCGGAAGACAGGTCGGCGCTTTTCAGGCTGGTGCTGCTGACGATCTTGCCGGTACGAGTGGTGTCTTCGCCGGCGACCTGGAAGCTGACCGGGGTGCCTGGGCGCACGTCGCTGAACTGGCGATAGGAGAAGCGCGCTTCGACGTTGGCTTCGGTGCCCCGTGGGACCAGTTGGAAGATCACGTCGCCCTTGCTGGCGTACTGACCGTTGGCGACCAGTTGCTGGGCCACGATGCAGTCGCACGGGGAGGTCAGGGTGCCGGTCATTTGCTTGCCAAACAGCTCCTCGACCTTGGCCGGCTGCAACTGGTTGTCGTCCAGGTGACCCTTGAGCACGTCGAGCATGCTGGTGCTGAAGGTCGCCAGCGGGGCGCCTTTGGCGGCCACACCGTCAGCCTTGACCAGGCTCTGCACGGTGCCGTCGCGCGGCATGGTGATGGCCATGCCCGGTACGTTCACCAGGCCTGCCTGGGCGTGGCTGACGAAGTACATGCCGTACACCGACTTGAAGATGAAACCGAACGCCGCCAGGCCAACGACGAAGACCCCCAGGCTGAAGGTCACGGCGCGCAGGCGACCCATGGCACTCATGCCACCGTTTTCGTCTTTCTGCTTGCGGGCCTTGGTGAAGTTGTCGCGCTGCAGGGTCGCCAGCACGTCACCGACACCGACGATGTCGCCGGCCAGGTGCGAGGTGATGATGTGACGCAGTGTCGAGATGTCCCGCGGCTCCAGGTTCTGGAACTGGCAACCGGTGCGGCCGGTCTGGCGGTCGTAGGAACGGATCTGCAACTCCACGTCCATGGCCAGGCCAAGGTTGTCGATCACGAACTGCAGGCGAGCCTTGTAGGTCTCGCCAACCTTGAGCGGCAGTTGGCCGGCGTTGAAGCACAGCCCACCGGCGGACAGGTCCAGGACCTTGACTTCCATGGGTGTACGGTCGGGGCCGAAGAAGCGCAGCTTGGCCGGGATTTTGACCCGGGCATGTTGGCGCTGGGCTTCGGATTCATGCACTACGTTGACATTCACGGCGGTGTTCATAGGGGCGATTTCCTAGTTAATTCATTCAAGTCCGGTCAGACCATCGTCAGCAGCACGGCGACAAAAATGCTGCCGGCGGAGAAGGTCATGGTCCGAGACGACCAAGTGTTGAACCAACGTTGAAAGCTGGCGAGATCACGGGTCAGTGAGGTGGGCTGGCGGGTCCAGGACTGCTGGTCGAGGCGGAAGAACACGTAGATCTTCACCAGGGCACCGACGATCTGGTTGTAATAGAGAATCGCCGGGTAGGCAGGGCCGATCTTGTGTCCGGAGCACGACAGCAACAGGGTCAGCAGCAACCGGGTGATGCCGATCCACAGCAGGTACACCAGGATGAACGCGGTGCCGTACTTGAAGCTGGCGATCAGTGCCACGGTCAGGCCCAGCAGCGAGGTCCACATCGACACGCGCTGGTCGAACAGCACCACCGAGGTGAACAGGCCCAGACGGCGCATGCCCAGGCCCAGTGCCCGGGAGTTCTGCCGCAGGTTGTTGCCGTACCAGCGGAACATCAGCTTGCGGCTGGCCTTGATGAAGCTCTTCTCCGGCGGATGCTCGACGGTGTTGATCGCCGCATCGGGCACGTAGAACGTGTCGTAGCCCAGGCGCATCAGGCTGAACCAGCTCGACTTGTCGTCACCGGTCAGGAACTTGAAGCGGCCCAGGCGCCAGTGTTGCAGCGAGTCGCTTTCCACGTCGGCGATGAAGTCCGGGTTGGTGACCACGGTGGCGCGGAATACCGACATGCGCCCGGTCATGGTCAGCACGCGCTTGGACAAGGCCATGGAGCACATGTTGATGTGCCGCTGGGCGAAGCGCAGTTTGTGCCACTCGCTCATGATGTAGCCGCCGCGCACTTCGCAGAACTCGTTGGTGGTCAGGCCGCCGACGTTGCCGAACAGCTGGAACCACGGCACGGTCTTGCGCACGACGCCTTCGGCGAGCACGGTGTCACCATCGATCACGGCGACCACGGCGCGGTCGTCCGGCAGGTGGCGGGAGATGGCGCGGAAGCCGTAGGCCAGGCCGTCACGCTTGCCGGTGCCAGGGATACGCACGAAGTCCAGCTTGACCCGCTCAGGCGGGTTCATGCGGGCCCAGAGGCTCTTGACCAGCAATTCGTCGGACATTTCCACGATGGAGCAGACCACGGTGGTGGGCAGCCCGCAGTCGATGGCCTCGCGGATCACCGAGCCATACACCTGGGCAGTGGTCAGCGCATCGATCCGGAAGCTGGTGACCATCAGGTACACGTGGGACGGATCCGCCGCCTTGCCCAGCTTGCGGACCTTGCGGCGCAGGTGTGGGTAGACGATGTACAGGAAGATCATGCCGCGCACGAAATGCGTCGCTCCCATGGAGTAACGCCAGATGCCCACGGCGCCGATCAGGAAGATGAAGTCCTTGGATTCGGAGTCGAACGTGGACGTGGGCAGCGCCATGGCGATGCCCATCAATAAACTCAAGTAAAACAGCCAACCGGCGGCCTGAAGCAGGCCGTGCTTTAGCCTGTGCATAATCTGCATCCGTCTCTATCTCGGGCGGGCCTTGTGGGCGGCCCGATGGGTTAAGGCAGGCGAAAGGCCGGCCGAGGCATGCCCCGGCCGGCAAACAGACTTACCAGCAGATGCCTTCGGTCCGGCCACTCGGGTTGGTGGCCTTGGACATGAAGCCGACCAGGTCGATGACCTGCTTGCCTTCCGGTACGTTTTCGGTCAGCGCGCGGAACTTCTCGTCGCGGTTACCCAGGATGATGATGTCGGAGCTGTCGATCACCGAGTCGAAGTCGGCGTTGAGCAAGGACGAGACGTGAGGAATCTTCGACTCGATGTAATCCTTGTTCGCACCGTGGACGCGGGCGTATTCGACGTTGCTGTCGTAGATCTTCAGGTCGAAACCCTTGCCGATCAGCATTTCCGCCAATTCCACCAGCGGGCTTTCACGCAGGTCGTCGGTGCCGGCCTTGAAGCTCAGGCCCAACAGGGCGACTTTGCGCTTGTCGTGGCTGGAAACGATGTCGAAGGCGTTCTGCACCTGGGACTCGTTGCTGCGCATCAGCGAGTTGAGCAGCGGCGCTTCCACATCCAGGGTGCCGGCGCGGTAGGTCAGGGCGCGAACGTCCTTGGGCAGGCAGGAGCCGCCGAAGGCGAAGCCTGGGCGCATGTAGTACTGGGACAGGTTCAGGGTCTTGTCCTGGCAGACCACGTCCATCACTTCACGACCATCGACGCCGACGGCCTTGGCGATGTTGCCGATCTCGTTGGCGAAGGTCACCTTGGTGGCGTGCCACACGTTGCAGGTGTACTTGATCATCTCGGCGACGGCGATGTCCTTGCGGATGATCGGCGCATCGAGCTCTTCGTACAGCGACTGCAGGACGTCACCGGAGGCGGTGTCGAACTCACCGATAACGGTCATCGGCGGCTGGTCGTAGTCCTTGATCGCGGTGCTTTCACGCAGGAACTCAGGGTTGACCGCGACACCGAAATCGACGCCGGCTTTCTTGCCAGAGCAGTCTTCCAGGATCGGGATGACAACGTTTGCCACGGTGCCCGGCAATACGGTGCTGCGCACTACGATAGTGTGGCGGGTAGTCTTGTCGCGCAGGACAAAACCAATCTCGCGGCACACCGCTTCGATGTAGTTCAGTTCCAGGTCGCCGTTCTTTTTGCTCGGTGTACCGACGCAGATCATCGACAGGTCAGTATCGCGAATCGCCTCGGCGAAGTTGGTCGTGCCGCGCAGTCGGCCAGTTTGAATGCCTTGCGCCAATAGCTCACCAAGACCCGGTTCAACGATCGGCGATTTACCGGCGTTGATCATGTCGATTTTGTCTTTGGCGACATCCACGCCAACTACATCATGGCCCCGTGCAGACAGGCAACCGGCACATACTGCACCGACGTAACCCAAACCAAATATGCTAATGCGCATCGCATTTACCTCTGTTTTCACGCCATTAAATGGCCGGAGTTAATAGTGTTCAGCGGTCATCGAGCACTCGGAAGTGTGGAATGCAGGCGCCACAGTGCCGTGTGCAGGCATACAAAGTTCCGAGTGTCTAAATAAGTGCACTCAAGTTGTGCGCAAAGCGGCCTAGTTGTTATGACCTGCCCTGTTATGCAGCCAGTCCCTGTAAATCAAGAACGCTCGTGCAAAAAGTCTCTCACCTCTGATCCCTGGCAAAAGCCCACAAAATCAGAAGCTTGTGTGCTCGGGTGAGCACGTTATAGGGGCGCAGCCTTGGCCTTGTAGGGGATAGTAATGGTGCGTTATCTCCTGTCCTTTATAAGATGGATCCAAATAGGCGACCGTTTCGCTAAATTGCCATGACAACTTGGTTACTTGGATCGACGGCCTATGTAAGTCATCTCTTACACGCTCCGTGAGAATCGTTACCGGTGGTATGAGCCGTGCAATTTCACATAGTTCCGATCCGCTCATCGCGATTTTCGTAATTTTTCGAAATATTATCGAAGATGGCACTGCCCTCAATATGATGGCACTTGCCGTTTCATCCTTTGTTAATGGGGAGTTAGGTGGGGTAGATAGTTTTGTGCCACTACGGATAAAAAATTTTGGTGCCACTACGCAAAAAACTGACGAGTGTCGAGTGAAAGAAAAGTTAGCGGGGGAGTGGGGCGATTTATTGACGTCACGAAACTGGCGAAACAGGCGGGGAACTAAGATGACAGATCGGGGCTTGATCGAAGTCCCCGATCAGGGACGATATAAGGTTATGCCTTATTCGGGAGCGTGATCGCGCAAGAACACGAGTTTGTCCTGGCTCGATTGTTGTGCGTTGAAGCGATAGCCCTGAACATCGAATTGGCTGAGTGCCGCAGGGTCGTTGATGCGTTCTTCAATGATGAAACGACTCATCAGGCCCCGGGCCTTTTTGGCATAGAAGCTGATGATCTTGTACTGGCCATTTTTCAAGTCGCGGAATTCGGTATCGATGACGCGCGCTTTCAGTGCGCTGCGCTTGACCGCCGAGAAGTATTCATTGGACGCCAGGTTCAGCAGTACGTCATCGCCTTGTTCGGCGAGGGCTTCGTTCAGCCATTCGCTGATGCGCGTGCCCCAGAAGGCATACAGGTCCTTGCCGCGGGCATTGGCCAGCTTCGTGCCCATTTCCAGGCGATAGGGTTGCATCAGGTCCAGTGGGCGCAGCAGGCCATAGAGGCCGGAGAGCATGCGCAAATGTTGCTGGGCATAGTCGAAGTCGGCTTCGCCAAAGCTTTGCGCATCGAGGCCGGTGTACACGTCACCCTTGAAGGCCAGCAGCGCCTGCTTGGCGTTGGCCGGGGTGAACGCCGGCGTCCAGCTGCCGAATCGCGCGGCATTGAGGCCGCCGATCTTGTCGGAGACATGCATCAGCTCGCTGATCTGCGCCGGCGAGAGTTCGCGCAGCTGTTCGATCAGCTCCTGGGAGTGATCCAGGTACTGCGGCTGGGTAAAGCGCGCGGTGGCCGGCGGTGTTTCGTAATCGAGGGTCTTGGCGGGGGAAATCACCATCAGCATGCAATCGTCTCCTTGAAGGTTCGGCGATTCTAGGGGGTTGTCCGGGTGGACTCCAGCTATCGAGGCAATAGGTGATGGATGGGCGAGCATTGATGGGTTTTTGTGGCGAGGGAGCTGTGGGAGCAAAGCTTGCTCGCGATGAACGATGACGCAGTCTTGCAGATGGACCGTGTCGCCTGCATCGCGAGCAAGCTTTGCTCCCACAGGTCTGCTCCCCAAGTCCACTGACCGCAAGGGTATTGCGCCAGGATCGGCTATGATGCCGCGCGGGTTTCGTTATGGAGACATCCCTTTTGCGCATCGCCCTTGTGTTATCGGCCTGGCTGTTGAGCTTCGGCGCCCTCGCGGGGCCCAACGACGTCGCCACCCTCGACCGCACCACCTGGCCGGAACAACTCACCAGCCCGACGCTGTTCGACGTGGCTTCGCGGGCCGAGATCCTGATGTTCGCCCGGGGCTTGCTGGACGTCGATGCCATGGACGAAATCGCGCTCAAGCAGTACCTGGGGCTGCGCACGGTCAATATGGCCGCGATCGACGCCCTTCGCGCCCGGCTGTGGCAACGATTGCTGAGCAACTACAACTTTGCCCAGCGCAGTTGCGATCAGGATGCGTCCTTCTGTTACCTGGTCGAGGACATGGCGACCCTGCGTGAAGAGGCCCGCAGGTTCCATCTCGATGACGATTCCTACTACATCAAATGGGCGGCACCGAGCCAGATCTTTCATACGCAATATCGTGATGAACTGCTACGCAAAGCCGCACTTTTTCCGCAAACCAGCAGTGAAATCGCCCGTTTTGGCGAATACGAGCGCAACGGCGAGGAGATGAACGACCGGCTGTTCCTGTTGACCTTCGACAGCGCCGCCAACGTCGTGCCGGACAACACCCCGTGGCTGACCGAATACCTGCGCAAGGCGAACATGAACGGCACCTTCTTCGTGCTGGGCAAGGACATCCAGGCGCGGTTGGAAGAGCGCTCGGTCAACAATCTCCAGATGTTGTATGCGGGACAGTGCGTGGGTGTGCAGGGCTGGGAGTTCCGTTCCCACAGTCATTGGCAGGACTGGCAAGACTCGGTCCGGCGCAGTGTCGAACTGGTCAAGGGCAAACTGCCCGAGAATTACGTGCCGCTGTTCCGCCCGCCCCAAGGCCAGCGTCGTGGCGATGCTGAAGGATTTTTCCGACAGCAGGGCCTGCAGGTGGCGCTGTGGGACATCGATCCCCAGGACAGCGGCAATCGGCTCAAGCCTGAGCAAAGCGCCCAGCGTGTGCTGACCCTGATGCTGCTGTGGCGCCACGGGGTGATCAATTTCAACGCCAAGCAGGATGGGGTGAAAACGGCGATGCCCTGGCTCATGGCGCAGACGGCGCAGAGCGGGATCGGTTGGGCGGACTGTCAGGAGGCGTTTCGCTGAAACCGGGAAAGGCCCGGAAACATTGGGGAAGGAGGAAAATCCGGGACACATTCATGACAACCGGACTTCCGACTTTAACGGCGCGACGGCGGTACGCCAAGGGTTATTCGTCACTCTGAAAAATAAACTTCAAAAAAGCGTCAAAGTGCTTTTTCCTGTCATGGTTTTTGGAGTATCAAGAAGTCAGACCGCCGAAACCTGCAACACAGGTGGCGTCTTCCAAGACCCAGATTGTGTGCAGTTCACCTGAATCCTCGCGGGTGAATTCGGTGGCTACCTCGAGGCGCAGCACTGTCACGGTATTGCGTCGAATGGCCCCCACATAGGTGACCGAGTATGGATGACCACGGACGTAGCCCTTCCTCCAACCAGCCAATCCTCTATGTACTCGATACCAACGTATTGATCCACGATCCAAACGCGCTCCTGAACTTCGAAGAACACCACGTCGCCATCCCGATGACCGTGCTTGAAGAGCTGGACAAGCTCAAGAGCGGGCACCACAGCGTTGCGGCCGAATGCCGGCAGGCGATCCGCCTGATCGACAAGACCTTGGGGGATGCCTCCCCGGAAGACGTTGAGCTCGGCGTGCCGATCCAGCGCGGCAAAAGTGGTCCCAAGGGCCTGCTTTCGATCCTGATGAGCAAGCGCACCGAACCCAACCTGGTGCTGCCTGAACACCTGAACGACAACATCATCATCAACCAGTTGATCGACCTGCACGCGCGCAACAAGGACCAGTCCGTGGTGCTGGTGACCAAAGACATCAACATGCGCCTCAAGGCCCGCGCCTGCGGGATCGCGGCGGAGGACTACAGCACCGACCAACTGGTTGATGACGTTTCGCTGTTGCCCAACGGCTACCACACCATGACCGGCTCCTTCTGGGACCGTGTGAGCAAGGTCGAGACTCGCCAGGACCATGGCCGCACCTGGCACCAGGTGCAACTGATCGACAACCTGCCGGCCGTGCACATCAACGAGTTCATCATCGACGAACAAGGCTTCGTCGGCTGGATCAAGGAAATCCAGGTCGACAAACTGCTGATCCTCGACTTGCACCAGGAACCGCTGCTGCACCAGGAAGCCTGGGGCCTCAAGCCACGCGACATCTACCAGAGCCTGGCCCTGTTCGCCTTGCTCGACCCGGATATCCACCTGGTCAACCTGTCCGGCGCCGCCGGTTCCGGCAAGACCATCCTGGCCCTGGCCGCCGCCATCGAGCAGACCATGGTCAGCAAACGCTACCGGCGCATCATCGCCACCCGCAGCGTGCAGGGCCTGGACCAGGAGATCGGTTTCCTGCCCGGCACCGAGGCGGAAAAAATGGAACCGTGGCTGGGTGCGATCACCGACAACCTCGAAGCCTTGCACATGGATGACGAAAGCACCCATGGCAGCGTCGACTACATCCTCAGCAAAGTGCCGTTGCAGTTCAAATCCCTCAACTATATTCGCGGGCGCAGCTTCCAGCAGAGCCTGATCCTGATCGACGAATGCCAGAACCTGACCCCGCACCAGATGAAAACCATCATCACCCGTGCCGGCGCCGGTTCCAAAGTGGTGTGCCTGGGTAACCTGGCGCAGATCGACACCCCTTACCTGTCCGCGACCAGCTCCGGGCTGACCTACCTGACCGAACGCTTCAAGGACTTCCCCAACGGGGTCCACATCACGCTGCAGGGCGTACCGCGCTCGATCCTGGCCGAATACGCCGAATCCCACCTGTAACCCCAACCCAGCCGGGCGGCCTTCAAGCCGCCCGGTTTTTCATGGCTGTACAAAAACTGTGGGAGCGAGCTTGCTCGCGATGACGGTGTATCAGATAAAAAATAAGTGTCTGACCCACCGCCATCGCGAGCAAGCTCGCTCCCACAAGGTTTTGCGCTGACTTTCGAGTCCGATACGCAAGTGGGGTGCGACAATCAACCCTGCCGGAATCTGACCCACAGGTTTACAATCGACATTCCCGATCAGGAGTAACCCTGTGCTGACTCATCTCGATTCCCAAGGTCGCGCCAATATGGTCGACGTGACCGACAAGGCCGTGACGTTCCGTGAAGCCACGGCCGAGGCCTTTGTGCGCATGCTGCCCGACACGCTGCAGATGATCGTCAGCGGCGGTCACCCCAAGGGCGACGTGTTCGCCGTCGCGCGCATCGCCGGCATCCAGGCTGCCAAGAAAACCAGTGACCTGATTCCGCTCTGCCACCCGTTGCTGCTCACCGGCGTCAAGGTCGAGCTCAACGCCGAGGGCGAGGACCGGGTGCGCATTGTCGCCCGCTGCAAACTGTCGGGGCAGACCGGCGTGGAAATGGAGGCCCTCACGGCCGCCAGCGTCGCCGCGCTGACCATCTACGACATGTGCAAGGCCGTCGACCGTGGCATGACCATCGAAGGCGTGCGAGTGCTGGAGAAACTCGGCGGCAAGAGCGGCCATTTCCAGGCGGATGCGTCATGAAGATTACCGTGAAGTTCTTTGCCCGTTATCGTGAAGCGCTTGGTGTGGATGCGGTAAAGGTGGAAGGCGATTTCGCCACGGTCGACGACGTGCGCGTGCTGCTTGCCCAGCGTGACGGTGCCGACGTGCTGAAGGAGCAGAACCTGATGTGCGCACGCAACGAAGACCTGTGCCAGCTCGACGAGCCCCTGGCGGACGGTGACGAAGTGGCGTTCTTTCCTACCGTGACCGGAGGCTGAGCCGTGGCGATTCGTGTGCAGGTCGAACCGTTCGACCCGGGCGTCGAAGTCAACGCGATGCACGCGGCCAATGTCGGCGTGGGGGCGGTGGTGAGCTTCGTCGGCTACGTGCGTGATTTCAATGACGGCCTCGACGTGTCCGGGATGTTCCTGGAGCACTATCCGGGCATGACTGAAAAGGCCTTGGGCAAGATCGCCAGCGAGGCCGAGCAGCGCTGGCCGTTGCTCAAGCTGGAAGTGCTGCACCGCATCGGTGCCCTGGAACCGGGCGAGCCGATAGTCTTCGTCGCGGCCGCCAGTGCTCATCGCCAGGCGGCGTTCGACGCCTGCGCCTTTGTCATGGACTACCTCAAGACCCGTGCGCCGTTCTGGAAAAAGGAAAACACCGTCGATGGCCCGCGCTGGGTTGAAGGGCGGGACAGTGATCATGCGGCGGCGGATCGCTGGAAGCAGTAAGCCCCCTGTTGTTGTTTCGCAAGCCATGAGTCTGTCATCGCGAGCAAGCTCGCTCCCACACTGGATCTTTATGCATCAAGGATCCCCTGTGGGAGCGAGCTTGCTCGCGATGAGGCCATCAGCCACCCATCACATCCCCCTGCCTACCGATTGACGATATGTACATTAAAGTCCAGTATGGATTTATAAGTACAAAACAACTGCGTCCACCTTTCTCTGCCAAACCAACAACAACCTGCGAGAGATTGATCATGAGCAAACTCCCCCTCATCACCGGCCTGGCCTTGAGCCTGTTGGCCTCCAGTAGCCTGTTCGCCGCTGAGAAAACCTTGCGCATCGGCATCGAGGCAGCCTATCCGCCGTTTGCTTCCAAGACCTCGGAAGGGAAAATCGAGGGGTTCGACTACGACATCGGCAATGCCCTGTGCGCGCAGATGGAGGTCGAGTGCGAATGGATCGAGGGTGAGTTCGACGGGCTGATTCCATCGCTCAAGGTGAAGAAGATCGACCTGGCGTTGTCGTCCATGACCATCACCGAAGAGCGCAAGAAGTCAGTGGATTTCACCCACAAGTACTACTTCACCTCATCGCGCCTGGTCATGAAGGAAGGGGCAGTGGTCGATGATCAGTACGCCAGCCTCAAGGGCAAGACCGTGGGCGTGCAACGGGCCACCACCACTGACCGCTACGCCACTGAAGTGCTCGAACCCAAGGGTGTGACGGTCAAGCGCTACAGCAACAACGAAGAAATCTACATGGACCTGGCGTCCGGTCGCCTGGACGCGATTTTCGCCGACACCATCCCGCTGGAAGACTTCCTGTCGATGCCCCGGGGCAAGGGCTACGCGTTTGTCGGCCCCGAACTCAAGGACCCGAAATACGTCGGCGAGGGCGCCGGTATCGCGGTGCGCAAAGGCAATACCCAACTGGTGGCGGACTTGAACAAGGCCATCGATGGGATTCGGGCCAATGGGAAGTACCAGGAGATCCAGGCCAAGTATTTCAAGTCGGATATCTATGGTGACTGATTAATCGCTATCGCGAGCAAGCTCGCTCCCACAGGGGATTGGTGTCGTACACGATATCTGTGTGCAATGAGATCGAATGTGGGAGCGAGCTTGCTCGCGAAGGCGCCAGGCCAGGCAATACAAATCTCAGCCCTTCAACTCCTTCAAATGCTTGTACACCGTCGCCCGGCCCATGTTCAGCACATTGGCCACATAGTTGGACGCGCTCTTGCCCTTGAAGGCGCCTTCGGCATGCAGCGCCAGCACCAGCTCGCGTTTGTGATCGCGGGTCAACAGGTTCAGGCTCAGCTGACGCTCGCGCATCCAGGCGTGGAGGAAGGTGTTGATCCGCTCCTGCCAGTCATCGCGAAACAGTGAGTCCGGCTGGGGAATCAACTTGCCCGGCGACAGGAACAAATCCAACGCGGCCTTGGCATTCTCGAACAGCGAAATATTCAGGTTGATGCACAGCACCGCCAGCGGATGACCGTGGGCGTCGCGCAGGACGCTGCTGAGGCTGCGAATCTTCTGTCCGTCCCAGTTCAGTTTCTCGTACGGCCCGATGTTACGTTCGCTGACGTCCTCACTGAGCATGTCTTCCAGGGACGAGTCATCGCCAATCTCGCGCTTGGACAGGTTATTGGCGATGTAATCGACTTTCTGGCTGCGCAGGTCGTGCAGCACCACTTCGGCGTGGGGGTAGAACAGCGTGGCGATGGCGTCGGCGATGGTGCGGAAGTTTTCCAGCGCCGGATCGGATGGCGAAGCGGTCATGACAGGGCTCCAGGCAGCGTCAGCGCCCCGTGGAACAGGGGCGCGGGGGAGTGTGCCGCAATCGTGGCGATGCGTCACCCCGGTTGGCTCACCCCAAACGCTTGGGGGAGAGCATGGCGCTGCTCAGGCCGAAACGGGCCAGGGCTTCGGGCAGCGGTTCGCCACGCACCAGCGCGGCGCTGGCCTGGCCCATGGCCGGTGACGTCTGGATGCCGTAGCCGCCCTGGGCCGCGACCCAGAACAGTCCGGGCACCTGTGGATCGAAACCGGACAGCAGATCACCGTCATGGACGAAACTGCGCAATCCGGCCCAGGTGCGGGTCGGGCGGCGGATGGTCAGGGTGGTGGCTTCTTCGATCTGGTAGATGCCCATGGCGATGTCCAGCTCTTCCGGCTGAACGTCGTGAGGCTCCACCGGGTCGGCGTTGGCTGGCGAGCCGAGGAACATGCCGGCGTCGGGCTTCATGTAGAAGGATTCGTCCAGGCTCACCAGCATCGGCCAGTCATGGATATCCACGCCTTCGGGGCCGGCGAAGATGAATGCCGCACGCCGCTTGGGTTGCAGCCCCAGCTTCCGGGCGCCAGCCAGGTCGGCCACCTGATCGGCCCAGGCACCGGCGGCGTTGATCACGATGGGAGCGGTGAAGCGTTGGCTGGCGGTCTTCACCCGCCAAAGTCCCTGGTCGTCGCGGCTCAGGCCCAGCACTTCGCTGTCGGTGTGCACTTCACCGCCGCTGCGACGGATGCCGCGCAAGTAGCCCTGGTGCAGGGCGTCGGTGTCGATGTCGCAGGCCGTCGGGTCATAGATCGCTCCGTGGACCTTGTCCCGCCGCAGGATCGGCAGCCGCACGCAGGCTTCTTCGGCGCTGAGCAGTTGCATCTGCGGCACCGTAGCCTTGGCGCTCAGGTACTGGTTGTTCAGCTCGGCCGGATCGCCGGTGAAATCCACGGTCATTTCGCCCCGTGGACTCAGCAACGGGTGCTCGCAGAAACCGGCCGGCGGGGCGTCGAAAAAATCCCGGCTGGCCTGGGTCAGCGCCCGCACCTGCGGGGTGCCGTAGGCGGCGGTGTACAGCGCCGCCGAACGTCCGGTGGAGTGATAGGCCGGATGGGATTCGCGTTCGAGCACAATCACCCGGCCGTGGGGTGCCAGCCAGTAACCGGTGGAAGCACCGGCAATGCCGCCGCCGATGATGATGAAATCTGCTGAGGTCATGAAATGCTCCTGTGGAACACAGTGCCGGGACTCTGGAAAAAACGGTGGGAGCGAGCTTGCTCGCGATGGCGGCCTGACAGTCGACATGGGTGGTGACTGACCCACCGCTATCGCGAGCAAGCTCGCTCCCACAAGGAATTGTGGTGTGTCAGTTGCGAAGTCGGTAAAGCGCATTCGCCAGCGCAACATCCTCCAGCCCCAGGCCGATGGAGCGGAAGAACACGTGGCGTTGGTAGTCGGGACGCGCCACGTGTTCGCTGAGCAATTCAGGCAAGTCGCCGACGATGCGCGACGCCTCCCAGCCGTGCTGTTCGCCGGCGATCAGCATTTCACCGGCCGAGCCCGGGGTGGTCTGACGATAGTCGCAGAACACGTCCATGTCGTTGAGGCGCTGGGGCGGTATTTCGTGGGCGCGTGGGGCGTTGGTGCTGATGGAGGTGATCAGCGCCGGTTTGTCCAAGGTCTGCGGGTCGAGCACGGCTTTGGCGGACGAAGTGCAGAGCATCACCACATCGGCGTCGTGCAGCGCGGCTTCGAGGGTGTCGACGATTTGCAGGCGCGGGTCCAGGCCGGTGAACGAGGCACGTTCCTGTGCCGACTTGGTCTTCAGGCCTGGCGAGTAGAGGCGAATGCCTTGCCAGTCCCGCAGGTCCTTGACGTAGTGCACGTGCGCCTGGGCCACCGCGCCGCTGCCGATGACCGCCAGGCGCCTGGCGTTGTGCGGGGCAAGGGCATCGACGGCGACGGCGGTGGTGGCGGCGGTACGGGCGGTGGTCAGTTCGGCGGCGTCGCACAGCAGCAGCGGCTGGCCGGTCTGCATCGACATCAGCAAGGTCCAGGCGGTGACCAATGGGCCTTGCTCGCGCACGATATAGGGCGAAGTCTTGATCCCGTAGACCTGGTCTTCAGCCAGCACGCCCAGGTAGTTGATGAAATCCCCGGCGCCGTGGGGAAACACCACCAGTTGCTGAGGCGGCTGCACCGCTTGCCCGGCCGCCAGATCACGAAACAGCTGGCGCAGGATGTGCGGCACGTCGATTTGCCCGAGCAGTTCACGGACTTGGGCTTGGGTCATCACAGAGGGCGTGCTGGGCATGGAGGCTCCGGGTACCGTGTAAACTAATTTGTCCATTATGGACTTTTAGTTTAATCGAGCAATATCCCGGGGCAAAAAAAAGCGCAGCTCGTTCTGGCTGCGCTTTTTGCTCTGTGGAGACGGTTAAGGGCGCTTGCGCTCGACCGGTCGCAACAGGTGGGTCGGTGGCATTTCACAGCTGATCTTGCGCCCCAGCAACGCCTCGATCGACGGCAACTGGTAGGAGTCGTCTTCACCGGCGAAGCTGATCGAAACCCCGGCGGCCCCGGCGCGCCCGGTACGGCCGATACGGTGCACGTAGTCGTCCGGGACTTCCGGCAGGGTGAAGTTGATCACGTGGCTGATGCCGTCGATGTGGATGCCGCGGCCGGCCACGTCGGTGGCAACCAGCACGCGGATCTTGCCTTCGCGGAAACCTTCGAGGGTCTTGATGCGCTTGTGCTGGGGCACGTCGCCCGAGAGCTGGGCCGCGTTGACGCCATCGCGCACCAGGCGTTCTTCGATGCGCCGCACTTCGTCCTTGCGGTTGGCGAACACCATCACGCGCTCCCAACCGTTGTCGTTGACCAGGTTGTAGAGCAGCTTGTACTTGTCGGCACCGGCGACTGCGTAGATATGTTGCTCGACGTTTTCGCTGGCGACGTTCTCGGCTTCGATCTCGACGATGGCCGGGTCGGTGGTCCACTGCTTCGCCAGGTTCATCACGTCCTCGGTGAAGGTGGCGGAGAACAGCAGGGTCTGGCGTTCGCTCTTGGGTGGAGTCTGGCGAATGATCTGGCGCACTTGCGGGATGAAGCCCATGTCGAGCATGCGGTCGGCTTCGTCCAGCACCATCACTTCGACCATGTCCAGGTGCACGTCGCCGCGCTGGTTGAAGTCCAGCAGACGGCCCGGCGTGGCGACCAGGATGTCGCAATGGCGGGCTTCGAGGTGCTTGAGCTGCTTGTCGAAATCCATGCCGCCCACGAACGTCATGACGTTCAGGCCGGTGTACTTGGTCAGGTCGGCGGCGTCCTTGGCGATCTGCACCACCAACTCACGGGTCGGCGCGATGATCAGTGCCCGTGGTTCGCCCATGTAGCGTTCTTTGGGCGGCGGGGTCTGGAGCAGTTGGGTGATGATGGAAATCAGGAACGCGGCGGTCTTGCCGGTGCCGGTCTGGGCGCGACCGATGGCGTCCTTGCCGGCGAGGGTGTAACCCAGCACTTGCGCCTGGATCGGCGTGCAGTATGGGAAACCCAGGTCCTGGATGGCGTGCATCAGTTCCGGGGCGAGCTTGAAGTCGTGGAAGCGCGTCTTGCCTTCCTGGGGTTCTACGGCGAAGTCCTCGAGTTTCCAGGCGACGACCGGCGGTTTGGGTGCGCGTTCGCGACGCGGCCGGGGGGCTTCGTTGCGGGGTGTCTCGGGCTCGGGGGACTTGACTGGCTGGGCGGCGGGTTCTTTTTTCGCCTGTGCAACGGGGGCCGTCCGGCGCGGTTGTTGCGCATCGGTACGGCTCGGGCCGTGGGTCGGCGCAGTGGAGCCAGGCGCGAGTTGCTCGGCCTCGCTTTTACCGAACATCTTCTTGAGTGCTTTGAGCACGGTCATCTCATCGATTGGTTAAGGAATGTACGCCGGCCAGTGTAATGCAAGAAACGGGCGCGGCGTAGTGGGATCGTCAAAGGACCGGCGTGGCGATTGGCCTCTTAGCGCAACCGTTCGGCCAGCCAGGTGCCGATGTCATGAATCTCCTCGGGTAACACTTCGTGGCCCATTGGGTATTCCTGCCATGTCACGGTGACACCATGCTGCTTCAAATACTCTTTTGCGGTCCGGCCCATGGGGTTGAGTACCACTTCGTCGTATTGGCCGTGCAGGGCCAGGACCGGAATGCGTTGCTGGCTGGCCGACAATTGCAGTTCATCGCTGAACGTCGGTGCATAAGTAGACAGCGCGATCACGCCGCCCAGTGGCCCCTGCCATTTCACGAAGGCGGTGTGATAGACCACCGCGCCCCCTTGGGAAAAACCGGCGAGGAAAATCCGCGAGGCGTCTATTCCGCTGGCTCGCTGGGTTTCGACCAGGTCGATGACCCGTTGCGCCGAGGCTTCGAGTTGTTGTTCGTCAATGGCCCGCGCCGGGCTCAAGGCGCGGATGTCGTACCAACTGGGCATCTCATAGCCGCCGTTGATCGTTACTGGCTGGGTTGGCGCCTGGGGTAGAACGAAACGTGTGGTGAGCAGTTTTTGCTGCAGCATTTCGGCCACTGGCAGGAAATCATAACGATCGGCGCCCAGGCCGTGGAGCCAGATAACGCACGCGTCAACAGTGCCGCTGGGCTCGAGAATCAAGGGGTCGGTCATGGTTGTGCTCCAAATCTGTGCGGGTGCGCCCAATCAGTGCGTGATTACAGTGCGCTCCCGGTGCCTCAGTTAATTAGATGTCGCAAAGTTGAAAGTTTTTGTCTTGACGTGTTTTACATGGCCCAAGCGCAGCGGTCTGGTACGGGCTTTGCTATGGGGTTGCTGAGTGATGATTCTTACGCTGCGCGGTAACACTATCAGTTAGACGCGCCGCATGGGATATCAGAAATCCGGTGATGAATGTTCGCCAGCAGCCGCTACGGGCTTCGCGAACGTGAAGGGCTACAGCCCGTTCGGCCGATTGGTGAGAGATGGGTATGACCACTGTTTACGGACATCCTCATTAATTAGACTCATAGCGAAGGTCCAGACGTCGGTTGACCCTAAAAAAAGCCAACAAGGGTCGGCAATGCCTCAAAAGGGTGCGACAGGGCTCGAGCTCCGACACAACAAGAGCAAAACTGGAGGTTTGAATGAAGTTACTGAAATCCACCCTGGCAATCGTCACTGCAGCAGCAGTACTGGGTGTCAGCGGGTTCGCTCAGGCGGGTGCAACCCTGGATGCCGTGAAGAAGAAAGGTTTTGTGCAATGCGGTGTGAGTGATGGTCTGCCAGGTTTCTCTGTGCCTGATTCGACCGGCAAGATCGTCGGTATCGACGCTGACTTCTGCCGCGCCGTTGCCGCTGCGGTATTCGGTGATGCGACCAAGGTCAAGTTCAGCCAGTTGAACGCCAAGGAGCGCTTCACTGCGCTGCAATCCGGCGAAATCGACATCCTGTCGCGCAACACCACCATGACCAGCTCCCGTGACGCCGGCATGGGCCTGAAATTCCCAGGCTTCATCACTTATTACGATGGCATCGGCTTCTTGGTTAACAACAAGCTGGGCGTCAAGAGTGCCAAGGAACTGGACGGTGCAACCATCTGCATCCAGGCCGGTACCACCACCGAGCTGAACGTTTCCGACTACTTCCGCGGCAACGGCCTGAAGTACACCCCGATCACCTTCGACACCTCCGATGAAAGCGCCAAGTCGCTGGAATCCGGTCGTTGCGACGTGCTGACCTCCGACAAGTCCCAACTGTTCGCCCAGCGCAGCAAGCTGGCTTCGCCGAAGGACTACGTGGTTCTGCCGGAAACCATTTCCAAGGAACCCCTGGGCCCGGTCGTGCGTAACGGTGACGACGAGTGGCTGGCCGTTGTGCGCTGGACTGGCTATGCCATGCTCAATACTGAAGAAGCCGGCATCTCTTCGAAAAACGTCGAAGCTGAAGCCAAGGCCACCAAGAACCCTGACGTCGCGCGTATGCTCGGTGCTGACGGGGAATATGGCAAGGACCTGAAACTGCCGAAAGACTGGGTCGTACAGATCGTCAAGCAAGTCGGCAACTACGGTGAAGTGTTCGAGCGTAACCTCGGCAAGGGCACGCCGCTGGAAATCGATCGCGGCCTGAACGCTCTGTGGAACGCTGGCGGCATTCAATACGCACCACCAGTGCGCTGATGGTTCTATCACCCGGTGGGCCAACCACCGGGTGATGTTCTGTTCCATTCCTTGCGGGGCACTTCATGCAAAATTCAATCGGCGCACCTAAGCAGAGGCTCAGCCTCAGCGATCCACGAGTGCGTGCGTGGGTATTTCAGATCGTCACCATCGTGGCGGTTATTTCGCTGGGCTGGTTTCTGTTCGATAACACACAGACCAACCTCGAGCACCGGGGCATCACTTCCGGTTTCAGCTTCCTGGAGCGCAGTGCCGGTTTTGGCATCGCTCAAACCCTGATCGACTACACCGAGGCGGACAGTTATGCCCGCGTCTTTGTCATCGGGTTGCTCAACACTTTGCTGGTGACGTTCATCGGCGTGATCCTGGCAACAATCCTTGGTTTCATTGTCGGCGTGGCCCGACTGTCGAAAAACTGGATCATTGCCAAAGTGGCGACCGTGTATGTGGAGGTTTTCCGCAATATCCCACCGCTGCTACAGATCCTGTTCTGGTATTTCGCGGTGTTCCTGACCATGCCGGGGCCGCGCAACAGCCATAACTTCGGCGATACCTTCTTTGTCAGTAGCCGCGGCCTGAACATGCCGGCAGCGCTGGTGGCGGAAGGATTCTGGCCGTTCGTGGCCAGTGTCGTGCTGGCGATTGTCGCCATCGTGCTGATGACCCGCTGGGCCAACAAACGTTTCGAAGCGACCGGCGAGCCGTTCCATAAATTCTGGGTCGGCCTGGCGCTGTTCCTGGTGATCCCGGCCTTGAGCGCGCTGCTCTTTGGTGCACCGGTGCACTGGGAAATGCCGCAGCTCAAGGGTTTCAACTTCGTCGGTGGTTGGGTACTGATTCCCGAGCTGCTGGCCTTGACCCTGGCCTTGACCGTGTACACCGCGGCGTTCATCGCCGAGATCGTGCGCTCGGGCATCAAGTCGGTGAGCCATGGCCAGACCGAGGCGGCTCACTCGCTGGGCCTGCGCAACGGTCCGACCTTACGCAAGGTGATCATCCCGCAAGCCCTGCGCGTGATCATCCCGCCGTTGACCAGCCAATACCTGAACCTGGCGAAAAACTCTTCGCTGGCGGCCGGTATCGGTTACCCGGAAATGGTTTCGTTGTTTGCCGGTACGGTGCTGAACCAGACTGGGCAGGCCATTGAAGTCATTGCCATCACCATGAGCGTGTACCTGGCGATCAGTATCAGCATTTCCCTGCTGATGAACTGGTACAACAAGCGCATTGCGCTGATCGAGCGGTGAGGAAACGCGCATGACATCCCATACTTTCAAACCTGACATGCCCCCTCCGAGCAACAGTATCGGCGTGGTGGCGTGGATGCGCGCGAACATGTTCTCCAGCTGGCTCAACACCTTGCTGACGTTGTTTGCGTTCTACTTGATCTACCTGGTGGTTCCGCCGATTCTGGATTGGGCGATCCTCGATGCCAACTGGGTCGGCACCACCCAGGCCGACTGCACCAAGGAAGGCGCCTGCTGGGTGTTCATCCAGCAGCGTTTCGGCCAGTTCATGTACGGCTATTACCCGACGGACCTGCGCTGGCGCGTAGATCTGACCGTGTGGCTGGCGGTACTCGGTGTAGCGCCGCTGTTCATCTCGCGCTTCCCGCGCAAGGCGATCTACGGCCTGAGCTTCCTGGTGCTGTACCCGATCATTGCCTGGTGCCTGCTGCACGGTGGCGTTTTCGGTCTGGATGCCGTGGCGACCAGCCAGTGGGGCGGCCTGATGCTGACGTTGGTGATCGCCACCGTCGGTATCGCCGGCGCACTGCCGCTGGGTATCGTCCTGGCCCTGGGCCGGCGCTCGAACATGCCTGCGATCCGTGTGGTCTGCGTGACCTTCATCGAGTTCTGGCGCGGTGTGCCGTTGATCACGGTGCTGTTCATGTCGTCGGTGATGCTGCCGCTGTTCCTGCCCGAAGGCATGAACTTCGACAAGCTGCTGCGGGCACTGATCGGGGTGATCCTGTTCCAGTCGGCCTATGTGGCCGAAGTGGTGCGCGGCGGCCTGCAAGCCATTCCCAAGGGCCAGTACGAAGCGGCCGCGGCGATGGGCCTGGGGTACTGGCGCAGCATGGGCCTGGTGATTCTGCCGCAAGCCCTGAAGCTGGTGATCCCGGGGATCGTCAACACCTTCATTGCGTTGTTCAAGGACACGAGCCTGGTGATCATCATCGGCCTGTTCGACCTGCTCAACAGCGTGAAACAAGCTGCCGCCGACCCGAAATGGCTGGGCATGGCCACTGAAGGCTATGTGTTCGCCGCCCTGGTGTTCTGGATTTTCTGTTTTGGTATGTCCCGCTATTCCATGCATTTGGAACGCAAGCTGGACACTGGCCACAAGCGTTAGGAGCGTAGTTTATGAGTGAAGCGATCAAACAGCCTGTGAGCCCTGAAGGCATTATTCAGATGCAGGGCGTCAACAAGTGGTACGGCCAGTTCCATGTGTTGAAAGACATCAACCTGAACGTCAAGCAGGGCGAGCGCATTGTGCTGTGCGGCCCGTCGGGCTCCGGCAAGTCCACCACCATCCGCTGCCTCAACCGCCTGGAAGAGCACCAGCAGGGTCGCATTGTGGTCGACGGCGTGGAACTGACCAACGACCTCAAGCAGATCGAAGCGATCCGCCGTGAAGTCGGCATGGTGTTCCAGCACTTCAACCTGTTCCCGCACCTGACCATCCTGCAGAACTGCACCCTGGCGCCGATGTGGGTACGCAAGATGCCCAAGCGCAAGGCCGAGGAAATCGCCATGCATTACCTGGAGCGCGTACGCATTCCAGAGCAGGCGCACAAGTACCCGGGCCAGCTCTCCGGTGGTCAGCAACAGCGCGTGGCCATCGCCCGTGCCCTGTGCATGAAACCGAAAATCATGCTGTTCGACGAACCGACCTCGGCCCTCGACCCGGAAATGGTGAAAGAGGTGCTGGACACCATGATTGGCCTGGCCGAAGACGGCATGACCATGCTCTGCGTAACCCACGAAATGGGCTTCGCCCGCACCGTGGCCAACCGCGTGATCTTCATGGACAAGGGTGAAATCGTCGAACAGGCTGCGCCGAACGATTTCTTCGACAACCCGCAGAACGACCGCACCAAGCTGTTCCTGAGCCAGATTCTGCATTGATCCGGTCTTAGGCAGTGAAATAAACCCGGACGTGTTCCGGGTTTATTTTTGTGCATCGGTGCTCAGGAAACCGTGAGGGTCTCGTGTTCCTTGTGCACCGTCGTTTTGAATTGCCGCAAGTCTGCGTCTTCAGCGAAGGCATGGACATCGGCAAGCAAATGCGGATAGCGATCAAGCAGGCGCATCAGCAAGATCAACGCCTTGGGTGGCACTACCTCGCCGCGCTCGTAGCGGGAAAACGCATTGTGTCCACCGCCCGATAGCAGCAGTACCGCTTCCTTTTGCGATAGATGCAGTTTGCGCCGGACACGTTTGATCTCTTCGCCGATCATTCGCCTGGCCGCGTTGACCAGCTCATCACCTGCGTGGTCGTAGCGATCCGAGCAGCTTGAATCGAGCTCGACTTCGCCGCACATCTGACATTCCCAGCCAGACAAGTCATCGACCCGGCGTTCCAGTCCCTTGACGCTCATGGTTTCGCCGCGACCTTCGAAATGCAACATGCCTTCCGGGGCACCACAGCTGAAGCATTGCTGGTGTTTCATGAGTTTTTCTCCTTGAAGGAAATGACCGGTGGGCCTCCGCTGGGGCGGTACGTCACCTTCAGGTAAATCTGCAGACCGTGTGAATTGGCGTGGTAGACGTCATGCCAGACTCGATGATCGTCATAGGTGGTCATCGATTTGTAGAACTGTTTTCGCTCAAGCCCATGGATGACCTGCTGCATGTCCGAGACGTTTAAACCGAGCATCCGAGCAGTGTTCTTCGCAGTGCTGGTGAAAGCTTTCCCTTTAAGCCACCTGACATCTGCCTGTATCGCCGCCAAGGCGTAGTGGGGTGTGTTCTTTTCCATAGAACGGCGTGCCTTGTCCTTAAAATTACCCTCAAAGGGTAATTTTGACTAATCGAAAATCTCGTTTCTTTACCTCCCGTTGACCCTAGGCGGTTGCCGTCCTACGCGAAGCTGACTAACATGTCAGAAAATTCATCCTATGATTGGATGAAAGGGTGAGCTCCATGTCAGACATTTCTCCATTAATTAAGCGGTCCTTGGTCGATCAAGCCCTGGACCAACTGCGCCAGCGCATCAGTGATGGCGTGTGGGTCGTGGGCCAGCGTTTGCCCACCGAGCCCGAGTTGGTGGCCGAGCTGGGTATCAGTCGCAATACCGTGCGCGAAGCCATGCGCGTGCTGGCGTTTTCCGGGCTGATCGAGATCCGCCAGGGCGACGGCAGTTATGTACGGGCGACGGTGGACCCGCTCGATACCCTCAAGGTGCTGTCGCGCTGTTCGCTGGACCAGGCCCGGGAAACCCGGCATATCCTCGAAGTCGAGGCCATTGGCCTGGCCGCGCTGCGGCGCACCGAAGAAGACTTGCTGGCCTTGCGCAAGGCGCTCCAGGCCAGTGGCGAGCATTACCACGGCGACCTGGAGCACTACATCGCCTGCGACCTGGTGTTCCACCGCCTGCTGGTGGATGCCGCGCACAATCCAACGCTCAGCGAGCTTTATCGTTACTTTTCCAGCGTGATCGGCGCGCAGTTGCGCCAGAGCCTCAATATCGTCCCTCGCCATCAGCATGTGTTCGACCTGCACGTCGACATTCTCGAAGCGGTCGAACGCCAAGACCCGGAGCAGGCCAAGGCCCTGTGCCGGCAGTTGATCAATGAACCTTGAGCCCGAGCTTTCCATGTCCCGCGATCTGCTTGACCCTGCCACCTCGACGGCGTCCAAACGTGCCGCCGAACTCGAAGAACTGTTGATCGATGCCGAGGCCGACGATGAACAGGCCCAGCAACGCCATCCTCTGGTGCGCCGGCCCTGGCTGTTGCTGCTCGGGCTGATCCTGGTGGCGCTGAACCTGCGTCCGGCGTTGTCGAGCATGGCGCCGCTGCTCAGCGAAGTGTCAAGAAGCCTTGGCCTGTCGGCTGCCCAGGCCGGTTTGCTGACCACGTTGCCAGTGCTTTGCCTGGGCCTGTTCGCGCCGCTGGCGCCGGTGCTGGCGCGGCGCTTCGGGGCCGAGCGCGTGGTGCTGGGGATCTTGCTGACACTGGCGGGCGGGATTGTTCTGCGCAGTGCGTTCGGTCAGGTTGGGCTGTTCGCCGGCAGTATCCTGGCCGGTGCGAGCATCGGCGTGATCGGCGTGCTGCTGCCGGGCATCGTCAAGCGCGACTTCGCCAAACAGGCCGGTGCCATGACCGGTGTCTACACCATGGCGCTGTGCCTGGGCGCGGCGATGGCGGCCGGGGCGACAGTGCCGTTGAGCGAGCACCTGGGCCACAGCTGGGCCTTGGGCCTGGGATTCTGGGTGGTCCCGGCGCTGTTGGCCGCGGTGTTCTGGTTGCCGCAAGTGGGCGAGAAACACGGCGCCCATCAGGTGGCGTACCGGGTCCGCGGCTTGCTGCGTGATCCCCTGGCCTGGCAAGTGACCTTGTACATGGGGCTGCAATCGTCCCTGGCCTATATCGTCTTTGGCTGGCTGCCCTCGATCCTGATTGGACGTGGCCTGACCCCGACCCAGGCCGGGCTCGTGCTGTCCGGCTCGGTCATCGTGCAATTGATCAGCTCCCTCGCGGCGCCCTGGCTGGCAACGCGCGGCAAGGACCAGCGCCTGGCCATCGTGATCGTCATGCTCATGACCCTGGGCGGGCTGTTCGGTTGCCTCTACGCCCCCCTCGATGGCTTGTGGGGCTGGGCGATATTGCTGGGCTTGGGGCAGGGCGCGACGTTCAGCCTGGCGCTCACGCTGATCGTGTTGCGTTCGCGGGATGCCCATGTGGCCGCCAACCTGTCCAGCATGGCCCAGGGCTTCGGCTATACGCTGGCGTCGCTGGGGCCCTTCGCGGTGGGGGTGGTCCATGACTTGACCGGGGGCTGGAATGCCCTCGGCTGGATCTTCGGCCTGGTTGGCCTGGGGGCGATCATCGCGGGCATCGGCGCAGGCCGGGCGTTGTACGTCGGGGTCGAGAGCGAAAGAGTCACCGACCTTCGCTGATATCATTTTCATGGCGAATGACGATAGTCTTCCCCGCGGCGGCAGATTATCGTGCAGGCCTACTGAAACGTTTTTCGGAGCCGGTCCATGAGTGATGCCCACAACGCCTTGATCACCCGTTTTTATCAGGCCTTCCAGCGCCTGGACGCCGACGCCATGAGCGCTTGCTACACCGACGACGTGCTGTTCAGCGATCCGGCGTTTGGCGAGCTGCGCGGGCGCGATGCCGGCGACATGTGGCGCATGTTGACGACCCGGGCCAAGGACTTTTCCCTGACCTTCGATAACGTGCGCAGCGACGAGCGTACCGGCGGTGCTCACTGGGTGGCGACGTACCTGTTCAGCCAGACCGGCAACATCGTGATCAACGACATCCAGGCGCGCTTCGTGTTTCGCGATGGCAAGATCTGCGAGCACCATGACAGCTTCGATCTGTGGCGCTGGTCCCGCCAGGCGTTGGGCACCAAGGGCCTGCTGCTGGGGTGGACGCCGTTGGTGCGCAACGCCGTCAGGGCCCAGGCGCTGAAGGGGTTGCGGGCGTTCCAGGGCAGTCGCTGATAAGATTGCGGCTTGTCTTTGCCCACCTGTTGAACATCTTGTGACGACCGCCGACCTCTCTCCCGATCTGCCTGCGCAAGGCCCCGCCGAAGCGGACAAACCCTGGTTCGTCTATTTGGTGCGTGCCGCCAATGGCTCGCTGTACTGCGGCATCAGTGATGACCCGGTGCGGCGCTTCGCCAAGCATCAAAGCGGCAAGGGCGCGCGCTTTTTCCTGTCCAGCCCGGCAGTGGCCCTGGTGTACACCGAGGCCTGTCGTGACAAGGGCGAGGCCCTGCGCCAGGAGCGACTGATCAAAAAGCTCAAGAAAAGCGCCAAGGAATGCCTGGTGGCCAGTGCGCTGTCGCTTCATCAGCCTGGCTGATAGGCCTTTATCAGGCCGGTAGGCTGGCCCGGTCAGTCGCGCTAAGCTGCAAGACTTCATTCCTGCAGCGGCGAGTCTCATGTCAGAGCTGATTCTTCATCATTACCCAACGTCTCCTTTCGCGGAAAAGGCCCGGCTGTTGCTAGGCTTCAAGGGCCTGTCCTGGCGTTCGGTGAGCATTCCGCCAATGATGCCCAAGCCTGACCTGACGGCACTGACGGGCGGCTATCGCAAGACGCCGGTATTGCAGATCGGCGCGGACATCTATTGCGATACGTCCCTGATCGCCCGTCGGCTGGAGCAGGAAAAAGCCTCGCCGGCCCTGTTCCCCGAAGGCCGGGAAATGCTGGCTGCGTCCTTTGCCGCCTGGGCCGATTCGGTGGTGTTTCAGCACGCGGTGAGCCTGGTGTTCCAGCCTGAGTCGGTGGCGGTGCGTTTCGCCAAGCTATCGCCTGAAGCCATCAAGGCGTTCATCAGCGACCGCGCCGGGCTGTTCAGTGGCGGCACGACCACGCGCTTGCCTGCCGACCAGGCCAAGCACCAGTGGCCGACGATCATGGCGCGCCTGGAGCAGCAGTTGCAGCGCGAGGAGGGCGATTTCCTGTTGGGTGATCCGTCGATTGCCGACTTCGCCATGGCCCATCCGCTGTGGTTCCTCAAGGCCACCCCGGTGACCTCGCCGCTGGTGGACGCGTATCCGGCTGTTTCGGCATGGTTGGCACGGGTGCTGGGTTTCGGTCATGGCGCGTCGAGCCAGATAAGTGCCGAAGAAGCCTTGGACGTTGCCCGAAACGCGACACCGGCAGCGCTGCCGGATGAGTCGTTCGAAGAGCCGAACGGCTTCACGGCAGGGCAGCAGGTGACCATCGCCGCGACGGACTATGGCGTTGATCCGGTGGTCGGGGAGTTATTGTTTGCGGGCAGCGAAGAATTGATTCTGCGTCGCGAAGATGAGCGTGGCGGGGTGGTGCATGTGCACTTTCCGCGGTTCGGGTTTCGGATCGAGGCTCGCTGAGCGACGAATGACCTGTGGGTGCGAGCTTGCTCGCGATGGCGGCGACACATCCGACATTGATGCAAGCTGACCCATCGCTATCGCGAGCAAGCTCGCTCCCACAGAGGATTTGCCACGATGACTAGATGGCAGACAACGCCCTGAGAATATTCTCCGGCTCGTACCCACGAATCAGCGTGCCATTCACATCGAGGATCGGAATCCCCCGGCCACCCAACGCCTCGTAGGCCTTGCGCGCCTCGGTGTCCTTCTCGATATCGAACTCGCGAAACGGCACGCCTTTCTCATCCAGGAACCGTCGGGTGGCCTTGCAGTAGCCGCACCAGTCGGTGGCATACAGCACCACGCGGGCATTGCTGCGAATCTGTTCTGAAACCATCTGCGATGGGTTGAACACCCGCTCGATCTTGCCCCAGTTCTGGTACGCCACCACTACCAGCAGAATCAGCAGAAACTTCTTCAGCACCCTACCGAGCATCAATTACGCCGCTTGAGCTGGTCGGTCAGCGAGGTCGGCAACCCCTTGATGATCAACGTACCGGCTTCCTCGTCATACTCGATCTTGGAGCCCAGCAAGTGCGCTTCGAAGCTGATGGACAAGCCTTCGGCGCGACCGGTGAAGCGGCGGAACTGGTTGAGGGTTCGTTTATCCGCCGGGATTTCCGGCGACAACCCGTAGTCCTTGTTGCGGATGTGGTCGTAGAAGGCTTTCGGGCGATCTTCGTCGATCAACTCGGACAGTTCTTCCAGGCCCATGGGCTCGCCGAGCTTGGCCTGGCTGCTGGCGTAGTCCACCAGGGTCTTGGTTTTTTCCCGGGCATCGTCTTCCGGCAAGTCTTCGCTTTCGACGAAGTCGCTGAAGGCCTTGAGCAGGGTGCGGGTCTCACCGGGGCCGTCGACGCCTTCCTGGCAGCCGATGAAGTCGCGGAAGTACTCCGAGACCTTCTTGCCGTTCTTGCCCTTGATAAACGAGATGTACTGCCTGGACTGCTTGTTGTTCTGCCATTCCGACACGTTGATCCGCGCCGCCAGGTGCAGCTGGCCCAGGTCCAGGTGGCGGGACGGGGTCACGTCCAGTTCATCGGTCACCGCCACGCCTTCGCTGTGGTGCAGCAGGGCGATGGCCAGGTAGTCGGTCATGCCCTGCTGGTAATGCGCGAACAGCACGTGGCCGCCCACCGACAGGTTGGACTCTTCCATCAGTTTTTGCAGGTGTTCCACCGCCACTCGACTGAACGCGGTGAAATCCTTCCCGCCATCCAGGTACTCCTTCAGCCAGCCGCTGAACGGATGCGCCCCGGACTCGGCATGGAAAAACCCCCAGGCCTTGCCTTGCTTGGCGTTATAGCTTTCGTTGAGGTCGGCGAGCATGTTCTCGATGGCCGTGGACTCTGCCAGTTCGGAGTCGCGGGCATGGAGCACAGCAGGGGTGCCGTCGGGTTTTTTGTCGATCAGGTGGACGATGCAATGACGGATCGGCATGGATTTCTCGGCTGATGAAAGAGAGGAGGGCGTGCTCCCCGAAAAAGGCCCAGTGTACCGCAATCACTGGTTTTGGAACCCGGCAAAGGCCCTTTCAGACCTGTCCGACTGCCTATATGCATTTTTTTAACGTTTTAGCGCAAGAAAGCTGACCAAATGGGTAGCTAGAGGCGGATATTTCAGAGGCGTTGTGCTAGTTTTGCCCGGTCTTACGCGAAGTCACTGCGTTAAGCGTGCATTCAGCATTTGTCAGGTCGAACCAAACCCGGTTTTCGGCATCTATTACCCCGATCCGTCGTGGTGATTGCCGAGGGTGCCTGATCTGGAGAGATCGGGCTCGATGGCTGACACTGCACTCTGCAATCCATATGAATTTGATAGGGAAGGAACACTACATGGCTCTTACTAAAGACCAACTGATCGCTGACATCGCTGAAGCTATCGACGCGCCAAAAACCACCGCGCGTAACGCTTTGGACCAACTGGGCCAAATCGTTGCCGATCAGCTGGAAAACGGCGGCGAAATCACCCTGCCAGGTATCGGCAAGCTGAAAGTCACCGAGCGTCCTGCCCGTACCGGCCGTAACCCTTCGACTGGCGCTGCCATCGAAATCGCTGCCAAGAAAGTGATCAAGCTGGTTGTGGCCAAAGGCCTGACCGACGCGGTCAACAAGTAAGATCGCTGTAAAAAAACCGTGCCTCGGAGCGATCCGGGCACGGTTTTTTATTGCCTTGGGAAACCGCCCGTAGGAGCTGTCGAGCGGAGCGAGGCTGCGATCTTTCCCCTGGCTGTTAAATTTCAAGCGAAAGATCAAAAGATCGCAGCCTCGCTTCGCTCGGCAGCTCCTACGCTAGCGCAATGTCCTTCTAATCTTTGCGAACCCAGCGCGCCTGGCGCCAGGCCTGTTGCTGCGCCTCGGTCTGGAAGGTCCAGGCCACGAAGCGGCTCTGCTTCTGGCCCTGGGACATTTCCACTACCTGGCTGTGCAGCGCACCGGCTTTCTTCAACGCAGCCTGGATCGCCGGCAGGTTCGAAGCTTTCGATACCAGGGTGCTGAACCACATCACTTGGCTGGCCAGTTGTGCGCTTTCGCTGATCAATTGCGTGACGAACCGGGCTTCCCCACCCTCGCACCACAACTCCGCAGCCTGACCGCCAAAATTCAGCACCGGCAGCTTGCGTTTCGGATCGGCCTTGCCCAACGCACGCCACTTGCGCTGGCTACCCTTGGTGGCTTCTTCCAGGGACGCATGGAACGGTGGGTTGCACATCGTCAGGTCGAACCGTTCGCCATCCTCCAGCAGACCCAGGAGGATCTGCTTGCGGTTGGCTTGCTGGCGCAACTGGATGGCCTTGTTCAAACCATTGGATTGGACGATGGCCTTGGCCGAGGCAATGGCGGTCGGGTCGATCTCCGAGCCCAGGAAGTGCCAGCGGTAGTCGCTGTAGCCGATCAACGGATAGACGCAGTTGGCGCCAGTGCCGATGTCCAGCACTTTGACGGCCGCCCCGCGGGGGATTTCACCGTCGTTGTGGCTGGCAAGCAGGTCGGCGAGGAAATGCACATAATCCGCCCGGCCAGGCACCGGTGGGCACAGGTAATCGGCCGGAATGTCCCAATGGGCAATGCCATAGAAGGCTTTGAGCAGCGCCCGGTTGAACACTCGCACCGCGTCGGGGCTGGCGAAGTCGATGCTTTCCTTGCCGTAGGGGTTGATGATCACGAACTTGGCCAATTCAGGCGTGGACTTGATCAACGCCGGGAAGTCGTAGCGGCCCTGGTGGCGGTTGCGCGGGTGGAGGCTGGCCTTCTCCCGCGGCACCACGGCCTTGGCCTCGGTGGTGGACTTGGGCTTCTGGCGTGTAGGTTTGGATATGCGGGGGGCGGTCATGGGCGGGTCGATTCGGGGGTGGCTCAAAAGTGGTGGGTATTGTCCCACACTGGTCGTATCAATTGCAGAGCCGCCCAGCAACGGGGGCTATTTCAGTAATAACGAAGCACCGTAACGTGGCGGGGATGGTGCATCGTTTAATGAAATAAAATGACCTCAGTTTAAGCTTTTAAGTGCTTAACAACTGTCAACCTTGACAGTTGGCTATTGCTGAGCCAGAGGCATACTAAAACCTCACCTGTTGAAACAGGAGTAACTGAAATGGCATATACGAACGTGCCCGAAACTTACGGTAATACACCAGAAAAACCGAGCCCCTGGGGTTCTAGCGCAACAGAAGTCAGGGTCGACCTAGGCATTCCCGGATATGAAGGGTATGTCTATCTGTGGAAATCGGATAATAGATGGCATCAGTTCGAAGAGGGAACGGAGCCTGATCCGAATATATTCAAATTGAATTGATGTGGAAAAATGCCAGTCAGTTTTGCTGACTGGCATTTAATCTCCGCTCAGATGCGTCGTCCGGGCGTTGAACTTAGGTAAGTCTATTAGGCTCGACTTACAACTGTATCACTTCCCTGAGCAAGCCCACTCCGACATGGGCTTTCCTGCAAATGCTACAGACTGGCAATCCGCCCATGCTGTTCGGCCAGCTTGCCCAGGGCCTGTTCGGCCTCGGCCAGTTTGGCCCGTTCCTTCTCGATGACTTCGGCCGGAGCCTTGTCGACGAAACCAGCGTTGGACAGCTTGCCGCCGACCCGCTGCACTTCACCCTTCAAGCGCAGGATTTCCTTGTCCAGGCGCGCCAGTTCGGCGGCCTTGTCGATCAGGCCAGCCATCGGCACCAGCACTTCCATCTCGCCGACCAGAGCGGTGGCGGACAGTGGCGCTTCTTCGCCGGCGGCCAGTACCGTCACCGACTCGAGCTTCGCCAGCTTCTTGAGCAGCGCTTCGTTTTCGTTGAGGCGGCGCAGGTCTTCGGCGCTGGCATTCTTCAGGAACAGGGTCAGCGGCTTGCCCGGGCCGATGTTCATTTCGGCGCGGATGTTACGCAGGCCCAGCATGAAGGTCTTGAGCCATTCGATGTCGTCCTCGGCTGCCGGATCGATGCGGGTCTCGTTGGCCACCGGCCACGGTTGCAGCATGATCGTCTTGCCCTGGATGCCCGCCAGCGGTGCGATGCGCTGCCAGATTTCCTCGGTGATGAACGGCATGAATGGATGCGCCAGGCGCAGGGCCACTTCCAGCACGCGAACCAGGGTGCGACGGGTGCCGCGCTGGCGCTCGAGCGGTGCGTTCTCGTCCCACAGCACCGGCTTGGACAGCTCCAGGTACCAGTCGCAGTACTGGTTCCAGATGAACTCGTACAAGGCTTGTGCGGCCAGGTCGAAACGGAACTGGTCCAGTTGGCGGGTCACTTCGGCTTCGGTGCGTTGCAGCTGGGAAATGATCCAGCGATCGGCCAGGGTCAGCTCGTAGGCTTCGCCGTTCTGGCCGCAGTCTTCGCCCTTGTCCAGCACGTAGCGCGCGGCGTTCCAGATCTTGTTGCAGAAGTTGCGATAGCCTTCGACGCGACCCATGTCGAACTTGATGTCGCGACCGGTGGACGCCAGCGAGCAGAAAGTGAAACGCAGGGCATCGGTGCCGTAGCTGGCGATGCCCTCGGCGAATTCTTCGCGGGTGGCTTTCTCGATCTTCTTCGCCAGTTTCGGCTGCATCAGGCCGGAGGTGCGTTTCTGCACCAGGGTTTCCAGGTCGATGCCGTCGATGATGTCCAGCGGGTCCAGGACGTTGCCCTTGGACTTGGACATCTTCTGGCCCTGGCCGTCGCGCACCAGGCCATGGACGTAGACCGTCTTGAACGGTACTTGCGGGGTGCCGTCTTCGTTCTTCATCAGGTGCATGGTCATCATGATCATCCGGGCGACCCAGAAGAAAATGATGTCGAAACCGGTGACCAGCACGTCGGTGGAGTGGAATTTCTTCAGGAACTCGGTCTGCTGCGGCCAGCCCAGGGTCGAGAAGGTCCACAGGCCCGAGCTGAACCAGGTGTCGAGGACGTCGTTGTCCTGCGTCAGGGCGACGTCCGGACCGAGGTTGTGCTTGGCGCGGACTTCGGCTTCATCGCGGCCGACATAGACCTTGCCCGACTCGTCGTACCAGGCCGGGATGCGATGGCCCCACCACAGCTGCCGGCTGATGCACCAATCCTGGATGTCGCGCATCCACGAGAAGTACATGTTTTCGTATTGCTTGGGCACGAACTGGATACGGCCGTCTTCCACGGCGGCAATCGCCGGTTCGGCCAGCGGTTTGGTGGACACGTACCACTGGTCGGTCAGCCACGGCTCGATGATGGTGCCGGAGCGGTCGCCTTTCGGGACTTTCAGGGCGTGATCGTCGACGCTGACCAACAGGCCGGCGGCCTCGAATGCCGCGACGATCTGCTTGCGCGCCTCGAAGCGGTCCAGGCCGGCGTATTCGGCCGGCAGCGTGCCGTCGACGCTTTCGTTCAGCGTGCCGTCGAGGTTGAACACTTGGGCCGCCGGCAAGACAGTGGCGTTCTTGTCGAAAATGTTCAACAGCGGCAGGTTGTGGCGCTTGCCGACTTCGTAGTCGTTGAAATCGTGGGCCGGGGTGATTTTCACACAGCCGGTGCCGAATTCAGGGTCGCAGTAATCGTCGCCGATGATCGGGATGCGCCGGCCAACCAGGGGCAGTTCGACGAACTTGCCGATCAACGCCTGGTAGCGCTCATCGTTCGGGTTTACCGCCACGGCGGAGTCACCCAGCATGGTTTCCGGACGCGTGGTGGCGACGATCAGGTAATCCTTGCCTTCGGCGGTCTTGGCGCCGTCGGCCAGGGGGTACTTCAGGTTCCACAGGAAACCTTTCTCGTCGTGGTTCTCCACTTCGAGGTCGGAAATGGCCGTGTGCAACTTGGTGTCCCAGTTGACCAGGCGCTTGCCGCGATAGATCAGCCCGTCTTCATGCAGGCGCACGAAGGCTTCCTTCACTGCTTCCGAAAGACCATCGTCCATGGTAAAGCGCTCGCGGCTCCAGTCCACGGAAGAGCCGAGGCGACGGATCTGGCGGCTGATGTTGCCACCGGACTCGTCTTTCCATTCCCAGACTTTCTCGAGGAATTTCTCGCGACCCAGGTCGTGGCGATTCTGGCCTTGGGCTTCGAGGCGACGTTCCACCAGCATCTGCGTGGCGATACCGGCATGGTCGGTGCCCGGCTGCCACAAGGTGTTGCGACCTTGCATGCGACGGAAACGGATCAGGGCGTCCATGATCGCGTTGTTGAAGCCGTGGCCCATGTGCAGGCTGCCGGTGACGTTCGGCGGCGGGATCATGATGGTGTAGGAATCGCCCGCGCCTTGCGGAGCGAAATAATTCTCGGACTCCCAGGTGTTGTACCAGGAAGTTTCAATGGCGTGCGGCTGGTAGGTCTTATCCATGCGCGGCGGGACCCTATTGGCATTTATTCAGGAAAAGCCGGGAAGTATAGCGGGCGGGGCTGGTGCAAGCCACAGGCGCAGAAAGTGTGAACATTGCCGAATCCTGTGGGAGCCGAGCTTGCTCGCGATAGCGGCGGCACATCCGACAATGATGCAGGCTGACCCGCCGCTATCGCGAGCAAGCTCGGCTCCCACAAGGTGTCCACTGTAAGGCAGGAAAACTACTCGTAGTGGCTAAGCAACCGCTCCATCCGCGCATCCAGCCGGCGCTTGATCTCGGTTTCGATGTGCGGGGCGAAGTCGTCGATGACGTCTTGCATGATCAACTGCGCCGCAGCGCGCAATTCGCGGTCCAGGTGCAGCAGGGCGTCGGGGCCCTTCGCTTCGGCCTTGGCGGCCGGCTCGGGTTCGGGCTGGCCGTTGATCGGATCGAACAGCAGGGGAATCTGCTCGTCATGCACCGGCTCGGGCACGACCGTGTCGGTCAGCAGTGGCGGTTGCAGGTTGTCGTCGCCGAGCAACTGGCGGATCGACTCGAGGTCATCCAGCAGGTGCGCGGGCTTTTGTGGCGATTTTGGAGTGTCCATCGTAGGGCTCAGAGTCGCTGTAAACGGTGGTCTTGCAGAGGATAGCCCTGTTCGCGGTAGAAACGGAAACTCTCCCGCGCGGCTTGTCGGATGGCCGGGTCTTCCACCACCACTTCCGCCACGCGGGCGAAGCGTTGGGCAAAGGCCGGTACTTTCAGGTCGAGGTTGACCAACAGGTCCTGGTGCTGGCCGCAGTCATCTCCCAACCCCAGTACGATCAGCCCCTCGGGTTCGCTTTCGGCCGGGCCGTGGGGCACGAAACTCTCGCCCTTGAAAGCCCATAGGCGTGCGTCCAGGTCATCGCGCTGGGCGGCATCGCTGCAATGCAGGTAGATGCGGTGCCCCATGCGCCAGGCCTTTTCGACGAGCTTGCAGGCGAAATCCAGCCGCGCCGACGGATCGGCGCTGGGCAGGATATAGAAATCGACTTTGGTCATTGCGGTTCCTGAGCCGCCGCTGGCACCACCCGAGGGCGACGCCAACGCCGGTCATTGGTGTCAGGCCTTGGCGCGGTCCAGCAGGTACTGGGTCAGCAGGGGCACTGGACGACCGGTGGCGCCTTTGTCCTTGCCGCCGCTGGTCCAGGCCGTGCCGGCGATGTCCAGATGCGCCCAGTTCAGGTTCTTGGTGAAACGCGACAGGAAGCAGGCCGCGGTGATGGTTCCGGCTTTCGGGCCGCCGATGTTGGCGATGTCGGCGAACGGGCTGTCCAATTGTTCCTGGTACTCGTCGAACAAGGGCAACTGCCAGGCGCGGTCGTCGGCTTGCTGGCCGGCGCTGAGCAATTGGCCGATCAGTTCGTCGTTGTTGCCCAGCAGGCCCGAGGTGTGGGCACCGAGGGCGACGACGCAGGCACCGGTCAGGGTCGCGATGTCGATCACCGCTTGCGGCTTGAAGCGCTCGGAGTAGGTGAGGGCGTCACACAGCACCAGGCGGCCTTCGGCGTCGGTGTTGAGGATTTCCACGGTCTGGCCGCTCATGGTGGTGACGATGTCGCCCGGACGCGAGGCCGTGCCGCTGGGCATGTTCTCGGCGCAGGCCAGGATGCACACCAGGTTGATCGGCAGTTGCAGTTCGAGCACGGCGCGCAGGGTGCCGAACACGCTCGCGGCGCCGCCCATGTCGTACTTCATTTCATCCATGCCGGCGCCTGGCTTGAGGCTGATGCCGCCGGTGTCGAAGGTGATGCCCTTGCCGACCAGTGCGTAAGGCTTCTCGGACTTCTTGCCGCCGTTGTATTGCATGACGATCAGGCGTGGCGGCTGGGCGCTGCCCTGGCCGACGGCATAGAACGAACCCATGCCCAGGTCCTTGATCTTCTTCTCGTCGAAGACTTCGACCTTCAGGCCCTTGAACTCTTTGCCCAGTGCCTTGGCCTGCTCGCCGAGGAACGTCGGGTGGCAGATATTCGGCGGCAGGTTGCCCAGGTCGCGGGTGAAGGCCATGCCGTTGGCAATCGCGGTGGCGTGGGTCACGGCGCGCTGGACTTCAGCCTGGGCGGCCTTGATGGTCAGCAGGGTGATTTTCTTCAGGGTGCGGGGTTCGGCTTTCTGGCTCTTGAACTGGTCGAACTGGTATTCGCCGTCCACCAGGGTTTCCGCCAGCAGGCGGTTCTTGCCGTAGCTGTCGCGCCCCTTGACCACCAACTCGTCCAACGCCAGGACGGCATCAGCGCCGCCCAGGCCCTTGAGGGTACCCAACACGCCGGCGATGATTTTACGGAATGGACGGTCGCCCAGTTCGGCGTCCTTGCCCACGCCCACCAGCAGCACACGATCGGCCTTGAGGTTGGGCAGGCTGTGCAGCAACAGGCTCTGGCCGACCTTGCCGGCCAGGTCGCCGCGCTTGAGCACGGCGCTGATGGCACCGCCGCTCAGGCTGTCGAGCTGGGTGGCGACGACGCCGAGCTTGCGGTTTTCACCGACGGCAACCACCAGCGTGGCGGTTTTCAACGTTTCTGGGCTGACGCTTTTTACAACCAGTTCCATGTCCGGATCCCTGAGTGAATGGTCAAGAGGCCAGGCGCCGACACAATGGCGCGCTGAGCGAGCTTCTTCTATATAAAAGAAGCGCCGGTGCTTGCCGGCGACAAAGGCCGCAGTTTGAACCCCGGCGCCCGAGCCTGACAACCCTCGGCGGCGCTAACTTTTGGCTTTAAGCAGCGGTTTAAAGCGTGCGAAGTGACAGGCGCCTCCAATCACAGGATAATGCGGCTCTTTTTTCGGCGGTTCGCGTTGGCGGACCGGCTCGATACGTTTGCTTGTTTGGCCGCCTTAAGGGTTTGTATGAAAAGTCGCCGAGCGGCGATCAGGCAAGGCGAAGACAGGCGAGGAAGCGGAGTTGACTGGCTGTCAATGAGCATTCCGAGCCTGTTTTCAACGCAGCATGATCGTCGCGCAGGCACTTTTCATACAAAACCCAGCCTGACAACCCTGGAGTGTCTGGTGTGATCGTCTTTCGTTATCTATCCCGCGAAGTCCTGCTGACCCTGAGCGCCGTGAGCGCCGTGCTGCTGGTCATCATCATGAGCGGACGTTTCATCAAGTACCTTGCCCAGGCGGCCTCCGGCGCCCTGGATCCGGGCTCCCTGTTCCTGATCATGGGGTTCCGCCTGCCGGGCTTCCTGCAATTGATCCTGCCGCTGGGGTTGTTCCTCGGCATTTTGCTGGCCTATGGGCGCTTGTACCTGGACAGCGAAATGACCGTGTTGTCGGCCACCGGTATGAGCCAGCAACGGCTGTTTCGCATGACCCTGTTCCCGGCCACATTGGTGGCGCTGGTGGTGGCCTGGCTGAGCCTGAGCCTGTCGCCCCAGGGCGCCAACCAATTCCAACTGCTGATCAACCAGCAGGACGCCATGACCGAATTCGACACCCTGGTGCCAGGGCGTTTCCAGGCCCTGCGCGATGGCACGCGGGTGACTTACACCGAACAGCTCTCGGATGACCGGATCGACCTGGGCGGCGTCTTCATTACGCAAAAGAACCTGTCTTCGGACACCAAGAAGGACCGTGGCATTTCCGTGCTGGTGGCCGAGAAGGGCCGGCAGGAAATCAACCCCGACGGCAACCGCTACCTGATCCTGCACAATGGCTATCGCTACGATGGCAAGCCGGGGCAGGCCGACTACCGGGCCATCAAGTACGACACCTATGGCGTGCTGTTGCCCAAGCCCGAGGTCAGCGACGAAGTCACCGACCGCGACGCAATGCCTACCGCCAGCCTGCTGGGCAACAAGGACATTCGTGCCCGCACCGAGCTGCAATGGCGCCTGTCGTTGCCGCTGCTGGTGTTCATCGTGACCCTCATGGCGGTCCCGCTGTCGCGGGTCAACCCGCGCCAGGGTCGTTTCCTCAAGTTGCTGCCGGCGATTCTCCTGTATATGGCTTACCTGACCATCCTGATTTCCGCCCGCGGCGCCCTGGAGAAGGGCAAGATCCCGCCAGCGCTGGGCTTGTGGTGGGTGCATGGCATCTTCCTGGCCATCGGCCTGGGGCTGCTCTATTGGGAACCGTTGCGCCTGAAACTGGCCAGTCGTCGCAGCGCGCTGGAGGTGGCCCGTGGTTAAACTCGACCGCTACATCGGCAGCAGTGTGTTCATGGCGATTCTCGCGGTGCTGGGGATCATCCTTGGCCTGGCGACCCTGTTTGCCTTCATCGATGAAATGAGCGACGTCAGCGACACCTATACCCTGACGGACGTGGCGAGCTACGTGCTGCTGACCGCGCCTCGGCGCCTTTACGACATGCTGCCGATGGCGGCGCTGATCGGCTGCCTGATCGGCCTGGGCAGCCTGGCCAGCAACAGCGAGCTGACCATCATGCGCGCCGCAGGCGTGTCCATTGGTCGGATCGTCTGGGCGGTGATGAAACCGATGCTGGTGCTGATGCTGGTGGGTGTGTTGATCGGCGAATACATCGCCCCGGCCACTGAAAACACCGCTCAGGCCAACCGTTCCCTGGCCCAGGGCGGCGGTGATGCGCAAAGCGCCAAGCACGGCCTGTGGCACCGCCAGGGTGACGAGTTCATCCACATCAACTCGGTCCAGCCCAATGGCATCCTCTATGGCGTGACCCGCTATCGTTTCGACGACCAGCGGCACATGCTGTCATCGAGCTTCGCCAAGCGCGCGAATTTCGCCGAGGACCACTGGCAATTGAGTGATGTCACCACCACCCTGTTCCATGACAAGCGCACCGAAGTGGTCGCCGCCCCGCAAGAGCGTTGGGACGTGTCGATCAGCCCGCAGTTGCTCAGTACCGTGGTGATGGCGCCGGAGTCGCTGTCGATTACCGGTTTGTGGGGCTATATCCACTATCTGGCGGATCAGGGCCTGAACAATGGCCGCTACTGGCTGGCTTTTTGGGTCAAGGTGTTGCAACCGCTGGTCACCGCCGCCCTGGTGTTGATGGCGATTTCCTTCATTTTCGGCCCGCTGCGTTCGGTGACCCTCGGTCAACGGGTGTTTACCGGCGTGCTGGTGGGCTTCACCTTCCGTATCGCCCAGGATCTGCTGGGGCCGTCGAGCCTGGTGTTCGGTTTCTCGCCGCTGTTCGCGGTGCTGGTGCCGGCCGGTGTCTGCGCGTTGGCCGGGCTCTGGCTGTTGCGCCGGGCGGGTTGAGCTACATCCAACGTGGCGAGCGGGCTCCTGTGGCGAGGGAGCTTGCTCCCGCTGGACTGCGCAGCAGTCCCCTACCGTCTGCCTGACATATCGCCGTGGCGGGTAAATCGAGGGCCGCTTCGCAGCCCAACGGGAGCAAGCTCCCTCGCCACGAGAGCTCATCGACAGGCGAACGTGACGCTTGCGCGGTGTATCAGGTACAATTCCCGGCTATTTTTCGGCGGGCCATGCCTGCAGCCTTTTTGAGTGTTGATCCGTGAGTGATTTGAGTCATATCCGCAATTTCTCCATCATCGCCCACATTGACCATGGCAAGTCGACGCTGGCTGATCGCTTCATCCAGATGTGCGGCGGCCTGGCCGAGCGTGAAATGGAAGCCCAGGTCCTGGACTCCATGGACCTCGAGCGCGAGCGCGGGATCACCATCAAGGCCCACAGCGTTACCCTCTACTACAAGGCCCGCGACGGCGTCACCTATCAGCTGAACTTCATCGATACCCCGGGCCATGTCGACTTCACCTATGAAGTCAGCCGGTCGCTGGCGGCCTGTGAGGGTGCATTGCTGGTGGTCGATGCCGGCCAGGGCGTCGAGGCCCAGTCGGTTGCCAACTGCTACACGGCCATCGAGCAGGGCCTGGAAGTCATGCCGGTGCTGAACAAGATCGACCTGCCCCAGGCCGATCCGGACCGCGTGAAGGAAGAAATCGAGAAGATCATCGGCATCGACGCCACTGACGCGGTCACCTGCAGCGCCAAGACCGGCCTGGGCGTGGATGAAGTGCTCGAACGCCTGGTCACCACCATTCCCGCGCCAACCGGCAACATCGAAGATCCGCTGCAAGCGTTGATCATCGACTCCTGGTTCGACAACTACCTGGGTGTAGTCTCCCTGGTTCGCGTGCGCCATGGCCGCGTGAGGAAGGGCGACAAGATCCTGGTCAAGTCCACCGGCAAGATCCACCTGGTGGACAGCGTCGGGGTCTTCAACCCGAAACATACCGCCACCGTCGACCTGAAGGCCGGTGAAGTGGGCTTCATCATTGCCGGTATCAAGGACATCCACGGGGCGCCGGTCGGCGACACCCTGACCTTGAGCTCTACCCCAGATGTCGATGTGCTGCCCGGTTTCAAGCGCATCCAGCCGCAGGTCTATGCCGGCCTGTTCCCGGTCAGCTCCGACGACTTCGAGGATTTCCGCGAAGCCCTGCAAAAGCTGACCCTGAACGACTCGTCCCTGCAATACACTCCGGAAAGCTCCGACGCCCTGGGCTTCGGCTTCCGCTGCGGGTTCCTGGGCATGCTGCACATGGAAATCATCCAGGAGCGCCTGGAGCGCGAGTACGACCTGGACCTGATCACCACGGCACCGACGGTAATCTTCGAGCTGCTGCTCAAGAACGGCGAAACCCTCTACGTCGACAACCCGTCCAAGCTGCCGGACCTGTCGGCCATCGAAGACATGCGCGAGCCGATCGTGCGGGCCAACATCCTTGTGCCTCAGGAGCACCTGGGTAACGTCATTACCCTGTGCATCGAGAAACGCGGCGTACAGCACGACATGCTGTTCCTTGGCACGCAGGTCCAGGTGACCTACGACCTGCCGATGAACGAAGTGGTGCTGGACTTCTTCGACCGCCTCAAATCCACCAGTCGCGGCTATGCTTCGCTGGACTATCATTTCGATCGTTACCAATCGGCTAATCTGGTGAAGCTGGATGTGCTGATCAACGGTGAGAAAGTCGATGCCCTGGCATTGATCGTGCACCGTGACAACGCGCACTACAAAGGTCGTGCATTGACCGAGAAGATGAAGGAACTGATTCCGCGGCAGATGTTCGATGTGGCAATCCAGGCCGCCATTGGCGGGCAGATTGTGGCGCGTACAACCGTCAAGGCGCTCAGAAAGAACGTATTGGCCAAATGCTACGGCGGCGACGTCAGCCGTAAGCGCAAGCTGTTGGAAAAGCAGAAGGCCGGTAAAAAACGCATGAAGCAGGTCGGTAACGTGGAAATTCCACAGGAAGCCTTCCTTGCGGTGCTCAGGTTGGATAGTTAGGTCCTATGTCGCTAAATTTCCCGCTGTTGCTGGTTATCGCCGTGTTTGTCTGCGGCCTGTTGGCGTTGCTTGATCTGTTGTTCCTGGCGCCTCGGCGCCGGGCGGCCATTGCCTCATATCAGGGCAGCGTCAGCCAGCCTGATGGCGTGGTGGTCGAAAAGCTCAACAAGGAACCGCTGCTGGTCGAATACGGCAAGTCGTTCTTCCCGGTGCTGTTCATCGTGCTGGTGCTGCGTTCGTTCCTGGTGGAGCCGTTCCAGATCCCGTCCGGCTCGATGAAGCCGACCCTGGACGTGGGCGATTTCATTCTGGTGAACAAGTTCTCCTACGGGATCCGCCTGCCGGTGATCGACAAGAAAGTCATCGAAGTGGGTGATCCGCAGCGCGGCGATGTCATGGTGTTCCGCTTCCCGAGCGACCCGAACGTCAACTACATCAAGCGCGTGGTCGGCTTGCCGGGCGACACGATTCGCTACACCGCCGACAAGCGCCTGTTCGTCAATGGCGAATCAGTGGCCGAACAATTGCTCGGCTCCGAGCCGGGTACGCTGGGCAGTGCCGAACTCTACCGGGAAAAACTCGGCGAGGCCGAACACCTGATCCGCAAGGAAATGAGCCGCTACCGCGCAACGCCGGACCGTTCGTGGACCGTGCCGGCGGGGCACTATTTCATGATGGGCGACAACCGCGACAACTCCAACGACAGCCGTTACTGGGATGATCCGAACATTCCCAAGGACCTGCTGGGCATGGTCCCGGACCGAAACATCGTCGGCAAGGCCTTTGCGGTCTGGATGAGCTGGCCGGAACCCAAACTCAGCCACCTGCCGAATTTCTCGCGGGTTGGCCTGATCAAGTAATCACACACGGCGCTGTTGAACACAGCGCCGAATGCTTTTCTGGAGCCTGCACAAGGTTGCCCGGAGGCATGAAGCCAACGATAGTCAGGACGTCATTTTTGAACACAGCGTTAATTGTCCCAAGCCAACGGTGCCTTGCCACCGTGGCGGTGGAATCCAGCCACGAACTCAGCGTGGGTAAACCGTGAGCGTTTCTCTAAGCCGTCTCGAGCGTCAGCTCGGCTACACCTTCAAGGACCCGGACCTGATGCTCCTGGCCCTCACTCACCGCAGTTTTGCCGGGCGCAACAACGAACGCCTGGAATTCCTCGGTGATGCCATCCTCAACTTCGTGGCCGGCGAGGCGCTGTTCGAGCGCTTCCCGCTGGCCCGCGAAGGCCAGTTGTCGCGTTTGCGCGCGCGATTGGTAAAAGGTGAGACCCTGGCCGTGCTGGCCCGTGGCTTCGACCTGGGCGAATACCTGCGCCTGGGCTCCGGTGAATTGAAAAGCGGCGGTTTCCGTCGCGAGTCGATCCTGGCCGATGCCCTGGAAGCGTTGATTGGCGCGATCTACCTGGACTCCGGCATGGACATGGCGCGCGAACGCGTGCTGGCCTGGCTGACTTCCGAGATCGACAGCCTGACGCTGGTGGACACCAACAAGGATCCCAAGACCCGTTTGCAGGAGTTCCTGCAGTCGCGCAGTTGCGAACTGCCGCGCTACGAAGTGGTGGATATCCAGGGTGAGCCGCATTGCCGAACCTTCTTCGTCGAATGCGAAGTTGTCCTACTGAATGAAAAAAGCCGGGGTCAGGGTGTGAGTCGTCGTATTGCCGAACAGGTAGCGGCCGCCGCAGCACTGATTGCCCTGGGCGTGGAGAATGGCAATGACTGATACAACCGTCACCCGCTGCGGCTATGTCGCCATTGTCGGTCGGCCGAACGTGGGCAAGTCCACGCTGCTGAACCACATTCTGGGCCAGAAACTGGCGATCACCTCGCGCAAGCCCCAGACCACCCGCCACAACATGCTGGGCATCAAGACCGAAGGCGCCGTGCAGGCGATCTACGTCGACACCCCAGGCATGCACAAGGGTGGCGAAAAGGCCTTGAACCGCTACATGAACAAGACTGCCTCGGCGGCGTTGAAAGACGTCGACGTGGTGATCTTCGTGGTCGACCGCACCAAATGGACCGAAGAAGACCAGATGGTCCTCGAACGCGTCCAGTACGTGACAGGGCCGTTGATCGTGGCGCTGAACAAGACCGATCGCATCGAAGACAAGGCTGAACTGATGCCGCACCTGACCTGGCTGCAGGAACAGTTGCCCAATGCCCAGATCATTCCGATCTCTGCCCAGCACGGCCATAACCTCGACGCGCTGGAGCGGGTGATTGCCGAACACCTGCCGGAAAACGATCATTTCTTCCCTGAAGACCAGATCACCGACCGCAGCAGCCGTTTCCTCGCCGCCGAGCTGGTGCGCGAGAAAATCATGCGCCAGATGGGCGCCGAGCTGCCGTACCAGATCACGGTCGAGATCGAGGAGTTCAAGCAACAGGGCAAGACCCTGCACATCCATGCGTTGATCCTCGTCGAACGTGACGGCCAGAAGAAAATCATCATTGGCGACAAGGGCGAGCGCATCAAGCGCATCGGCACCGAGGCGCGCAAGGACATGGAGCTGCTGTTCGACTCCAAGATCATGCTCAACCTGTGGGTCAAGGTGAAGGGCGGCTGGTCCGATGACGAGCGTGCGCTGCGTTCGTTGGGTTACGGCGACCTGTAACCCCAGGATCATGGTGGGCGGGCTTTTGTGGCGAGGGAGCTTGCTCCCGCTCGGCTGCGAAGCAGTCGTAAAATCAGGCAATGCGGTGGGTCTGACTGAACGAAGTCGTTGAACCTGGGGCTGCTTCGCAGCCCAGCGGGAGCAAGCTCCCTCGCCACGAAGCTTTCTTCCATAGTCGATATCTTCTGATATTCAGGCCCCTGATGCCCCCAACCCAACCCACCGGCCAACCCGCCTACGTCCTCCACAGCCGCGCCTACCGCGAAAGCAGCGCCCTGGTGGACTTCCTCACGCCCCAAGGGCGGCTGCGGGCGGTGTTGCGGGGGGCGCGGGGCAAGGCGGGGACGCTGGCGCGGCCGTTCGTGCCTCTGGAAGTCGAATTTCGCGGGCGGGGGGAGTTGAAGAACGTCGGGCGCATGGAAAGCAACGGCGTCGCCGCCTGGCTCAACGGCGAGGCGTTGTTCAGCGGCTTGTACCTCAATGAACTGCTGATTCGCCTGCTGCCCGCCGAAGATCCCCACCCGGCCGTCTTCGACCACTACGCCGCCACGCTGCTGGCCCTGGCCGAAGGCCGTCCGCTGGAGCCGCTGCTGCGGTCGTTCGAATGGCGGCTGCTGGATGACCTGGGCTATGGCTTCGCCTTGAGCACCGACCTGCACGGCGAGCCCATCGCCGCCGACGGCCTCTACCGTTTGCAAGTGGATGCTGGCCTGGAGCGGGTCTACCTGCTGCAACCGGGGCTGTTCAATGGCGCCGAGCTGCTGGCCATGGCCGAGGCCGACTGGAGCGCGCCGGGCGCCTTGTCGGCGGCCAAGCGGCTGATGCGCCAAGCCCTGGCCGTGCACCTGGGCGGTCGGCCCCTGGTCAGTCGCGAGCTGTTTCGCAAGCCCTGATCAACCCGTATGCTGTGGGCCGACTATCTGTCCCTTCAGGAGCCTTTTTGTGAGCACCAGCAATCGCATTCTTCTCGGCGTGAACATCGACCATGTCGCCACCCTGCGCCAGGCCCGCGGTACGCGCTACCCGGATCCGGTCAAGGCCGCGCTGGACGCGGAAGAGGCGGGTGCCGACGGCATCACCGTGCACCTGCGTGAAGACCGTCGCCACATCCAGGAGCGCGACGTGCTGCTGCTCAAGGACGTGCTGCAAACCCGCATGAACTTCGAAATGGGCGTGACCGAAGAAATGATGGCGTTCGCTGAACTCATCCGCCCGGCGCACATCTGCCTGGTGCCGGAGACGCGCCAGGAACTGACCACCGAAGGCGGCCTCGACGTAGCGGGGCAGGAATCGCGGATCAGCCTGGCGGTGGAGCGCTTGTCGAAGATCGGTGCCGAGGTATCGCTGTTCATCGATGCCGACGAACGGCAGATCGAAGCGTCCAAGCGGGTCGGCGCCCCGGCCATCGAACTGCACACCGGTCGTTACGCCGATGCCGAAACCCCCACCGACGTGGCCGACGAGCTGCAGCGGGTCGCCGATGGCGTCGCCTTTGGCCTGGCCCAGGGCTTGATCGTCAACGCCGGCCATGGTCTGCACTACCACAACGTCGAAGCCGTCGCGGCCATCAAGGGCATCAACGAGCTGAACATCGGCCACGCGCTGGTGGCCCATGCGTTGTTCGTCGGGTTCAAGTCGGCGGTGGCGGAAATGAAAGCGCTGATCCTGGCTGCCGCCAAGTCCTGACCGCAGCCACCATCCCCTGTGGGAGCAAGCTTTGCTCCCACAGGCCCGCTCCCACATTAAGGGTTGTGTACAGCTGTCAGAGCTGCGGGGATTCCTGGTTCGGCTTGCTCTTGTCCACACCCGGCACGTGCAGGTTGCCCTCGGCCACCTGGTCGCCTTCGAGTTGCGGCTGCGTCACCCAGGTCAGGATGTCGTAGTAGCGACGGATGTTCGCCACGAAATGCACGGGCTCGCCGCCCCGGGCGTAGCCGTAGCGGGTCTTGCTGTACCACTGCTTCTGGGACAGGCGCGGCAGGATCTTCTTCACATCCAGCCACTTGTCCGGGTTCAGCCCTTCCTTGGCCGCCAGTTTGCGGGCGTCGTCCAGGTGGCCGCTGCCGACGTTATAGGCAGCCAGGGCGAACCAGGTGCGGTCGGGCTCCTCGATGCTTTCGTCCAGTTGGTCCTTCATGTAGGCCAGGTACTTGGCGCCGCCCATGATGCTTTGTTTCGGGTCCAGGCGGTTGGACACGCCCATGGCCTGGGCGGTGTTCTGGGTCAGCATCATCAGGCCGCGCACGCCGGTCTTGGACGTGACCGCCGGTTGCCACAGTGATTCCTGGTAGCCGATCGCGGCCAGCAGGCGCCAATCGACTTTTTCCTGCTTGGCGTAGGCCTTGAAGTGCTGCTCGTATTTGGGCAGGCGTTGTTGCAGGTGCTGGGCGAACGTGGTGGCGCCCATGTAGCCGAGGACATCGACGTGGCCGTAGTAGCGGTCCTTGAGGCGTTGCAGCGTGCCGTTCTTCTGGACCTTGTCGAGGTAGCTGTTGATCTCGTTGAGCAGGCTGTTGTCTTCACCAGGGGCTACCGCCCAGCTCTGGTTGCGGGCATCGCCGAGGTCGAAGGCCACGCGCACGTTGGGGAAGTACACCTGGTTCATCGCCACTTCGTTGGAGTCCACCAGGGTGAGGTCGATCTGGCCCTCGTCGACCATGCGCAGCAGGTCGACCACTTCAACCGCGTCGGACTCTTCGTATTCGATGCCCGGGTATTGCTGCTTCAACTGTGCCAGTTGTTCGGCGTGGGTGCTGCCCTTGAGCACCATGATCTTCTTGCCCGCCAGGGCGGCCGCGTCGGTGGGGCGTGACTGGCCGTTGCGGTAGATGACCTGCGGGGTGACTTCCAGGTAGGCGTGGGAAAACCGCACCTGCTTCTTGCGCTGTTCGCTGCTGACCAGCCCCGCGGCCGCCAATACCGGACCGTTGGGTTTGCCGATCTGGTTGAACAGGTCGTCGAGGTTGTCGGCGGTCTCGATCTTCAGTTCCACACCCAAATCGTCGGCGAAGCGCTTCACCAGCTCGTATTCGAAGCCGGTTTCACCGTTACGATCCTCAAAGTAGGTGGCGGGGCTGTTTCGGGTAACCACCCGCAGCACGCCATCCTCCTTTACGCGCTCCAGTGTGTTGGGTTTCTCAACACAACCACTGAGCACCAGGAAGAGTCCGGTTGCGATCAGCCATTTGGCATATCGCGGACGCAAAGCCGTTGGGGAAAACATCTGCGCAGTATACGCAAACGGCCCCTACCGCCATATCTCGACAGCAAAAGGCCAGTCTGCTAGCGGTTGCAAAACATGTCCGCAACACCGGCCGGCCGGGGTGTGGCGGGCTTTGCGCCGCTGAAAAATATCTCTGCGCGAACCTTGGTACGGGGGCCCAATACCCCCGCATGCGCAAAGACCGACATTCGGCCAGCACCGTGCGTGCCGTTTCGGGTGCCGTTGCCGGCGGTTTAGGCTAGAATGCACGGCCTCAAAGCACACCCCCTTCCCGAGGCTGTCCCGAAGATGTTGATCCTGCGCGGCGCTCCTGCCCTTTCTGCCTTTCGCCACAGCAAACTCCTTGAGCAACTGAGCCAAAAGGTTCCGGCTGTCAGTGGCTTGTATGCTGAATTCGCTCACTTCGCCGAAGTCACCGGCGGTTTGACCGGCGACGAACAGCAGGTGCTCGCGCGCCTTCTGAAGTACGGCCCCAGTGTTCCTGTCCAGGAGCCGGCCGGTCGCCTGTTCCTGGTGCTGCCGCGTTTCGGCACCATTTCGCCGTGGTCGAGCAAGGCCAGCGACATCGCCCGCAATTGCGGCCTGACGAAGGTCCAGCGCCTGGAGCGCGGCATTGCCTTTTATGTCGCCGGTGAGTTCAGCGAGGCCGAGGCCCGGTTGATCGCCGAAGGCCTGCATGACCGCATGACCCAGGTCGTGCTGGGCAACCTGGAGCAGGCCGCCGGTCTGTTCAGCCACGCCGAACCCAAGCCGCTGACGGCGATCGACGTACTGGGCGGCGGCCGTGCCGCACTGGAAAACGCCAACGCCGAACTGGGCCTGGCCCTGGCCGAAGACGAGATCGATTACCTGGTCAACGCCTTCCAGGGCTTGAAGCGCAACCCGCACGACATCGAACTGATGATGTTCGCCCAGGCCAACTCCGAGCACTGCCGCCACAAGATCTTCAACGCCAGTTGGGACATTGACGGCCAGAGCCAGGAAAAAAGCCTGTTCGGCATGATCAAGAACACCTATCAGATGCATAACGAAGGTGTGCTGTCGGCCTACAAGGACAACGCGGCGGTGATCGTCGGCAACGTTGCCGGTCGCTTCTACCCGAACCCCGAGACCCGCCAGTACGGTGCGGTCCAGGAGCCGGTGCACATCCTGATGAAGGTCGAGACCCACAACCACCCGACCGCCATTGCGCCGTTCCCGGGCGCGTCCACCGGTTCCGGTGGCGAGATCCGCGACGAAGGCGCCACCGGGCGCGGTGCCAAGCCCAAGGCCGGCCTGACCGGCTTCACCGTGTCGAACCTGCAGATCCCGGGCTTCGAACAGCCGTGGGAAAAGCCCTACGGCAAGCCTGAGCGTATCGTCAACGCCCTCGACATCATGATCGAAGGTCCCCTGGGGGGCGCGGCGTTCAACAACGAATTCGGCCGTCCGGCCCTGACCGGCTACTTCCGTACCTTCGAACAGTCCATCACCACCCCCCGTGGTGAGGAAGTCCGTGGTTACCACAAGCCGATCATGCTCGCGGGCGGCATGGGCAACATCCGCGCCGAACACGTGCAGAAAGGCGAGATCCTGGTCGGCTCCAAGCTGATCGTCCTCGGCGGCCCGGCCATGCTGATCGGCCTGGGCGGCGGCGCGGCTTCCTCCATGGCCACCGGCACCAGCTCGGCCGACCTGGACTTCGCCTCGGTCCAGCGGGAAAACCCGGAAATGGAACGCCGTTGCCAGGAAGTCATCGACCGTTGCTGGCAGTTGGGTGAACACAACCCCATCAGCTTCATCCACGACGTCGGCGCGGGCGGCCTGTCCAACGCCTTCCCGGAACTGGTCAACGACGGCGGCCGCGGTGGCCGTTTCGAACTGCGCAACATTCCGAACGACGAGCCGGGCATGGCCCCGCACGAAATCTGGAGCAACGAATCCCAGGAGCGTTACGTCCTGGCGGTCGGCCCGGCCGACTTCGAACGCTTCCAGGCCATTTGCGAGCGCGAGCGCTGCCCGTTCGCGGTAGTGGGTGAAGCCACCGCCGAGCCGCAACTGACCGTGACCGACAGCCACTTCGGCAACAGCCCGGTGGACATGCCGCTGGAAGTGCTGCTGGGCAAGGCCCCGCGCATGCACCGTTCGGCGGTTCGCGAAGCGGAGCTGGGCGATGATTTCGATCCGTCGACCCTCGACCTCGCCGAGTCCATCGAGCGCGTGCTGCATCACCCGGCCGTGGCGAGCAAGAGCTTCCTGATCACCATCGGCGACCGCACCATCACCGGCCTCGTGGCCCGTGACCAGATGGTCGGCCCATGGCAGGTGCCGGTGGCCGATGTGGCCGTGACCGCCACCAGCTTCGACGTCTACACCGGCGAAGCCATGGCGATGGGCGAGCGCACGCCGCTGGCGCTGCTGGATGCTCCGGCCTCGGGCCGCATGGCGATTGGCGAGACCCTGACCAACATCGCGGCTTCGCGCATCGGCAAGATTTCCGACATCAAGCTGTCGGCCAACTGGATGTCCGCCGCCGGTCACCCGGGTGAAGATGCCCGCCTGTACGACACCGTCAAGGCTGTCGGCATGGAGCTGTGCCCGGAGCTGGGCATCACCATTCCGGTGGGCAAGGACTCCATGTCCATGGCCACGCGCTGGAACGACGAAGGCGTGGACAAGAGCGTGACCTCGCCGCTGTCGCTGATCGTGACCGGTTTCGCCCCGGTCACCGACATCCGCCAGACCCTGACCCCGCAACTGCGCATGGACAAGGGCACCACCGACCTGATCCTGATCGACCTGGGCCGCGGCCAGAACCGCATGGGCGCCTCGATCCTGGCCCAGGTGCACGGCAAGCTCGGTTCGCAAGCGCCGGACGTCGACGATGCCGAAGACCTGAAGGCGTTCTTCGCCGTCATCCAGGGCCTCAACGCCGACGGTCACTTGCTGGCCTACCACGACCGTTCCGACGGTGGTTTGCTGACCACCGTGGTGGAAATGGCCTTCGCCGGTCACTGTGGCTTGAGCCTGACCCTCGACAGCGTGGCCGAGTCCACGGCTGAAATCCCGGCCATCCTGTTCAACGAAGAACTGGGTGCGGTGATCCAGGTTCGCCAGGACGCCACCCCGGACATCCTCGCCCAGTTCAGCGCCGCCGGCCTGGCCGATTGCGTCTCGGTGATCGGTCAGCCGATCAACAACGCTCACATCAATATCACCTTCAACGGCGACACCGTCTTCGAAGGCCAGCGCAGTCTGTTGCAGCGTCAGTGGGCTGAAACCAGCTACCAGATCCAGCGCCTGCGCGACAACGCCGAGTGTGCCGAGCAGGAGTTCGACGCGCTGCTGGAAGAAGACAACCCGGGCCTGAGCGCCAAGCTCAGCTACGACGTCAATCACGACGTGGCGGCACCCTACATCAAGAAAGGCATTCGCCCACAAGTGGCGGTCCTGCGCGAGCAGGGCGTCAACGGCCAGGTGGAGATGGCGGCAGCGTTCGACCGCGCCGGTTTCAACGCGATCGACGTGCACATGAGCGACATCCTGGCCGGTCGTGTCGACCTGAACGACTTCAAGGGCATGGTCGCCTGCGGCGGTTTCTCCTACGGCGACGTGCTCGGCGCCGGTGAGGGCTGGGCCAAGTCGGCGCTGTTCAACAGCCGCGCCCGCGACGCGTTCCAAGGCTTCTTCGAGCGTAACGACAGCTTCACCCTCGGCGTGTGCAACGGTTGCCAGATGATGTCCAACCTGCACGAGCTGATCCCGGGCAGCGAGTTCTGGCCGCACTTCGTGCGTAACCGCTCCGAGCAGTTCGAAGCGCGCGTGGCGATGGTCCAGGTCCAGGAATCGAACTCGATCTTCCTGCAGGGCATGGCTGGTTCGCGCATGCCGATCGCCATCGCCCACGGCGAAGGCCATGCGGAATTCGAAAACGAAGAAGCCCTGCTCGAAGCCGACCTGTCCGGTTGCGTGTCGCTGCGTTTTGTCGACAACCACGGCAAGGTCACCGAAACCTACCCGGCCAACCCGAACGGCTCGCCACGCGGGATCACCGGCCTGACCAGCCGCGATGGCCGCGTCACGATCATGATGCCGCACCCGGAGCGGGTGTTCCGCGCGGTGCAGAACTCGTGGCGTTCGGACGACTGGAACGAAGACGCGCCCTGGATGCGCATGTTCCGTAACGCGCGCGTCTGGGTGAACTGAGGCGGTGTACAAGCTCTGCTTCTTCGTCCCGGCCAGCCACGTAGACGAGGTCAAAAACGCCGTATTCGCTGCCGGTGGCGGGCGAATCGGCGACTATGACCACTGTGCCTGGCAAGTGTTGGGCCTGGGCCAGTTTCGCCCGTTGGACGGCAGCCAACCGTTCATTGGCGAGGCGGGCCAGGTCGAGCAGGTCGAGGAGTGGAAGGTAGAGCTTGTCGTTGCCGATGAGCTGATTCGTGGGGTGGTGAAGGCGCTGAAACAAAGCCATCCCTACGAGACGCCAGCGTATGAAGTGTGGCGGTTGGAGGATTTCTGATCCTTCGCTCGTCGAATGAGGAACCCGCTGATTCAATCAGCGGGTTTTTTGTTTAAGAGCTAAAACCATGTCCGCCAGCGCAAGCCTATTCCCACATGGGACCTCCAGTGGGCCCGAAATATGTGCTCGACGCCAATCAACTGTGGGAGCGGGCTTGCCCGCGAAGGCGTCGGGTCAGCTTGCATTGATGTTGGATGTACTGGCCTCTTCGCGAGCAAGCCCGCTCCCACACGGGGGCGTCCTGGTCTGTCTATTGATGCCGGTTTTCGAGGCGGCAGGCTTCTTTTTCGATGCCGATGCATTCGACCGGTTCGCCCACGCCTTTCTCGAACCGGCGAGCATTCATCAATAGCCCGCCCTTGATACCGCCGATGAACGCGAAGGCGCCTGGACGGTTGCCGGTGTGCTCCCCTGACAGATCCACCGCCACGCTGTTGGGCCTGACCTCGTACACCCAACCGCCGTTTGCCGCTTCCGTGACCGCCCAGATCTTGGCGTCGCTATAGTCACGAAACGCCACGACGACCGATTGAACGGAAGGAGACTCCGGGCTGCTCGCCCAGCGCAAGACCGGTGGTTGCGAGTTTTTTGCCCGTAACCCACTGGCCAGTGCGTCCGCTCCTTGCACTGGGTTGATCCTCGGGGAGCCTACCGCCCAGAGGGATTCTTTGTTCGTCACCCAGGCCAGGCCTTCTGGCGGGGTGATCTTGCTCCAATCGATGGGTGTCGCTGCGACTTCCAGCATCGTCTCGTGACCGGAGGGTTCGCGGTAGTCCGGGTTGGCGATGCAATCGCTCAGGTCGGTTTTCTTGCAGGCCTGCTTGATAAAGTGCCCTTTGACCCCGCCCGGGTAGCTGATCTCTTCCTCGCCGATAATAGGCCCCCCCGATACCTGTTGGTCGATGCCATGGGGGGCCTTGAATTCGAATACCCATTCGTTGGCGAAGCTCTGGGCGATACGCTGGTTGCGCGTGGTACTGCTGTAGACCGAGCGCTGGGCCCCGGCCCCGTGCTTGAACCAGTCGTACATCCATGTGTCCTCGGGGAAGGTCACGGATTTGGGCAGCAAGCCGTCCTGGAAGGCCTCGAGGCCTTGATTGGTGGTGTCTCCCCGATAGAGCGTGTCCAGGTCGGTCCGCCAGCGCAATAAGGGTTGGGTCTTGCGGATATCCACGCTGGGATCCGCCGTGACCTGGAGCCAGGCCTGGTACCAAGGTTCATCCTTCTGCGCCGAGTCCTGGGTCGTTGCCCACGCATTGGGGCTCGCTTGCCAGGTGCCTGCCAATACCATGGCGACAGTCGCCGCCCGTATAAAACCGCTGCTTCTACTCATGATGTGGACACCTCTCCTGAAACGAGGATGCCAATCGAATCACATACTTCATTACGACCTATTCTTCGAATTGACAGTTTATTTGCCGATTGCTCAGTGCCAAGGCAACGCTGGGGTGTGCCTTGGTTCACTGCGTGAGAGAGAGAATAGATGACTGTCCTGGGCTATAAGATCTTATTTTGTAACAGGCATCCCAGTTGCGTGCGGTCGCGAATATCAGGTTGTATTTGTTGGTTGTTACTAGCTGGAATTATCCGTTACCTGTTATTTCTGACAGTTGCGAGCTCTTGGTTGATGACCTTTAATCGAGGGTTTTGTCGAGGGTTCGCGCTAGATAACTTTTCGGTTGGGTACCGGCTCAGGCTTGATGCAATAAGTACCGGCCTCATCGCGAGCAAGCTCGCTCCCACAGGAGGCAGGTGTCGATCACAGGTTTTGTGAACAACACCCAGCCACTGTGGGAGCGAGCTTGCTCGCGATAAATCGAAAGACGAATACAAAAAAACCGGTAGAACACGGGTGGGGCTAGGCCCCTGCATCGACCTTGCGACCATGCGCCAGGCCGTCCAATGCCTGCCATAACCGCGGCGCCTTCTCCCCCAGCAGCAGGTGCCAGACGCCACCCTCCAACGGGCTCATACCCTGACACCCCAGCCCTTTGAGCCGGCTTTCCGACAAGCCCTTGTCATCGGCCAGCCGCACCCGTAGCCGGCTCGTCGCCACGCACTCGAATTGCAGGACGTTGTCCTGGCCTCCGAGGGCGTCCAGCCATTGTTGCGCCTCGGTGCTGGAAAGGGCGGCAGGCGTCGTCGGTGCAGGGGCATTCGGCACCGGTGCGGTGACCGGGCGAAGGGAGGAGGGCACCGCCAGGCGGATTTCATCGGCAATGCTGTCGGCCATCGGCCCCACCACCACCTGCAGGCTCCCGCCGTTACCGGGGCGCACCACGGCCATGGCGCCGAGGGCCTTGAGCTGGGCGTCGGAGGCCTTGTTGCGATCCACCATGTCCAGCCGCAAACGCGTGGTGCAGGCACCGATGGTGATCAGGTTGTCAGCGCCGCCCAACGCCTGGATGTAGGCCGCGGCCCGCTGGTTTTCGGCGATGGCCGGTTTGTCGCCTGCCGGTACCTCTTCACGCCCCGGGGTCTTCAGGTCGAAGCGGCGGATGCAGAAGTCGAACACCAGGTAATAGATTGCCGCGTAGGCCAGGCCCACCGGGACGACCAACCAGCCGTTGGTGGATTTGCCCCAGCCCAGGACCATGTCGATGAAGCCGCCGGAGAAAGTAAAGCCCAGGTGAATGCCCAGCAGATTGGTCACGGCCATCGACACACCGGTGAGCAGCGCGTGGACCAGGAACAACAAGGGCGCGAGGAACATGAAGGCGAATTCGATCGGCTCGGTGACACCGGTCAGAAACGAGGTCAGCGCCATGGACAGCAGGATCCCACCCATGACCTTGCGCCGCTGGGGCAGGGCATTGCGGTACATCGCCAGGCACGCGGCGGGCAGGCCGAAGAGCATCACCGGGAACATGCCGGTCATGAACTGGCCGCCATTGGGATCACCGGCGAAGTAACGGCTCAGGTCACCGGTGACCACCGCACCGGTGTCGGGGTCGGTGAAACTGCCGAAGATGAACCAGGCCATGTTATTGAGAATGTGGTGCAGGCCGGTAACGATCAGCAATCGGTTGAACACCCCGAACACGAAGGCGCCGAAACTGCCGCTTTCCATCAGCAAGGCGCCGAAACCGTTGATACCCTGCTGGATCGGCGGCCAGATAAGGCCGAACACCACGCCCAGCCCGACGGCGCTGAAGCCGGTGACAATCGGCACGAAGCGCCGGCCACCAAAGAACGCCAGGTACTCCGGCAGCTTGATGTCCTTGAAGCGGTTGTACAGCGCCCCCGCCAGCAGGCCGCTGATGATCCCGGCGAGCATGCCCATGTTGATGCTGGCATCGAGCACCTTCAGGGTGGCGATCATCACCAGATAGCCGATGGCCCCGGCCAACCCCGCCGTACCGTTGTTGTCCCGGGCGAAGCCCACGGCGATGCCTATGGCGAAGATCATCGCCAGGTTGGCGAAAATCGCCTGGCCGGCATCGTGGATGATGGCGATGTCCAAGAGATCGGTGTCGCCCAGGCGCAGCAACAGGCCGGCGATGGGCAGGATCGCGATGGGCAGCATCAGTGCCCGGCCGAGGCGTTGCAGCCCTTCGATGAAATGCTGGTACATGGCGTCTCTCCCTTTATTGTTTTTCGAAGTGGCTCAGCCCAGGGGCCAGTGTCGATGGCAGGCATGGCGTACCGCGAGTGCGCTGCCCAGGTTCAACAGTTCGTTGCTCAAGCGAGCGCATTGCGCGGCGTCGAGGTGGCGCACGCGGTCCTTGATTTCGCCGATCTGCGGCGGGCTGACCGACAGTTCCCGTACACCCAGGCCGATCAGTACAGGCGTGGCCAACGGGTCCGAGGCCAGGGCCCCGCACACGCCGACCCAACGCCCATGCTTGGCGGCACCGGCGCAGGTCTGGGCGATCAGCCGCAGCAACGCGGGGTGCAAGGCATCGACCCGGGCGGCGAGGCCGGCGTGGTCGCGGTCCATGGCCAGGGTGTATTGCGACAGGTCATTGGTGCCGATGGACAGGAAATCCGCATGTTCGGCCAATTGTTCGGCCAGCAACGCGGCGGCCGGCACTTCGATCATCACCCCCAGTTGCGGGCGTTCGCCCAGGCCCAGTTCAGAGCCAAGGGCATCGAGGCGTTGGCGGATGTGCAGCAGTTCGTCGACTTCGGTGACCATGGGCAACAGGATCCGGCAGCGGTCCAGCGGACGGGTTTGCAGCAAGGCGCGCAGTTGCTGGTCGAGCAGGTCCGGTCGCACCTGGGCCAGGCGAATGCCGCGCAGGCCCAGTACCGGGTTGGCTTCGCTCGGCAGGGGCAGGTAGTCCAGTTGCTTGTCGCCGCCCACGTCGATGGTGCGAATGATCACCGGTTTGTCGCCCATGGCCTCGAGTACGGCTTGATAGGCCTGGCGCTGCTCTTCTTCGTCGGGGGCGGTGTGGCGGTCGACGAAGAGAAATTCGGTGCGCAACAAGCCAACGCCATCGGCACCGTTGGCCAAGCTTTCGCCGGCTTCGGCGCTGGAGGCCACGTTAGCGGCGACTTCAACCTCCACGCCATCGACGGTTCGCGCCGGCGTGTGGGCGAGGGTCTGTTGTTGGGCGCGCAGGGCCGTGCGTCGGGTCTGTGCTTGCCGCACCTGCGCCAGGCGCTCGACGGTTGGCGTCAGTTCGAGGCGGCCACCGTCGGCGTCCAGTACCACTGCTTGGCCTTGTTCCTGGGCAAGCAGTTCGTCGCCCAGCGCCACCAGGCACGGCAGGCCTTTGCCCCGGGCCAGGATCGCCACATGGGACGTCGCGCCACCCTCGACCATGCACACGCCGGCCACGCCTTGGGCGCTGAGTTGCAGCAGGTCCGACGGGGTCAGTTCCTGGGCGGCGACGATGGCGCCCGCTGCGACGTCGAACTGCCAGGCCTCACCCAGCAGCACCCGCAGGACCCGCTGGCGCAAGTCACGCAAGTCGTTGGCGCGCTCGGCCAGCAGCGTGCTGCCCAGTTGTTGCAGGACCTGGCATTGCGCGTCGATGGAGCGGCTCCAGGCGTGGGGCGCGGCACTGCCTTGTTCGATGAAGAGGTCGGCGGCATCCAGCAGTAGCGGGTCTTCCAGCAACGCCAGGTGGGCACTGAAGATCGCCTCTTCATCGCGGTGCTGCCTGGCCCGGGCGTGCTTCAGCGTGAGGTGGATCTCGCCACGGACTTGGGCCAGGGCCTCATTCAGGCGTTGGCGCTGCTCTTCGATGGCATGGCCGCCGATGTCTTCCGGCAATTGAATGCCGCTCAACCGAACCAGCGGCCCAGTCACCAGGCCGGGCGCGGCACATACGCCGTGCAGCACACCTTCCTCTGCATTCGCCCGTGGTGGTTCGGGCGGCGGCGCGTTGGCATGGGCTTCTTCCACCAGGGCTGTGGATAAGGTCGTCAGCAAGGCTTGCAGCGCCGCCTCGGCATCGCTGCCCCGGCAACTGACGTGCACTTGCGCCTGTTCGGTGATGGCCAGTCCCATCATGCCCATTACGCTGTCACAGGAGGCCGACTTGCCGCCGAAATGCAGTTGCGAGCGGCTCTTGAAGCCTTGCGCGGTCTGGCGCACCAGCGCCGCCGGGCGGGCGTGAAGACCGCCGCGATGGGCGATGCGGACCTGGCCGAACACTTCGATGCCGCCGTCTTGGTCGTGATGTTCCGCCTGGCCGCCGGCCTTGGCGAGAATGTGCAGCAGCGGCTCGCCGACCTTCACCCCTTTGAGGGTGATGGGCCGCGCCTGGAAGTGTTCGCCATTGGTGATGACCAACAGGCTGACCAGGCTCTTGCAGCGCAGCGCCACTTTATCCACGTCATAGCGCAGCAGCGGTTGGCCATGGCTGACCCGTGCACCTTCCTTGACCAGCATGGAAAACCCGTCGCCTTGCAGCTCGACCGTATCCAGGCCCAGGTGCAGCAGCAGTTCGGCGCCATTGTCGGCCCGCAGGGTCACGGCGTGGCCGGTGCGGGCGACGTGGATCACTTCAGCGTCGCATGGCGCGTAGAGGGTATCGTTCAGCGGGTCGATGGCGATCCCATCGCCCATGGCGCCGCTGGCGAACACCGCGTCCGGGACATTGGCGAGGGTGAGCACCGGGCCGCTGAGGGGGGCGCTGAGGATCAGCTCTTTATTGTTGTTGGGCATGGGCTCGCTCTCTTCAGGCTCTTGTTTGAAAAGCAGTCGGATCAGTGGGTACGGGTGACCTTGCTCAGGTGCCGTGGCTGGTCCGGGTCCAGGCCCCGGGCCACGGCCAGGCTCGCGGCCATCGCGTAGAAGCTCTGGATCGCCAGGATCGGGTCCAGGGCCGGGTGTTCGGCGCGGCTCAAGGTCAGGTCGCGTTCGACAATGTCATCAGGTGCCGCCAGCAGGACCCGGGCACCGCGCTGGCGCATGTCCGCGGCCAGGCTCAACACGCCGGCCTGTTCGGCACCGCGCGGGGCGAACACCAGCAGCGGGTAGTCATGATCGATCAGCGCCATGGGCCCGTGGCGAACTTCGGCACTGCTGAAGGCTTCGGCCTGGATCGCCGAGGTTTCCTTGAACTTGAGCGCTGCTTCCTGGGCGATGGCGAACCCGGCGCCCCGGCCGATCACCATCAACCGCTGACAGTCGCGCAGGGCGTCGACAGCGCTGTGCCAGTCCTGGCGGGCGGCCTCGCGCAGGCCCTCGGGCAGCGCGCCCCCGGCTTCGAGCAACTCGGTGTCAGCTTTCCAGTGGGCCACCAGTCGCGCACTGGCGCTTAGGGTGGCAATGAAGCTCTTGGTCGCGGCGACGCTGCTCTCGACGCCGGCACACAACGGCACGCTGAATTCACAGGCGGCTTCCAGAGGCGAGTCGGTGGCGTTGACCAGGGCCACGCTCAAGGCGCCACGCTTGCGCAACAGGCGCAGGCTGTTCACCAGGTCCGGGCTCTGTCCCGACTGGGAAAAACCGAACGCCACCTGGCCGCTGACCTTCAGCGGCGCCTGTTGCATGGTCACCACCGACATCGGCAGCGAGGCCACCGGGATGCCCAGTTGCTGCATGGTCAGGTAAGCGAAATAGCTGGCGGCGTGATCGGAGCTGCCCCGGGCGACAGTCATCGCCACTTGCGGTGGCTGGCGGCGCAGGCGTCCGGCGATTTCCTCGAGGGCCGGGTCCAGTCGCTGCAACTGGCGCTCGACCGCTTCATGGGAGGCCAGGGCCTCTTCAAGCATTTTGGAAGTCAATGGCTTCTCCTTCGACCATTACGTCGGTCAGGTTCAGGGAACGGTCAAGGCGTACGCAGTCGGCCCAGGCGCCGGGTTGCAGGCGACCGCGCTCGGGCAGGCCGAGGTAGTCGGCGGGAAACTGGGACAGACGCTGGGAGGCTTCGGCGATGGGCAGGCCGATTTTCACCAGGTTGCGCAGCGCCTGGTCCATGGTCAGGGTGCTGCCGGCCAGGGTGCCATCGGCCAGACGCACCCCGCCCAGACATTTGGTCACGGTGTGGCTGCCCAGCTTGTATTCGCCGTCGGGCATGCCGGCTGCGGCGGTGGAGTCGGTGACGCAGTACAGGCACGGGATCGAACGCAAGGCCACGCGCATCGCACCGGGGTGCACATGGAGCAAGTCCGGGATCAACTCGGCATATTGCGCATGGGCGAGGGCCGCGCCGACGATCCCCGGTTCGCGGTGATGCAGCGGGCTCATGGCGTTGTACAAATGGGTGAAACTGCTGGCCCCGGCCGCCAACGCCGCGACGCCTTCTTCATAGCTGCCCAGGGTATGGCCGATCTGCATGCGCACGCCTCGGGCGCTGAGGGCACGGATCAAGGCATCATGGCCGGCGATTTCCGGGGCGATGGTAATCACCCGGATCGGCGCCAGGGCCAGGTAGCTCTCCACCTCGGCCAGCAGCGCGGTGTGGGCGAAATTCGGCTGGGCGCCGAGTTTTCCGGGGTTGATGTAGGGCCCTTCCAAGTGCACGCCCAAGACCCGGGCGCTGCCGTTCGGACGCTGCTCACAGAACTTGCCGAGGGCCTGCAGCACGCTGGAGATCTCTTCGCTGGGCGCGGTCATGGTGGTGGCCAAGAGTGCGGTCGTGCCAAAACGCAGGTGGGTGCGGGCGATGGTCTCGAACGCCGAAGCCCCTTGCATGATGTCCTTGCCGCCACCGCCGTGGACATGCAGGTCGATAAAACCGGGCAGCAGGTAGGGCAGGTCGTTGCCCGCCGGATCGCAGGGCTGGCCTTCGATGGCCACGACTCTACCGTGCTCATGGAGCAGGCGGCCGCGAACCCAGCCGTCGCAGGTGAGGATGTTGTCTTCGGACATGGGAGTTCTCTGCTCGTCTAGCGCCGCAGCTCTGCGACAAAGTCGTAGTAGTCGTTGCGGCAATAGGTGTCGGTGACTTCGATGGGGGTGTTGTCTTCCAGGTAGCCGACCCGGGTCATCAGCAGCATCGCGGTGCCGGGGGCGATGCCCACCAGGGCGGCGAATTCGTCCGAGGCGTTGATGGCCTGGATGTGTTGCAGGGCGCGCACCACCGGCTTGCCGATGCTGTCGAGAAATGCGTAGAGGGAATCGCCCACCGCTTGCGGCTTGGGAATGATCGAGGCGGGTAGGGTGCTCATCTCGATGGCCATGACCGTGTCGTCGGCCTTGCGCAGACGCTTGAGCCGCGCGACTTTGTCGGTGGGCGACAGGCCCAGGCGGATCAGTTCTTCGTGGGTGGGCGGGGTGATTTCCCGTTCCAGCCATTGGGAACCGGGCACAAAACCCTTGAGCCGCAGCATCTCGCTGAAGCCGCTGAGGCGAGACAGCGGCTGTTCCAGGCGCGGGGTGATAAAGGTGCCCGAACCCTGGTTGCGGCGAATCAAGCCTTGTTCGAACAGCACTTCCAAGGCCTTGCGGGCAGTGACTCGGGAAATGCCCAGTTGCTCGCTCAAGCTGCGCTCGGACGGCATCGCCTGCTCGGCTTTCCACTGTCCGGCATGAATCGCTGTCTCCAGGTTACGCGCCAATTGCAGGTACAGCGGCGTGGGTTGGGTGTCGTCAGGGCGCAGGGCCAGGATGTCGTTCATATGGGTGTCCGATGCGGTTATTGAGTTGTTGTCGCTCGGTAAGTGAGATGGAAACTAATACCACTTGAATACCATGTCAACGCCACTTTCCCGGGGTTTAGAGGCGTTGTTGGAGGGTTTTGGTGGGGTGGGATTGAAGTGGTATTAGAGGGTGGGGATTCGAACGTAAATATCTTCAACTGCGACAACGCCTACTGGGTGAACTGGTATTCATCTGTAGGTAATTTCTGAAGTTGCGATTTTTTGATTTTATTTTTCGATGCTGACGGACGGTCGTCCGAGCCTACTAAGGCTAACGAGCTGTGGTGGCGAGGGCTACGCAGGTGATTGAGTGGGGGCATTGTTGGCGAGCAAGGCTTTGGACCGGGTAGAGCTTCGGACTTGATGCAATAAGTGCCGGCCTCATCGCGAGCGAGCTCGCTCCCACTGGGGCAGGTGTCGATCCCAAGTTTTTATGCACAACACAAAACTACTGTGGGAGCGAGCTTGCTCGCGATAAGGCCAGATCAGGCAACGAAGATTTGATGCTGGGTCAGAGGGCTTTTGTGGCGAGGGAGCTTGCTCCCGCTAGGGCGCGAAGCGGCCTCAAAACCTGACAACCCGGTGTGTCAGGCAAGTGGAATTGCCTGCTTGGGTCTGCTTCGCAGCCCAGCGGGAGCAAGCTCCCTC
>NZ_JACVAH010000013.1:0-227382 GCF_014851795.1 Pseudomonas sp. Pdm06
CTTTGAGGTCCATAGGTTTCAGCTCTCTCCAGGGCATGGTCAGATCCTCGCGAAATCGACCCTGCCAGTTAAAAACTGTTACCTATGTGCGTGAACTGATTTGTAACCCATGTGGGTGAGTCATACCCATAAAGCGTTTTGCTTACTTTTGCGCTTCTCAAAAGTGAGTCGCCGTAAGGGCGAAACCATAAGTGGCCGTTACCGCAGGAATGGATATGTACTCGGTCCGCAAGAGAGAGACCGGGCGTAAGGCCGCCATCGCGAGCAAGCTCGCTCCCACAGGCTCTTCATCCAACCAATCGACCCTTTTTGCTGTTCGATAATCGCCCAAAACCCGCAAACGGCAATTGAACCGATCCCGGGCCGCCCTTCACCATCCCTCGCACAAAACCAATAACAACAGGTTCGACGCCATGCCCCTACGCCCCGCATCGCCCGGCTGATCCCCAATCGCCCTGACACCTCTGGCTCCACCCTTACCGCCCGCACTTCAAAACGTGCGGCAACGACCCGCTTCGTCCACAAAAAATAGAGACAACGCCCATGAAGCCCACACAGCACTTGTTCCCCAGCCTCATTGCCGTCGCCCTGAGCGGTACCGCCCTGCCCGTCCTGGCGGCGGAATCGGGGTTTGTCGAAGATGCCAAGGCCACGCTAAACCTGCGTAACTTCTATTTCAACCGCAACTTCACCAACCCGAACAACGCCCAGGGCAAGGCCGAAGAGTGGACCCAGAGTTTCATCCTCGACGCCAAGTCTGGCTTCACCCAGGGCGTGGTCGGTTTCGGCGTGGACATACTGGGGATGTACTCGGTCAAGCTCGACGGCGGCCGTGGCACCGCGGGTACGCAACTGCTGCCGGTGCATGACGACGGTCGCCCGGCCGACGATTTCGGCCGTTTGGGCGTAGCCCTGAAGGCCAAAGTGTCGAAAACCGAGTTGAAGGTCGGCGAGTGGATGCCGGTGCTGCCGATCCTGCGCTCCGACGACGGCCGCTCCCTGCCCCAGACCTTCCGTGGCGGCCAGGTGACCTCCACCGAAATCAACGGCCTGAGCCTCTACGGCGGCCAGTTCCGTGGCAACAGCCCGCGCAACGACGCGAGCATGGAAGACATGTCCATGAACGGCCGCGGTGCGTTCACCTCCGATCGCTTCAACTTCGGCGGGGGCGAATACGCCTTCAACGAAAAACGCACCCAGGTCGGCGTCTGGTACGCGGAACTGTCCGACATCTACCAGCAGCAATATTTCAACCTGACCCACAGCCAGCCCATCGGCGACTGGACCCTGGGCGCCAACCTTGGCTACTTCATCGGCAAGGAAGACGGCAGCGCCCTGGCCGGCGACCTGGACAACAAAACCGCGTTCGCCATGCTCTCGGCCAAATACGGCGGCAACACCTTCTACGTCGGCCTGCAGAAAGTCGGCGGCGATGATGCCTGGATGCGCGTCAACGGCACCAGTGGCGGCACCCTGGCGAACGACAGCTACAACTCCAGCTATGACAACGCCAAGGAAAAATCCTGGCAACTGCGCCACGACTTCAACTTCGCCGCCGTCGGCGTGCCGGGCCTGACCCTGATGAACCGCTACATCAGCGGTGACAACGTGCACACCGCCACGGTCGACGACGGCAAGGAGTGGGGTCGGGAAAGTGAGCTGGCCTACACCGTGCAGAGCGGTGCGTTGAAGAGCCTCAACGTGAAATGGCGTAACTCGACAATGCGCCGGGATTACAGCACCAATGAGTTCGATGAGAACCGGTTGATCGTCAGCTATCCGATCAGCCTGCTGTAGAAGCCAAACATGGATGGAGGTTGTACCACCGTCATCGCGAGCAAGCTCGCTCCCACAGGGGCTCAGTGCCGCGCACAAAATTTGTGCTCACTGAAGATCCAATGTGGGAGCGAGCTTGCTCGCGATGGCGTCATCACATTCAACATCCCCATCAACTGAACCACCGCGATCGCGAGCAAGCTCGCTCCCACAGGGAATGAAGCCCACTTAAGCCCGCGACTCGACGCCCAGTTCGTCCCACACCGACTCAGCCAGGTGGAAGGTGGCGTTGGCTGCCGGGATGCCGCAGTAAATGGCGCTCTGCATGATCACTTCCTTGATCTCGCTGCGGCTCACGCCGTTGTTGGCGGCGGCGCGCAGGTGCAGCTTGAGTTCTTCGGCGCGGTTCATGCCGATCAGCATGGCGATGGTGATCAGGCTGCGGGTATGGCGCGGCAGGCCTGGGCGGGTCCAGATGTCGCCCCAGGCATGGCGGGTGATCATCTCCTGGAATTCGCTGTTGAACTCGGTCAGGGCATCGAGGCTGCGGTCGACGTGGGCATCGCCCAGTACCGCGCGGCGTACTTGCATGCCTTCATCGTAACGTTGTTTCTCGTCCACAAAGAACTCCTCAGGCGCGGCTGGAATCAAGCAGGAAATCCAGCACCCGGGTGCTGAACGCAGCGCCGGCCTGGACGTTGGACAGGTGCGCGGCGTAGAACTCGGCGTACTCGGCCCCACTGACCCGCTCCTGGATAAAGTGCCCACCCGACGGTGGTGTCACGGCATCTTCGGTGCCGGCGACCACCAGCAGTGGCACACGAATCGACGACAACTGCTCGCGGAAATCGGCATCGCGTACTGCCGCGCAGTTGGCCGCGTAGCCCTGGGGCGATGTGGCAGCGAGCATGTCGGTGATTTTCTTCACCTTCGCAGGATGAGCCTCGGAAAAATCCGCGGTAAACCAGCGGGCGATCGAAGCATCACGCAACGCCACCATCGCATCCTTGCCGTCGCGCAGTACGGTTTCGATGCGCGGGTTCCACACCGACGGGTCGCCGATCTTGGCAGCGGTGTTGCACACCACCAGTTTGTGCAGGCGCTCGCCGGCATTGATCCCCAGCCACTGGCCAATCAGCCCGCCCATGGACAAGCCACAGAAATGCACCTTATCGATGTTCAACTGATCGAGCATCGCCAGCACATCGCGTCCTAGCTGCTCGATGCTGTAGGGGCCTTCGGTGACCAGCGATTGACCATGGCCGCGAGTGTCGAAACGCAGCACGCGAAAGTGTTCGCTGAAGGCCGCGACCTGCTCGTCCCACATGTGCAAATCAGTGCCCAGTGAGTTGGAGAGCACCAGCACCGGGGCGTCTTGCGTCCCGTCCAATCGCCGCTCATCAAAACAATAGTTCAGATCGCCCTCGGCGAGTTTGACGAATCCCACAACAATCTCCTTTCAGGCGTTCAAAGCAAGGTGTTCGGCCACGGCTCGGACGACCCAGGTCTGGGCTTGTCCGAGGTAGTGCGCCGGGTCGAGCAGATGATCAATCTCGGTTGCCGATAGCTGCGCGGTGACCTGGGGTTCGTCTCCCAGCACCTCGCGTAGATGCCGCTGTTCGGCCACGGCGCGCTTGCAACATTGCTCCAGCAAATGATGGGCGGTATCGCGCCCGACACGCTGGGCCAGGACAATGCTGACGGCTTCGGCCAGCACCAACCCTTGGGTCAGTTCCAGATTGCGGGCCATGCGCGCCGCATCCACTTCCAGCCCTTCGGCCAGCAGTCGCGCCTGTTGCAAGGCACCGGAGACCAGGCAGCAGATTTCCGGCAAGGTTTCCCATTCAGCGTGCCACAGACCCAGGCTGCGCTCGTGTTCCTGGGGCATGGCGCTGAACAGCGTCGACAACAAACCGGGGACTCGCGTCGCCGCACCGATCAGCACCGCCGCGCCCACCGGGTTGCGCTTGTGGGGCATGGTGGACGAACCGCCCTTGCCCGGGGCGGAGGGTTCGAACGCTTCGCCGGCCTCGGTCTGCATCAACAGGCTGATGTCGCGTCCCAACTTGCCCAGGCTGCCGGCGATCAACCCCAGCACCGTGCCAAACTCCACCAAACGATCACGCTGGGTGTGCCACGGCTGCTCCGGCAGGGTCAGTTGCAGTTCGGCGGCCAAGGCTTCGGCGACCGGCAGCGCTTGGTCACCCAAGGCGGCGAGCGTCCCGGAGGCGCCGCCGAATTGCAGCACCAGCAAGCGCGGCTTGAGTTCTTTCAAGCGCTGGCGACTGCGGGTGATCGCCCCCAGCCAACCGGCTATTTTCATCCCCAGTGTCACCGGCGTGGCGTGTTGCAGCCAGGTGCGTCCGGCCAACGGTGTGGCGGCGTAGCGTTCGGCTTGTCGGGCCAGGATGGCGGCCAGTTGCGCCAGCTCGCCTTCGATCAGCCCCAATGCCTGGCGCAGTTGCAGCACCAGCCCGCTGTCCATCACATCCTGGCTGGTGGCGCCCAGGTGCACGTAGCGCTCGGCTTCGGCATCCTCGGCGGCGATGCGCTTGCCCAACGCCTTGACCAACGGGATCGCCGAATTGCCAGCGCTGGCGATTGCTTCGCTCAACGTCGAAAAATCATAAAACTCGGCGCGGCAGGCCTTTTCGATCGACGCCACGGCACTTGGCGGAATCAACCCCACCCGCGCCTCGGCCCGGGCCAAAGCGGCTTCGACATCCAGCATGGCCTGGACCCGCCCCGCATCGCAGAACACCTCGCGCATGTCGCGGGCGGTGAAGTAGGCATCGAACAGCTGATTGCCCGGTCGTTCGCTCATAAACAGTCCTTGGGAAGGTAGATGTCCTGTGGCCAGAGATTGCTGTGGCCACAATGACTCAAACAAGCCTCAAATGATCAGGTGGATTCAAAGATCGTGGTGCAAATACGCCGGTTGCTTGGGCAGGCGCAAGCTGAACAGGAACGCCACGACCATCATCACCGTGACATACCAATAAAAGGCGTTCTCCATGCCCTGGGCCTTCAGGCTCAAGGCGACGTATTCGGCCGATCCGCCAAAAATCGCATTGGCCACCGCATAGGCCAACCCTACTCCCAGCGCTCGCACTTCAGGTGGAAACATCTCGGCTTTCACCAGGCCACTGATGGAGGTGTAGAAACTGACGATTGCCAGCGCCAGCGTAATCAGGACGAACGCCAGGAACGGACTGCTGATGCTTTTCAGGGTCAGCAGGATCGGCACCGTGCACAACGCCCCCAGGCCACCGAACCAAAGCATGGAATTACGCCGGCCGATCTTGTCCGCCAGCATGCCGAACAGCGGCTGCATGCACATATAGAGAAACAGCGCGCCAGTCATGATGTAGCTGGCGGTCTTGGCGTGCAGGCCGGCGGTGTTCACCAGGTATTTCTGCATGTACGTGGTGAAGGTGTAGAAAATCAACGAACCGCCGGCGGTGTAGCCCAGCACGGTGATAAACGCAGCCTTGTGATCGCGAAACAGCGCCGCGATGCTGCCAGCGTCCTTGTTCTCACGCATTTCCTTGCTGCTGGTTTCCTTCAGGGACCGACGCAGGAATAGCGAAATCAATGCGGCCACAGCGCCGACCACGAACGGGATCCGCCAGCCGTAGGCACGCAGTTCATCTTCGTTGAGAAACTGTTGCAGGATCACCACCAGCGACACCGCCAGCAGTTGCCCACCGATCAACGTCACGTACTGGAACGAGGCGAAGAAACCGCGCTGGCCCTTGAGGGCGACTTCGCTCATGTAGGTGGCGGTGGTGCCGTATTCGCCGCCCACCGAAAGGCCCTGCAGCAAACGCGCGAACAACAGCAGCACCGGCGCCCAGACGCCGATGTCCTTGTAGGTGGGCAGGCAGGCAATGAGCAACGAGCCGAAACACATCATCAGCACCGAGATCATCATCGAATTCTTGCGCCCGTGACGATCCGCCACCCGGCCGAAAATCCAGCCACCGATGGGTCGCATCAGGAACCCGGCGGCGAACACACCGGCCGTGTTGACCAGTTGCACCGTCGGGTTGTCCGAGGGGAAGAACGCCGGCGCGAAATAAATCGCGCAGAACGCATAGACGTAGAAGTCGAACCATTCGACCAGGTTGCCGGATGAAGCACCGACGATGGCGAAGATGCGCTTGCTGCGTTCTTCGCCGGTGTAGTGGCTGATGATTGGGGTGGCCATGGGTTATTCACTCGTTGGGGAATGGACAAAGTCTAGACACACTTCGTAACAGTCCCGTTCCACAAACAGTCTTTCAAACGGCAGCGCCTGTAGCGCCGCCATCGCGAGCAAGCTCGCTCCCACAGGGTTCATGCCATTGCAGTGGTCCTGTGGATTCATACACTTCTGGGCTGAGTTCATATCCCCTGTGGCGAGGGAGCTTGCTCCCGCTGGCTTGCCCCGTAGGAGCTGTCGAGCGAAGCGAGGCTGCGATCTTTCCACAAGCGCTTGAGTCCCAAATGAAAGATCAAAAGATCGCAGGCTTCGCCAGCTCCTACAAAACCAGCGGGAGCAAGCTCCCTCGCCACAGGAAAAATCATGACTCAGTAATCGAAGAACACCGTCTCGGCATCTGTGCCCTGAAGGATCACGTTCCACTGGTACACGCCCGACGCATCAGGCTTGGCCACGATTGTGCCGCGACGTTCTTCGGGGACGCAGGCCAGCAGCGGGTCGGTTTCGTTGGTCTGTTCGCCGTCGAAATAGATGCGCGTGAGCAAATGCTTGACCAGCCCGCGAGCGAACACCAGCACCACCAGGTGCGGTGCTTGGGTCGTGCCACCCAACCCCGGCACGGTGCCCGGCTTGATGGTGGTGAAGCGAAAACGCCCTTCGGCATCTACCGGCACTCGGCCGAAGCCTTCGAAATGCGGGTCCAGGGGTTTGTCCTGGTCGTCTTCCGGGTGGGCGTATTTGCCGGCGGCGTTGGCCTGCCAGACTTCCAGCATCGCGTCGTTGACGAACTGACCATTGCCGTCGACCACCTGCCCGGTGATCGCCACGCGTTGGCCGAGGGTTTCGGCGACGGTCAGGTCTTCGCGGTTCAGCCAGGTCAGGCCGATGTGGTAGTACGGGCCAACGGTATGGGACGTGGTGGCGGTGAGCGTCATCTTATTTCTCCATCGGCGTGGCATCGCGGCCGCGCAAGACGATGTCCCAGCGATAACCGAGGGCGTAGTTAGGGATGGTTTTTTCCAGGTCGAAACTGGAAATCAGGCGTTCCTTGGCACTCGTGTCCGGCACGCAGTTGTAGATCGGGTCGTATTCCAGCAACGGATCGCCAGGAAAGTACATCTGCGTCACCAGGCGCGTCAGGATGCTCGGCCCGAACAGGGAGAAATGGATATGCGCCGGGCGCCAGGCGTTGTGGTGGTTGCCCCACGGATAAGCGCCAGGCTTGATGGTCTGGAACTGATACCAACCATCAGCATCGGTGACAGTGCGACCGGTGCCGGTGAAATTCGGGTCCAGCGGCGCGTCGTGGTTGTCACGGTCATGGTTGTAGCGACCGGCGGCGTTGGCCTGCCAGATTTCCACCAGGATGCCCGGCACCGGCTGGCCGTGCTCATCCAGCACGCGCCCGTGAATGATGATCCGTTCACCCAGCGGCTCGCCGGCATGCTGGGCGGTCAGGTCGTAGTCCTTTTCCTGCACGCGGTCGGCGCCGACAGTCGGACCGGTGATTTCCGACAACGAATGCGGCAGGAACACCAATGGCTTGGACGGCGAGCGCAGGTTGGTGGACTGGTACGGCGGGTGCAGATACTCCGGCTGGGTGCCCGCTTGGGGGCGACGATAACCAGGCTTGTCAGTCATGAAGCATTCCTCGATTTCTTATTAGTAGAGCGACGCGTCAGACGCGTTCGATGGCCAATGCCAGACCCTGGCCGACGCCGACACACATGGTCGCCAGGCCTTTCTTGCCGCCGGTCTTTTCCAGATGGTGCAACGCCGTCATCACCAAACGCGCCCCACTCATACCCAGCGGATGGCCGAGGGCGATGGCGCCGCCGTTCGGGTTGACCTGCGGCGCATCGTCCGCCAGCCCCAAATCACGCAGCACCGCCAGGCCCTGGCTGGCAAACGCTTCATTGAGTTCGATCACATCGAAATCGGCGACCGCCAGGCCCAGGCGCTCAGTGAGCTTACGTACCGCCGGTACCGGGCCGATGCCCATCACCCGTGGAGCGACGCCGGCACTGGCCATGCCCAGCACTTTGCCGCGAGGCGTCAGGCCATGTTTTTTCACCGCCTCGGCCGAGGCCAGGATCAGCGCCGCTGCGCCGTCGTTCACGCCGGATGCGTTGCCGGCGGTGACGGTCTTGTCCGGCCCGTTGACCGGTTTGAGTTTGCCCAAGGTCTCCAGCGTGGTGTCGGCGCGGGGATGCTCGTCCTGCTCGACCACGGTTTCGCCTTTCTTATGGGCGATGCGCACCGGCACGATTTCTTCGGCGAAAAAACCTGCCGCCTGGGCCGCCGCCGTGCGCTGTTGGCTGCGCAAGGCGAAAGCGTCCTGGTCGGCGCGGGACACGGCGTAATCGTCGGCCACGTTGTCCGCCGTCTGCGGCATCGCGTCCACCCCGTACTGGGCTTTCATCAACGGGTTGATGAAGCGCCAGCCGATGGTGGTGTCCTCCAGCTTCATGTTGCGGGAAAACGCGGTGTCAGCCTTGCCCATCACGAACGGCGCACGGGACATCGACTCCACACCGCCCGCGATCGCCAGTTCCATTTCGCCGCTGGCGATGGCGCGGAACGCGGTGCCGATGGCGTCCATGCCCGAGGCGCAAAGACGATTGAGGGTCACACCGGGAATGCTCTGCGGCAGGCCCGCCAACAGCAGCGCCATGCGCGCCACGTTGCGGTTGTCTTCGCCAGCCTGGTTGGCGCAGCCGAGAAATACCTCGTCCACCGCGTTCCAGTCCACCGATGGGTTGCGTTCCATCAGCGCCTTGATCGGCACAGCCGCCAGGTCATCGGCGCGGACCGCGGACAAACCGCCGCCGAACCGACCGATGGGGGTTCGAATCGCATCACAGATATAAACGTCGCGCATCAGGCTTCTCCCGGTGCCTGGCCGTGGGCCGCCGCGGTGCGAGCTTCAAGGTCGCGCAGTGCACGCAGCTCCACCTCGGTCGGCTCGGCGGTGGTTTGCACCTGGTCGGCGAAACGGATCGCCCACCCGGTGGCCGCAATGACTTGCTCGCGGGTCACGCCGGGGTGCAGCGCGGTGACCACGAATTCATGGCTGCCGGCTTCCGGCTCCATGATGCACAAGTCGGTGATGATGCCCACGGGCCCTGCGCCCGGCAGACCGAGACGCTTGCGCGAATCGCCACCTTCACCATGGCCGACCGAGGTGATGAAATCCAGCTTGTCGACAAACGAACGCGCCGACTGCTTGAGGATGATCAACACGCTCTTGGCCGAGCCAGCGATTTCCGGTGCGCCACCGGCACCCGGCAGGCGGACTTTCGGCTGATGGTAGTCGCCCACCACCGTGGTGTTGATGTTGCCGAAACGGTCGACCTGGGCCGCGCCAAGGAAACCGACGTCGATACGCCCGCCCTGCAGCCAGTAGCGAAAAATCTCACCGGTCGGTACGACGGTATCGGCGGTTTCCGCCAGTTCACCGTCGCCAATGGACAGCGGCAGTACGCTGGGCTTCGCACCGATCGGGCCGGATTCGTAGATCAGCACGACGTCCGGCGACGAGGTCAACCGCGCCAGGTTCGCCGCTTTCGACGGCAGGCCGATGCCAACGAAGCACACGGCATTGTTTTTCAAGCGACGCGCCGCGGCGACGGTCATCATTTCGTTGGTGGAGTAGGTCATGGTTTCACCTGCGAAGCGGCTGCCAGTCTGGCCTGGAATTCACTGAAATCCCGAGTGCCGTGGATGTATTCGTTGATCCATGCGGTAAACGTCTCACGGTCCCGAGCGATCGGATCCCACGCCTGATAAAAGCGATTGTCACGCTCGGTGTAGCCGTGGGCGTAGGACGGATGAGCACCGCCCGGTACGTGGCACACCGCGCTCAACGCCCAGGTCGGCAGGACGCAGGCGTTCATCGGCGCATTCAGGTCGTCGACGATTTCTTCCACGGTGACGATGCAACGCTTGGCGGCCAGGGCGGCTTCTTTCTGCACACCGAGAATGCCCCACAGCAGCACGTTGCCCTTGCGGTCGGCTTTCTGGGCGTGGATCACCGTGATGTCCGGGCGTACCGAAGGCACCGCGGCAAGAACTTCACCGGTGAAGGGACAGGTCACACTTTTGATCAGCGGGTTGACCTTCGGCAGGTCGGAGCCGGCGTAGGCCCGCAACACCGCGAATGGCAGGCCGGAGGCGCCGGCGACGTAGGCGTTGGCCAGGTCGGCGTGGCTGTGTTCCTCGATCTCCAGCGGGTGCGGCCATTGTTTCTCCACGGCATCACGCAAGCGGTGCAACGACCCGACGCCAGGGTTGCCGCCCCAGGAGAAAATCAATTTGCGAGCACAACCGGCGCCGATCAACTGGTCATAGATCAGGTCAGGTGTCATGCGCACCAGGGTCAGGTCTTTCTTGCCCTGGCGAATGATTTCATGACCCGCCGCCGTAGGAATCAGGTGAGTGAAGCCTTCGAGCGCGACGGTATCGCCGTCGTTGACGAATTGCTTCACCGCGTCGTGCAGCGAAAGGATTTCAGCCATGGGGCAGGCTCCCGTTTTCCAGTAGACCGACATGAAGAAAAAAGGCGCGAGGTTAAGCGCCGGAGTGACTGAAGATTAAGCTGCGGGAAAAGGCCAAACAATCCGATAATCGACTGAGTGTTCGTTTATCGAACAGATTGTTGTTTGGCTATCGATTTATCCACACAGCGAAAACGCGAACCGTGGCGAGGGAGCTTGCTCCCTCGCCACAGGTGTGTAGGTTCGGGGTTTTCAGGTCGCATCCGCATGACTGACCATGCCTTTGATCACCACCGCCGCGGTCGCCAGGGCCGCCGGAATGACCAGGGCCGTCAGGACCTGCTCGAAGTTCCACCCCAGGCCCAGCAGGGTCGCGCCCATCCAGGCCCCGAGGATCGCCCCGAAGCGACCGATGCCCAGCATCCACGAGACGCCGGTGGCCCGGCCCTGGGTCGGGTAGAAACGCGCCGCCAGGGAAGGCATCGCCGATTGCGCGCCGTTGACACACATGCCGGCCACCAACACCAGGGTGGCGAGCAAGGTGATGTTGCCCAGGCTCTGCCCCACCGCGTAGGCAAACAACCCGGCCATCAGATAGAAAAGGCCGATGACCTTGTGCGGATTGAACCGGTCCATCGCCCAACCGACGAAGACGGCACTCAACACACCACCGAATTGAAACAACGCGCCGATAAACGCGGCCTGTTCCATGCTCGCGCCGCTGTCGCGCATCAAGGTCGGCAGCCAACTAGTCAGCAGGTAGACGATCACCAGTCCCATGAAATAGGTCAGCCACAGCAGCAAGGTGCCGGCGCTGTAGGTGCCGGAGAAAATTACCGCCAACACGTTGCGGGCTTTCACGGTTTTCTGTTCCGGTACGCTGAAGCTCGTCGCTTGGGCAACCGTGTGTGGCTCGATCGGTGCCAGGGTCTTGCGCACTTTGTCGGTACCGCGATTGCGCACCACCAGGTAACGCGCCGATTCCGGCAGCCAGAACAGCAACACCACTGCCAGGATCAACGGCAGGACCCCACCAATCAGCAACAGGCTGTGCCAACCAAACGCCGGTATCAGCTTGGCGGAGATGAACCCGCCGCCAGCCATGCCCAGGTTGAAACCGCAGAACATGCTGGTCACCAGCAGGGACTTCTTGCGTTCCGGGGTGTATTCCGAGAGCAAGGTGGTGGCGTTCGGCATCCCGGCGCCCAAGCCCAGGCCGGTCAGGAAACGCAATACCAGCAATTGATCGACGTTGGTGCTGTAGGCCGACGCCAGGCTGAACGCGCCAAACAGCAGGACCGCGCCCACCAGTACGACTTTTCGCCCGAAGCGGTCGGCCAGCGGTCCAGAACCCAGCGCGCCGAACACCATGCCGATCAGCGCGGCGCTCATCACCGGGCCGAGGCTGGCGCGATCGATGCCCCAGTCTTGGGACAAGGCCGGGGCGATGAACCCCATGGCGGCAGTATCGAGGCCGTCGAGGAACACAATCAGGAAGCAGAGAATTACCACCCGCCACTGATAGCGCGAAATGGGTTGGGCATTGATGAAGGACTGCACATCGAGGCAGTGGCCTACGGAGGTCTGGGGCTGGTTCATTTTATTTTTATTCCACGCAAGAAACGCAGGCGAACGAATCAGAGACCGGCGAAACACGCCGGATGACGCTGCGCGACATTAATGAGGCCAGGCAAATACCGTCAATTCATCGCCGCCGACTGTGTGCGTTTATCGAACAGCTTAAGTGAACAGTTGCGCGCTCAGGTCGCGACTGGCCCCCAGCAGGCCTGGCAGGAAGCGCTGTTCCAGCTCATTGCGACTGACCCGCCCGGCATGGGTACTGACGTTGAGCGCGGCCACCACTTGACCGGAAGCGTCGTACACCGGCACGGCAATCGAACGCAGGCCCTGTTCCAGTTCCTGGTCGACGATGCACCAGCCCTGCTGCCGCACCTGTTGCAGGCACTCGAGCAACGCTTCGGGTGTATGCAAAGTGCGGCTGGTCTTGGCTTGCAGGTCGGCGTGGTCGAGGTAGTCGCGCAGCGACGCATCATCCAGGGCCGCCAGGAGAATCCTGCCCATCGAGGTGCAATAGGCTGGCAGGCGCCCGCCCACCGACAGGTCAACCGAAATCAGGCGCTGGGTAGTGGCAGAGCGGGCGATGTAGAGAATGTCGTCGCCTTCGAGCGTGGCCATGTTGCAGGCTTCGTGCAGTTGCTCGCTCATGCGGTCCAGGTACGGCTGGGCAGAAACGGCCAGGGGCGTGGAGGACAGATAGGCGTGACCGAGGGTCAGCACCTTGGGCAGCAGCGAATAGGTGCGCCCGTCCGTGGTGGCGTAGCCAAGCTTGATCAAGGTATGCAGGCAACGTCTGACGGCGGCGCGGGGGATTTCCGTGCGGTGGCTGATCTGGGCGATGGTCAGGTGTCGCTTGCGCTCCTGGAAGGCCTGGACCACCGCCAACCCGCGGGCCAGGGACGTCATGAAATCGGGATCACCGGTCAGGGCCTGGATCCGCTTGGCCGGCGAGGCGACGATCGGTGGCGCTACGGAAGTGAAGGCATTGCGCAATTGGTCGTTCATGTCTGATCCTTCCCCGGGAGTGACGGCTATTCAAGCGGCTGCCCGATGGGCAAGCAAGGGCCGCCGGCCAAGATCGTTCGATTATCGAACCGTCGACCGATAATCGCAATCAGGCCAGGGGGCGAATAGCGGCCTGCCGCGAACGCGATTGATAGTAAGTTTGCGGGAAACAGTGACACACGGTTTGACATGACAACGTTAGCCATATTGAACTTGTCGGCGGGAATGGCATCTGGCTAGCGGCACTAGCCGGTATCTTCTGCGAGCGGCAGTACAAGTTGCACAGACAAACATGAGTTCACACAACAACAACGCCTTTTACTTTTTCCCGATAGTGTTATTCGGCTGGGCCGCTATAATGCAAAACAGCGACGGTACGGCCAATCGACCGTTCCCGTACGCAGGCATCGTGGTCGCGACCCTGGTGCCCGAAGCACCTTCATGGTCGCTTCCCCTGCTTGGCAACAACGCGAAGCCCTGATGCTACGTCAGCTGTCAGCTCTGGTGCCGTGGCCGTCTGCATGTCCACATGCAGTGCGTATCACCAGATTCAACTTCATTTAATTTAGGTAGAACTGTGACGAAAGACGAACTGCGCGCGGAACTTGAGCGCCAGGAACAACGTTACAAGGAAGTTTACGGCGGGGAGGTCACCACCTACGCCGCGCAACCTGAACCGGAACGCAAACCCTGGCGTAAGCGCGCCACCGTTCAGGACCAGGCCTTCACCCAGGAACTTCAGAAAATGGAAAAAGAACTCAAAGCCGAAGAGCAGTGACGCTCCGGGCCCGATGTTCTTGTGAAGAGGTCTCCGGCCGCCACCCTGGCCGGAAGCCATAGCGCACGCCCGCCATGAGCGGGCCGCCATCCGCTCTTCGTCCGACAATCGGGAAGGGTCATGGCCGACCTCCTTTTCAGATATTTCATACAATTTCTCGAGGCGTCCTACAGTTGACGGCGATCCTGGTCGGATGCGCTTTGCGCCCCTGAATCAAGGGGTTACCTACCCCTCGGAAAACCTCGCGCTTGAGGCTTTCCTACAAATTATTTCGTTGAAGAATGTTACCGATGAGCAGGCAGTGCATCGATTACCGAGGTTTTCTGGCATAATCGCGCCCCCTTACGACCGGGTCAGAAAACCTTCATGATCGATTTATTCAGCGGACTGGATGCTTGGGTGCTTGTGAGCCTCTTGCTCGCCCTGGCTTTTGTCCTCGCCTTCGAGTTCATCAACGGCTTTCATGACACCGCTAACGCGGTTGCCACTGTTATCTACACCAAAGCCATGCCGCCTCACCTGGCGGTGTTCTTTTCCGGTGTGTTCAATTTCCTCGGTGTGCTGCTGGGCGGCGTGGGGGTGGCGTACGCCATCGTTCACCTGCTGCCCGTGGAGCTGCTGATCAATGTGAACACCGGACACGGGCTGGCCATGGTGTTTTCGCTGCTCGCAGCGGCCATTACCTGGAACCTGGGCACCTGGTACTTCGGTATCCCGGCGTCCAGTTCCCACACGTTGATCGGTTCGATCCTCGGCGTAGGCCTGGCCAATGCGCTGATCAACGATATCCCGTTGGCCGATGGGGTGAACTGGCAGAAGGCGATCGATATCGGCGCCTCCCTGGTGTTCTCGCCCATGGCCGGTTTCCTGATCGCCGCCCTGGTGCTGATCGGCCTGAAATGGTGGCGCCCGCTGTCGAAGATGCACAAGACACCGGAACAGCGCCGCCAGATCGACGACAAGAAGCACCCACCGTTCTGGAATCGCCTGGTCCTGGTGATCTCGGCCATGGCCGTCAGCTTTGTCCACGGCTCCAACGATGGCCAGAAAGGTATCGGCCTGATCATGCTGGTGCTGATCGGTATCGTGCCAGCGCAGTTCGTACTCGACCTGGGCAGCACCACCTACCAGATCGAGCGGACCCGAGACGCGACCCTGCACTTGAGCCAGTTCTACCAACGCAACAACGAGTCCCTGGGTGAATTCCTGGCGCTGGGCAAAAGCGTGGAAGGCGATCTGCCGGAGAAATTCCGCTGCAACCCGCAGCAGACCGAACCGACCATCAATGCCCTGCTCGACACGCTCAAAGGCGTGGCGGACTACCATTCGCTGCCGTCGGAACGACGCATCGAGGTTCGTCGCTACCTGCTTTGCCTGGACGACACGGCGAAGAAAGTAGGCAAGTTGCCGGGCCTGGCCGCTCGTGAGAAAGACGACCTGAACAAGCTGCGCAAGGACCTGACCGCCACCACCGAATACGCCCCGTTCTGGGTGATCCTGGCCGTCGCACTGGCGCTGGGCCTGGGCACCATGATCGGCTGGAAGCGTGTAGTGCTGACCATCGGCGAGAAGATCGGCAAGCAAGGCATGACCTACGCCCAGGGCATGTCGGCCCAGATCACCACCGCGTGCATGATCGGCGCGGCGAACATCTTCAGCCTGCCGGTTTCCACCACCCACGTCCTGTCCTCGGGCGTGGCCGGCACCATGGTCGCCAACAAGAGCGGCCTGCAAGGTGGCACCGTGCGCAACATTCTGCTGGCCTGGGTGCTGACCCTGCCGGCGACGGTGGCCCTGTCGGCCGGGCTGTTCTGGCTGGCATCCAAGGCCCTGGGCAGCTGATTCCAGCGGCGGACAAAAAAGGTGCGACCCTTGCGGTTCGCACCTTTTTTTATGCCCCAAAACACCCAGCCCAAGTGGGAGCGAGCTTGCTCGCGATAGCGGTGTATCAGCCAACGTCGATGTCGACTGACAGGCCCTCATCGCGAGCAAGCTCGCTCCCACAGTTGTTTTGCGTTGAAACAGCAAGAATTGGCCAAAAAAAAAAGGGCGACCGAAGTCGCCCAAAATGCCTTGCGTGCTCGTTGTAGCCGGAAAGACCTACGGTTTTTTCCGCTTGTGTGCGTCTTTCCAGATGAATAATCCGAAACCTGCGAAAAACACGAACATGAGGCCGACCGTCAACACCCCGGCAAACACCACATTATCGAAAAACATGACTGGCCTCCTGGTCTTGCCCCTGTTGCGATGGGTTCAAGGTAACCAATCAGGCCTGGATGAAAATTGACCGGGGTCAATAACGCCCGCAACGGGGCGCAAAGGTGGGGAAATAACTGATCTGCATCAATGGATCGAGGGGGTTCAGCGCTTTTTCGGTTTGTTTTTCGGCTTTTTCTTGGGCTTACCCAACGGCATGGCCTGCTCGAAAGCCTGGCGGACTTCATTGAGGCGCTTTTCGTTGAGGTCGTGAACGCGCTTGGCGCGCTCGGCACTGAGGTCGATCAGCTTGTCGTCTTGGCTCATGGCGTGTGGGCATCGTGCAGTGAATTGCGGATGCGCCCATGATGCGGGCTGCTGGCGGCGTTGACCAGCCTGTACGTGCGCAGGCGCCTGGATCAGATCTGGATATCGACCCACAGGCCCTGGCGCGTCTCTTCGTCTATCAACGGCACCACTGGTACGGTGTTGTCGGCGTTGAGCTCGGTACCCGGTACGGCGAGGTGTTCTTCTGGGTCTTCATCGGCCTCGCGGCGACGACGGTTGCGTTCCTGCTGGCGTCGCTGCTCCTCGCGCAGCAGCAGCGCGGTCTCTTCCGGGTCGCGTTTTTGCAGGTCAATGGTGCTTTCATTGGAGCTTTGCTGCACCGGGACCACGGGCGGTATGTCCGGTCGCTGGCGAACCGGATCCTGTTGAGCGGTGATGGGTACGGCGCTCAAAGGGAGCATGGGTGGCAACATAAAGTTCTCCTGTCTTCAGGTTGTCGGCGGTTAAAGTGGCAGCTTGAACCGCCGGTCCGAAACTTGTGACCCAGTTGGCAATTGCACCGATCACCAGGGTCGAGCTTGTTTGATCGCTGGGCAAGCGTAAGTTCCGTGCCGTTGGTAATGAATCAGCGTACGTAAATCCTTTGGTCTGAAGGATCCTTCCGTTAAGATAACCGGCTTTTTCAAGGCGGGAGTCAGGCAGCATGGCGCAGCAGTATCAACCGGGGCAACGCTGGATCAGTGACAGCGAAGCCGAGCTGGGTTTAGGCACCGTTCTGGCACAGGACGGCCGCTTGTTGACCGTGCTCTATCCGGCCACTGGCGACACTCGCCAGTACGCGCTACGGAATGCGCCCCTCACCCGTGTACGGTTTTCGCCGGGCGATGTGATCACTCACTTCGAAGGCTGGAAAATGACCGTGCGCGAGGTCGATGACGTCGATGGCCTGCTGGTCTACCACGGCCTCAACGGGCAGAACGAAGTCGTCACCCTGCCCGAGACTCAACTGTCGAACTTCATCCAGTTCCGCCTGGCCAGCGACCGTCTGTTCGCCGGCCAGATCGACCCACTGGCCTGGTTCTCCCTGCGCTACCACACCCTGGAACACACCAGTCGCCAGCTGCAGTCTTCGCTTTGGGGCCTGGGCGGCGTACGTGCCCAGCCCATTGCCCACCAACTGCACATTGCCCGTGAAGTGGCCGACCGCATTGCGCCGCGGGTATTGCTGGCCGACGAAGTGGGCCTGGGCAAGACCATCGAGGCCGGCCTGGTCATCCACCGTCAGTTGCTGTCCGGCCGCGCCAACCGCATCCTGATCCTGGTGCCGGAAAACCTCCAGCACCAGTGGCTGGTGGAAATGCGTCGGCGCTTCAACCTGCAGGTCGCGCTGTTCGACGAAGAACGCTTTATCGAAAGCGATGCCAGCAACCCGTTCGAAGACACTCAACTGGCCTTGGTGGCGTTGGAGTGGCTGGTGGACGATGAGAAGGCCCAGGACGCGCTGTTCGCCGCTGGCTGGGACCTGATGGTGGTCGACGAGGCCCATCACCTGGTGTGGCACGAAGACCAGGTCAGCCCGCAATACGCCCTGGTCGAGCAGCTTGCCGAAACCATTCCAGGCGTGCTGCTGCTCACCGCGACCCCGGAACAGCTGGGCCAGGACAGCCACTTCGCCCGCCTGCGCCTGCTGGACCCGAACCGCTTCCATGACCTCAAGGCCTTCCGCGCCGAGAGCGAAAACTATCGCCCGGTGGCCGAAGCCGTGCAGGAGCTGCTGGACAAAGGCCGCCTCTCGCCCGCAGCCCACAAGACCATCCAGGGTTTCCTGGGGAACGAAGGCGAAGCCTTGCTGACCGCCGTCAATGATGGCGATGTCGAAGCCAGCGCCCGCCTGGTGCGCGAACTGCTGGACCGTCACGGCACCGGCCGCGTGCTGTTCCGCAATACCCGAGCCGCTGTGCAGGGCTTCCCCGAGCGCAAGCTGCACGCCTACCCGTTGCCTTGCCCGGACGAATACCTCGAATTGCCGTTGGGCGATCACGCCGAGTTGTACCCGGAAGTCAGCTTCCAGGCCCAGCCGGACGCCAGCGAAGAAGAACGCTGGTGGCGTTTCGACCCGCGGGTCGAGTGGCTGATCGACACCCTGAAGATGCTCAAGCGCACCAAGGTGCTGGTGATCTGTGCCCACGCCGAAACCGCCATGGACCTGGAAGACGCCCTGCGCGTGCGCTCCGGCATCCCGGCCACGGTGTTCCACGAAGGCATGAACATCCTGGAGCGTGACCGTGCGGCGGCCTATTTCGCCGACGAAGAGTTTGGCGCCCAAGTGCTGATCTGCTCGGAAATCGGCAGTGAAGGCCGCAACTTCCAGTTCGCCCATCACTTGGTGCTGTTCGATCTGCCGGCGCACCCGGACCTGCTGGAGCAGCGTATCGGGCGCCTGGACCGGATCGGCCAGAAGCACACCATCGAACTGCATGTGCCTTATCTGGAAACCAGCCCGCAAGCGCGGCTGTTCCAGTGGTATCACGAAGCCCTGAATGCCTTCCTCAACACCTGCCCGACCGGCAACGCCTTGCAGCACCAGTTCGGCCCGCGCCTGCTGCCCTTGCTGGAAGAAGCCGACGATGGCCAGTGGCAAGCGTTGATCGACGAGGCCCGCGCCGAACGCGAGCGCCTGGAAGCCGAGCTGCACACCGGTCGCGACCGTTTGCTGGAGCTCAACTCCGGCGGTGCCGGTGAAGGCGATGCGCTGGTGGAGGCCATTCTCGAGCAGGACGACCAGTTTGCCCTGCCGATCTATATGGAAACCCTGTTCGACGCCTTTGGTATCGACAGCGAGGACCATTCGGAAAACGCGCTGATCCTCAAGCCGAGCGAAAAAATGCTCGACGCCAGCTTCCCCCTGGGCGACGACGAAGGCGTGACCATCACCTACGACCGCAACCAGGCGCTGTCGCGCGAAGACATGCAGTTCATCACCTGGGAGCACCCGATGGTGCAAGGCGGCATGGACCTGGTGCTGTCCGGCTCCATGGGCAACACCGCGGTGGCGCTGATCAAGAACAAGGCCCTCAAGCCCGGCACCGTGTTGCTGGAGCTGCTCTACGTCAGTGAAGTGGTCGCCCCGCGCTCGCTGCAACTGGGCCGCTACCTGCCGCCGGCCGCCCTGCGCTGCCTGCTGGACGCCAACGGCAACGACCTGGCCGCCCGGGTCTCGTTCGAAACCCTGAACGACCAACTCGAAAGCGTGCCCCGCGCCAGCGCCAACAAGTTCATCCAGGCCCAGCGCGACCAGCTCACGCCACGGATCAACGCTGGCGAAGAGAAGATCGCCCCGCGTCACGCTGAACGCGTGGCCGAGGCCCAGCGCCGCCTGGCCGCCGATACCGACGAGGAACTGGCCCGCCTGACCGCCCTGCAAGCGGTCAACCCGACCGTGCGCGACAGCGAGCTGGTGGCCCTGCGCCAACAGCGCGAGCAAGGCTTGGCGATGCTTGAGAAGGCGGCGCTGCGCCTGGAGGCGATTCGGGTGCTGGTGGCGGGCTGATTGCCACCGTCTGAAGGCTGTTGGGATTCACCTGTGGCGAGGGAGCTTGCTCCCGCTGGGTTGCGTAGCAGCCCCCTTTTTGGGGAGCGCTGCGCACTCCAGCGGGAGCAAGCTCCCTCGCCACAATGTCCAGCGCCTCGCATCAAGGGCTGTAATACCCCACCGCCACCAGGAAATGCCCGACCTTCTTCAGGTACGCGTGTTTATCCTCGACCTTGCCGGTCACCGGATTCTTCCAGCGGTACTCGTACTCTCCCTCGCCCTGCTTCCCGATCAACGCCAGGATCGGCTCGCCCACCGGTTTGCCATCCGGGTCCTTGACCTTGGCGAAGTCGGTATTGATCAAGCGCAAATTGGTGCCATGGCCGACATAGCGCCGGGTATCGAGGTCGACGACAAAGACATATAAGTCATCCTGCAGGTAACCGCCCTTGAGGGAGTTGACCGCCGTCAGCGTGGCCTTCTCGTTTTTCAGCAGGTCATTCGAGGCCTTATCCAGCAACGCCCTGGCCTGTTCGGCGGAAGCCCGGGGCAGGTAGTAGCCGACGGCAAGGATTCGCTCGCCGACACGCTGGAAATACACATGCTTGCGCTCGACCTTGCCGTCCGTCCAGTTCTGCCAGCGGTACTCGGCTTGCTGGATGCCACTGGCCTCGGAGGTTTTCAAGGCGTCCTTGAAGGCTTTGCGCAAATCCGCCCCCAGCACGTCGGACACGTCCCGCCCGATCAACGCCTGGGAAGGCCCGCCGCTGGCGAGCATCACACCCTGGGTATCCACCACGAACACGTAGCGATCCTTGTCGACGAATTCCCCTTGGCGACTGAACGCGGCAAAGGCTTTGTCGCCGTTGTCGTGGTAATAGGCCAAGGCCCTCTCCAGCAGCGCCCGGGCCGCCTGGCCATCGTCCGCCGTGGCCGCCTGGGCCTGAGCCAGCCCCAGCATGAGCATTGCACCCAGCCAGGCCATCCTGTGAAAAAAAACCATGCGCGCGCCCCTCGTTCTTGTTGGTGTTTCAAGAGCGTAGACGGCGCGGGGTGATGTTGGAGTATTCAGGGGATTGCTGGGGAGCCTGGCAAGTCAGTGGGTATTGATATTGACTGACAGGACGTCATCGCGAGCAAGCTCGCTCCCACACTGTAGGGTGCTGACCCTGTGGGAGCGAGCTTGCTCGCGATAGCGGCGGCACATTCAGAAATGATGCGCACTGACGCGCACAAACGGCTTATTGAGCCCCAGCGCGGAGTTGCTGCTGCAAGTTCTGGATCTGCGCCTGCAACGTGTTGATGTTACGGGTGACCTGGCCGCGGAAGGCGTCGAACTCGGCTGTGTTGCCGCCCTTGTCCTGCTGGCTCTTGAGCACGATCACGTCCTGCTCCAGGCGGTCGATGGCAGAGTTGGAGGTGGCTCTTTTCAGGGCGGTGATGTCAGCACCGATGCTCTTGAGCTGGGCATCCAAGGCACCACCCTCGCCCTGGCTCTTCAGGGCGGTCACTTCTGCCGCCAGCGCCTTGACCTGGGCTTGGAGTTCCTTGTTGGACGCTTGCAACTGCGTGTTGGTGTTCTGCTGTTCCGAGGCCTGGGCGATGAGCTGGGCCAGTTCCTTGTCCAGGTCGGCAGAGGGGCCGAACGTGGCCTGCTGTAGTTTGTACTGCTCCTGCAGCTTGCCGTCGAACTGCCGCCCCTGTTCCTGCAGCTTGGTGTCCAACTGTTTGATCTGCAGCTTCAAAGCCTCACTGTCGCTCATGACGTTGGACTGCCCGGCGACCACCTTGCCGGAAATGTCCTGCAAGCGCCCCGCCGCATCCTCACTGATCCGGGCGAAGCTTTCCTGGGTCGCCACCAGTTGCTGCTCCATCAGGGAAATCTGCTGGAAGCTCCACCAGGCCAGAAAACCGAATGCACACAGCAGCGCGCCGACCAACGCCCACAGTGGCCCGGTGCTGGCCCCCTTGACCTTGGCCGCGGCAACGGGCGCCGGGCGCGCTTGCACGTGGGGCTGGCGGCTGGGCATGAAATCATCGTCATCGGGAATGTCGGCCCGCATCCGCAGGCTCGGTACATCATCGAAGTCGTCGTTGGCATCGTTACGCATGGGCATGGTTCGACCTTTGGGAAACCGATAATGGCTTGATGCGGCGAGTATAACCCTCTCGCCCGCCGCACCGATTGACCCCGAACCTGGCACTCGGTTCATGATGGGCCGATCAGCGGGCTGTTTGGACACCCCACCAGGCGCAAAATTCATCGAGGGCGGTCCACAGGCTGACCTGCGGATCGTAATCGAGATAATGCCGGGCGCGACTGATATCCAAGGTGAAATTTTTGTTCATGACCTGCATGCCCAGGCGCGACAGCGTCGGTTCGGGGCGGCCTGGCCACAACTTGCAGAATCCTTCATTCAGGGCCGCGACGCTGTAAGCCAAGCCGTAGGAGCGATAACGTCGGACCTGTGGGACTTCCATCTGGCGCATCACATAGTTGACCACGTCCCACAGCGGGACCGGTGCACCGTTGCTGATGTTGTAGGCCTTGCCCAGGGCTGAATCGGTGGCCAGCAGACTGCTGAGCAACGCTTCGTTGAGGTTCTGCACACTGGTGAAGTCCACCTTGTTCAACCCGTTGCCGACAATGGCCAGTCGTCCCTTGCGCTGCATTTTCAGCAGGCGCGGGAAAATGCTCATGTCACCGGCACCGGTCACGAAACGCGGGCGCAGGGCCAGCACTTCGAGGCCGAACTCCTGGGCGCCGAAGACTTTCTGCTCGGCCAGGTACTTGGTCGCGGCGTAAGGGTGCTTGAAGCGCTTGGGCACCTGTTCTTCGGTCAGCCCGAGGTGGTCACGGCCGTCGAAGTAAATGGACGGCGAGGACAGATGAACCAGGCGGCGCACCTTCTGCTTGAGACAGGCTTCGACGACATTTTCCGTGACTTGGACATTGCCCTGGTGGAAGTCCTGGTAGCGGCCCCACAGCCCCACGGAGCCGGCGCAATGCACCACGGCCTCGACATCCAGGCACAGGTCGCGGGCCAGCAGAGGGTCGTTCAGGTCGCCTTGGACGAACTGCGCACCGCGACGCACCAGATGTTCCACGCTCTCGGCCCGGCGACCGTTGACCCGTACATCCAGGCCCTGCTCCAGGGCGAAACGCGCAAAGCGCCCGCCAATGAAGCCGCTTGCGCCGGTGACCAAAATCTTCATGCATGCTCCTAAAAAATCAGATTCGAGCTACAAGCCACAAGCTTCAAGCCAAGCGCTTTTCACTTACCGCTTGCAGCGTGCTGCTTGCCGCTGCGATCAATCGCTCAGTCAATAAGCCGAGCAACTGCCCACCATTGCGCCAATGATGCCAGTACAGCGGCACATCGATCGGTTTATCTGCCAACAATTCCACCAGCACGCCTCGTTCCAGCTGTTCGCGCACTTGCAGCTCTGGCACCAGCCCCCAGCCCAACCCCACCTCGGCAAGACGGATGAAGCCCTCGGAGGAGGGGCATAAATGATGCTCGAAACCGCCCTCCACGCCCACGGACGCAAGGTAGCGATGCTGCAGGAAATCATCCGGGCCAAACACCAATGCCGGCGTGCGAGCCAGTTGATCGGCCCGCACGCCGTCGGGAAAGTGCCGGGCGATGAAGGCCGGGCTGGCCAACGCCCGGTAGCGCATCGCCCCCAGCAACACGCTGCGAGCCCCCGCCACCGGGCGTTCGCTGGCGCAGACACAGGCCGCCACTTCACCGGCGCGCATGCGTTTGAGGCCCACGGTCTGGTCTTCTACCACCAGGTCGAGCAACAGGTGATGGTCGGCGCAGAAATCTCCCACGGCAGCAGCCCACCAGGTTGCCAGGCTGTCGGCGTTCAAGGCGATGCGCAGACGCTCCGGCAGCCCCTCTTCATCCAGCGCCGGCACCAGGCTCTGCAGGTCGCGCTCGAGCAACCGCACCTGTTGCACGTGGTTGAGCAACCGACGGCCGATTTCCGTGGGCGCTGGCGGTGTGGCACGCACCAGAACGGGCTGCCCGACACGCGCCTCCAGCAGCTTGATCCGTTGGGAAATGGCCGATTGCGACAAACCCAGCACTTGGGCCGCGCGCTCGAAACCGGCCTGCTCGACCACGGCGGCCAGGGCAGAGAGCAATTTGTAATCGAACATCAGTTTTCCTAATGAGCAATCAGCAATATTGGTTTTTCTTATACAACTCGCCACAGGAGAATGGCCAGCAATTCATCAACTGACCGGGGATAAAACGATGTGGCAAAGCTATGTGAACGGGCTCTTGGTGGCCCTCGGGCTGATCATGGCCATCGGCGCCCAGAACGCATTCGTGCTGGCCCAGAGCCTGCGCCGCGAGCACCACTTGCCGGTCGCGGCGCTGTGCATCGTCTGCGACGCCCTGTTGGTCGCCGCCGGGGTGTTCGGCTTGGCGACCTTGCTCGCCCAGAGTCCGTTACTGCTGTCGATTGCCCGTTGGGGCGGCGCGGCGTTCCTGCTCTGGTACGGCAGCCTGGCCTTGCGCCGGGCCTGTTCGAAGCAGAGTCTGCAACAGGGCGAGAACCAGGCTGTGCGCTCGCTGCGGGCAGTCTTGCTCAGCGCGCTGGCGGTGACGCTGCTCAACCCCCACGTCTACCTCGACACCGTGCTGCTGATCGGTTCCCTCGGAGCCCAGCAGAGCGTGCCCGGCGCCTATGTGGTGGGCGCGGCCAGTGCCTCGCTGCTGTGGTTCCTCACCCTGGCCATCGGCGCCGCATGGCTGGCTCCCTGGCTGGCCCGTCCAAGCACCTGGCGGATCCTGGACCTGTTGGTGGCGGTGATGATGTTTACCGTGGCGATGCAATTGATTGTCGCCGGCTGATTATTCCAAACCGCTCTGGAACCTCTATTCCACACAGTTGTTGCGTGGTTATGCCGCACCCCCGGTGCTATGATCCGACTCCTGCGCCGCAAAGAGTACAAACTCCCCGGCGCTAGTCTGGCCGCCCGTGATCGGCCTTGCGCTCACCGCAACTGACCTGATTAGGAGAATCACCATGGCTTTCGAATTGCCGCCGCTGCCCTATCCACACGACGCACTGGCGCCACACATTTCCAAAGAAACACTGGAATACCACCACGACAAGCACCACAACACCTACGTCGTGAACCTGAACAACCTGGTGCCTGGCACCGAGTTCGAAGGCAAGACCCTGGAAGAAATCGTCAAGACTTCCTCGGGCGGTATCTTCAACAACGCCGCTCAGGTCTGGAACCACACCTTCTACTGGAACTGCCTGGCGCCAAACGCCGGCGGTCAACCAACCGGCGCCCTGGCTGAAGCCATCAACAAGGCATTCGGTTCGTTCGACAAGTTCAAGGAAGAATTCAGCAAGACATCCATCGGCACCTTCGGTTCCGGCTGGGGCTGGCTGGTGAAAAAGGCTGACGGCTCCCTGGCCCTGGCCAGCACCATCGGCGCCGGCAACCCGCTGACCAGCGGCGACACCCCGCTGCTGACCTGCGACGTGTGGGAACACGCCTACTACATTGACTACCGCAACGTTCGTCCGAAATACGTCGAAGCGTTCTGGAACCTGGTCAACTGGAAATTCGTCGCCGAGCAGTTCGAAGGCAAAGCCTTTACTGCCTAAGCTCGATGCCAGACAAAGGAAACCCGGCGCCGTGCCGGGTTTTTTTTGCGCGACAAAATTGATCGCCAGGCAAATACCTCGTGTCTGGAATCCAAGAAAAAATCCCGACGGGCCTCAAGTTGCGGTGCCTTTCAACCGACACAATGGTCGTAGAGCAATCACTCTGGAAAGAACGTATATCGGTCAGGTTTCAAGCGAAAACCCTTGTGTTTGATTGTCCCTTTGACTGACATCACAGGATTGCCAATACTCATGGCAACTTGACGCTACCCGCACGGAACAAGGAACCACTCTTTGAAGCTGGAACTCAAGAACAGCTTGTCTGTGAAGTTGCTCCGGGTCGTGCTCCTTTCGGCATTGATCGTTGGCATGGTCTTGAGCTGCGCCCAGATCGTGTTCGATGCCTACAAAACCAACCAGGCCGTCGCCAGTGACGCCCAGCGTATCCTCGACATGTTCCGCGATCCATCGACCCAGGCCGTCTACAGCCTGGACCGGGAAATGGGCATGCAAGTGATCGAAGGCCTGTTCCAGGACGAAGCCGTGCGCATGGCCTCCATCGGCCATCCCCGCGAAACCATGCTCGCCGAAAAAACCCGCCCCTTGCAGCACTCCGAAAGCCGCTGGCTGACCGACCTGATCCTGGGCAAGGAGCGCACCTTCACCACGCAGCTGGTGGGACGTGGCCCCTACAGCGAATATTACGGCGACCTGAGCATTACCCTCGACACGGCCACCTACGGCGAAGGTTTCATCGTCAGCTCGGTGATCATCTTCATCTCCGGAATGCTGCGGGCCCTGGCCATGGGCCTGGTGCTGTACCTGGTCTATCACTGGCTACTGACCAAGCCGTTGTCGCGGATCATCGAACACCTGACCGAAATCAACCCCGATCGCCCCAGTGCGCACAAGATCCCGCAGTTGCGCGGCCACGAGCAAAACGAACTGGGCCTGTGGATCAACACGGCCAACCAACTGCTCGAATCCATCGAGCGCAACACGCACCTGCGCCACGAAGCGGAAAACAGCCTGCTGCGAATGGCCCAGTACGACTTCCTCACCGGGCTGCCCAACCGCCAGCAACTTCAACAGCAACTGGACAAGATCCTGGTGGACGCCGGACGCCTGCAACGTCGGGTGGCGGTGTTGTGTGTAGGGCTGGATGATTTCAAGGGCATCAACGAACAGTTCAGCTATCAGACCGGCGATCAGTTGCTGCTGGCCCTGGCCGATCGCCTGCGGGCCCACAGTGGGCGGCTCGGCGCACTGGCGCGGCTGGGGGGCGACCAGTTCGCCCTGGTCCAGGCCGACATCGAACAGCCTTACGAGGCCGCCGAACTGGCCCAGAGCATCCTCGATGACCTGGAAGCGCCGTTCGCCATCGACGATCAGCAAATCCGCCTACGGGCCACCATCGGCATCACCCTCTTCCCCGAAGACGGCGACAGCACCGAGAAACTGTTGCAGAAAGCCGAGCAGACCATGACCCTGGCCAAGAGCCGCTCGCGCAATCGCTATCAGTTCTACATTGCCAGCGTCGACAGCGAGATGCGCCGCCGTCGTGAACTGGAAAAAGACCTGCGCGAGGCCCTGGCCCGCGAGCAGTTCACCCTGGTGTACCAGCCACAGATCAGCTACCGCGACCTGCGGGTGGTGGGCACTGAAGCCCTGATCCGCTGGCACCATCCCGAGCACGGCCTGGTGCCGCCGGACCTGTTCATTCCCCTGGCCGAGCAGAACGGCACCATCATCGCCATTGGTGAATGGGTGCTGGACCAGGCGTGCAGGCAATTGCGCGAATGGCACGACCAGGGTTTCCTCGACCTGCGCATGGCGGTCAACCTGTCGACAGTGCAATTGCACCACGCCGAACTGCCACGGGTGGTGAACAATCTCCTGCAGATGTACCGGCTGCCGCCGCGCAGCCTGGAGCTGGAGGTCACCGAGACCGGCCTGATGGAAGACATCACCACCGCGGCCCAGCACTTGCTGAGCCTGCGTCGCTCCGGGGCGCTGATTGCCATCGATGACTTCGGCACCGGCTATTCGTCCCTGAGCTACCTCAAGAGCCTGCCGCTGGACAAGATCAAGATCGACAAGAGCTTCGTCCAGGACCTGCTCGACGATGAAGACGACGCAACCATCGTCCGGGCCATCATCCAATTGGGCAAGAGCCTGGGGATGCAGGTCATTGCCGAGGGCGTCGAGACGGTCGAGCAGGAAGCCTACATCATCGCCGAGGGCTGCCACGAAGGTCAGGGCTACTACTACAGCAAACCACTGCCGGCACGGGAATTGGGCCTTTACCTGAAGCAGGCCGAGCGCAGCAAGGTGTCCATCCTCTGACTCCTCTCTTCTGCCACGTCCTGTAGGAGCTGGCGAAGCCTGCGATCTTTTGATCTTTCGCTCCAGACTCAATTGGCCGTGGAAAGATCGCAGCCTCGCTTCGCTTGGCAGCTCCTACAGACGCTGCCGATCCCTTCATTAAATAAGAAATATTTACAAGCATAACCCTTTACACATAATGCAAATCTTTCGCATTATGTCGCAGTTTTGCGCACCCTCGCGCCTGTCCCATCCATCACCGAAGCAGGATGTTCGCCATGATTCGTATGCCCCTGGCTACCGCCAGTCTGCTGGCCATCGCTATTTCCCTCGCCGGTTGCGGCGAAGGCAAAGACAAGGCCGCCGCGCCGCAAGCGCCAACGCCGGCCGCCAGCACCTCGGCACCGGTCGCCCCTGCTGCTGCCGGCAAAGTCGACGAAGCCGCCGCCAAGGCCGTTGTCGCGCACTATGCCGACATCGTCTATGCCGTCTACAGCGATGCCGAATCCACTGCGAAGACCCTGCAAACCGCCGTCGACGCGTTCCTGGCCAAGCCGAACGCCGATACCTTGAAAGCCGCCAAGGCTGCCTGGGTCGCCGCACGCGTACCGTACCTGCAAAGCGAAGTGTTCCGCTTCGGCAACACCATCATCGACGACTGGGAAGGCCAGGTGAACGCCTGGCCCCTGGACGAAGGCCTGATCGACTACGTCGACAAATCCTACGAGCACGCCTTGGGTAACCCGGGCGCCACCGCCAACATCATCGCCAATACCGAAGTCCAGGTTGGCGAAGACAAGGTCGACGTCAAGGACATCACCCCGGAAAAACTCGCCAGCCTGAACGAGTTGGGCGGTTCCGAGGCCAACGTCGCCACCGGCTACCACGCCATCGAATTCCTGCTGTGGGGCCAGGACCTCAACGGCACCGGCCCGGGCGCCGGCAATCGCCCCGCTTCGGATTACCTGGAAGGCGCCGGTGCCACTGGCGGCCACAACGACCGTCGTCGTGCCTACCTCAAGTCCGTGACCCAACTGCTGGTCAATGACCTGCAGGAAATGGTCGGTAACTGGAAGCCGAACGTGACCGACAACTACCGCGCCACCCTGGAAGCCGAGCCGGCCGAAAGCGGCCTGCGCAAGATGTTGTTCGGCATGGGCAGCCTGTCCCTGGGTGAACTGGCGGGCGAGCGTATGAAGGTGTCCCTGGAAGCCAACTCGCCGGAAGACGAACAGGATTGCTTCAGCGACAACACCCACAACTCGCATTTCTACGATGCCAAGGGCGTGCGTAACGTGTACCTGGGCGAATACACCCGGGTCGACGGCACCAAGATGACCGGCGCCAGCCTGTCGTCCCTGGTCGCCAAGGCCGACCCGGCCGCGGACACCGCGCTCAAGGCCGACCTGGCCGACACCGAGGCCAAGATCAAGGTCATGGTCGATCACGCCAACAAGGGTGAGCACTACGACCAGTTGATCGCCGCCGGCAACACTGCCGGTAACCAGATCGTGCGCGACGCCATCGCCGCGCTGGTCAAGCAGACCGGCTCGATCGAACAGGCTGCGGGCAAACTGGGCATCAGCGACCTGAACCCGGATAACGCTGATCACGAGTTCTGATCAACGCCGGCTGGCTGCGGGTCAACGCAGCCAGCCAAGCCACAAAACCTGTGGGAGCGAGCTTGCTCGCGATAGGGGTCTATCAGTCGATATTGATGTTGGCTGGTCTACCGCCATCGCGAGCAAGCTCGCTCCCACAGTGGTTTCTGGTGTTTCAAAAATGCGAGATCAGTCATCACTGCCCTTGTGGGAGCGAGCTTGCTCGCGATGGGGGCATATCAGTCGACATTTGATGTGTCTAATCCTTCCGCTATCGCGAGCTCGCTCCCACAAGGGGCGTCACTGTGGTTCATGGCTGCAACCCGGCAAGCCGTCCTTCGATAAACCGCCGTTCCGGCAACTGCTGCGTCAGTTCGAGCGCGCGGCGGTACGCCGCCCTCGCCTCGTCCACTCGTCCCAGTTGACGACAGAATTCCGCCTGCGCCGAATAGGCCAGGTGATAGTCGAGTAATTCCCCACGCTCCAGGATCGCCTCGACCAGGCGCAAGCCGACTTCCGGTCCGTCACGCTTGGCCAGGGCAGCGGCGCGGTTGAGTTCGATCACCGGCGACGGCACGGCCCGCAGCAGCACATCATAAAGCCCGACGATCTGCGGCCAATCGGTCTGCTCAGCCGTCGGCGCTTCGGCATGCACCGCCGCAATCGCCGCTTGCAGGCAGTACGGCCCGAACCGTCGGGTTTTCAACGCGGCTTCCACCCACGCACAGCCCTCGGCGATCAGCTCGGCATCCCATAAGGATCGCACCTGCTCATCCAGCAGAATCAGTTCACCGGTCGACGACGTTCGCGCCGGGCGCCGGGATTCGTGCAGCAGCATCAACGCCAGCAACCCCATGACCTCGGCCTCGGGCAGCAACTCCATCAGCAGACGCCCGAGACGGATGGCTTCGCGCGTCAGGTCTTCGCGAGTCAGCTCGGCGCCCATCGAGGCCGAATACCCTTCGTTGAACACCAGGTAGATCACCCGCAGAACGCTGTCCAGCCGCTCCGGCAGTTCCGAGCGGGACGGCACCTGATAGGGGATCCTGGCATCGCGGATTTTCGCCTTGGCCCGCACGATGCGCTGGGCAATGGCCGCCGGGGCGGCGAGGAACGCCCGGGCGATTTGCTCGGTGGTCAGGTCGCAGACTTCCCGTAGCGTCAGGGGCACCTGGGCATCCGCCGCCAGGGCCGGGTGGCAACAGGTAAAAATCAGCCGCAGGCGATCGTCTTCCACGTCTTCGTCACTCCACGGATCCTGCTCCAGCGCTTCGAGTTGAGCGATCAACAACGGTTGGGACGCGGCGAAACGCGCGCGCCGGCGCAAACTGTCGATGGCCTTGAAGCGCCCGGCAGACACCAGCCAGGCCCGTGGGTTGTCCGGCACACCGTCGCGCTGCCAGCGCTCGACCGCAATGAAAAAGGCCTCGTGCAAAGCCTCTTCCGCCAGATCGAAGTCACCCAGCAGGCGAATCAGCGTCGCCAGGATCCGCCGCGAGTCTTGCCGATAAACCTGCTCGACCCGCGCCTTGACCGTTTCGACCGACATCAGTCGGGCATGCCTTGGGTAACCAGTGTCTCAAGCCGGCCCAGGCTCTGGCCCCAACCCTCAGGGAAACCCATGGCGTCCTGTGCCTGGCGATCGATTACCCGGCTGATGGATAACGCGTAAGGGGCAGCTGTGAGGTTCATGAATGAAATCCTGTTTGTGATTGTTGTTCAGGGGTTCAGTTGGCGTACCGGTCGCACTTCAACGCAGCCGACCCGGGCCGCCGGGATATTGCCGGCGATCTGGATGGCTTCGTTGAGGTCCTTGGCGTCGATCAGGTAAAAGCCCGCCAGTTGCTCCTTGGTTTCGGCGAACGGGCCGTCGGTGATCGACAGCTTGCCGCCACGCATGCGCACCGTGGTGGCGGTTTGTACCGACTCCAGGGCTTCGGCGGCCAGCATGCGCCCACTGCCCTGGATCGATTCGGCATAGGCCATGCATTCGGCGTCCTCCGGGCTGTCGGGCGAGTTGTGCAGCGTCTGTTCGTTGCTATACACCAGGCATAGGTACTTCATGGAAGGCTCCGTGTTCGGACAGATCAACTATGGACGGCAGAATGACGCTCGGCGAAAAAACCGACGATCAGGGTTGCAGGTCGAACAGCGCCGTCCCGGCCATCGGGTCGAACGGAGCGGACCAATGTTCATGGACGATCCGCCATTGTCCGGCTACACGCTGGTAACAGGCCGTCACACGCATCCAGCAGGCCTGTTCCTCGCCTTTCTCGTTGGTGCCGCCGCAATAGGCCAGCCAGTGGGCGAAGGCGATGTTGTCGGCCGGGGTAATCTTGACCTGATGAAAGTCGAACTTGTGCGGACCGGGGCACATTTCCATACACGCTTGCCAATGGGCCCGGTAAGCGGTCTTGCCCTTGAATTGCAGGGCCTGGATGGCATCGAACGAGACAATGCTCTCGTCATAGAGCGCCATGACTTTTTCGACGTCCTTGGCCATGACGGCCTGGCGGTAGGTGTCGATCAAGGCCTGGATCTGGGTTTCAGTGGCTTGGGTATTCATGGTGATTCTCCGCAGTTTTTTGTTGAAGACACCCTTTGTCGTTTGGAGAAACAGCGAATCGACAATCCAACAAAAATAATTCAAAGAGAAAATTCGCTAGAATCCAAGTCCTATCCTGCCGGCAAACGTTGGACGTTTCTGTGACCGCTCGACTCGTCCCCTACGAAGACCTGACTGCGCTGCAACGCGAACAGATCAGCGCCATCGAACTCCACCCCGAACAGATCAAGTTCGCCGGCGATATCCATGGCGCCCTGCACATGCTGCTGTCCCGGCCCGGCCCGGGGGTCAAAGGCTTTGCGCTATTGGCTGGGGACGTGCCAGTGGCTTTTCTGCTGCTCAAGCGCCCGCCGGTACTGCCGGCCTGGGCCAACGAACACAGCGCCACCCTGCATGCCTTGCAAGTCGACCACCGGGCCCAGGGCAAAGGGTATGGCAAGGCCTGCCTGCAGGCGCTGCCCGCCGTGGCACGAGCCGCTTGGCCGGACATCCACGGATTGGAGCTCTCGGTCGATCCCGATAACGTTTCGGCCATTGGCCTGTACGCCCGCCTGGGCTGGGTCGACAGTGGCGAAGCCTACAAGGGCCGCATCGGTTATGAGCGGCGGATGGGGTTGGTGTTCTGACAAACAGAATCAACGATCGATAGGCGCCGAATGTGGGAGCGAGCTTGCTCGCGATAGCGGTGTTTCAGTCAACATCAAAGTAGCTGACCTGACGCTATCGCGAGCAAGCTCGCTCCCACAGGGGACTGCCCGATCAGCTTGGCTTGAGCGGGATCCAGATCTCCAGGGTGCCTTGGCCGGTTCTGGGGTTGAAGTCTTCACTGTAGCGCTCGAATTCAGGCTGATCCGCCGCTTCGTAACCGGAATGGGGCAGCCACTCTTTCCAGATGTATTGGAACGTATCCGGCAGTTTTTTCAATGGCCCTTTGTGTTCGAAGACCGCGTAATGGCCTGGCTGGATTTCGATCCAGCGATATTGCTCCGGCAAATCGTCGAGCCGGCTGATTTCCACGCCGGCGATGTATTCGAACCCACCCTTCCCGTCCGGGTTGCAACACACACCGTAGGTCACTTCATCTTTCTGCCCTGGCACCTTACCGAGCCAGGGCAGGAACTTTTCCCAGAGCAAAGGGATGTCTTGGGCGGTGTCCTGGGTAAACCGAGCACCAAAGCCGGCGATAAGCTGAAAACGTCCCTGTTCAAAGCGTGGCACGGCTGTGTAATCGCGTTCGGGCTTTTCCATGCGGCAACACTCCAGCAAAACGTGAAGTCGGGCTTGGCAGTATAGAAGCCAAACCGTGATTGCCAGGGCCGTTTCGCTTGTCAGATGCCAGGCAGGGCCGCGGTGACGGCGCTTCCTACAAACTCGTTGTAGCCAGAAACAATCACGTACACCGCGAAATAACAGAAGATCGCGGCGGATGCCCAATAGGAATAACGCAACAATTTATCCCCCAACAGTTTGCCACCCTGGGTCGCCGCCAGGCACAAGGCTGCGCACCACAGCAGCCCGGCGCAGAGAAAACCACTGAGAAACAGCGCCGAGCTGAGCAAGGTTCCGCCGCCCGAACGGGCAATCAGCGTACCGCCCACCGCCGCGAACCAGAGAATGGCACTGGGCGATGACATGGCCAGGAAAATCCCGCGCAAGAACTCCTGGCGCGAAGAGTTGCCCTGCACTTCACCGGCCTCGGCCAATACAGCGCTGTGATAGATCGCCGAGTGGATCATCTTGGCCGCGAAGTACAGCAACAGCACCGAGCCGCCGACCCACAGCACCCAGCGCACCGCTTCGTATTGCAGCAGCACGGTCATGCCGGCCAAGGCCAGGACGGCGTAGATCAGATCGCCCACGCAGGTGCCCAGGCCCAGGGCGAACCCCTGGAAATAGCCGCGCTGCATCGCCAGGGTGATCATCGCGATATTGGCCACGCCAATGTCCAGGCACAGCGAAAGGCTCAGCAGGAAGCCGCTGGAAAATTCCATCATTCGTTCCATCAGGATTGGGTGAGACAGGTTCAACAAGCCGCTGCGACCATCGATGGCGCCGCGGCCAGGGCGACAGTGTCGTCGAAAATAGTTCGCCGCGGCTACTGGACAATCCGACATCCGCCCGATTATCTTGCGCCGCAGGCCACCGCAGTGGCCAACGTCGCTCGGACGGTTCCGGGCGCTCACGTATCTCGAGGCAACAATGGCCGAACAAGGTTCGCCGCGCCGCTTTGCGCGCATCGATCGACTCCCCCCGTATGTATTCAATATCACTGCCGAGCTGAAGATGGCTGCGCGTCGGCGCGGCGAAGACATCATCGACTTGAGCATGGGTAATCCCGACGGCGCCACGCCTCCACACATCGTGGAAAAACTGGTCACCGTCGCCCAGCGTGAAGACACCCACGGTTATTCCACCTCCAAAGGCATCCCGCGCCTGCGCCGCGCCATTTCGCGCTGGTACAAGGACCGCTATGAGGTGGACATCGACCCGGAAACCGAAGCCATTGTCACCATCGGTTCCAAGGAAGGCCTGGCCCACCTGATGCTGGCCACCCTGGACCAGGGCGACACGGTGCTGGTGCCCAACCCCAGCTATCCGATCCACATCTACGGTGCGGTGATCGCCGGCGCCCAGGTGCGCTCGGTGCCGTTGGTGCCAGGGGTGGATTTCTTCGACGAACTGGAACGGGCCATTCGCGGCTCGATCCCCAAGCCGAAGATGATGATCCTCGGCTTCCCATCCAACCCCACCGCCCAGTGCGTGGAGCTGGACTTCTTCGAGCGGGTCATCGCCCTGGCCAAGCAGTACGACGTGCTGGTGATCCACGACCTCGCCTACGCCGACATCGTGTACGACGGCTGGAAAGCCCCGTCGATCATGCAAGTGCCGGGGGCGAAAGACATCGCGGTGGAGTTCTTCACCCTGTCCAAGAGCTACAACATGGCCGGCTGGCGCATCGGGTTCATGGTGGGCAACCCGGAACTGGTCAACGCCCTGGCGCGGATCAAGAGCTACCACGACTACGGCACCTTCACGCCGCTGCAAGTGGCCGCCATCGCCGCCCTCGAAGGCGACCAGCAATGCGTGCGCGACATCGCCGAGCAGTACCGCCAGCGCCGCAACGTGCTGGTCAAGGGCCTGCATGAGCTGGGCTGGAAGGTGGAAAACCCCAAGGCGTCGATGTACGTCTGGGCCAAGATTCCCGAGGCCTATGCGCACCTGGGTTCGTTGGAGTTTGCCAAGAAGCTGCTGGCCGAAGCCAAGGTCTGCGTCTCGCCGGGGGTGGGATTCGGGGAGTATGGGGATGATCACGTGCGCTTTGCGCTGATCGAGAACCAGGACCGGATTCGCCAGGCGGTGCGTGGGATCCGTGGGATGTTCAGGGCGGATGGGTTGGTTCACAAAACCAACGGCTGAGACAAAAACCCAATGTGGGTATTTCCCTGGATTTGTTGATCACCAGAAACCAGTGTGGGAGCGGGCTTGCTCGCGAAGGCGATATAACATTCAACCTATTTGTTGACTGTCAGTCCGCCTTCGCGAGCAAGCCCGCTCCCACATTGACTACAGTGTTGTCGGTTAGACCACCAGCGACAGCAGCAGGATAAAGATCAACCCCACCACCGACAGGATGGTTTCCATCGCGGTCCAGGTCTTGAAGGTCTCGGCCACGGTCATGTTGAAGTACTGCTTGACCAGCCAGAAACCCGCATCGTTGACGTGGGACAGGATCAACGAACCGGCACCGGTCGCCAGCACCAGCAGCTCACGGTTCACACCCGGCATCATCCCCACCACCGGCACCACGATACCGGCACCGGTAATGGTCGCCACCGTCGCCGAACCTGTGGCGATACGGATCACGGCGGCCACCAGCCAAGCCAGCAGGATCGGCGAGATCTGCGCACTCACCGCCATGTGACCGATCACATCGCCCACGCCGCTGGTGACCAGCATCTGCTTGAAGCCACCACCGGCACCGATGATCAGGATGATCGCGGCGGTCGGCGCAAGGCTGGCGTCCAGCCATTTGAGCATCTGGCTGGAACCGATGCCCTGCTTGTAGCCGAAGGTGTACAGCGACAGCAACAACGCCAGCAGCAAAGCCGAGATCGGGTGGCCGATCATGTCCATCCAGGCACGGAAGAGGTTGCCGTCCGGCAGCGCCACGTCAGCGAAGGTCTTGAGCAGCATCAGGAACACCGGCGACAGCACGGTGATCAGGGTGATGCTGAAGCTTGGCAGCTCGGCGGCGCTCGTCTCGCGGGCCAGTTGGTCCACCAGCTCCTGGTTCGGATGGCCGGGGATGTGCTTGGCAATGAACGTACCGAAGATCGGGCCGGCAATGATGGCGGTCGGCAGCGCGACGATCAGGCCATAGAGAATGGTCTTGCCGATGTCAGCGCCAAATATGCCAATCGCCAGCAACGGCCCCGGGTGCGGCGGCACCAGGCCGTGGACCGCGGAAAGACCGGCCAGCAGTGGGATACCGATCTTGATGATCGACACGCCGGTGCGGCGCGCGACGATGAACACCAGCGGGATCAGCAGCACGAAGCCGATTTCGAAGAACAGCGGGATGCCCACCAGGAAGGCGGCGAACATCATCGCCCACTGCACCTTGTCCTTGCCGAAGGCGCGGATCAGGGTCTGGGCGATCTGATCGGCCCCGCCCGACTCGGCCATCATTTTGCCGAGCATCGTGCCCAGCGCCAGGATGATGCCGACAAAGCCCAGCACGCCACCGAAGCCGTCCTGGAACGCCTTGATGATGGTGCCGGTCGGCATACCCGACGTCAGGCCGAGGAACGCGGCGGCGATGGTCAGCGCAATGAACGGGTGGAATTTGAACTTGGTGATGAGGACGATGAGTCCGATCACCGTGACCACTGCATCAAGCAGTAGGAACGTCTCGTGGGACATGCCGAACATGGGAGGTGTCTCCTGATTTGTTGTTGTTATTGAAGCAGTTATTTATGAGTCGTCGGGACAGCGCTATCTTTCTGACGCAAATTTTTGAAACTCAGCTGGCCAGCTTCAAACCGTGGGCCAACCACCAGACGTAAGCCTGCTGTGCCAGTTCGTCAACGCTGTGGCTGGACGCGTCCAGAGCCAGGGTCAGGGGCTCGCCGACAGGGGATTCAAGGGTGGCGAACTGGCTGTCGATCAGGGTCGACGGCATGAAATGGCCGGGACGATGGGAAACGCGGTCAGCGGCCACTTCAGGGGTCAATTCAAGGAATACGAAGCCCAGGCCGGGCAAGGCGCTGCGCAGACGCTCACGATAACTGTGCTTGAGGGCCGAGCAGGTCAGCACCGGACGCTCGCCCGTGGCGTCGACACGGCGCAACTCGTCGCACAGGCTGTCGAGCCAGCCGGCACGGTCGTCGTCGTTCAAAGGGATACCGGCACTCATCTTCTGGATGTTGGCCGCGGGGTGGAACGTGTCGCCTTCGATGGCGGTGGCGCCGCTCAACTGGCACAGGGCCTGGCTGACGCACGTTTTGCCGCAACCGGCAACGCCCATGATGACCAGGGCGGAGATGGGATTGTTCATGTAACACCTCAGCGCGCAGACAGCGCTACCTTTGCCAGTTATGACACCGCAGCAAAAGCAGAAGTTGCCGACGCCTTCTTGTCATTTTTGTGGTTGCAGCATGTTCGTTCACGACACCCACGGACGAGGGATCAGGCAACCCCCGCTCACGCATTTGCAGCGGCGTCGAGACAGCGCTACCTTAGTACCTTGATTTTTGTTTGGCAAGCCGCCCTGATGACCGTCCCTAAAAACGATAAGAATACTCGCACCACCGGTCGCCCCACGCTCAACGAAGTCGCACGCCTGGCCGGTGTCAGCCCTATCACCGCCTCCCGTGCCCTGCGTGGCGTCAGCACCGTCGCCTCGGAACTGGTGGAAAAAGTCCGCCAGGCCGCCGTGGAACTCAACTACGTCGTCAATCCCGCCGCCCGCGCCCTGGCTTCGGCCCAGAGCCATTCGGTGGTGGTGCTGGTGCCGTCGTTGTCCAACCTGTTGTTCATCGACACCCTGGAAGCCATCCATCGGGTGCTGCGGCCCAAGGGCTTTGAAGTGGTGATCGGCAACTACCACTACTCCCGGGACGAGGAAGAAGACCTGTTGCGCAACTACATGGCCTATCAGCCTCGGGGGTTGCTGCTGACCGGTTTCGACCGCACCGAAAGCGCCCGCCGCATGATCGAGGCCAGCAATATCCCATGCGTGTACATGATGGAACTGGACCCCGGCGCCGGGCTCAATTGCGTCGGTTTTTCCCAGCTCAAGGCTGGCGAAACGGCGGCCGAGCACTTGATTTCCAAGGGCCGCAAGCGCCTGGCCTACATCGGCGCGCAACTGGACCAGCGCACCCTGCTGCGCGGTGAAGGCTTTCGCCGCGCCCTGCAACAAGCCGGTTTGTATGACCCGGACCTGGAACTGCTGACCCCGCGTCCATCCTCGGTGGGCCTGGGCGGGGAATTGTTCCTGCAATTGCTCGGCAGCCACCCGGACGTCGATGCGATCTTCTTCGGCAACGACGACCTGGCCCACGGCGCCCTGTTCGAAGCATTGCGCTGCGGCATCAAGATCCCCGAGCAGGTCTCGGTGCTGGGCTTCAACGACCTGCCCGCCTCGGCCCATATGGTGCCGCGCCTGAGCAGCATCAGCACCCCACGGGAAGCCATCGGTCGCCGCGCCGCCGAACAGATGCTGACACTGATGGCCGGCAACCGCATCGCGCAGCCGGTGGTGGACCTGGGTTTCGAGCTCAAGGTTCGCGAAAGCACCTGAGGCGCCACGCTCAAGCGGTCGATCCATGCCGTCCGACGGCAAGGGTTGGCCGCCCCGCTCGCCGAGCGCTTGTCCACACCCCTTGGAATACGGGCCTTGCGAAGGCGGCATGGGAATTGCTCCTGCCCATCGCTCAGCCATTACCTACAGGTGTTCATCATGTTGGTCAGTGCCAAACAGCAAGCGATGGTCTTGCCACTCAAACGCCCGGGCGAGGATCCCACCGCCGAAGCCGCCAGCGGCCTGCAAAGCGCCGCGTTGCAGGCGTTGCGCGATAACGTCCAGGCCCAGGCCAGCCAGGGCAGTGCCCAGGTCCAGGATTCCTTCACCCAGCGAGCCACGCAACAGGTCAATGCCGCCACCGCCATCAGCGACAAGGTGGATGAGGCGTTCGCCAAGACGCGCGTGCAATTGCAGACCGTGGCTTCCACGACACTCGGCGGCTCTGCCACTGCAGAGTTCAAGGACTACATGAGCAAGACGCCCGAAGAGCGCCTGCGCGACAGCATTCTCGAAGAAATGGGCATTACCGAGGAAGAGTTCGAGGCGATGCCGCCCGAGAAGCAGATGGCGGTCAGCCAGGAGATTGCCCAGCGCATGCAGGACAAGTCAGCGATAGCCCAAGTGGAAAAGGCCCAGGAGAGCCGCACGGGCGACAAAGCCGCGGCCACGGACATGTTTCTCGCCTCGCTTTGAGCCTCGGCACAGGGCAGAGCATTTGAGCTGGGGTGACCGCCCCAGCTCAACCTGAGGCCCGCCAAGGCGGTACCGGTTCAATGACCGAACAGGTTCACCTTCTTGGTTTTCTTGTCGGCGCGCTTTTCATCGGCAGTCTTCGCCGGTTTTTTCTTTGCCGCTTTTTTTGAATCCATGCCTTTGGCCATGATACGTACTCCAGTCATACGGGATGTGAAGTCAGGTATACACCTATCGCCGCACTCGCGTTCTTTTATAATCGCCTCCTCCTTCTGCGCCACGACCCCGCCATGTCCGAAATCCATTACGCAGCGCTCGAAGCATCGCTTTGGCCGCTGATGAACAAGTTTTACCGCACCCACCAATCCTCGATGAAAGCAGTGCGTGACGCGCAGCTGTGGGTGGCACGGCGCGATGAGATCGTCGCCGCCCTGTGCTTGCGGCCAGTGTCGGGCGGGCATTGGTTGACGGGGTTGTTCGTCGACCCGGCGTACCGCGTCCAGGGCATAGCCGCGCGATTGATCGCTGAAGCGGTGAACGGGGTGGACAAGCCGGTGTGGCTGTTCTGTCACCCGGACTTGCGCGGCTTTTATGAGCGGCGTGGTTTCAGTTTCGACCCTGAACTGCCCTATGCGATGGCCGAACGCCTGAGCCGGTATGCCCGCAGCAAGCCGATGATTGCGATGGGGTGGGAGCCTGCAAAACCCTGAATCAACGCAGTCCATTGTGGGAGCGAGCTTGCTCGCGATTGCGTCAGGTCAGCTGCATCAATGGCGGCTGACACACCGCCATCGCGAGCAAGCTCGCTCCCACAGGGTTCAGGGGTGGGTATCAATCGTCGGCGGTGGGGTCCAGGTCCGGGAACATCACTTCGGTAAAGCCGAACTTGCTGAAATCAGTGATGCGCGACGGGTACAAGCGCCCGATCAGGTGATCGCATTCATGCTGCACCACCCGCGCATGGAAGCCCGACGCGTAACGCACGATCGGCTCGCCCTTGGGATCGAAGCCTTCATAGCGGATGTGTTGGTAGCGCTCGACCGCACCGCGCAAGCCCGGCACCGACAGGCAACCTTCGAAGCCCTCTTCCATCTGCGGGCCCAGGGGGGTGATAAGTGGGTTGATCAGGATGGTCTGGGGCACCGCCTCGGCGTCGGGGTAACGCTCGCTGTGCTCGAAGCCGAAGATCACCAGTTGCAGGTCGATGCCGATCTGCGGCGCCGCCAGGCCGACGCCGCCGACACTTTCCATGGTCTGGAACATGTCGTCGATCAATTGCCACAATTCCGGGCTGTCGAACATTTCGGCGGGCACCGGCGGGGCGATGCGCAGCAGGCGTTCGTCGCCCATTTTCAGGATTTCACGGATCATGGTCGGGCTTCGTCAGGGTGGGTTTGAGGGATGGAATGGTCGCGCCCCAGGCCCGACACATGCTGTTTTTCGTGCTCGCCCGCGCTCTTTTCACCCGGGTTCTTGCCCTCGCTGGACATGTGCTCGATCACCGCATTCATTTCCGCGCCGAGCAACAGCACCGCCGAAGAAATATAGAAATACAGCAACAACACAATGATCGCGCCGATGCTGCCATACATGGCGTTGTAGTTGGCAAAGGTCTTGACGTAAAACGCGAAGCCCAGGGAAGCGATGATCCACACCACCACCGCCAGCACCGACCCCGGCGTGATGAAGCGAAACTCCTGCTTGACGTCGGGCATCACGTAATAGATCAGCGCCACGGCCACCATCAGCAAGAACACGATCACCGGCCAGCGCACGATCGTCCAGAGCGTGACGATGAACTCTTCCAGGCCGACTTGGGCCGCGATCCAGCCCATCACCTGCGGCCCGAGCACCATCAGCGCCGCAGCGGCCAGCAGCATGCCGGCGATGCCGACCGTGTAGAAAATCGACAGGGGGAAGCGCTTCCAGGCCGGACGGCCTTCCACCACGTCGTAGGCGGCGTTCATCGCGCTCATCATCAGCCGCACGCCCGCCGAAGCGGTCCACAAGGCAATGACGATACCCACTGACAACAAGCCACCCTTGGATTGCTGAAGCTGGTCGATCACCGGGTTGACCTGCTCCAAGGCCTGGGGCGGCAGCACCAGCTCCGATTGCAGGCGCAGCCAGGAGAAGAAGTCCGGCAGGTGCAGGAAACCGATCAGGGCGATCAGGAAGAGAATGAAGGGGAACAGCGAAAACAGCATCTGGTAGGCCAGTGCCGAGGCGTAGGTCGACATCTCGTCGTCGAGAAACTCGGTCACGGTACGCATCATCACACGATGCAAAGGTAAGCCTTTCAAGGCCGGAAACATCATGTGCGTCTCCTTTCGCCGCAAAAAAGGAAGGTCGCCTGGCGACTCATGGGGTTGTTATCCAAGACAAAGTAACCTGTTTGGCGACTTTGGAACAATTTCCCCGGTGCAAGTTCGAGCCGACATGAAAACGGCCACCCGCAGATGACCGTTCCATTCGCTTTACTACAGGCGGGTTAAGCCTTGTCGATGCCTTTCTTGAGCGCATCCTTGGCCTTGCCCACGGCTTGTTGGGCCTCGCCTTTTTTCTCCTGGACCACGCCCTCGGCGCGCATGCGGTCATTGTCGGTGGCCTTGCCGACGCCTTGCTTGATGTTGCCAACGGCTTCGTTGGCAACGCCCTTCACTTTATCGCTCGTGCTACCCATGATGTCTCTCCTGTGAACAACGGTACGAAAAGTCATTACATAAGGGTTGACCGGGGCCGTTTGCCGGGAGTTTCATTTTTTTCAGCGGCACATTTCATTGCCGAATGCAGGTTGCACTTTATGTTTGTCGATCAACCCCCGAGAATGCCCCACGTATTCAGGCTGTGGCTTGAAGCTCCAACCCCGTAGGAACGTTATGAAACTCGATAAAAAGCAGGCCATCGCCCGCAGGAACCAGGAACTGGGCGGCGCCGTACTGGGCGTCAACAACTGCCATTTCAGCGAATTGAACCGCAACCGCAACATCTTCTGGTTCGATATCCCGGTGGCGCGCCTGGCCATCGGTCAGTACGAATGGATCCACCTGCTGCTGCACACGCCGGCCACCGATGAGCTGCTGCACTTGAAGGTGCCGACCGTGTTCCTGCGGGAAAAAATGGAAGGCCTGGAAGTGCGCAACCAGGGCAAACGCAAGGCCGCCCTGAGCCTGGAGCTGAGCGCCGACAAGGACGCCTACCTGCAGGACATGCGGCCGGGTGGCACCAACCTGGATTTTGCGCAGTTCCGGTTGTAACCGGACCCGAGAAGCACCGGTTCCCTGTGGCGAGGGAGCTTGCTCCCGCTGGACGCGCAGCGGCCCTTGCGGTGTGTCAGTAGAATCGCAGGGGGCTGCTGCGCAGCCCAGCGGGAGCAAGCTCCCTCGCCACACAAGCGCTCTCGCTTCAGGTCATCGCCCAACAAAAAGCCCCGCATCAGCGGGGCTTTTTGTTGGCAACGGTCTTACTTCTTCAACCCCAGCTTCCTGAGTTCTTCATCCCGCAACTCGCGGCGCAGGATCTTGCCCACGTTGGTGGTCGGCAAGGCATCGCGGAACTCCACGGCCTTGGGCACCTTGTAGCCGGTGACGTTGGCACGCATGTGTTCCATCACCTGTTCCTTGGTCAACGTGACACCGGGCCGTACGACGATGAAGATCTTGATCGCCTCGCCGGATTTTTCGTCCGGTACGCCGATGGCCGCGCATTGCAGCACGCCCGGCAGGGTTGCCAGCACATCTTCCAGTTCGTTGGGGTACACGTTGAAACCGGAGATCAGGATCATGTCCTTCTTGCGATCGACGATGCGCATGTAGCCGTCCGGCTGGATCAGCGCAATGTCACCGGTCTTGAGCCAGCCTTCGCTATCGAGGATCTCGTCGGTGGCTTCCTGACGCTGCCAGTAGCCCTTCATCACCTGCGGACCTTTCACGCACAACTCGCCGATTTCGCCCAATGGCTGCTCGACGCCCGCGTCATTGATCACCTTGCACAGCGTCGACGGCACGGGAATGCCGATGGTACCGATCTGGATGTTCTGGATCGGGTTGACGGTGGCCACCGGGCTGGTTTCGGTCATGCCATAACCTTCGCAGATCGGGCAACCGGTCACCGCTTTCCAGCGCTCGGCCGCGGCCAGTTGCAGGGCCATGCCACCGGACAGGGTGACTTTCAGTGCCGAGAAGTCCAGCTTGCGGAAGGCTTCGTTGTTGCACAGGGCCACGAACAGCGTATTGAGACCGACGAAACCGCTGAACTTCCACTTCGACAGTTCCTTGACCATCGCCGAAAGGTCGCGCGGGTTGCTGATCAGGATATTGTGGTTGCCGATCAGCATCATCGCCATGCAATGAAAGGTGAAGGCATAGATGTGGTACAGCGGCAGTGGCGTGATCAGCACCTCGCAACCCTCATTGAGGTTGGAGCCCATCAGCGCCTTGCACTGCAGCATGTTCGCCACCAGGTTGCGGTGGCTGAGCATCGCGCCCTTGGCCACGCCGGTGGTGCCGCCGGTGTATTGCAGCACAGCCACGTCGTCGCTGGTGGGGTTGGCTTCGTTCACCGGCTGGCCGTGGCCTTTGCTCAGCACGTCGTTGAACTTGACGGCCTTGGGCAAGTGATAAGCCGGAACCATCTTCTTGACGTACTTGATCACGCTGTTGATCAACAGGCGCTTGAGCGGCGGCAGCAGGTCGGCGACTTCGGTGACGATGACGTGCTTGACGCCCGTCTTCGGTACCACGGTTTCCGCCAGGTGCGCCATGTTCGCCAGGCACACCAGGGCCTTGGCACCGGAGTCGTTGAACTGGTGTTCCATTTCCCGCGCGGTGTACAACGGGTTGGTGTTGACCACGATCAGCCCGGCACGGATCGCACCGAACACGGCCACCGGGTACTGGAGAACGTTGGGCAGCTGCACGGCGATTCGATCGCCCGGCTGTAAATCGGTATGCTGTTGCAGGTACGCGGCAAACGCCCCGGACAACTCGTAGAGCTCACCGTAGGTGATCGTCTTGCCGAGGTTGCTGAATGCCGGCTTGTTGGCAAAGCGTTGGCAGGACTGCTTCAACACCGCCTGAATATTCGGATACTCGTCTGGATTGATGTCGGCAGCAATCCCAGCTGGGTACTTATCCTTCCAAAAGTCTTCGATCATGGAAGCCCACTCCTCAGCAACGCGAATTCTCACCGCATTTGATGCGATTATTATTGGTGTGTGTTTATTGGTGAATCTGGCTTGAATCAAGGCCGAGAAGTCACAAAAGCGCGCCGAGAGTAGCAGCTTTGCCAAGGGTCGCCTAGAGCCAAAAACAACCCCCACAGTCATAAACATGACTCATGAATATTTTATGGTCATTTTTAGAGTAAAAATTCTAAGCTCCGGATAATTACCCCGAATACATAAAAAACGGTGGGAGCGAGCTTGCTCGCGATGACGGTGTATCAGCCAACATTTCTGTCACTGACCTACCGCTATCGCGAGCAAGCTCGCTCCCACAGGGTTTCCATGAGGCAGGCGCCTCAGGCGATATCCCGCAACTCCCGCCGCAGGATCTTGCCCACTGGCGTCATCGGCAATGAATCCCGCAACACGATGTGCTTGGGAATCTTGTAGCCGGTGAAGTTTTCCTTGCAGTAGGCCTTGAGTTCTTCGAGGCTGACCCCGGCCTCACGCGCCACCACGAACAACTTCACCGCCTCCCCCGAACGCTCGTCCGGCACGCCGATCACCGCGCAGTTGGCCACCTTGGGATGGGCCATCACCACGTCTTCGATCTCGTTGGGGTACACATTGAAACCCGAGACGATGATCATGTCCTTCTTGCGGTCGACAATGCGCACGAAACCGTCCGGGTCGATCACCGCGATATCGCCAGACTTGAACCAGCCCTCGCTGTCCAGCACTTCGGCCGTGGCCTCGGGCTTGTTCCAATAACCCTTCATGATCTGCGGCCCCTTGATGCACAGCTCGCCGCGCTCGCCCAGGGGCTGCTCAACGCCATCGTCGTTGATCACTTTCATCAGCGTACCCGGCACCGGCATCCCCACCGTGCCCAGTCGAGACTTGCCACCATAAGGATTGGCACTCGCCACCGGTGAGGTTTCGGTCAGGCCATAGCCCTCGGTAATGCCGCAACCGGTGAGCTGCTGCCAGCGCTCGGCGGTGGCCTTGATCAACGCGGTGCCGCCGGAGTTGGTGACCTTGAGGTGGGAAAAATCCAGGGTCTTGAAATCCGGATGGTCCATCAACGCCACGAACAGCGTGTTGAGCCCCAGCAACAACGAGAAACGCCAGTTCTTCAGTTCCTTGATGAAGCCGCCGATGTCCCGTGGATTGGTGATCAGCACGTTGTGGTTGCCGGTCACCATCATGCACATGCAGTTCGCCGTGAACGCATAGATATGGTACAGCGGCAGTGGCGCGATCATGACCTCCTGGCCTTCGCGCAGCAGCGGCTGGCCGTCATCGCCGAGCTGTCCCAGGCAGGCCCGGGCCTGTTGCATGTTGGCCACCAGGTTGCCGTGGGTCAGCATCGCGCCCTTCGCCAACCCGGTGGTGCCACCGGTGTATTGCAATACCGCAATATCGTCGAGGCTGACGTTCAGCGGCTTGATGCCCTGGCCGCGTCCCAGGCGCAAGGCGCTCTTGAAGGAAATGGCCTGGGGCAGCGAATAGGCCGGGACCATTTTCTTGACCTTGCTCACCATCGTGTTGACCAGCCAGCCCTTGGCGGTGGGCATCAGGTCGCCCATCTTCGCTTCGATCAGGTACTGCAGGTCCGTATCGGGCAACACCTCCTGGACTTTCTGCCCGAACATGTTCAGGTACACCAGCGCCCGGGCCCCGGAGTCCTTGAACTGATGACGCATTTCCCGCGCGGTATACAGCGGGTTGGTGTTGACCACGATCAGCCCGGCGCGCAAGGCACCGAACACGGCGATCGGGTACTGCAGGATGTTAGGCATCTGCACCGCGATACGATCGCCAGGCGCCAGGTCGGTATGGGTTTGCAGGTAGCCGGCAAAGGCCGCGCTGTAGCGCTCGAGCTCGGCATAGGTGAGGGTCACTCCCATGTTGCTGAACGCCGGACGGTCGGCAAATTTCTTGCAGGAACGCTCGAACACCTCGATCACCGACTTGTAGGTCCCCAGGTCGACGTCCAGGGGCACGCCGGCCGGGCGTTTGTCATTCCAGAAATCAGGCTGCATTGTTTTTGTCCTCTTTACCTGAGCATGTCCGGGCCGCGTCTGTATCGCTTGCAGAGGCGGAGCTCTTGGGACACTAGCAGCTATGGCCAATCAGGCAAATATGGCAACCTGCGTCATAGATTGTGTGAATCTTCTTGCCATGGTGTGGCCTGATCAGGCGAGACGCAACGGATGCGCTATACAATGCAGCGACGCTGCGTCTGACTTTGTGCAAAGGAATCGCCATGATCCACCAAACGTTCTGGCTGACCGCGACCGACCATAGCCGCCTGTTCGTCAACCAGTGGCTGCCCGAAACCGCCCCGTTGGCGGTGATCATGCTGGCCCACGGCATGGCCGAACACAGCGGCCGCTACGCCCGCCTGGCCCAGGCGCTGTGCGACGAAGGCTACGGTGTCTATGGGATGGACCTGCGCGGCCATGGCAAGACCGGCGAGGGAGCGACCCTCGGCCACTTTGCCGACGAAGATGGCTGGGCCAAGGTCGTGGGTGATTTGGCCAGCCTCAACCATCACATCGGCCAGCAGCACCCGGATACGCCCATCCTGCTGCTGGGCCACAGCATGGGCAGCTACATCGCCCAGGGTTACCTGCTGCATCACAGCGCCAGCCTGCACGGGGCGATTCTCAGTGGTTCGAATTTCCAGCCGGTGGCGCTCTACCGCAGCGCTCGCCTGATCGCCCGCTTCGAACGCCGGCGCCAGGGTGCGACGGGACGCAGTGCATTGATCGAGTGGCTGTCGTTCGGCAGTTTCAACAAGAAATTCAAACCGACCCGTACCCCCTTCGACTGGCTCAGTCGCGATCCGGCCGAAGTCGACAAGTACGTCCACGACCCGCTGTGCGGCTTTCGCTGCAGCAATCAACTGTGGGTCGACCTGCTCGGCGGCTTGCAGCAAATCAGCAAAGCGTCCAATCTCGCCCAGATCGATCCGGGCCTGCCCTTGCTGGTGATCGGTGGCGAATGTGATCCGGTGAGCGAAGGCAAGCGTCTGAAGGATCTGGCCGACGCCCTGCGCGACGCCGGCAGCCAGCACCTGCAACTGACTATTTACCCGCAGGCCCGACACGAATTGTTCAATGAAACCAACCGCGATGAAGTGACCGCCGACGTGCTGGCCTGGATTGCCCAGGCCTTGGACCACAAGCGGCCGCCACGCAGCGAGTAGGCTTGCAGCGTTTTCCTTTATTCCACAGGATCTGAAACAGATGACCCAGGTTACCAACACCCCTTACGAAGCCCTCGAAATAGGCCAGACCGCCAGCTACAGCAAGACCGTCGAGGAACGCGATATCCAGTTGTTCGCAGCGATGTCGGGCGATCACAACCCCGTGCACCTGGACGCCGAATTCGCCGCGGCGAGCATGTTCAAGGAGCGCATCGCCCACGGCATGTTCAGCGGTGCGCTGATCAGCGCGGCAGTGGCGTGCGAGCTGCCTGGGCCGGGCACGATCTATATCGGCCAGCAGATGAGCTTCCAGAAACCGGTGAAAATCGGCGACACCCTGACCGTGCGCCTGGAGATCCTGGAAAAGATGCCGAAGTTTCGCGTACGCATCGCCACCCGCGTGTTCAACCAGCGTGACGAGCTGGTGGTGGACGGCGAAGCCGAAATCCTCGCCCCACGCAAGCAGCAGACCGTGACCTTGCCGACGTTGCCGGCGATCACTGTCGGTTAATTCACTGAAGCGATCGGCCCCAGCGAATTGGATGAAGCAACGCATCCTCTGTGGCGAGGGAGCTTGCTCCCGTTCGGCGGCGAAGCCGTCGTAAAAAAGCGCCCGCGTTTGATCAGATCCAACGCGGGCGCTTTTTTTTAGGGGTGCTTCGCACCCCAGCGGGAGCAAGCTCCCTCGCCACAAGGTTCGTGGCGCGACGGACTATGGCTGGTCTTCGCGCACCTGCACGCTCGCCGTCATCCCGGCGCTCAGGTTCACGCCCTCCGGCACCTTGTCCAACTTGATCCGCACCGGGATCCGCTGGGCCAGGCGCACCCAGTTGAAGGTTGGCTCCACCTCCGCCAGCAACTGCGCATCGGGGTTGGTGTTGCGGTCGGTAATGCCGCGGCTGATGCTTTCGACATGCCCCTCCAGCGCATGGCCGGCACTCATCAGCCAGATCTTGACCGGATCGCCCACACGAATCCTGGGCAATTTGGTTTCTTCGAAATAGGCCTGCACATAGAACGTCGAGTCGTCGATCAGCGCCATGACCGGCTGCCCGGCATTCACGTAGTTGCCTTCGGCCAGACGCAGGTTGGTGATGTGGCCGCTACGGGGGGCCAGGACCTGACTGCGGGCCAGGTTGAGCTCGGCGACCTTGGCCTCGGCCTGGGCTTCGCGCAGTTCGCCGCGGGCGATGCCGGCGTTGATCTGGGCGTTTTCCCGCAGTTCGGCACTGATGGCCTGGGGCCCCAGGGCGGCGCGACGACTGGCTTCGTGTTCGCGCAGGCTCAGTTGCTGCTGGCGTGTCTGGACCACAGCCCGGGCCTTCTCCACCGCTGCCTCGAAACGCTCGCGGTCGATGCTCAACAATAGATCACCGGCCTTGACCTGCTGGTTATCCACAGCCTTGAGTTCGCGCACCCAGCCCGACACGTCGGGTGCGATCACCACCACGTCGGCGCGGATCCGCGCATCGCGAGTCCAGGGCGTGAGCATGTAGTACTGCCACAGGTGAAAGCCGGCGAAGATCGCCACGGCCACCATGCACAGCGTGACGGCGACACGTACGGAAGTACGCATGTTCAACTCCTATAGCGGCCCGAGGACCACGGTAATGACAGTCAGGACACAGACATACAGGGCGCAGTCGAACAAGGCTTCATGCCAGATCCAGCGCCCGGCCGGCAGCAGACTGAGCAACAGGCGCAGCGCGCCGGTCACCAGCAACGCCAGCACCACATAAATCAGGAACGGGCTGAGCAACACCCCGCCAATCGACCACTCACGCAAGCCCATGGCTGTGCTCCCGTCGTTCAGGTTCGTGCTGGCTGCACCAGGCGCGCCAGCTGTTTTGCAATTGCACCACCGCACCCTGGGCCAGCTTCAGTGCATCGCTGGGCGGCTGGGTCGACAACACGTTCAGGAATGCGGCGCTCGCCGGGGCCAGCCCATCGGCCTGGTCACCGGCCGGACCACGCTCGAGCACCTGCTCCAGCGCTTCGAAATAACGGCGCTGCGCCCGGGTATCGGGCACTTGGGCGACGGCCAGGCTCAGGCGCAAATGCAACAGCTCATCGCCGATGTCCAGGCCAAGCAAACCATCATCCCAACGGCTGCGCGACTGCGCCGGCAGTTCCGGGTAATGCCTGGCGAGCTGCAACAGCCGGTCGGCCATGCGCCCGCCGAACCAACTCTCGGCCCCCGGCAGGCGGCGATGGGTCAGGCGCACCAGATCGTGAAGGGTCGCGGCCAGCAGACGGCGGCTGTGCCAGGCCGGGTTGCGCAAAATCAGCAGATTGAAGGCCAGCACCGCCGCGCCCACGCCGATCATCATGGCCTGGGCGTTGTTGAAGAACGCCGCGACGTCATATTTCATGGCATTGAGCGGTGAAATCAACACCACGAAATGCAGGCAGAACGACGTCGCCGTGGCGAAGATCTGCGGCTTGGCCATGCCCAATGCCCCGAAAAACAACGGCACGCCCATGGCCAGGCACAGCATCGCGAAACTGCTCCATTGCGGTAGAACGAGTTCGCCGATCACAAACGCCGTCGGCACGGCCAAAAAGATGCCCCGCAGAAAACTCATGCCGATCTGCGCGCCGTTTTCGCGACTGGCGAACAGGCTGCACACCACACACGTCAGGACCAGCGCACCCGATGCGGCGGGCCAGGCGGTCGCCAGCCAGAAACAGGCCACCGCCAGGAATGCCAGGGCGCTACGCGCGCCGAAGACCATGGCCAGGGACAAGTCGCGATGGGGCGTCAAGGTGCGGGGTGGATCCGCCGCCTCCCTGCCCTCCTGCACCGCCGTCAAGGCGGCGCAGGCGGCCAGGGCGGTATCGAGCAACAAGGCGAACCGCGCCAGGCAGTAACTCTGCGCCGCGCTGATCTGCGGGTCGTGGGACGCATCCCATACCCGAGGGCGCAAGGCTTGCAGGGTCGCACTGTCGGCATCGAGGGCTTGCTGCACCTCGTTCATCCACGGCTGGAGCGCCACAGCTTCCTCAGGGTCAAGCTGCTTCCACTGCCGGCGCACCGAGCGCGAGATGCGCAGCAGCATCAGCAGTTTCTGGCTCAAGCCGCTGATGGCCCGGGCTCGCTGCCGACCACGACTGCCTTCGAACCAGGCATGTTCGCGCTGGGCATCCACCGCGACGATCCTGCCCAGAATTTCCAGCAACCCTTTACGGGCCTGGGCATCGCCCGCCAGGGTCGCACGGGCTGCCTGCATGCCACTCTGCCAGGCAGCCAGGGCCTGACCGGCCAGTTGCCGCTCGACCCGCAACGGCCAGAGCAAGGCACTGGCCGCCGTGGCACAGACGATGCCCAGGCTGATCTCGGTGCAGCGCGCCACCGCTTGGTCGAACACCCCCAACGGATGGGAAATGGCCGGCAGGGCAATGATCGCCACCGTGTAGCCGGCCAACACGAATGAATACGACCAGGCACTGCGCAGCAGCGTCGAACAGGCTGTGCACAGGCCCAGCCAGAGCGCCAAGGCCAGCAGGAACAACCAGGGCGCCTGGGCAAACAGGCCCATGAACACCACCGACATGACGGTGCCCACCAACGTGCCGACCAATCGCGCCAACCCTTTCTGCACCACCATCCCGGACAGTGGCTGGGCGACGATGATCGCCGTCATCAGCGCCCACGATGGCTGCTCCAACCCCCAGCGCAACGCCAGCCATAACGCCAGCCCGGCGCCAAGCACGGTCTTGATGGCGAACTGCACAGCGAGGCGGTCGGGGGCGAACAAGGCCTGGAAGGTAATGGGCACGCGAAAAAACTCTTCTGGGGACGCAATAACGATAGATGCAATAGAGGGTGAGGGGCGGCGCAATTATTAGCTAGCTAACTATTCGAGTCCAGAGCTGTTTGGCAGGAAATAAAACAAAAACGCCTTGTGGCGAGGGAGCTTGCTCCCGCTGGGTTGCGCAGCGACCCGCGTTTTGGGGCTGCTGCGCAGCCCGGCGGGAGCAAGCTCCCTCGCCACGGGTAAATTTTCGCCCAAAAAAAACGCCAGGCAGGCTGGCGTTTTTTTGTGTTGGCTGCGTGTTTAACTCTGGGCACGCGCCTGGTTACGCAGAGCCTTGACCTGGTCGTGGTTGCGTTGCACGCCATGGTACTGACGCTCGACCAGGTCACGAATGCCCACCAGGTTGTGCTTGTTGATTTTCTCGATGGCCTCTTTGTAGGCCTTGAGGGCGTGATCTTCACCGCGCTCGGCTTCGTTGAGCACCGCTTCTTCGTCCTTGCCGGTGAACATGGATTTCACGTCTACCCACCGACGGTGCAGGTCACCGGCGACGCTGGTGGACGTTTCCGGATCACCGCCCAGCGAACGAACGGCGGCTTGCAACTCCGCTGCCGCGGTGGCGCAATCGGCGGAACGCTGGACGAACAACGTCTTGAGTTCTGGATGCTTGATGTCTTCAGCGCAGGTCTTGAACCCTTCCTGGCCATCCTTGCTGGTCTCGATCAGGTCGTTCAAGACGGAGATGGATTCTTTGTTGATGTCAGTCATTTTTCAGTTCCTTTGCTGGTGAATAAAAAACCTGCAAGGGATATTGCATCAGCCATGCCAGCCATCAATTCAAATAAAATACTTTAAAAATCAATTAGTTAATTAACTCCCTAAAAACTGTATCCGCGCTATTTGCATGATCTGTCATTTGGCCTGCATGCAGAATGCCTGTATTTTCAAGGCAGGTTTGAATCAAGACGAATGCCATGAATCCGGAAAAGCTCGAGTTGCTCGTTACGCGTCAAATGCCCTTTGGTAAGTACAAGGGCCGAATCCTTGCCGACCTGCCGGGTCAATACCTGAACTGGTTCGCGCGCGAGGGTTTCCCCCACGGTGAACTCGGCGGTTTGCTGGCATTGATGCAGGAAATCGATCATAACGGTTTGTCCGACCTGCTGGATCCGCTGCGCGCCAAACATGGCCTGCCCAAACCTCGCCATTGACTGACTGAGACCTGCCATGCCCGAGAACACGCTGCGCGCCCACGATGAAGGCTTTTGGCGAACCTTTGTCGACCGCTACGACATCGATCCCACCGGGCCACTCAACCTGGAAAACGGCTACTTCGGACGCATGTCCCGCACCGTGGTGGAGGAATACCAGCGCAACATCGAATTCATCAACCGCGGCAACTCGGTGTATGTGCGCCAGCAGTTCGACCGGGAACACGGCGAAGCCATTCGGCGACAGGTGGCCCGGCTGATCCACGCCTCTCCCCAGAGCGTGACGCTGGCCAACAGCGCGGTGGATGCCCTGCAAACCTTGATTCGCAACTACAACGGCCTCAAGCCGGGCGATCAAGTGCTGATCTGTGACGTGGAATATGCCTCGGTCAAAAGCGCCATGCGCTGGCTGGCCCGCCAACGTGGCGTGGAGGTGATCGAAATCGTCCACCAGCACCCCGCCAGTTTCGACAGCCTGGTGAGCACTTACCGCGAAGCGTTCATTCGCTACCCTCGCCTCAAGCTGATGGCGCTGACCTACGTCAACCACCTGACCGGGCTGGTGATGCCGGTCCAGGCCATTGCCGAGAACGCTCGGGAGTTTGCCGTCGATATCATCCTCGACGGTGCCCACGCCCTGGGCCAGATCGATTTCGACCTGAAGAAGCTCGGGATCGAATTTGCCGGGTTCAACCTGCAGAAGTGGATCGGCGGCCCCCTCTCCCAGGGTTTCCTGTACATCGCCCCGCAGCGGTTGGCCGACATCGACCCGGACATGGACGAAGACAACTACCCCGCCACCGACATCCGCTCGCGCACACCCCACAGCACGCCCAATATCCCGGCCTTGCTCACCCTGCCCCTGGTCTTCGAAGAACACCGGAGCCTGGGCGGCGCCTTGGCCAAAGGCCCGCGCCTCTGCTACCTGCGCGACCTGTGGGTGAATGCCGTGCGCGATGTGCCGGGCATCGAGGTGATGACCCCGGATGACCGGCGGCTCTATTGCGGTATCACGGCGATGCGCTTCACCAACCAGGCCGATCAACAGGCGATGGCCGCTCGACTGCTCGATGAGCATGGAATTTTCACCGTGGTACGCCATACCAGCGTCGGGCCATGCATCCGCATTACCCCAGGGTTGATTACCTTGGCGAGTGATATCGAGCGGTTGACCGAGGCGCTGATCCAGCTGAGCCGCACCTAGATCCCTGGCCACAGGAAATCTGTGCCAGCATAAAAACCCAGGCAAAAAAAAACGGCGCGCCGACCAAGCGCACCGTAAAACCGTAGAACACCCAACGAGGTTCGGTAAAACAATCAGTCCAGCAGCGCCAAGGCTTCGGCGGTGCATTCCTGAATGCGGGCCCAGTCGCCGTTCTTGATCCACTCCGGATCAAGCATCCAGCTTCCGCCCACGCACATCACGTTTTTCAACGCCATGTAGCTCTTGATGTTGGCTGGGCTCACGCCGCCGGTCGGGCAGAATTTCACTTCGCCGAACGGGCCGCCCAAGGCCTTGATGGCCGCGACGCCACCGCTGACTTCGGCCGGGAACAGTTTGAAGCGGCGATAGCCCAGGCTGTAGCCTTCCATGATGCCCGAGGCATTGCTGATGCCCGGCAACAAGGGGATAGAGCTGTAGACGCTGGCTTCGAGCAGGTCACGGGTGATGCCCGGAGTAACGATGAACTGCGAGCCGGCCGCCTCGGCGGCGTCCAGCATATGGCGATCGAGCACCGTGCCGGCGCCGGTCACCAGTTCCGGACGCTGCTCGCGCAGCACCTGGATAGCCTTGAGACCGTGTTGGGAACGCAACGTCACTTCCAGCGCCGTCAGGCCACCGGCGGCCAGGGCATCGGCCAGCGGCAGGATGTCCTGTTCACGGGCGATGGTGATCACCGGCAGGATCCGCGCCTTGGCGCAGAGGCTGTCGATCAGGGCAACTTTGTCCGCCATGGAAACGGTCGGGGATGGGTTTGTCATAGCGGCTGATCCTTGGTTCATGGGCACCAGTAAATCTCTAACGTAGGTTGCAAAAACGCACGGATCGGCATTTCGGCGACATCGTCACCTGCCACCGCAGCGTTCAGGGTGGTCAATTTCGACTGACCGGAAATCGACAGCACTTTGTGTTGCGCCGAAGCCAGCAAGGCGCGGCTCATGGTCAAGCGCTGGTGCGGCACGGTCGGTGCCAGCATCGGCCAGCAGCGGCGTGCGCCATTGGCGTCCAGGGCTTGGGCCAGGTTCGGGCTACCGGGGAACAGCGAAGCGGTATGCCCGTCATCGCCCATGCCCAATACCAGCACGTCGATGGGCGGCAGCTCGGCCAGCAAACGATCGGCCTGCTCGGCAGCCGCTTCCAGGTGAGCGCTGGCGCTGTAGAGGCTCAGGAACTGGGCCTTGGCCGCCGCACCTTGCAACAGGTAGCGCTTGAGCAAGCCAGCGTTGCTGTCGGCGTGTTCAACCGGCACCCAGCGCTCATCGGCGAGGCTGACCACCACCTTGGACCAGTCCAGCGCCTGCTTGGCCAAGTGCTGGAAAAACGCCACCGGGCTGCGGCCACCGGACACCACCAGGGTCGCCGTGCCGCGCGCATCGATCGCATTGCGCAACTGCTCGGCCACGTTCAGCGCCAGGCCTTCGGCCAGCAGCACCGGGTTCTTGAATTCATGGGCGCTGACGCCCTGCGGCAGTTTCACTTCAGATATCGCCATACCATGACCTCCCATCCCGCGTGATCAGTGCAATGGAGCTCATCGGCCCCCAGGACCCCGCCGCATACGGCTTGGGCGCATCGCCGGATTTTTTCCACCCGGCAATCAACTGGTCACACCACGTCCACGCGGCTTCGATTTCATCTTTACGGACAAACAGGTTCTGATTGCCGTTCATGACTTCCAGCAACAACCGCTCGTAGGCATCGGGAATCCGTGCGCTGCGATAAGTGTCGGAGAAGTTGAGTTGCAGCGGACCGCTGCGCAATTGCATGCCCTTGTCCAGGCCCTGCTCCTTGGTCATCACCCGCAAGGAAATCCCTTCGTCCGGTTGCAGGCGGATGATCAGCTTGTTGCTGATCTGCAAACGCTGCTCGGGCGCGAAGATGTAGTGGGACGGTTCCTTGAAGTGGATAACGATCTGCGACAGCTTCTGCGGCATGCGCTTGCCGGTACGCAAGTAAAACGGCACCCCGGCCCAACGCCAGTTGCGGATGTCGGCGCGCAGGGCGACGAACGTCTCGGTGTCGCTCTGGGTGTTGGAATTCGGTTCTTCGAGGTAGCCAGGCACCGCCTTGCCTTCGCTGTGGCCGGCGATGTACTGGCCACGCACCACCTGGGTGGTCAAGCCTTCCGGGCTGATCGGCGCGAGGGCCTTGAGCACCTTGACCTTCTCGTCACGGATACTGTCGGCGGACAAGTCGGCCGGTGGGTCCATGGCGATCAGGCACAGCAGCTGCAGCAGGTGGTTCTGGATCATGTCCCGCAGTTGGCCGGCCTTGTCGAAATAGCCCCAGCGGCCTTCGATACCGACCTTCTCGGCCACGGTGATTTCCACGTGGGAAATGTAGTTCTGGTTCCACTGGGTTTCGAACAGGCTGTTGGCGAACCGCAGGGCGATCAGGTTCTGCACCGTCTCCTTGCCCAGGTAATGGTCGATGCGATAGGTACGGTTTTCCGGGAAGAACTGCGCCACGGCGTCGTTGACCTTGCGCGACGACTCCAGGTCCGAGCCAATGGGCTTCTCCAGCACGACCCGGGTGTTCTCGCTCAAGCCGACCTTCGCCAGGTTCTCGCAGATTGCCCCATACACCGCCGCCGGGGTGGCGAAATAGGCAATGACCTGCTGGGTCGAACCGGCCGCTTCGGCCAGGGCGACATAATCGTCGGCCTTGAGGAAATCCACATGCAGGTAGGTCAAACGTGCCAGGAAGCGCTCGAGTACGGCTTCGTCCAGGTCTTTTTCGCCAACATAACGGCGCAGCTCGGCGGCGATGAATGCCAGGTGCTGCTGCTCACCGCCGGGCTCACGGGCCAGCGCAATGATCCGCGTGTCCTCGTGCAACAATTGGGCGCCATCGAGCTGGTACAGGGCAGGAAAGAGCTTGCGCAAGGCCAGATCGCCCAACGCGCCGAACAAGGCAAAGGTGCACGGTTCAACCGTAATCGAAGGCATGATGTTTGTTCTTTTATCAAGTTAAACTACAAATACCTTTTTTCAAGGTATCACTCAAGGAAAAATGTAGTAATAACCACAACATTTTTCGAAAATACCGATTCCGAGTGGTGGTCCGTCGGAGCCATCAGTAGGATAGGCCACCGCAAAGGGTCGTATCAAAGACCCGTCTTCCTAGGAATCTTGTATGGACCGCGTGCGAAACTTACTGGAACAGATCCAGAGTCGCCTTGAAGACCTGAACAAGGCCGAACGCAAGGTGGCCGAGATCATCCTGCTCAACCCGCAGCAGGCGACCCGCTTCAGCATCGCCGCCCTCGCCCAGGCGGCTTCGGTCAGCGAACCGACCGTCAACCGTTTCTGCCGCTCGTTCGGCGTCAGCGGTTACCCGGAACTCAAACTGCAATTGGCCCAGAGCCTGGCCAGCGGCGCCGCTTATGTCAGCCGCGCGGTAGAAGCCGATGACAACCCGGAAGCCTATACCCGCAAGATCTTTGGCAGTGCCATTGCCTCATTGGACAGCGCCTGCCAGGCCCTCGATCCCAATTTGATCAGTCGCGCCGTGGACCTGCTGATCCAGGCCCGGCAGATCCACTTCTTCGGCCTCGGCGCCTCCGCCCCGGTGGCTCTGGATGCCCAGCACAAGTTTTTCCGCTTCAACTTGGCAGTGACCGCTCACGCCGACGTCCTGATGCAGCGCATGATTGCGTCGGTGGCCCATACAGGCGAGCTGTTCGTGATCATTTCCTACACCGGCCGCACCCGCGAGCTGGTGGAAGTGGCGCGCATCGCCCGGGAAAACGGCGCCTCGGTATTGGGCCTGACCGCCGAAGGCTCGCCGCTGGCCAAGGCCAGCACCCTGAGCCTGAACATCCCCCTGCCCGAAGACACTGACATCTATATGCCGATGACCTCGCGGATCATCCAACTCACCGTACTGGACGTGCTCGCCACCGGCATGACCCTGCGTCGGGGCGTGGACTTCCAGCCGCATCTGCGCAAGATCAAGGAAAGCCTGAATGCCAGCCGGTATCCGGTGGGGGATGAGTTCAACTGATTCGATCCAGAATCCTCGCTGCCGGGTAGTCCGTCATCGCGAGCGAGCTCGCTCCCACATGGGTTTTGTGAACGCCGAAGATCCAGTGTGGGAGCGAGCTTGCTCGCGATGGGGCCAGCAGCCTCACCCACCACCCTGCCCCCTGCATCAAGCCCCCACCCACGCCTGCAAACTCAGGTGCGCCCGCTCCCCCGGCGCCAGGCACAGGCTATCGGTGCCGCCACTGGCCGCTTCGACACAGACGAATTCGCTGACCTCATCCCAACTCACCCCCAGCAACGGCCGCGTGCCGGGATGCCAGACCACGGTGTCGGCACTGTCGCCGGTGTCGATGCACAATTCGCGCTGCCAGGCGTGATCCTTGAGCTGCAATTCACCCTCATGCTGGAACACCCGCTGGCAGCCGCCCTCGACCCGCAACTCGCCTTCCTGCTGGCAAGCCGCACGGCTCAACTGGTCGTAACCCTGGGCACCTTCGAGCCCAGACAGCGCTACCTCACCGACGTCACCAATACGCCAATAGGCGTGCAAGGCCTGGCTCAACTGGCACGGCAGGCTGTCCTGGTGCTCGGTGCTCAAGCGCAGTTCCATGCGCTCGCCCAGGTCGGCGTGCAAGTCCACTTGCCAGTCGCACAATTGCAGTTGCCAGTGCAGATGCACACCGTCTTCATCACTGCGGCTGTCGAGCAGCTTCCAATCGATCAACCGCGCCCAACCATGGGACGGCCAGGCGTTTTCGCTGGGATGACGGCCATACCACGGCCAGCACACCGGTACTCCGCCACGGATCGCACCGACGTGTGGCCATTTGGCCGCGCACCACAACCAGGGCTTCTGGCCTCGCGGCTGGAAGTGCAGCAACTGCGCGCCCTGGCGACTGAACACCGCCTGGCACAACGGGTGATCGATCACCAACACATCGCGTTGCCGATAGCGCTCCCACGCGAATACCGGGCGTTCGCGCAAGGATCTGAAAAAGCGTTGTAGCGGATGCTCATGCATGGGCCGCGGTCCTGGAGATCATTGAATACTCAACTAAGTACGACACTATTTTTGTGGCGAGGGAGCTTGCTGTGGGAGCAAGGCTTGCCCGCGACGAAGCTGACGCGGTTTGCCCTGGAACCGAGGCGCCTGTGTCGCGAGCAAGCTTTGCTCCCACAGCTCCCTCGCCACAGGTTCCTCATGCAACCCAACGCGCTCCCCAAAAAAAAGCGGACAGCCTTGGCCGTCCGCAAATATGCGCACATAGAGAGGAGCTTATCGCAACAGCGTTAGAACACCGACTGAATTTTCAAGCCGGCCACCAGCGCGTTGTCGACTTCATCAACACCGCCCGGGTGAGTGATGTACTGCAGGTTCGGACGCACGGTCAGCCAGTTGGTCACGTGGAAACCGTAGTTGACCTCGTAGTTGTACTCAGTGCTACGCAGTGGCGCGAACAGCGGATTATCGTAGTCGCTGACGCCATTGGCGGCGTTGACCAGTTCAGAGTTTTTCTTCACATCTTCGTTGACATGGATACGGGAGAAACCGATGCCGACATCGTCTTTTGGACGCGCATCGAACGGTCCCTTGTACACGAACATCAGCGACTGGTAGTTGTCGACGACGTTGGTTTCCTTGTCATGGAAGGTGGCGTTGGCCGCGATGTTCAGGCCGCGCGAAGCATCACCATTGTGGGTAGTGAGTTGTTGTTGCGCGACGAACCAGTAGCCGTCCTTGCTGCTGTGGCTGCGATAGGCGTTGCCGGTGGTCGCGGCGTCGTTGCCATCGTCGTCTTCACGGACGTCATCGGCCTTGGCCGTACTTTTGTAATAACCGACACGGTACTCGCCCGGCAGGTTATTGATCTTGGGTGACCAGACCAGCTCGACCGGAATGAGGGTACCCTTGGTACCGCTGCCGCTGAGTTTGTAGCGGTTGTTGTTTTCCAGTTGCGAAGGGTTCTGGTTGTAGGCACCGATTTGCGCATAGAGCTCAGGCGTGAGGTTATATTTGACGCGAATCGCCGCCTGCATGATCGGCCAGTTGTACCAGATGCCGGTCGCCCAGTTACCCGCTTGTGAACCGCAGAACGCCAGGTTCTGGAACTCGCACGGGAAGGTGTTGAAGTCTTCGCCCTCACCGAAGTAACCGGCTTTGACATCCAGTTTGCTGTCGAAGTATTTCTGTTTGATCCACAACTGGGTCAGACGAGTGGTTTGCCCACGACCCCAGACTTCCTGGGAAGAACTGAGGGTACCGGCACGGGGATCACCGATACGGTCGTTGGAGATGTTGCGACCGTCACGCCGTGTGAACTGGATCTTGGCTTCCGTATCGCCCCAGCCCGCCAGCTTCTCCAGATCGAGCGCGACGCCCAGGCCAAACTGCTGGGACCAGCGCGCGGTCTTGTCATCGTTGTAGCCGCCGTGGAGGTTGGCACCCATCTCCCCGACAAAGTCAGCCTTGATATCGATACCTTGCTCGATCAGCTTGGTCCGTTCACCGCCCCAATCGCCCGTCATCCACTTCGAGTCGGCGCTGAACGCGTCGGCTGCGTGTGCGCTACCGGCCAGCATCATCGCCGCAACGGCTGACAACTGGCAGATAAGCTGGGCGTTGTTTTTCTTTTTCATCCCTACATCCTCGTCTTTATTTATTGTTATTAACTGTTTTTATCTAACGCGGTTTACAACGATTGCGGCGAATGTCCCCATCCACCGCATACTCCTTTCCTGTGGGAGCAAACCTGTTCCCACACTTACTCTTCACCGGCCCTTGAACTGCGCTACGTTTGCAGTCCGGGCATCTGTTTGCGGCTGGCCGGCCACGCCCAGGCGTTCGCCGGACTGGGCATCGAACAGCAGCACTTTCGATGGATCGAATTGCAGCGTCAGGGTCTCCCCGACTTGCGGCGCCACGTCCGGCGCCAGGCGGCAGCAAACCTTGGTGTCGTTGAGGCTGACGAACACCAGGGTGTCCGGCCCGGTAGGCTCGGTGACCTGCACTTCGGCGCGAATGGTCGGCAAGCCATTGGGCTCGCTGCCCGCCAGCATGATCTGCTCCGGGCGCATGCCCAGGATCACTTCGCGGTCTTCCAGGCCGGCGTCCTGCATGCCCATCGGCAGTTCGCAACGGGCCTGGCCGCTGTCGAGCAGCGCCAGCAGGCGACCGTCCTTGCGTTGCAGGCGCAGCGGGATGAAGTTCATCGGCGGCGAACCGATGAAGCTCGCCACGAACAGGTTGGCCGGGTTGGTGTAGATGTCTTTCGGAGTGCCGAACTGCTGGATGATCCCGTCCTTCATCACCGCCACTTTGTCGCCCAGGGTCATGGCTTCGATCTGGTCGTGGGTCACGTAGACCGTGGTGGTCTTCAGGCGCTGGTGCATCAGCTTCATTTCGGTACGCATCTCGACCCGCAGCTTGGCGTCGAGGTTGGACAGCGGCTCGTCGAACAGGTAGATCTTCGGCCGCCGCGCCAGCGCCCGGCCCATGGCCACGCGCTGTTGCTGGCCGCCGGAAAGCTGGCCGGGCTTGCGATTGAGCAGGTGCTCGATCTGCAGCAGCTTGGCCACTCGATTGACTTCTTCGTCGATGGCCGACTGGTTCATCTTGCGGATTTTCAGGCCGAACTCGATGTTCTCGCGCACGCTCATGGTCGGGTACAGCGCGTAGGACTGGAACACCATGGCGATGTCACGATCCTTCGGGCTCATGCCGCTGACATCCTGGTCACCGATCATGATCGCGCCGCCGGTAATGGTCTCCAGGCCGGCGATGCAGTTCATCAGCGTCGACTTGCCGCAGCCCGAAGGTCCGACGAGGATCAGGAACTCCCCGTCCTTGATCGACAACTCGATGTTCTTCAGGGTGTCCGGCAGGCCGGCACCATAGGTCTTGTTTACGTTGCGAAGTTCAAGCGTTGCCATGATTACCCCTTGACTGCGCCGGCCGTCAGGCCGCGCACGAAATACTTGCCTGCGACCACATAGACCAGCAGGGTCGGCAGCCCGGCGATCATCGCCGCCGCCATGTCCACGTTGTATTCCTTGGCCCCGGTACTGGTGTTGACCAAGTTGTTCAGCGCCACTGTGATGGGCTGCGAATCACCGCTGGAGAACACCACGCCGAACAGGAAGTCGTTCCAGATCTGCGTGAACTGCCAGATCAGGCACACCATGATGATCGGGGTGGACATCGGCAGGATGATCCGCCGGAAGATGGTGAAGAAACCCGCACCGTCCAGTCGCGCCGCCTTCACCAGTGCATCGGGAATGCTCACGTAGTAGTTACGGAAGAACAGCGTGGTGAACGCCAGGCCATAGACCACGTGCACGAACACCAGGCCCGTGGTGGTACTGGCCAGGCCCATCTTGCCGAGGGTGAACGAGGCCGGCAGCAGGACAGTCTGGAACGGCAGGAAGCACCCGAACAGCAACAGGCCGAAGAACAACTGCGAACCGCGAAAACGCCACATCGACAACACGTAGCCGTTCAAGGCACCGATGGCGGTAGAGATCAGCACCGCCGGGACGGTGATCTTGATCGAGTTCCAGAAGTAGCTGTCCACCGTGGCCCAGGCCTTGACCCAGCCAATGCCGCTGACCACAGTCGGCCAGCTCAGCAGGTTGCCGGTGCTGATGTCCTCCGGCGTTTTGAAGCTGGTCAACAACATGACCACCAATGGCACCAGGTAAAGCAATACGGCGAGGATCAGCACCGCGTAGATCGCGATGCGACTCAGGCTGATGGAAGGTTTGGCAGCGAGACTAGTCATGACGCTTGGTCCTCAGCTCGGAGTACAGGTAAGGCACGATGATTGCGAGGATCGCACCGAGCATCAGGATTGCACTGGCCGAGCCCATGCCCATCTGGCCGCGACTGAAGGTGAAGGAATACATGAACATCGCTGGCAGGTCGGAGGAATAACCCGGGCCACCGGCCGTCATCGCCGCCACCAGGTCGAAGCTCTTGATCGCGATGTGCGCCAGGATCATCACGGCGCTGAAGAACACCGGGCGCAAGCTCGGCAACACCACTTTCCAGTAGATGCGCGGCATGCTCGCGCCATCGATCTGCGCGGCACGGATGATCGATTGATCGACACCCCGCAGGCCGGCCAGGAACATCGCCATGATGAAGCCCGAGGCCTGCCATACCGCCGCGATCACCAGGCAGTACACCACGCGGTCCGGGTCGATCAGCCAATCCAGGCGGAAGCCTTCCCAACCCCAGTCACGCAACAATTTGTCCAGGCCCATGCCCGGGTTGAGCAGCCATTTCCAGGCCGTACCGGTGACGATCATCGAGAGCGCCATCGGGTACAGGTAAATGGTGCGGATGAAACCTTCGCGACGAATGCGCTGGTCGAGAAACACCGCCAGCAGCACGCCGATCACCAGGGTGATGCCGATGAACATGCCACCAAAGAGCACCAGGTTCTTGCTCGCCACCCACCAGCGGTCGTTGTCCATCAACCGCGCGTATTGCGCCAGGCCGGCCCACTTGTAGTTCGGCAAGAACGTCGAGGTGGTGAACGACAGGACGAAGGTCCACAAGATATAGCCATAGAAGCCCACCAGAACGATGAACATGCTCGGCGCCAGCACCAGCTTCGGGAGCCAGCGCTGCAGTGCATCGAACGGCGAGGCCTTGCTGAACACAGCAACAGAACTCATGGGAAGATCCAAAACAAGGTTACAAGGGCATCCCTTTGTGGGAGCGAGCTTGTGTGGGAGCTGAGCTTGCTCGCGATGAAGGCGCCTCGGTCTTTCTAATGACCGCGTTATCGTTCATCGCGAGCAAGCTTTGCTCCCACAGGCTCGTTCCCACAAGGGACCGCGGCGCAAATTACTTGGCAGACTGAACCGCTGCGCCCAGTTTCTTGGCAGCATCGGCCGGGTCGGCTTTCGGGTCGTTGATGTAATTGGTCACCACATCGAAGAACGCACCCTGTACCGCCAGCGTGGTCGCCATGTTGTGCGCCATGCTCGGTTGCAGGCCGCCGGACTTGGCGTCCGTCAGGAAGTCCTTGGCCGCGGTCTGGGCGCAGGAATCGAAACCGTACTTGGCCATGTCGCCCAGCATGTCGTTGCGCACCGGGATCGAGCCTTTGTTGATGCTGAAGACTTTCTGGAAGTTCTCACCCAGCACGACCTTGGCGATATCCTGCTGACCGGCCGCGGTGCCCGCGTCCTTCTGCTTGAACACCGCCAGGGAGTCGATGTTGTAGGTGAAGGCCTTGTCGGTGCCCGGGAAGGCCACGCACTCGTAGTCCTTGCCGGCGACTTTCTTCGCCGCGGTCCACTCGCTCTTGGCCCAGTCACCCATGATCTGCATGCCGGCCTTGCCGTTGATGACCTTGGCCGCTTCCAGGTTCCAGTCCTGGCCCTTGCCATCGGCGTCCATGTAGGTCGCGACTTTCTTCAGTTCGGTCAGTGCCTTGACCATTTCCGGACCGGTCAGGGCCTTGTTGTCCAGGTCGACCAGGGCCTTCTTGTAGCCATCGGCACCCATCACCGAGAGCACCACGGCTTCGAACACAGTGCTGTCCTGCCAAGGCTGGCCACCGTGGGCGAGCGGAATGAAGCCCGCAGCCTTGAGCTTGTCGCCGGCCGCGTAGAATTCTTCGAGGGTGGTCGGGTTCTTGGTGATACCGGCTTTCTTGAAGACTTCCGGGTTGATCCACAGCCAGTTGACGCGGTGGATGTTCACCGGCACGGCGACGTAGTCACCGTCGTACTTCACGGTATCGGAGACTTTCTTGTCGAGCAGGCTGTCCCACTTCTCGGCCTTGGCGACGTCCTTGAGGATGTCGGTGTCGAGCAGCCCGGTGGACGCCCATTCCTGGATGTCCGGGCCCTTGATCTGGGCGACACCCGGTGGGTTGCCGGCCACGGCACGGCTCTTGAGCACGGTCATGGCAGTGGAACCGCCACCACCGGCGACAGCGCCGTCCTTCCAGGTAAAGCCGTCTTTCTCTACCTGGGCCTTGAGCACATCGACCGCGGCTTTTTCACCACCCGACGTCCACCAGTGGACGACTTCCACGGAACCTTTGGATTCGGCGGCAAGGGTAGTGACAGGGAAGGCTGCGACGGGAAGCAGGGAAGCAAGAGAAATGACAGTAGCGAGGCGAGAAATCGCATTCATCTAGAATTACCTTTCTTGTTGTTATGCATGCAAGTCTGGTGCTTGCGCTGCATGGATTCTAATCAGAGGGAATCCCTTCGCAGGTAACGAAGGGACGTGCAAATGTCACGACATGGTTACACAGGCGCTGGGCTGGATAACCGCGCCAGGGCTGACGCCATGCTCGGTGCCAGGGGCAGGCGCGGGATCAGGACCGCCTGCCAGGCGTGATACAGGTCCGGCTTGCCCGGCCAGATATCGGCGCTGGGACGGTTTTGCGGATCGAGTTCGTGATGCCAGCTGCCGTTGCAGCGATCGATGAAATGTTTGTCACAGAACTCCCAGAAGCACCGGTACCAGGCTTCGTACTTCGCCTCGTCGGTGCGTTTGAGCAAGGCGCTGGCAGCCGCCGCTGCTTCGGCGTGGACCCAATGCAGGCGGTGACGAACCACGGCGCGGTTGTCCCAGTCCAGGGTGTAGACAATGCCCGGCGCGCCATCGACGTCCCAGCCATGGCGGCAGTTCTGGTCGAAGAGTTTTTGCGCGTCCTGGGCCAGCCACCCCGGGGTCAGCATGCCGATCTGGACCCGTGCGGCTTCAAGGTGCAGCAGCAGCCGCGCCCATTCGAAACCGTGGCCGGGAGTGGTGCCATAAGGGCGGAAACCATCGGCAGGATTGTCCTGGTTGTATTCGCGCAGCGGCTGCCAGTGGCGGTCGAAATGCTCCACTACCAGATAGTCGTTGGCGGCGGCATGGCCGTGGATCACCCGCTCGACGATACGCAGGGCACGGGCCAACCAACGAGGATCGTCGGTGGCATCGGCCAGGGCCAGGAAGGCTTCGGTGGCGTGCATGTTGCTGTTGGCGCCGCGATAGGCCTCTTCCTCGCTCCAGTCGCGGTTGAAGGATTCGCGCAAGGCGCCCTCCTCCTCACACCAGAAATGCTCATCGATGATCCGCACCGCTTCGTCCAGCAACGCCGCAGCGCCAGGACGCTGGGCCACCACCGCGGAACTGGCCGCCAGGGCAACGAATGCATGCAGGTAGGCCGCCTTGCCAGCACCGTCTTCATCAGGCCGCGTCGTAGCGAACCAGCCACCGTGCTCGGCGTCGCGCAAACGGCCATTGAGAGCCTGGATGCCGTGGTCCACCAACTCGGCAAAACCCGGCAGGCCCTGGATGTGAGCCATGGCGAAGCTGTGGGTCATGCGCGCTGTGTTCATGGTTTCGGCCCGGGCATCGGCCGGCAGGCGCCCAAGCTCATCCAGGTTGCCAAAGCCGTCCGGCAGCTTCGAGGCCTTGGCGAACGCCAGCAGCCGCAAGCCTTCATCGGCAAGCCATTGCTGGTGGGCAGGGGCATTCAGCCAACTGCTGAAGGCCGGTTGGAAGGTGTCCATCGGGGTACCTTTTTTTGTTGTTTTGACGCAGGGAGTCTAAACAAGGGATGGCGGGCGGCAGGTAACGAAAGGGGCGAGTTATGTCACCGACTTGTGACATTCGACTGGGAGAGATGGATTGAGACGACTGGCGCCATCGCGAGCAAGCTCGCTCCCACAGGGGTTTTGTGAACGCCGAAGATCCAGTGTGGGAGCGAGCTCGCTCGCGATGAACGATGACGCGGTCCGATCAATCCACACTGCGAGGCAACTGCAAGGTCACCCGCAACCCACCCTCACGCAGGTTTTGCAGGCTCACCTCCCCCCCATGGCTGTGGGCGATGTTGCGGGCGATGCCCAGGCCCAGGCCATAGCCCTGCTGTTGCCCGGCGAGGCGGAAGTGCGGTTCGAAGACTTGCTCCAGGCGCTGCTCCGGCACACCCGGCCCTTCGTCGTCGACGTGCAGGATGAACGCGGTTTCATCGTCATCGATGTGCAGGTGGGCGTTCTGTCCGTATTTCAAGGCATTGTCGATCAGGTTGCCGATGCAGCGCTTGAGGGCCAGCGGCTTGCCGGGATACGGCGCCAGCGCCCGACCATCCTGGGTCACCCGGCCGTTGCCGTTGGGTGCCAGGTAAGGCTCCACCAGGCAATCGAGCACATGGTTGAGGTCCACCGGCTCGATGTTTTCGTGAATGTCGGTGTCCTTGACGCATTGCAGCGCGCCTTTGACCAGCAGCTCCAGCTCATCCAGGTCACGGCCGAACTTGGCTTGCAGGTTTTCGTCCTCCAGCAGCTCGACCCGCAGCCGCAATCGAGTGATCGGTGTGCGCAAGTCGTGGGAAATCGCGCTGAACAACTGGCTGCGCTCCGTCAGGTAACGGCTGATGCGTTCGCGCATGGCATTGAACGCTCGCCCCACTTCCACCACTTCGCTGCCACCGCCCTCGGCCACCGGTTCCACTTCGGCCCCCAGGGACATGTCGCGCGCGGCCCGGGCCAAACGCTTGAGGGGCCGGCTTTGCCAATGCACCAGCAAACCGATGAACAGCAACAACAGGCTGCTGGTGAGCACGATGAAACCGACCTGTTGCTTGGGCAGGTCTTGTTCTTCAAGGCTGGTGTAGGGTTCGGGCAGCAACGAGGCAATGTACAGCCATTCCCCCGGCGCCATCTGGATCTGCGTGACCAGCACCGGCGGATTCACCGGTTCCAACGTCAGGGCATAGTGGGCCCACGAACGAGGCAGTTCATCGAGCTTGAGCCCGGCATTGAAAATCCGCAGGTCGTCGGGGCTGACAAACGTCACCGAGATGTCGGCGTTAGTGCCCAAGGAGCGACGTAGCACTTCATCCACGGCCTTGAGCACCGCCTGCTTGCGCGGCGTCACCGGCAGCACGTCCATGCCCAGGGGCTTGTCGTTGAGGGTGACGACGAACCGCGTACCGCCCATGCTGCGCAGTTGGTCCAGCACCAATGGCCGGTACGCCACCGGCAGCGAACGCAAGTAACTGACGCTGGCGGTCATCGAATGGGCCAGGCTACGGGCGCTGGTGACCAGGCCTTCGAGCTGGGTGGCGCGCAGTTGCGAGACCCAGATCAGGCTGGACAGGGTCTGGGCGAACAACACCACCAGCAAGGTCAGCAGCAGCATCCGGCCCAGCAACGAGCGCGGTACCGGTACCCGCCGGGCGATTTTCCTGATCCAGTCAATGCCCATTGCTGGCAACCACGCTGGCCGCCAGTTGATAACCGCTGCCACGCACCGTGCGAATCAGCCGCGGTGGTTTGTCGGTGTCACGCAGGCGCTGGCGCAGGCGACTGACCGCCATGTCGACGATCCGGTCCAGGGGCATCAACTCACGACCACGGGTCGCATTGCCGATGGTGTCGCGGTCGAGGATTTCCTGGGGATGATCGAGAAACAGCTTGAGCAGGGCGAAGTCGGCGCCGGAGAGAATCACTTCTTCACCGTCGGTGTGGAACAGCCGATGGCTGACCATGTCCAGCCGCCATTCATCGAAGGCCAGCACTTCACCGCCGGAGCGTTCCTGGCCGAATTGCGCCCGGCGCAGCAGCGCCTTGATGCGCGCCTGCAACTCACGCGGGCTGAACGGTTTGCCCAGGTAATCATCGGCGCCCAGCTCAAGGCCGATGACCCGATCGGCCTCGTCGGAACTGGCGGTGAGCATGATGATCGGCACATGAGCCTGGCGTGGGTGCTGGCGAACCCAGCGGCAAAGGCTGAAGCCGTCTTCATCGGGCAGCATCACATCGAGGATCACCAGGTCGCTCGGCGCATCGTTAAACGCCTGGCGAAACCCGGCGCCGTCGGGCGTGGTACGCACCTGGAACCCCGCACGGCTGAGGTAGGTGTCCAGCAGTTCGCGAATCTCCTGGTCGTCGTCGACCAACAAAATCGATTTGTTTACTGAACTCACGGGCCTCGTCCTTGTTGTTTGGATTGGGGCGATTATGCCTGATGGACAAGGCCTACAAACACACCACAAAACCTTTGTGGGAGCGAGCTTGCTCGCGATAGCGGTGCAACAGTCAACCTCAATGGCGACTGATACTCCGTCATCGCGAGCAAGCTCGCTCCCACAGGGGTGGGGTACCTATCGAACCTTAAGCGGCGGCGGATTGCTCCAACGCCACGCCCGCGCCCATCAGGCCGGAGTATGGCGCGGTCACCAGCCAGACCGGAATGCCCTTGAAGTAATCGCTCATGCAACCCTTGTCGGCGAAGCAGCGGGCGAAACCGCTTTCGAGGAAGAAATCGGCAAAACGCGGGACCACGCCACCGACGATGTAGACGCCGCCGCGTCCGCCCAGGGTCAACACGTTGTTGCCGGCCACGCGCCCCAGCCAACGGCAGAACTGTTCGAGCACTTCCAGGGCGATGGGATCGCCGGCCAGGCCGGCCGCGGTGATGGATTCGGGGGTGTCGAGTACCGGCACATGGCCGTCCACTGCGCAAATGGCCCGGTACACCCGAGGCAAACCGCTGCCGCTCAAGGCGGTTTCGGCGCTGACGTGGCCGATCTCGTTGTAGATGTGCTGCCACAGCTGGGTTTCCCGCGGGCTGCTCATGGGCAGGTCGACATGGCCGCCCTCCCCCGGCAACGCGGCGAAACGGCCCTCCCCCAGATCCAGCAGCGTGCCGACGCCCAGCCCCGTACCCGGCCCGATCACCACCGCCGGACGCATCGGCTCCGGGGTGCCCTCGCACACGACCCGGTACTCATCAGGACGCAAGCAGGTCATGCCCAAGGCCATGGCCGAGAAGTCGTTGACCAGCAACAGCTGCTCCACCTGCAGGGTCTTGCAGAACGCCAGATTGCTCAGGCGCCAGTGATTGTTGGTAAAGCGAAACTCATCGCCGCTCACGGGACCGGCCACCGACAGGCACACCGAACCGATGGCGCCCGGTTTCAGGCCCAGGCCGCTCAGGTACACCTGGATGGCATCTTCCGGGCAGGCGTAATCCGCCGTTGCCAGCACCTGGATGTTTTCCAGGGTGTGGTCTTTCCACAGCGCGAAGCGTGCGTTGGTCCCACCGATGTCACCGACCAAAGCCAGTTTCAATTAAGCGTCTCCAGGGCAGAAGTGAAGGCGCTGGCGCCCTGCTCCGCCGAGCTGAAGGCCATGCGCATGAAACCGAACAGCTCGCGACCGGTGCCGATGTTGTTGCCCAACAGGCCCTTGGCCGGCGTGCGCGCGGCGAATTCCTCGGCGTCCACCTTCAATTCCAAGGTGCCTTTGACGCCATCGACACGGATGATATCGCCCTCCTGCACCCGGGCCAACGCACCACCGACATAAGCTTCGGGGCTGACATGAATGGCCGCCGGGATTTTCCCCGACGCGCCGGACATGCGCCCGTCGGTCACCAGCGCCACTTTGAAGCCACGGTCCTGCAACACACCCAGGAATGGCGTCATCTTGTGCAGCTCCGGCATGCCGTTGGAGCGCGGGCCCTGGAAGCGCATCACCGCGACAAAATCCTTTTCCAGCAGGCCGGCCTTGAACGCGTCTGCCAGGTCCTGCTGGTCCTGGAAGACCATGGCCGGGGCTTCGACAATCTGGTTTTCCAGGGCCACGGCCGAGACCTTCATCACCCCACGGCCCAGGTTGCCTTCCATCACGCGCAACCCACCTTCTGGCGAGAAGGCGCGGGCCACCGGGCGCAGGATGTTTTCGTCGAGACTTTCGATCGGGCCGTCGCGCCATACCAACTCGCCATCCTCCAGGAACGGTTCCTGGGTGTAGCGGCTCAGGCCGTGGCCGAGCACGGTGTTGACGTTTTCATGCAGCAAGCCGGCTTCCAGCAACTCACGGATCAGGAACGACATGCCGCCGGCAGCCTGGAAGTGGTTGATGTCGGCCTTGCCGTTCGGGTAGACGTGGCTCAGGGTCGGCACCACCTCGGAGAGGTCGGCCATGTCTTGCCAGGTCAACTGGATACCCGCCGCCATGGCGATGGCCGGCATGTGCAGGGTGTGGTTGGTGGAGCCGCCGGTGGCGTGCAGCGCAACGATGGAATTGACCAGCGAGCGCTCGTCGACGATTTCGCCGATGGGCATGAAATTGCCGCTTTGCTTGGTCATGCGCGTCACCTGGAACGCCGCTTCACGGGTCAGGGCATCGCGCAGCGGCGTGTTCGGGTTGACGAACGAGGCGCCCGGCAAGTGCAGGCCCATCACTTCCATCAACAACTGGTTGGTGTTGGCGGTGCCGTAGAAGGTGCAAGTGCCGGGGCTGTGGTAGGACTTCATCTCCGATTCCAGCAGCTCTTCGCGGGTGGCCTTGCCTTCGGCGTAGCGCTGGCGCACGTCGGCTTTTTCCTTGTTGGAAATGCCCGAGACCATCGGCCCGCCTGGCACGAAGATCGTCGGCAAGTGACCGAAGCGCAGCGCGCCCATCATCAGGCCCGGGACGATCTTGTCGCAGATGCCGAGCATCAGCGCACCGTCGAACATGTTGTGGGACAGCGCCACCGCCGTGGAGAGCGCGATCACTTCGCGGCTCGGCAGGCTCAGTTCCATCCCCGCCTCGCCCTGGGTCACGCCGTCGCACATCGCCGGCGTGCCTCCGGCGAACTGGCCGACCGAGCCAATCTCACGCAGGGCTTTCTTGATTTGTTCCGGGAAGGTTTCGTAGGGCTGGTGGGCCGAGAGCATGTCGTTATAGGACGACACGATGGCGATGTTGGCGGCGTTCATCATCCGCAGGTGGTGTTTGTCTTCGGTGCCGCAACCGGCCACGCCGTGAGCGAAGTTGGCGCACTGCAGCTTGCCGCGCATAGGACCGTCGCTGGCGGCATCACGGATCAATGCAAGGTAAGCCTGACGCGTGGCGCGGCTGCGGGCGATAAGCCGTTCGGTGACCTCAAGAACGCGGGGATGCATGTGTAGAACTCCAGGCTAACGGGTGTGGCGACCTGATTGTCTATGCTGGTCAAAAGCCCGCTGCGCGCTGTGTGGAAGGCGGGGCGACAGACGGTTTTTGACCATTCGGACCAGTTGATTCAGGTCACTCGTTGTAGATAAAACAAAATATTGCCACTAAAAAGGCTTGTTTTCTATTTTTATGCGAATAATCTTGTAATTCCAACAACAAATCGACGGCGGCGCAGTTAATGACTCTTCGAATCGCAATCAATGGTTTTGGCCGCATCGGCCGCAACGTCCTCCGTGCACTGTATACCCAAGGCTATCGTCGCGACCTGCAGATCGTCGCCATCAACGACCTGGGCGACAGTGCAATCAATGCCCATCTGCTCAAGTTCGACACCGTGCATGGCACCTTCGACGCCGACGTCCAGCACGATCACGAAAGCCTGACGGTCAATGGCGACCGCATCTCGGTCAGTGCCATCCGCAACCCGGCCGAACTGCCTTGGGCGGCCGAGAAGATCGACGTTGTGTTCGAATGCACCGGTCTGTTCACCGACCGCGCCAAGGCCGCGGCCCACATCAGCGCCGGCGCCCGCAAGGTGATCATCTCGGCCCCGGCCAAGGGCGCCGATGCCACCGTCGTATATGGCGTGAACCACGACATCCTGCGCCAGTCCCACCAGATCATCTCCAACGCTTCGTGCACCACCAACTGCCTGGCCCCGGTGGCCCAGGTGCTGCACCGCGAGCTGGGCATCGAAAGCGGCCTGATGACCACCATCCATGCCTACACCAACGACCAGAACCTGACCGACGTCTACCACAGCGACCCGTACCGTGCTCGCTCGGCCACCCAGAACATGATCCCGAGCAAGACCGGCGCCGCCGAAGCGGTGGGCCTGGTGCTGCCGGAACTGGCCGGCAAGCTGACCGGCATGGCGGTGCGCGTACCGGTGATCAACGTCTCGCTGGTGGACCTCACCGTGCAGCTCAAGCGCGAAGCGTCGGCCGAGGAAGTCAACGAACTGCTGCGCCAGGCCAGCCAGCATTCGAAGATCCTCGGCTACAACACCCTGCCGCTGGTCTCCAGCGATTTCAACCACAACCCGCTGTCGTCGATCTTCGATGCCAACCACACCAAGGCCAGCGGCAAGCTGCTCAAGGTACTGGCCTGGTATGACAACGAATGGGGCTTCTCCAACCGCATGCTGGATAACTGCCTGGCGTTGTGTAACGCCGAGTAACTGACACGGCAGTATTGAGCCTTTCTGTGGGAGCGAGCTTGCTCGCGATAGCGGTGTATCAGCCAACATCGATGGCGACTGACACGCCATCATCGCGAGCAAGCTCGCTCCCACAAGGGTTCACACTCGTGAAATGAATCAAGGCTTGACCCGCGACGTAGATGATAAGCATTATCATCTACTCGAACCGGATCGGGCCCTACCGTGAGTCAATCGCGCTTTCATCACGTCTTCCTCGCCCAGCGAGTGCCGCTGCTGCGCACCCTCGAGCGCATGGTCAGCAACCCCAGTACCGCCGAAGACCTGCTTCAGGAAACCTACCTGCGTGTCACCCGTGCACTGGCTGAACGCACGGTCGAGCACCTCGAACCCTTTGTTTTCCAGACCGCCCGCAACCTGGCGCTGGACCATTTGCGTGCCCGACGCATCCAGGCCCGGACCCTGCTGGATGACGTGCCGCTGGAAGTCGTCCAAAACGTCGTCGCCCCCCAGAGCAGCGCCGAGGACGCCGCCCATGCCCAGCAACTGCTCGAGCGCCTGAATGTCAGCCTGCAGGCCCTGAGCCCGCGACAACGGCAGATCTTCATCCTCAGCCGCCTGCATGGCCACAGTTACCAGGAAATCGCCGAACGGCTGGGCGTGTCCTTGAGCACGGTGCAAAAGGAACTGAAACTGATCATGGCGATCTGTGTGGGTGTGGCTGAACGCAGCCTATAGTTTCACGTTGCGCACAGGCTTGCCTCCTACTGCCCGCGGCTTGTAGCTTGTGCTGGCCGCTAATACGAGAACCCACCGTGACGGACAACTCCCCTTCTCCTGCGCCGACGCCGGAAACCGCCCATGCCATGGAGCAGGCGCTGGACTGGCTGATCCTGCTGGACAGCCCCAGCGAGGAACAGACGCGGCAATTCCAGGCCTGGCTGGCGGCCGATCCACGTCACGGCGAGGCGTTCGCCCGGGCCCAGGCGATCTGGAACGGCCCCCAGGTGATGGCCAGTGCCCGTCGACTTGAAACCGCCCCCAAGGTCACCGCGCTGTCGCGCCTGCGTGCCCATTGGAAACCCCTGGCCACCGCCGCCGTGTTGTTTCTCGGCCTGTTCAACTTCAGCGACCTGCCCCTGCGCTTGCAGGCCGATCACCTGACCGTGGTCGGTGAACGCCAGCGCCTGCAATTGGAAGACGGCTCCAAGGTTCTGCTCAACACTGACTCGGCGTTCTCCAGCACGTTCAACGAACAACGGTACGTGGCTCGCTTGTACAAGGGCGAGGCCTTCTTCGAAGTCCCGGGCAACCGCACCCTGCCGCTGGAAATCGACGCCGGCCCGGTCACCGCCAGCGTCAGCGACACCACGTTCGCCGTGCGTTACCTCGACGGCGTGGCCCAGGTCCAGGTCCAGCGTGGCGATGTGGATCTGCGGGCCAATCGCAACGACACCCATGTGCGGCTGTCGGCCGGGGAGAGCATCCGCATCGGCCCCAACGGCTTCGACCGGCCGTCCCGCCTCGATGCCAACACGGACCTGGCCTGGGTCCAGGGTCGGCTGGTGTTCGAGAACCGGCCGTTGAGCCAGGTACTGGCCGAGCTGCGCCGCTACTACCCCGGCTGGATCATCAACAGTAACGAACAGTTGGCCAATGTCGCGGTGACCGGCAATTACCGCCTCGATCAGCCGCTGGACGTGGTCCGCTCCCTGGCCCATATCACCTCGGCGCGGCTTCAGGAATTCCCGGCGCTGGTGATCTTGAACTAAATGAGAATTATTTTTACTCGATAGGCTCCGCTGGTTCGTCTCGTTATAGCCAATGCAATTGATTCGCATCCATCGATGCGATCTGCACCTATAACAGATGCGACACGGAGCGCTATCGATGTCCTCTCGCCTTACTTGCCGGTTTCTTGCCCCCTCTTGCACGCTGTCATTGCTCGCCGCCGCCATCCTGATGGCCGGCACCGCGCCGCTCGCCCTGGCTGCCACCGCCGTACAACCCCCTGCCCGCAACATGGGCGACTACACCTTTGCCATCGCCCGACAGCCACTGGTCTCGGCCTTGAATGCATTCACCGCGGTCACCGGCTGGCAAGTCGGCATGCCGGCGGAACTGGCCGAAGGCGTCGCGTCGCCAGGGGTGAACGGCTCGCTGCCGCCGGAAAAAGCCCTGGAGCGCCTGTTGGTGGGGACCCAGCTGGGCTACCGCAAGCTGGGCGACAACAGCATCGTGCTGGAAAAGCGCAGCAGCGGTAGCGCGATGGAGCTGCAACAGGTGACCATCAGCGCCACCCGCCAGGAACAGGACATCACCAGCGTACCCAGCACGGTCACTGTCCACGACCGCCAGGAACTGGACCGCAACAACGTCAATACCCTCAAGGACCTGGTGCGCTATGAACCGGGCGTGTCGGTGGGCGGTGCGGGCCAGCGCGGCGGCATCAGCGGCTATAACATTCGCGGCATCGACGGCAACCGGATCCTGACCCAGGTCGACGGCGTGGAAGTACCCGGCGGTTTCTTCAACGGCCCCTACGCCAAGACCCAGCGCAATTACGTCGACCCGGAAATCATCAAGCGCGTGGAAATCCTCCGCGGTCCGGCCTCGGTGCTGTACGGCAGCAATGCCATTGGCGGTGCCGTCAGCTACTTCACCCTTGATCCGGACGACATCATCAAGCCCGGCCAGGACGTTGGCGCCCGCCTGAAGACCGGCTACAGCTCCGCCGACGAGAGCTGGCTCAAATCCGCCACCGTCGCCGGCCGTAGCGGCCCATTCGATGGCCTGCTGCACTACAGCCAGCGCGACGGTCACGAAACCGAATCCTACGGCAGCCACAACGGCACTGGCCTGGCCCGCACCGCGGCCAACCCGGAAGACGTGCGCGCCAACAACGTGCTGGCCAAGCTCGGCTGGAACTACAGCGATGACGCACGCCTTGGCCTGGTCTACGAGAAATACAAGGACGACCGCGACAGCGACCTGAAAAGTGCCTACGGCGGCCCCTACGCCAACGGCCAGCCGGCGATCCCCGACTTTGTACTGCCCGGCGGCATGTACCAGTGGCGCACCGGCAACGACACCATCACCCGCGAGCGTTTCGGCCTGGAGCACAGCTTCGCCCTCGACAGCTTGCTGGCCGATCACATCAAGTGGAGCCTGAATCACCAGGTCGCCAAGACCGACCAGAGCACCGCCGAGTTCTATTTCCCGATCACCCGCCAGGTCCTGCGCACCCGGGATACCCTCTACGAAGAAAAGCAGTGGGTCTTCGATGCGCAACTGGACAAGGCCTTCAGCATCGCCGACACCGATCACGCGCTGACCTACGGCACCACGATCAAGCAACAGAAAGTCACCGGCTCACGCAGCGGCAATGGCGTGTGCCTGGCGGTCGGTGTCGGTTGCTCTGCGGTGGGCGCCATCAGCACCCGAGACGTGTTGGCAAAAGCCAGTGACTTCCCGGACCCGACCATCAACAGCTACGCCCTGTTCGTCCAGGACCAGATCAGTTGGGACAAATGGACCTTCACGCCTGGGCTGCGCTATGACTACACCCAGCTCAAGCCGCACCTGACCGAGGAATTCCTCAACACCGTGGACCCCACCAGTGGTGGTGAGGTCAGCGACAAGAACAAGACCTGGCACCGCGTCTCGCCAAAATTCGGCGTGACCTATGCCCTGACCGACCAGTACACCTGGTACGGGCAGTACGCCGAGGGTTTCCGCACCCCGACCGCCAAGGCCTTGTATGGCCGTTTCGACAACCCTGGCGCCGGCTATAGCGTGGAGCCCAACGCCGACCTGGAAGCGGAAAAAAGCCAGGGCTACGAGACCGGCCTGCGCGGCCGTTTCGACTCCGGTTCGTTCGACGTGGCAGTGTTCTACAACAAGTACCGCGACTTCATCAACGAGGACGCCATCACCCCCGGTGCCGACCAGTTGACCTTCCAGAGCAACAACATCAAGCACGCCACCATCAAGGGCGCCGAAGTCAAGGGACGCCTGGACCTGGACGTGCTGGGCGCGCCAAAGGGCCTGTATACCCAAGGTTCGGTGGCCTACGCCTACGGTCGCAACAACGACACCGGCGAGCCGCTCAACAGCGTCAACCCGCTGACCGGCGTGTTCGGCCTGGGCTACGACCAGGAGCAGTTCGGCACGTTGCTCAGCTGGACCCTGGTCAAGAAAAAGGACCGCGTCGACGACAGCAACTTCAACTCGCCCGATGGCGTGAGCAGCCAGTTCAAGACGCCAGGCTTCGGCATCCTCGACCTGACGGGTTTCTACAAGGTGACCCGCGACGTGACCGTCAGTGGCGGCCTCTACAACCTCACCGACAAGAAATACTGGCTGTGGGATGACGTGCGCGGCTACGACAGCGTCGGCGAAGCGGCCGTGCTGAGCCCCGCCAACCTCGATCGCCTGACCGCGCCCGGGCGTAACTTCGCGGTGAACCTGATCTGGGATATCTGACCCGATTTCCCAGGCAACACAAACACCTGTGGCGAGGAGAGTCATGTGGGAGCAAGGCTTGCCCGCGATGAAGGCGATGCGGTCTTTCAGAGATCGAGGCGCCTGTTTCGCGAGCAAGCTTTGCTCCCACAGCCCCTCGCCACAGCGATCTAATTCAAAGGAATTGTTCATGACCACACAACGTCCCGCTTCACGTTCCCAACGCCTGAACCAGATCACCCACGAGCCTCACAGCAAGCTCGACGCCCTGGTCAAGGCCCACGCCCCGTTCGAAACTCCGGCCAGCTTCGCCCGTTTCGTCGTCGCCCAGTACCTGTTCCAGTCGGAACTGGTGGCGCTGTACAACGACGCCGAGCTGTCCGCCCTGATTCCCGACCTGCCGGCCCGTTGCCGGGCCGACGCAGCCAAGGCGGATCTCGCCGACCTGGACACCGAAGTCCCGGCGCCGGTGGCCGGAGCGGTGAACAACCCGACCCAGGCCGAAGCCCTGGGCTGGCTGTTCGTCTCCGAAGGTTCCAAGCTCGGCGCCGCGTTCCTGATCAAGCGTGCCGTGGGCCTGGGGCTGAGCGAAACCTTCGGCGCCCGGCACCTGGCGGAACCTGCCGGCGGGCGCGCCGAAGGCTGGAAAACCTTCACCCGCACCCTCGACGGCCTGGCCTTCACCGCACAGCAGGAAGCCGAAGCGGATAAAGGCGCGCTGGACGCCTTCAACCGCTTTACCGTGCTGCTGGAACAGGCTTATGCGGCCGAGCCGGCTTGATCTGTGGGAGCGAGCTTGCTCGCGATGGCGGACTTTCAGCCACCTTATTGGCCGCCTGATACACCGCTATCGCGAGCAAGCTCGCTCCCACAAGGTAAAGTGCATGTCGGATAGAAGTACATGAGCCGCACGCCCTCCAAACTCACCCAACTGCTCTTCGCCCTGCTCGCCTACACCAGCCTGGCCATCGGCCTGGTCGCCCTCGTCGTGCCCGGCCTGCCGACCACCGAGTTCATCCTGCTGGCCGCCTGGGCCGCGACCCGCAGTTCACCGCGCCTGAGCGCCTGGCTGGAGAACCATCGGTTGTTCGGGCCGATGCTGCACAACTGGCGCAATGGCAAGGTCATCCCGCGCCGGACCAAGGTGGGTGCCACCGTCAGCATGCTGCTGTGTGCCGGGCTGATGCTGGTGATGCTCGACCACGGCTGGCCGGTTTATCTGGCGCTCGCGGGCATGGGCCTGGGCAATCTGTGGATCTGGTCGCGCCCGGAACAGGCACAGGGCACTTGTGGCGAGGGCGCTTGCTCCCGCTGGGCCGCAAAGCGGCCCCCACCGGATTTTTGATCTATGATCGCCCTCTCGTACTGGAGGGCTTTCGATGTCAGATCTGCTCACGTCCATGCAAACCGCACTCGGCTTGCCCACGACCCCAATCACCTTCAGCGGCGAAGGCGCCCTGCCCTCGGCCTTCGCCGTCACGGAGTTGGCCAGCGCCAGCATCGCCGTGGCGGGCCAGGCAACCGCCGCCCTCATCCATCAACAAACCGGTCGCCTGCCGCCCGTCGAGGTCGACCGGCGCCTGGCGTCGTTCTGGTTCTCCACTTCCCTGCGCCCCATCGGCTGGAGCGTGCCGCCGATGTGGGACCCGGTGGCCGGTGACTACGCCTGCGCCGACGGTTGGATTCGCCTGCACACCAACGCACCGCATCATCGCCTGGCCGCGGAAAAAGTCCTCGGCACCTGCACCGACCGCGCCGACATGGCTGCGAGGGTAGCCCGTTGGAACAAGGCCGAGCTGGAACAGGCCGTGGTCGACGCTGGCGGTTGCGCCGCCGAGATGCGCTCGTGGCAGTCCTGGCAGGCCCATCCCCAAGGCATGGCGGTAAATGCCGAACCGCTGGTGCACCTGAGTGAAACGACTGCAGAACAGCGCAAGCCCTGGCTCGGCTCCGTGACCCAGCCACTGGCGGGCCTCAAGGTGTTGGACCTGACCCGCGTGCTGGCCGGCCCCGTCGCCAGCCGCTTCCTCGCTGGCCTGGGGGCCGACGTGCTGCGCATCGACCCACCGACCTGGAACGAACCCGGCGTGGTCCCGGAAGTCACCCTGGGCAAACGCTGCGCCCGCCTCGACTTGCATCGGCCCGACGACCGCGCGGTGTTCGAGGCGCTGCTCAAGGACACTGACATCCTCCTGCACGGCTACCGTGCCGACGCTCTCGAACGCCTGGGCTATGGCGTCGAACAGCGTCGGCAACTGGCCCCGGGGCTGATCGACGTCAGCCTCAACGCCTACGGCTGGAGCGGCCCGTGGCAGAACCGGCGCGGCTTCGACAGCCTGGTGCAGATGAGCAGCGGCATTGCCGAAGCCGGCATGGGTTGGAAACACACCGACAAACCGACACCGCTGCCGGTGCAGGCGCTGGACCATGGCACCGGCTATCTGCTGGCGGCCAGCGCCCTGGTGTTGTTAACCCGGCGCCTGGAGAGGGGGCACGGCGGCTCGGCTCGCTTGTCACTGGCGCGCACGGCGAAGCTGTTGATCGAGCGTGGCCCAGGGGACCCGACCCCATTGCGCGCCGAGGACGATAATGATCAGGGCCTGGTGGTCGAACAAACGCCATGGGGGCCAGCCCACCGCTTGCAGGTGCCATTGAAAATCACCGGGACGCCACTGCAATGGACCTTGCCGGCGGCAGAACTGGGCGCCCATCGCCCGCAGTGGTAAGGGGATTGATGTGGGAGCAAGGCTTGCCCGCGATGGAAGCGCCGCAGTCTCTCAGAAATCGAGGCGCCTGTTTCGCGAGCAAGCTTTGCTCCCACATAACCCTCTCGCCAAGGCGTCACCTCAACCTCCCGGTAAGCCTCACAGCGTCAAAAATCCACTGTACAACCCATAAGCCGCCACCCCCGCCCCCGCCATCACGCAGGCAAAGACGCCTTTTTCCACATGGGTGAACAAGGGTTGGCGCTGCTCGCGCTTGGCCTGGGCAAACAGGATCACCCCCGGCGCATACAGCAGCGCCGACAGCAGCAGGTATTTCACGCCGCCGGCATACAGCAGCCACACCGCGTAGCACAGCGCAACGCCACCGATGCACAGGTCCTTCATGCGCCGGGCCGAGGCTTGCCCATAGGTTTCGCCCCGTGCGCAAAGCAACACCGCATAGGCTGCCGACCACAGGTACGGCACCAGAATCATCGATGACGCGAGGTAGATCAGGCTGGTATAGGTGCCTGCGGAAAACAGGGTAATCAGCAAAAACAACTGGATCATGCCATTGGTCAGCCACAACGCGTTGACCGGCGCACGGTTGGCGTTTTCCTTGGTCAGGAACGCCGGCATCGTCTTGTCCCTGGCGGTGGCATAGAGAATTTCGGCGCACAACAGCGCCCAGGACAACAACGCACCCAACAACGACACCGCCAGGCCGAGGCTGATCAACAACGCGCCCCAAGGCCCGACGATATGTTCCAGCACGCCGGCCAGTGACGGGTTCTGCAATTGCGCCAGGGCTGGCTGGCTCATGATCCCCAGGGACAACACGTTCACCAGCACCAGCAGCGCCAGGACCCCGAGGAAGCCGATCACCGTCGCCCGCCCGACGTCCGCGCGTTTTTCCGCCCGCGCCGAATAGACACTGGCGCCTTCGATGCCAATGAACACGAAGACCGTGACCAGCATCATGTGGCGCACCTGGTCCATCACGCTGCCCAGGTCAGGGTTCATCTCGCCCCAGATGTCCCGGGTGAACACCTCGGCCTTGAACGCCACCGCGGCGATGACGATAAACATCACCAGCGGCACCACTTTGGCGATGGTGGTCACCAGGTTGATGAACGCCGCCTCCTTGATGCCGCGCAATACCAGGAAATGCACCGCCCACAGCAGCAACGATGCACAGGCGATGGCCACCGGCGTGTTGCCTTGGCCGAACACCGGGAAAAAATACCCCAGGGTGCTGAACAGCAATACGAAGTAGCCGACGTTGCCCATCCAGGCACTGATCCAGTAGCCCCACGCGGAAGAGAAGCCCATGTAGTCGCCGAAACCGGCCTTGGCGTAGGCATAGACACCCGAGTCCAGTTCGGGCTTGCGATTGGCCAGGGTCTGAAATACAAAGGCGAGGGTCAGCATGCCGACGGCGGTGATCGCCCAACCGATCAGCACCGCTCCGACGTCGGCCCGGGCCGCCATGTTCTGCGGCAGGGAAAATATCCCGCCACCGATCATCGATCCCACCACCAGCGCCACCAGCGCACCGAGTCGTAACTTTTCAATCGGCTGCGGCATCTTTCTCGCTCATTAAGTAAATAATGCGACATAACGTTTTTGAATAACGTCACGCGCGCAAAGTCCGAGGAATTATTAATCCGACCATTGTCCAGGACAGCAATAAGAAAGACCACGCCAGACAATTATTTCTGCCATGAAAACAACCTACAAAATAGTTGCGATCCAGCAAAAATCAACTAGCGTGAATAATCCTACGGGATGAAACCCGCCTCGCCACACCTTGCCGAAGCCTCTAAAACTGGACTTCTGGCAACTTATGGACGTGAAGGAAAGCACTCAACTCCTTCATTAACAATGGAATGTTGTCATGCACTGATCCAGATCAGGTATTCAACTTTCAAATCGACTTATTCTGTCGACTCTCTTCTCCTGCATTGGAGTCTCGCAAATGTCTGATACCCCCGGAAAACTTCGATTGGGTGCGTTAGTTGCCTTGGTTGTCGGCTCCATGATCGGCGGCGGGATATTTTCCCTGCCACAAAACATGGCCGCCAGCGCTGATGTCGGTGCGGTACTGATTGGCTGGGCCATTACCGCTGTCGGCATGCTGACCCTCGCTTTTGTCTTTCAGACCCTCGCCAATCGCAAGCCCGACCTGGATGGCGGCGTGTATGCCTACGCCAAGGCCGGGTTCGGCGACTACATGGGTTTCTCGTCGGCCTGGGGCTACTGGATCAGCGCCTGGCTGGGCAACGTCGGCTACTTCGTGTTGTTGTTCAGCACCTTGGGCTACTTCTTCCCGATTTTCGGTGAAGGCAACACCGTTGCCGCGGTGATCGGCGCCTCGGTATTGCTGTGGGCGGTGCATTTCCTGGTGCTGCGCGGCATCAAGGAAGCGGCGTTCATCAACCTGGTCACCACCATTGCCAAGGTCGTGCCGTTGCTGCTGTTCGTGTTGATCGCAGTGTTCGCCTTCAGGCTCGACATCTTCACCGCCGACATCTGGGGCGTGAAAAACCCGGACCTGGGCAGCGTGATGAACCAGGTGCGCAAGATGATGCTGGTCACCGTGTGGGTGTTCATCGGCATCGAGGGTGCCAGCATCTTCTCGGCACGGGCCGAGAAACGCTCCGATGTCGGCAAGGCCACGGTCATCGGTTTCATCACCGTGCTGCTGTTCCTGGTGCTGGTCAACGTGCTGTCACTGGGCATCATGACCCAACCTGAACTGGCCAAGCTGCAGAACCCGTCCATGGCCGCCGTGCTGGAGCATGTCGTGGGCCACTGGGGCGCGGTGCTGATCAGCGTCGGCCTGATCATCTCGCTGCTTGGCGCCCTGCTGTCCTGGGTGCTGCTGTGCGCCGAGATCATGTTCGCCGCCGCCAAAGACCACACCATGCCCGAGTTCCTGCGCCGGGAGAATGCCAACCACGTACCGGCCAACGCCCTGTGGCTGACCAACGCGATGGTCCAGCTGTTTTTGATCATCACGCTGTTCTCGGCCAGCACTTACCTGTCACTGATCTACCTCGCCACCTCGATGATCCTGGTGCCGTACCTGTGGTCGGCGGCCTACGCCGTGCTGCTGGCGGTGCGCGGCGAGACCTACGAAGGCTTCGCGGCCGAGCGGCGCAAGGATCTGCTCATCGGCGCCATAGCCCTGATCTACGCGGTGTGGCTGCTGTACGCCGGCGGGATCAAGTACCTGCTGCTCTCCGCCCTGCTCTATGCCCCCGGCGCGATTCTGTTCGCCAAGGCCAAGCACGAGTTGGGCAAACCGGTTTTCACCTCTGTCGAGAAGCTGATTTTCGCCGCAGTGATCGCAGGCGCCCTGGTGGCCGCCTATGGGCTCTACGACGGCTTCCTGACCTTGTAGCTGGCTGATTGTTTTAACGGGAGGATTTGTAATGACCACGGAAAAAGTGAAGTACGGCGTTCATTCCGAAGCCGGTAAATTACGTAAAGTCATGGTGTGTTCCCCAGGCCTGGCCCATCAACGCTTGACCCCGAACAACTGCGACGAGCTGCTGTTCGACGACGTGATCTGGGTCAACCAGGCCAAGCGCGACCATTTCGATTTCGTCACCAAGATGCGCGAGCGTGGCATCGACGTGCTGGAAATGCACAACCTGCTGACCGACATCGTCGCCATCCCCGAAGCCCTGGACTGGATCCTGCAACGCAAGATCACCGCCAACTCGGTGGGCCTGGGCCTGGTGAATGAAGTCGGTTCGTGGCTGCGCAGCCTGGAGCCACGCCATATCGCCGAGTTCCTGATTGGCGGCGTCTCGGCCGACGACCTGCCGGACAGCTTCGGTGGCAAGACCATCCAGATGTTCCGCGACTTCCTCGGGCACTCCAGCTTCATCCTGCCGCCGCTGCCCAATACCCAGTTCACCCGCGACACCACCTGCTGGATCTACGGCGGCGTGACCCTGAACCCGATGTACTGGCCGGCGCGGCGCCAGGAAACCCTGCTGACCACTGCCATCTACAAGTTCCACCCCGAGTTCACCCAGGCTGACTTCCAGATCTGGTACGGCGACCCGGACCAGGAGCATGGCAACGCCACCCTCGAAGGCGGCGACGTGATGCCCATCGGCAACGGCGTAGTGCTGATCGGCATGGGTGAGCGCTCGTCCCGCCAGGCCATCGGCCAACTGGCGCTGAACCTGTTCAAGCACAAGGCCGTGGAGCGGGTGATCGTCGCCGGCCTGCCGAAGTCCCGCGCCGCCATGCACCTGGACACCGTCTTCAGTTTCTGCGACCGCGACCTGGTCACGGTTTTTCCGGAAGTGGTGAGCCAGATCGTCGCCTTCTCCCTGCGCCCTGACGAGAGCAAGCCCGGCGGCATCGATGTGCGCCGCGAAGAAGGCAGCTTCCTCGACACCGTGGCCGCTGCCCTCAAGCTGCCGGCCTTGCGCGTGGTGGAAACCGGCGGCAACAGCTTCGCCGCCGAGCGTGAACAATGGGACGACGGCAACAACGTGGTGGCCGTGGAGCCGGGCGTGGTGATCGGCTACGACCGCAACACCTACACCAATACCCTGCTGCGCAAGGCCGGGGTGGAAGTCATCACCATCAGCGCCAGCGAGCTGGGCCGCGGCCGCGGCGGTGGCCACTGCATGACCTGCCCGATCATCCGCGACCCGATCGACTACTGACCTTTGAGCCTGGGCCGGTATCGACCCGATATCCGCCCAGGGGATAACCGAAACCCAAGGAGATCCATATCATGGCTTTCAACATGCGCAACCGCAGCCTGCTGAGCTTGATGCACCACACCCCTCGCGAGCTGCACTACTTGCTGGACCTGTCCCGCGACCTCAAGCGTGCCAAATACACCGGCACCGAGCGTCCACACCTGCAAGGCAAAAACATCGCGCTGATCTTCGAGAAAACCTCGACCCGCACCCGCTGCGCCTTCGAAGTCGCAGCCCATGACCAGGGCGCCCACGTCACCTACATCGACCCGGTGTCGTCGCAGATCGGCCACAAGGAAAGCATGAAAGACACCGCCCGGGTCCTGGGGCGGATGTTCGACGCCATCGAGTACCGGGGCTTCGAACAGGAGATCGTCGAGGAACTGGCCAAGTTCGCCGGCGTGCCGGTGTTCAACGGCCTGACCGCCGAATTCCACCCCACCCAGATGATCGCCGACACCCTGACCATGCGCGAACACAGCGACAAGCCGCTGCATGACATCAGCTACGCCTACCTGGGCGATGCGCGCTACAACATGGGCAATTCGCTGCTGATGATCGGTGCCAAACTGGGCATGGACGTGCGCATCGGCGCGCCGAAAGTCCTGTGGCCGCACCAGGACTTCATCGACCAGTGCCAGGCCTTCGCCGCCGAGAGCGGCGGGCGCATCACCATCACCGAGGATCCGAAGGCCGCCGTCAAGGGCGTGGACTTCATCCACACCGACATCTGGGTGTCCATGGGCGAGCCGGTGGAAGCCTGGGATGAACGCATCGAGCAATTGCTGCCCTACCAGGTCAACGCGCAAATGATGAAAGCCTCGGGCAACCCACGGGTGAAATTCATGCATTGCCTACCGGCGTTCCACAACAGCGAAACCAAGGTCGGCAAGGACATCGCCGCCCGCTATCCGAACCTGGCCAATGGCGTGGAAGTGACCGAGGAGGTGTTCGAGTCCCCAGCCAACATCGCCTTCGAGCAGGCGGAAAACCGCATGCACACCATCAAGGCGATCCTGGTGTCGGCGCTGGCGGATATCTAGGACCTCATGCATTCGCGCGCTCTGGAGCAGAACTGTGGGAGCAAGGTCTGTGGGAGCAAGGCTTGCCCGCGATGGTATCGCCTCGGTCCATCAGCTACACCGAGGTGCCTGCATCGCGGGCAAGCCTTGCTCCCACAAACCCCACAGGGGTACTGCGTTCCCGATCCATTTTTGAAAGGACAGCACCATGCGCATCGTCGTTGCCCTGGGCGGTAACGCCCTCCTGCGTCGGGGTGAACCCCTGACCGCTGCCAACCAACGTAGCAACATCCGCACCGCGACCGAACAGATCGCCAAGATCCACCCCGGCAACCAACTGGTCATCGCCCACGGCAACGGCCCGCAGGTCGGCCTGCTGTCGTTGCAGGCGGCGGCCTACACCGCGGTCACGCCGTATCCGCTGGACGTGCTCGGCGCCGAAACCGAAGGCATGATCGGCTACATCATCGAACAGGAACTGGGCAATCTACTGGACTTCGAAGTCCCCTTCGCCACGCTGCTGACCCAGGTCGAAGTGGATGGCAACGACCCGGCCTTCCAGAACCCCACCAAACCCATCGGCCCGGTCTACAGCCAGCAAGAGGCGCAGAAGCTGGCGGCTGAAAAAGGCTGGACCATCGCCCCGGACGGCGACAAGTTCCGCCGGGTGGTCGCAAGCCCCAGGCCCAAGCGCATCTTTGAGATCCGCCCGATCAAATGGCTGCTGGAAAAAGGCAGCATCGTAATCTGCGCCGGCGGTGGCGGCATTCCGACGATGTACGACGCCAACGGCAAGCTGCAGGGCGTGGAAGCGGTGATCGACAAGGACCTGTGCTCGGCGCTGCTGGCCGAACAGCTGGAAAGCGATCTGCTGGTGATCGCCACCGACGTCAACGCCGCGTTCATCGACTTCGGCAAGCCGACCCAGAAAGCCATCGCCCAGGCCCACCCCGACGAAATGGAAAAGCTCGGCTTCGCCGCCGGCTCCATGGGGCCGAAGGTGCAGGCGGCCTGCGAGTTCGCGCGCAAAACGGGCAAGGTCGCGGTGATCGGGTCGCTGTCGGACATCGATGCTATCGTCCAGGGCCAGGCCGGCACTCGCATCAGCACGGCCACAGCGGGCATCACTTATCGATAACAGGAAACTTGCAGGGTGGATCCGGGGTCTGCCCTACACCCACGCCCTTGAGGAGAGTCGTTTATGGCCATGTTCGAACCCGGTCACCTGCACATGGAGCGCCACGCGCTGACCAAGGAAGATTTCAGCTACAACCTGTGCATCGACTACAAGGTCGACCAAGACGGCAAGGAAGGCACGGGCATGTCATTCCGGGTGCATGGCACCGTCGAAGACAAATCACTGGACGAGACATTCTTCCTGGCCAAGGACCAGGCCTTCGACTTCGCCCGCCACGCCACGCGCATCGCCCAGAAATACGGCCTGCCCAAGACCGCCAGCATCGGCTCGATGCACGAGTACTACGACAAAATGTTCGAAGACGTGCGCAAGCAACTGGACGTCAAGCCGGGCGATCCGATGAAGCCGGAACACCTGGCATAACCCGGCTAAAAGACCACCCCAATCCCCTGTGGAACTGATCTGTGGGAGCAAGGCTTGCCCGCGATGGCATCGCCTCGGTTTATCCGCTACACCGAGGTGTCTGCATCGCGGGCAAGCCTTGCTCCCACAGGCCTTGCTCCCACAAGCTCGCTCCACACAGGGGCATCAGCGTTCTGAATATCGAGTTACATGCGATACCGGTCTGGCTGGCAACCCGCCACGGCTGACCTATGCTGAAAGTAGTACCCCCGGGTATTCGTTCAGAGGTCATCGCCATGAACATCAAAACAAGAAGACGCCTCGCCATTTTCGTCACCTGCGCCGCCACGCTTGCGCTGTATGGCACTGCGGCCTACCGGGTCGAGCAGGCCAGGCAACTGCCCCGTGAATACGCCAGCTGCAACTTCGAACGCTGCATCCCCCACAGCGCAACCCTGAACGCCCTGCGCTGAGGCGTGGTCAGTCGTCCTGTTGATCGGTCTTGAGCCGGTCCCGGAACGCCTTGGGCGAGATGCCGACGCGCCGGCGGAACAGCCGGGTGAAGTTGGTCGGGTCGGAAAACCCGAGCAGTTCGGAAATCTCGTAGATGGTCATGCCGGTGTAGGTCAGCAGGCGCTTGGCTTCCAACAACTGGCGCTCGTGCATGATCTGCAACGCCGGTTGCCCCGCCAGTTCCCGGCAGGTGCCGTTGAGGTGCGACACGGAAATGCCCAGGCGATGGGCCAGGTCTTCGACCTTGACGTGCTCGCGATAGGTTTCTTCCACCAACTGAATGAACCCGTTGAGGTATTCCCGGGCCCGTTGCGGGCGCTGGGCCTGGGTGTGTCGCTGCATCACCTGGCGGCTGACCCAGACCATGATCACGCTGACCAGCGCATGCATCAGCATTTCCCGCGCCGGCTGATGCCCCATGTATTCATTCTGCAGGGCGCTGAACAGGCTGTTGAGGTACTCGGCATTCTCGAGGGCGGGGTAGCTTTCGGCCTGGGCCAGCACATTGACCGAATGCCCCAGTTGCGTTTGCAGGTGCGTGACCAGCGGCGCCGCCAGGGTCACCACGTAACCTTCCACATCCTCGGAAAAACGAAAGCCATGGACCGACAGCGGCGGCAGGATCTGCACGGCCGGCTCGGTGAGCTGCGTGCGCCGGCCTTCGATTTCCAGTTCCGCCTGGCCCTTGAAGACAAACAACAACTGACACAGATCGGCGTGCCGATGGGGTTTGATTTCCCAGTGATGCTCGCGGCTGCGCTTGGAGATGGTTTCGCAGTGCAGCAGGTCCGGGGTCGGCCATTCCTGGCTCTCACCATAGAGCTTGAACACCGGGATCGAAGGCAGGTCAGGTTTTTTCATAACGTGGATCCGGGCCTGGGGTTGCGGGCGATAATCGCACCAATTGGCAGAAAGTACAGGTATCGGCTCAGTTTTCCCCTTCAACTGACAGGTCCGCAAGCGAAAAATGTAGGCACTCGATTTCTAATAATCAACACCGACCCTGGTCGCGTGCTTCGTGCGAGTCATAAGAACAATGAAAACCCTCAAGACCCAAGTCGCTATTATCGGCGCCGGCCCCTCTGGCCTGCTGCTCGGCCAGTTGCTGCACAACGCCGGCATCGACACTGTCATCCTCGAACGCCAGACCCCGGACTATGTACTGGGCCGCATCCGCGCCGGTGTGCTGGAGCAAGGCATGGTCGAACTGCTGCGCCAGGCTGGCGTCGGCCAACGCATGGACGCCGAAGGCCTGCCCCATGACGGCTTTGAACTGGTGCTCAACGATCGGCGGGTGCACATCGACCTCAAGGGCCTGACTGGCGGTAAAAACGTCATGGTCTACGGCCAGACCGAAGTGACCCGTGACCTGATGGCCGCCCGCGAAGCCGCCGGCGCCCGCACGTTGTACCTGGCCAGCAACGCCCAGCCCCATGACATGCAAACCGAGCACCCTTTCGTGACCTTCGAGCATGAAGGGCAAACCTTGCGCCTGGACTGCGACTACATTGCCGGTTGCGACGGTTTCCACGGCGTGGCGCGACAGTCCATTCCGGCGGAAAAACTCAAGGTTTTCGAGCGCGTCTACCCGTTTGGCTGGCTCGGCGTGCTGGCCGACACCCCGCCGGTTCACGAAGAGTTGGTCTACGCTCGGCACGCCCGCGGTTTTGCCCTGTGCAGCATGCGCTCCAAGACCCGTACCCGTTACTACCTGCAAGTCCCCGCCGAGGAGCAAGTGGCCGACTGGCCGGACGAGCGTTTCTGGCATGAACTGAAAAACCGCCTGCCCACCGACCTGGCCGAGGCCCTGGTGACCGGCCCGTCCATCGAGAAAAGCATCGCGCCGCTGCGCAGCTTCGTGGTCGAGCCGATGCAGTACGGGCGGATGTTCCTGGTGGGCGACGCGGCCCACATCGTCCCACCGACCGGGGCCAAGGGGCTGAACCTGGCCGCCAGCGATGTCAGTACGTTGTTCAACATCCTGCTCAAGGTCTATCGCGACGGCCGTGTGGACTTGCTGGAGCAATATTCGGCCATCTGCCTGCGGCGCGTCTGGAAAGCCGAACGGTTCTCGTGGTGGATGACTTCGATGCTACACCGCTTCGACGACGATGCCTTCAACCAGCGCATCAGCGAAGCCGAGCTCGAATACTTCCTCGACTCCGAGGCCGGCCGAAAAACCATTGCGGAAAATTACGTCGGACTTCCTTACGAGGCTATCGAATAGCCGCCTACCGACTTAAACTGCGGGCTTCGTCCCATTCGCCTCTTCGGCGCAATGCCCGCAGGTTCTGCCGTGACTCAGCTCAATACACTCCAAGCCCCGAAACCGGCCATCCGCAGCGTGCTGGTGGCCCTGATGCTGGCGATTTTCCTGGGCGCGCTGGACCAGACCATCGTCGCCGTCTCGATGCCGGCCATTTCCGCACAATTTGCCGACGTCAGCCTGCTGGCCTGGGTGATTTCCGGCTACATGGTCGCCATGACCGTGGCGGTGCCCATCTACGGCAAGCTCGGTGACCTCTACGGACGCCGGCCGCTGATGCTGTTCGGCATGGGCCTGTTCACCCTGGCCTCGCTGTTCTGTGGCCTGGCGCAAAACATGGAACAACTGGTGCTGGCGCGGATTGTCCAGGGCATCGGCGCCGGCGGGATGATTTCGGTGAGCCAGGCGATCATCGGCGACATCATCCCGCCCCGCGAACGGGGGCGCTACCAAGGGTATTTCAGCAGCATGTACGCGGTGGCCAGCGTGGCCGGGCCGGTGCTCGGTGGCTACATGACCGAATACTTGTCGTGGCGCTGGGTGTTCTGGATCAACCTGCCGCTGGGCCTCACGGCCTGGTGGGTGGCCCGACGCACCCTGGTGGGGCTGCCAGTACCGCAACGCACGCCGATCATCGATTACCTGGGCACCGTGTTGCTGATCATTGGCCTGACGGCGTTGCTGCTGGGGATCACCGAGGTCGGCCAGGGCCATGCCTGGCACAGCCGTGAAGTGCTGGGGTTGCTGGGTTGCGCGGGGATAGCCCTGGGGACGTTCGCCTGGTACGAGCGCCGGGCGCGGGAACCGTTGCTGCCGATGCACCTGTTCGCCAACCGCAGCGCGGTGCTGTGCTGGTGCACGGTGTTCTTCACCAGTTTCCAGGCGATTTCCCTGACGGTGCTGGTGCCGTTGCGCTTCCAGAGCGTGACCGGCGCCGGTGCCGACAGTGCGGCGTTGCACTTGTTGCCGCTGGCGATAGGGCTGCCGATCGGTGCGTATTTCGCCGGCCGCCGGACCTCGGTCACGGGGCGCTACAAACCGATGATCCTGAGCGGTGCCCTGCTCTTTCCCTTCGCCATCCTCGGCATGGCCTTCACTGCGCCTGACGCGTTCTGGCTCAGCAGCCTGTTCATGCTGCTCAGCGGCATCGCCTCCGGCATGCAGTTCCCCACCTCATTGGTGGGTTCGCAGAACTCGGTACAACAAGCGGATATCGGCGTCGCCACCAGCACCACCAACCTGTTCCGTTCCCTTGGCGGCGCGGTGGGCGTGGCGTTGATGTCGGCCTTGCTGCTGGCCTTGCTGCAGGACTCAAGCCTGGCCCAACTCGCCGGCGCGTCGTTGATCGGTGAAGGACATGCCGGCAACGTCTTGCTGGACGGCCTCAACGCCGCCCCGGGCGAAGCCCAGAACGCCTTGCGCCAGGCATTGCAGGCGACATTCCGGCATTTGCTGTTGATCAGCGCGGCGGTATCGCTGTTGGGGCTGGCGGCCGCGGTGGCGATGCCCAATCGCTTGCTGCGTGGGCGGGATGAGAAGGCTGGGTAACCTGTATCGGTGAAGAAGGATTGTGGGAGCAAAGCTTGCTCGCGAAACAGGCACCTCGGTTTTTTGAAAGACCGCATCGCCTTCATCGCGGGCAAGCCCTGCTCCCACACAAGCCTTGCTCGCACAAATGCTATCAAGCCGTCGCCGCGACGCCCTGCGACATCACCTCCGCGCTCATCCCGTCCTTCATCCGCTTGGCATCGCGCACGAAGCAGCGTGACGCCAGGAACAGGAACACCATGGTCAAGAGCAGCGCCACCGGGATCAGGTACATCGCATCGTGCAGGCCGATGGCCTTGAATGCTTCGGTCATCTGGTCGACACCCGCGCTGGCCATGGCCGTGCGGGCGAAGTAGTCGGACAAGCCGCCCACCACCACCGGCCCCAGGCCGCCACCGAGCAAATACAGCCCGGCAAAGTACAACGCCATCGCCGTGGCGCGCAGGCGTGGCTCCACCACGTCCTGGATCGCGGTGTAGACGCAGGTGTAAAAGTTATAGGCAAACAGCCAACCCACGCTGAACACCGCCACGAACACGCCGATTTCAATGCGTCCGGCATGCAGGGCCCACGCCGTGGTGACCGTCGAGATCGCCAGGCTGAACGCTGCAAACAGCAGGCGGCCGTTGGGCACGCGCTGGTGGATCTTGTCCGCGACCCAGCCGCCCAGGGTGAGCCCGAACAACCCCGTCACGCCCACCATGATCCCGGTGGCCACGGCCGCCTCGTGCAGCGGCATCAGGAAATAACGTTGCAGCATTGGCACCAGGAAGGAGTTGCAGGCATAGGTGGCGAAGTTGAAGCACAGCCCTGCCAGCACCAGCCACAGGAAGGTGGGAATCGCCAACACTCGGCGAACCGGCTTGTCGATCTTTTCCTGGGAGACCTGCACGGTTTCCGCCGCGCCGCGCTTGGGCTCCTTGATGAAAAACATGAACACCGCCAGCACCAGCCCCGGTACCGCCGCGATGAAGAACGGCGCACGCCAGCTGTCGAACGCCTTGACCATCGCGCCAATGGTGAAAAACGCCAACAGCAGGCCCAGGGGCAGGCCGAGCATGAAGATGCCCATCGCCCGAGCCCGACGGTGCGCCGGGAACAGATCACCAATCAGTGAGTTGGCGGCTGGTGCGTAGCTGGCCTCGCCGATACCGACACCCATGCGCACCACCAGGAACGCCCAGAAACTGCCCACCAGGCCGTTCACCGCCGTCAGTCCGCTCCAGGCCGCCAGGCCCCAGCCCATCAACTTGCTGCGCGAACCGGTATCGGCCATGCGCCCCAGCGGCAAGCCGGCGATGGCATAAACGATGGTGAAAGCGGTGCCGATGATGCCGATCTGGAAGTCGCTGAGGCTCCACTCCATGCGGATCGGCTCGATGATGATCGCCGGGATGGTGCGGTCGAAGAAATTGAACAGGTTGGCCAGGAACAACAGGAACAGAATGCGCCAGGCATTCGCCGCTTGGGTCGAGTTCTGCATGGGTCCGTCTCTTTTATTGTTATGGGCCAACGGTCCGTGGCCTGGATATGCAATCTAGACAGCGGCACGGGAGCTGTCTCCAATCATTCGCAAGGCTGATACCCGCCCATGGGACGCGGCGTATTTCTTGATGCCGATCAAACTCCTGTAACAATTGCCATCATTTTGCCTTTTGCTGGTTAAAGATCGAAGTCCGGTGGCCGATTCAACGTGATCAGGAAAAGATTATCCCGAGCGCTGCTCAGGCCGTAGCCCTGACCGCTTGGACCGATTTTCGCGTTTATACAGGCGCGAACTCCCATCCGCGAGCGTTCGATGATCGCATTCGTCGAGCCACCAGTTCAGGCACATGGCGCACAATGACCTCAAAAAAAACAGCCACTGCGGTATCCGATCTGACCTTGAGCCCGGCCGCCAACGGCCCGGAAGTCTCGAAGCCGTCGAGCCCCCCGCGCCCTCTGTCGACCCAGCAGTATCTGTATTTCACCGAAACCAACACCGACCGTATCCTCGATAACCTCGACGGCCTGCGTGACACCGTGTTCCCGCGCCCGCCGCACCTGGTGGACGACGAATACGACCGCGCCCAGCAGGAGTTCCCGTCGGTGTGCCTGATCGGCCTGGGTCGCTGCGGCTCCAACATCGCCCTGGACGTGGCCGAGCTGGTGTACAACGCCCGCAAGTTCTACCTCAACGAATTCAACGCCGAAGACAAAGGCTACAGCGACAAGGGCTACAGCCCCGCACAATGGATCCGCAACAACCTGCGCCTGGGCACCAGCAAGGCCAGCAAGCCGGTGTTCCTGGTAGAGCCGCTGGTGATGCTCGGCGACCTGGACAAGGACATCGCCGGGCGCATCCGTTTCTCGCGCAAGGGCGAAAAAAGCGGCTTCTTGCGCGACTACAGCAAAATGAAAATCATGGACCTGTCGGAAGTCCACGCCGGTGGTGCCGGTAACGCGCCGATCCTGGGCCAGTACCTGGCCAAGATCATCCTGAACAAGGACACCCAGCGCTTCTCCAGCCCCGACTGGAAAATGATCCACTCGTACCTGATCGACAGCTGCGGCATCAAGGCCAACCAGTCGCGCCTGTACTTCTCGATCTTCAGCGCCGGCGGCGGTACCGGCTCGGGCATGGCCTCGGAGTTCGGCCTGGCCCAGCAGTACTCGTACATGAACAAGACGTTCGACACCAAGCCAATGGACGAACACGACAGCAAGAGCGGCCACTCCTTCGTCTTCGAGCCGATCTTCACCAGCGGCATCTGCGTGCTGCCGAACATTTCCGACCACCGCAGCGAAATGTCCGAAGCCTTGCACATCAACGCCGGACGCCTGCTGTGCAAGTACCTGTCGGAAGAATGGGATTTCTCGTACAACTTCGCCAACGAAGACAGCAGCGAAGCCAGCGTGATGGGCCGTATCCGCCCATGGAACGCGATGATGCTGATCTCCAACGACATCATGCGCTACGCCGAAGAAAGCGATGACGGCAACATCCAGAACATTGATGTCAATGCCATGGAGAAGCACGCCAACCAGTACATCTCCCAGCAGATCTTCAACATCCTGACGGCCCAGGCCGTCACCACCGACTACGACCAGAACTACTTCCGCCGTGCCGGCATCGACATCGGCGAAACCATTCGCCTGGACGCCAACGACCTGTTCATGAGCCTGGCCGGCCCGGTGGCAATCGCCTATGCCGAGTCTGTCGTCCCGGAAACCCCGGTGCCGAGCGGCGACAAGTTCAAGGTGTTCGAGAAAGAGCCGCCGCGCCTGAACATCGACGACCTGTTCTTCCGCTCCATCGACCTGCCGCACTTCAACAAAGTCACCCAGGCCATCGAAGGCATCAGCCTGTTGCCGATCGAATCCAAGCGCTACCGCGCCTCGCTGGAGCAATACAAGAACTCCGGCTACGACGCCGCGGCCCTGCATGACCTGCACTTCTTCAAGAATTGCTCGTCGGTGGTGTCCATCGTCTCCTTGCCCAAGGACTACAAGCTGTCCTACATGGATCTGAACCGGCTCAAGACCCACCTCAACAGCCTGTTCCCCAACACCACGCTCAAGCGTTACGCGTTGGTGATCGGCGCCTCGGCGAACCTGTCGCTGACCACCCTGATCGCCAAGAGCCCGTGCCTGTCGGATGATTTCCTGACCTTGATCGTCGCCTTCATCAAACGCTGCTTCGCCCGCACCCCGTACCGTTTCGACGAAACCCTGGACAACTCGATCCTGGACTTCATCATCAATGAGGACTTCGACGAAGCACGCATCGACGACCTGCTCAACGAATTCGAAAACCCGGCGAAGATCCTCGACACCAACTGGTACGCGATCAAGCCGATGTACGAGAAGAAGTACCGCGAGCTGATCAATGACAAGGACAAGTTCGTCTCGATCAACGACATCCGCCTGTCCCGCGACTGCGTGAAGAAATCCATCAAGTACCTGCGCGAGATCTACCGCCACCGCATTGGCAAGACCAAGGTTATTTCCCTGAATAACCATACTGGCAGGACTTACTGAGGCTGGTGCAGGGACCGCGTCGCCTCGATCGCGAGCAAGCTCGCTCCCACAAGGGTTTTATGAACACAGGCCCACTGTGGGAGCGAGCTTGCTCGCGATAGCGGTCCTGAATCCTGCACCTGAACAACATCCAGAAACAATTGAGCAGCCCAAAGGCTGCTCCATGAACTGTTCCCGTTACGTATACGTCACCCTGCCCTGTGGCGTTTCGCCACGGCAGGGTGCCATCACGCTACTCACCTACACACTTTTTCAAACGCAAAAACACGAACCAACTTGGTGCATCAATCAATTCGACGCCCTTTCCTGGATCATAATCCACGGCGAAACCACCACCGCCCAAAGCTGTGGATCGCGCTCCAGAAAATCCAGCGCCCGCGTTTCAGACAGCTTGGCGAGCTGGTCGGCGGCCAGCCAGGCGGCGACTTTGGTACCTTCGTCCTGGGCGACAGCCTCGGCGGCGGCGATCAAATCCAGTGCCGGATCGACCCACAATAGGGCACCCTTGGCAAAGAACGGCTCCAGCTCTTTCCAGGTGATGGATGCGGTTTCTCCAAGCAGCTTGGCATAGAGGGTGCTAGGTTCTTGATTCATGGGACCTGTCCGGAAAAGAAATCGGCGCGAATGATAACGTCGGTGGTCTGGCAGAAAAACCCGGTAGCAAATTGCGGTACCGATTGAAAAGCGCAGGAAAGCCAAGGATTGCCGAAACGACCGGACAACCCCCGCCGCTATTCTGTCTTTTTCTTTCAATTAAGCGACACCCCCAGGTTTTGCCCCCAAGCGCCAGCTTCCCTTGCCAACAATGGGCGCTCTACACTGTACCGGTACAGTTGCCGGGGGCATTTTCCGCGAGGGTATCCAAGATATCTGACCCGGTTCTGCTGCTACGGCGCCAGGACTATAAAAACTACAACAGCATGAGTGGAGCACTATGACTAAGGCTACTAAGCAGATTTCCAAACTGTTTGCCGCTATGGTTCTGGCCGGGGTTGCCAGCCATTCGTTTGCCGCCGACACCATCAAGATCGGCATCGCCGGCCCCAAGACCGGCCCTGTAGCCCAATACGGCGACATGCAGTTCAGTGGCGCGAAAATGGCCATCGAACAGATCAACGCCAAGGGCGGCGTCGACGGCAAGCAGCTCGTCGCCGTCGAGTACGATGACGCCTGTGATCCAAAACAAGCGGTCGCGGTCGCGAACAAAGTCGTCAACGACGGCGTCAAGTTCGTGGTCGGCCACCTGTGCTCCAGCTCCACCCAGCCAGCTTCCGACATCTACGAAGACGAAGGCGTGATCATGATCACCCCGGCGGCTACCAGCCCGGACATCACCGCTCGCGGCTACAAGATGATCTTCCGCACCATCGGCCTGGACAGCGCCCAAGGCCCTGCGGCCGGCAACTACATCGCCGACCACGTCAAGCCGAAGATCGTTGCGGTCCTGCACGACAAGCAGCAGTACGGTGAAGGCATCGCCAGCGCCGTGAAGAAAACCCTCGAAGGCAAAGGCGTGAAAGTGGCCGTCTTCGAAGGCGTGAACGCCGGCGACAAAGACTTCTCCTCGATGATCGCCAAGCTCAAGCAAGCCAACGTCGACTTCGTCTACTACGGCGGCTACCACCCGGAGCTGGGTCTGATCCTGCGTCAATCCCAGGAAAAAGGCCTGAAGGCCAAGTTCATGGGTCCGGAAGGCGTGGGTAACGACTCCATCTCGCAAATCGCCAAGGAATCCTCCGAAGGCCTGCTGGTGACCCTGCCGAAATCCTTCGACCAGGATCCGGCCAACGTTGCCCTGGCTGACGCGTTCAAGGCCAAGAAAGAAGACCCGAGCGGTCCGTTCGTGTTCCCGTCCTACTCCGCAGTGACCGTGATCGCTGACGCCATCAAGGCTGCCAAGAGTGAAGACGCAGGCAAAGTGGCTGAAGCCATCCACGCCGGCACCTTCAAGACCCCTACCGGTGACCTGAGCTTTGACGCCAAAGGCGACCTGAAGGACTTCAAGTTCGTGGTCTACGAGTGGCATTTCGGCAAACCTAAAACCGAAGCTTCGCCTCAGTAAGGCCTGGCCTGACTGACTGCCAATAAAGCCCACGGCGTGCCGTGGGCTTTGTTTTAAATGTATTGGGCCGCGCTGGCGTGATCCGCCAGCCTCCCCACCTGAAAATCTCAAAACCGTCATCAGCGGTTCGCTGGCAAACCTCGTGTTCGAAGTGGATGCAGATCCACGGGGCCCGGGCGGGAAAATGACTCCACCAGTGAAATGCGTATCAGGTTTTTAGGAGCGCTGTAATGCCTGACATCTATCACTTCTTCCAGCAGCTGGTTAACGGCCTGACCGTTGGCAGCACGTATGCCCTGATCGCCATCGGCTATACGATGGTCTACGGCATCATTGGAATGATCAACTTCGCCCACGGCGAGGTGTACATGATCGGCTCCTACGTGGCGTTCATCGCCATCGCCGGGCTGAGCATGATGGGACTCGACAGTGTCCCGCTGTTGATGACCGCGGCGTTTCTCGCGAGCATCGTCGTCACCAGCTCCTATGGCTACAGCATCGAACGGATCGCCTACCGCCCCCTGCGCGGCAGCAACCGTCTGATCCCGCTGATCTCCGCCATCGGCATGTCGATCTTCCTGCAGAACACGGTACTGCTTTCGCAAGACTCCAAGGACAAATCCATTCCCAACCTGATCCCGGGCAACTTTGCCATCGGGCCAGGCGGGGCACATGAAGTGCTGATTTCCTACATGCAAATCGTGGTGTTCGTGGTGACCCTGGTCGCCATGCTCGGCCTGACGTTGTTCATCTCCCGTTCCCGCCTCGGCCGCGCCTGTCGCGCCTGTGCCGAGGACATCAAGATGGCCAACCTGCTGGGCATCAACACCAACAACATCATCGCCCTGACCTTCGTCATCGGTGCGGCCCTGGCGGCCATCGCCGCGGTGCTGTTGAGCATGCAATACGGCGTGATCAACCCCAACGCCGGCTTCCTCGTGGGCCTGAAAGCCTTCACCGCCGCGGTACTGGGCGGCATCGGCAGCATCCCCGGGGCGATGCTCGGCGGGCTGGTGCTGGGCGTGGCGGAAGCCTTTGGCGCCGACATCTTCGGCGACCAGTACAAGGACGTCGTGGCGTTCGGCTTGTTGGTTCTGGTTCTGTTATTCCGGCCGACCGGCATCCTGGGCCGCCCGGAGGTTGAGAAAGTATGACTAGGCATCTCAAATCGGCGCTTTTCAGCGCCCTGCTGGTCTGGGCCGTGGCCTACCCGGTACTGGGTCTTAAACTGACCATCGTCGGCATCAACCTGGAAGTGCACGGCACCAGCCCGGCGATCCTGGCGACCATCGCCGTGTGCTCGCTGCTGATGTTCGTGCGCGTGCTGTTCAGCACGCAGATCAGCGCGGCGTGGAAGTCTTCGCCCGGCCTGCCGGTGATCCCGGCCAAGGCCAGCCACTTCCTGACCCTGCCGAGCACCCAGCGCTGGATCGTGCTGGGCCTGATCGTCGTGGCCCTGGTGTGGCCGTTCTTCGGCTCTCGCGGCGCGGTGGACATCGCCACGCTGATCCTGATCTACGTGATGCTGGGCCTGGGCCTGAACATCGTCGTAGGCCTGGCCGGCCTGCTGGACCTGGGTTACGTCGGTTTCTACGCCGTCGGCGCCTACAGCTACGCGCTGCTGTCCCACTACTTCGGCCTGAGCTTCTGGATCTGCCTGCCCATCGCCGGGATGATGGCCGCCACCTTCGGTTTCCTGCTGGGTTTCCCGGTCCTGCGCTTGCGCGGCGACTACCTGGCGATCGTGACCCTGGGTTTTGGCGAGATCATCCGCCTGTTCCTGCGCAACCTGACCGACATCACCGGTGGCCCGAACGGCATCAGCAACATCGAGAAACCGACGTTCTTCGGCCTGACCTTCGAACGTAAAGCCGCCGAAGGCCTGCAGACCTTCCATGAGTACTTCGGCCTGGAATACAACTCGATCAACAAGGTGATCTTCCTCTACCTGGTTGCCCTGTTGCTGGCCCTGGCCGCGCTGTTCGTCATCAACCGCCTGCTGCGCATGCCGATCGGCCGCGCCTGGGAGGCACTGCGTGAAGACGAAATCGCCTGCCGTGCCCTGGGTCTCAACCCAACCGTGATCAAACTGTCGGCCTTTACCCTCGGCGCTGCGTTCGCCGGTTTTGCCGGCAGCTTCTTCGCCGCTCGCCAAGGCCTGGTGACGCCGGAATCCTTCACCTTCATCGAGTCGGCGATCATCCTCGCCATCGTGGTGCTGGGCGGGATGGGCTCGCAGTTGGGCGTGATCCTGGCGGCGATCGTGATGATCCTGCTGCCGGAAATGATGCGTGAATTCAGCGAATACCGCATGTTGATGTTCGGCGCCTTGATGGTGCTGATGATGATCTGGCGTCCTCAAGGTCTGCTGCCTATGCAACGCCCCCACATGGAGCTGCGCAAATGAGCCGCGAGATCCTGAAAGTCGAAAACTTGAGCATGCGCTTCGGCGGTTTGCTGGCGGTCAACGGCGTGGCCCTGACCGTGAAAGAGAAGCAAGTGGTTGCCCTGATCGGGCCGAACGGCGCGGGCAAGACCACCGTGTTCAACTGCCTGACCGGCTTCTACCAGCCCACCGGCGGCACCATCCTGCTGGACGGCGAGCCGATCCAGGGCCTGCCCGGCCACCACATCGCCCGCAAGGGTGTGGTGCGTACCTTCCAGAACGTGCGGCTGTTCAAGGACATGACGGCGGTCGAGAACCTGTTGATCGCCCAGCATCGTCATTTGAACACCAACTTCTTTGCCGGCCTGTTCAAGACCCCGGCGTTCCGCAAAAGCGAACGCGAGGCCATGGAGTACGCCGAGTACTGGCTGGACAAGGTCAATCTCACCGAGTTCGCCAACCGTACCGCCGGCACCCTGGCCTACGGTCAGCAACGGCGCCTGGAAATCGCCCGTTGCATGATGACCCGTCCGCGGATCCTCATGCTCGACGAACCGGCCGCCGGCCTGAACCCGAAGGAAACCGAAGACCTGAAGGCCCTGATCGGCGTGCTGCGTGAGGAGCACAACGTCACCGTGCTGCTGATCGAGCACGACATGAAGCTGGTCATGAGCATTTCCGACCACATCGTCGTGATCAACCAGGGCACGCCCCTGGCCGACGGTACGCCGGAACAGATCCGCGACAATCCTGAAGTGATCAAAGCCTACCTGGGGGAAGCGTAAATGCTGCAGTTCGAAAACGTTTCCACCTTCTACGGCAAGATCCAGGCCCTGCACAGCGTCAACGTCGAAGTCCGCCAGGGCGAAATCGTCACGCTGATCGGTGCCAACGGTGCCGGCAAATCCACCCTGCTGATGACGCTCTGCGGTTCGCCCCAGGCCCACAGCGGCAGCATCCGCTACATGGGTGAGGAACTGGTGGGCCAGGACTCGGCGCGGATCATGCGCAAGAGCATCGCCGTGGTACCTGAGGGCCGTCGGGTATTTGCCCGACTGACCGTGGAAGAAAACCTCGCCATGGGCGGATTTTTCACCGACAAGGGCGACTATCAGGAACAAATGGACAAGGTCCTGCACCTTTTCCCACGCCTGAAAGAACGCTTTACCCAGCGCGGCGGCACCATGTCCGGCGGCGAACAGCAAATGCTCGCCATCGGCCGTGCGCTGATGAGCAAACCCAAGCTGCTGCTGCTCGACGAGCCTTCCCTGGGCCTGGCACCGATCATCATCCAGCAGATCTTCGACATCATCGAGCAACTGCGCAAGGATGGCGTGACGGTGTTCCTGGTAGAGCAGAACGCCAACCAGGCGCTGAAAATCGCCGACCGGGCGTACGTGCTGGAGAACGGCCGGGTGGTGATGCAAGGCACCGGTGAAGCCCTGCTGACCGACCCGAAAGTGCGCGAGGCGTATCTGGGCGGTTGAGTCTGTCGCAGTAAAAGAAACGGCCTTCAGGCCGTTTTTTTTGCCCGGACCGCCCGCAATCCCCTGTGGCGAGGGAGCTTGCTCCCGCGCCACGGGTTTTGCAGTGCATAAAAATCGAGAGTCCGCTGTAACGCTTTCCCACCACCCTTTTCTAGTTCAGCAGACCGGCGCTAACGCCAGTTCATTTCCCTGAAGACTGGAGAATCACCATGACTGCCTCGACCCGTACCCTGTCCGCCGCTGCCTTGGTCCTCGCCCTCGGTTCAGCCCTGAGCATGACAACCGTCCCGACCGTTCACGCAGCCGACGACACAACAAGGGTTTTCCCTGACGGCTGCCATTGAGGCCTCAATCGATCTTGACCTGGAACACACCCTGGCGGGGCTCATCCGCCACCAGGCCATTGCCCATCTCCTAACCGAACAGGTATTGCGCTCGGCATGACCGTGACCCTCCGGGTGTTCGTCTACCCCGACGCCTACCCGACCCATGGCACCTGGGCGGCGGTCTTGCTCTACCTGATGGCCCGTGGACCGGGGGTGTTGTCGATCGATCACCTGATAGCCCAGCGTTACGCCCACGGCTGAACACAGCCCCCCTCACAGATCCCCTGTGGGAGCGAGCTTGCTCGCGATAGCGGTGGGTCAGCTTGCACAAATACCGGATGTACCACCGCCTTCGCGAGCAAGCTCGCTCCCACAAGGGATATCAAATGACCGGGTTATCGCTGTAGCCGATCCAGCGCCTCGCCGCTACGCTTGAACCAGTCGATCAAATAGTCGGCCAGCACCTGGGTGCGCTTGGGCAGGCCGCCCTGATACGGGTGTACCAGGTACATCGGCATGCGCCGGGTCTGGTAGTCGCGCAGCAGCCAATGCAGGCGTCCGTCAGCCAACTCCTCATGCAGCAGGTACGACGGCAGCCGGGCGATTCCAGCACCGGCCAGGGCGGCTTTTTTCAGCAGGCTGTAGTGATTGCTGGCGAACGGCCCCGACACTCGGACCCGCAACAGTTCGTGTTGTTGGTGGTAAAGCCATTCTTCCCGGCCACTGTAGTGGCTGTTGAGCAAACAGCGGTGCTCGGCCAGGGCCTGGGGCATCTCAGGCTCGCCGTAGTGTTCGAGGTAGGCCGGGCTGGCGCAGGTCATTTCGTGCCACGCCAACAATGGCCGGGCCACCAGCCGCTCGTCGATGGCGGCGTCGGAACGGATCGCCAGGTCGAAACCATCACGGCTCAAGTCACGGTAACCGTTGTTGAGCTCCAGTTCGATCTGCACGTTGGGATACGTGCGAGCGAACTCCATCAGCAAGCCCTCGAAGAAGGTTTCACCCAACGAAACCGGAACCGTCATACGCACCGGCCCGGAAATGTCATCCTTCAACCGAGCCAATGCCTGACGCGCCCTTTCCACCTGCACCAGCAGCGCCTGGGCCTGAGGCAACAGCGCCGCCCCTGCCGCCGTGAGGCTCAAGCGCCGTGTGGTGCGTTGCAGCAACACCACCGAAAACCGGCTCTCCAACAGGCTGATGCGCTTGGACAACTGGCCCTTGCTGCACCCCAATTGCTGGGCCGCCAAGGTAAAACTGCCGGCCTCCATCAACACGGCGAACGCCGCCAGGTCATCCATTTCGCTCATTGGATTGTTTCCAAATGAAAACCAAAGGTTGCCTATTAGCACGATTATCACTGGAAAGAACCCCTCTAGACTGAAAACTCGTTCAACCCATTAAGGAACAGCTCATGAAAATCCTCTTGATCGGTGCCAACGGCACCATCGGTTCGGCCATTGATAAAGAACTGTCGCCCCGCCATGAAATCGTTCGGATCGGCCGCCGCAGCGGTGAATTGCAGGTGGATATCAGCGACAGCACCTCGATTCGCGCCCTGTTCGAGAAGACTGGCCGTTTTGACGCCCTGGTCTGCGCCGCCGGCAACGTCACCTTTGCGCCCCTGGCCGACATGACCGAAGACAGCTTTGCCTTGGGCTTGAAGGACAAGCTGATGGGCCAGGTCAACCTGCTGCTGATCGGTCGCGAATTCGCCAATGACGGCGCATCCTTCACCTTCACCACCGGCGTGCTCGGCCACGACCCGATCAAGAGTGGTGCTTCGGCGGCCCTGGTCAACGGCGCCCTGGACAGTTTCGTGCGCGCCGCGGCAATCGAGTTGCCACGGGGCATGCGGGTCAACTCGGTGAGCCCGAACGTGCTGCTGGAAGCCATGGGCAAATACGCGCCTTATTTCCGCGGCTTCAAACCCGTCCCCGCAGTGGATGTGGCATTGGCCTACGCCAAGAGCGTCGAAGGCCTACAAACCGGTCAGACCTTTCACGTGGGCTAACACCCCTTGTGATGCAGGATCAGTCTGAGTAACGTGGCGGCACTTGTCTGGAGACCCAATGATGCGTGCCGCCCGCTCCCTGCTGTTTGTCGCCCTCCTGCCGCTGTTCACCGGCTGCCAATTGCTCGACACCCCACGTCAGAGCGCCTCCCACGCCGGCCAGACACGCCTGCAGGGCGAACTCACGGCGGCCGATGGCAAACTGGTGTTCCAGCCATGCCAGGAACAGCGCCGCTACATCGTCAACGACAGCGGTGGCACCAGCGTGCTGCAACAGGCCGCCAGCCTGGCCGATGACCAGGGCAAACTGTTTGCCGACGTACGTGGCCGTATCGTTTCCAGCGCAGCGGCCGGCACCGACAGTCAGTTGGACATTGAACAGCTGTATCGCCTGGAACGCTCGGGAACAGCTTGCGAAGACGTCGACTTCAAACGAGTGATCCTGCGCGCCGCGGGACACAGCCCGGAATGGACGCTCAAGGCCAGTGGCAAGGGCCTGGTGCTGGACCGCGAAGGCCAGCCGCCGCTGGCGGTGCCTTACGTCGAGGAGCAATTGGGCGATGGCCGCTTCAACCTGGGCACCGAGGCCAATGGCCAGAAAGTCGAGCTGTGGGTCACACCTGCGCGTTGTGTCGACAGTGTCAGCGACAGCGTGCAACACATGAGCGCCGAGTTGCGGGTCAACGGCCAGGTCCAACGCGGCTGCGCCTACTTCGGTGGCGCGCGCGACGACTGATTCACAGCTTTTGGCTTATAATCGCCGGTTCACGCCCTGGTGCAGTTGTGCATCCCGCGAACCGGACCCCGCCATGTTACGAATCACCGAACTCAAGCTGCCAATCGATCACCCCGAAGAAGACCTGCGCCCTGCCATCGTGCAGCGCCTGGGCATCGCCAGCGATGACCTGCTCGACTTCACCCTGTTCAAGCGCAGCTACGATGCGCGCAAGAAATCCTCCGAACTGTGCTTCATCTACACCATCGACCTGACGGTGCGTGATGAAGCCAGCCTGCTGCGCAAGTTCGCCGATGACCGTAACGTCAACGAAGCGCCGGATGTCAGCTACAAAGTGGTGGGCCAGGCACCGGCCGACTTGAGCGAGCGACCGATCGTGGTCGGCTTCGGCCCGTGCGGGATTTTCGCCGCCCTGTTGCTGGCGCAGATGGGTTTCAAGCCGATCATCCTCGAACGTGGCCCGGAAGTGCGTCAGCGCACCAAGGACACCTGGGGCCTGTGGCGCAAAAGTGTGCTCAACCCCGAGTCCAATGTGCAGTTCGGTGAAGGCGGCGCAGGGACGTTTTCCGACGGCAAGCTCTACAGCCAGATCAAGGACCCGAAATTCCTTGGCCGCAAGGTCCTGCACGAATTCGTCAAGGCCGGAGCGCCGGAAGAAATCCTCTATGTCAGCAAGCCGCACATCGGCACGTTCCGCCTGACAGGCGTGGTGGAAACCATGCGTGAGCAGATTCGCGCCCTGGGCGGCGAAGTACGCTTCCAGCAACGGGTCACCGATGTGCTGATCGAGGACGGCCAACTGGTCGGCGTCGAACTGGCCGGCGGTGAACGCATTCATTCGAAACACGTGATCCTGGCCCTCGGCCACAGCGCCCGGGATACGTTCCGTATGCTCCACAGCCGTGGCGTGTATATGGAAGCCAAGCCGTTCTCGGTGGGTTTCCGCATCGAACACCCGCAATCGCTGATCGACAGCGCGCGCCTGGGCAAATACGCCGGCCATCCGAAACTCGGCGCCGCCGACTACAAACTGGTGCACCACGCCAAGAATGGCCGCTCGGTGTACAGCTTCTGCATGTGCCCGGGCGGCACCGTGGTAGCGGCGACGTCCGAGCCGAACCGCGTCGTCACCAACGGCATGAGCCAGTATTCGCGCAATGAGCGCAATGCCAACTCTGGCATCGTCGTCGGCATTACCCCGGAAGTGGATTATCCGGGTGGCCCGCTGGCCGGCATCGAGTTGCAGGAACGCCTGGAGTCCCACGCGTTCGTACTCGGTGGCAGCAACTACGAGGCCCCGGCGCAACTGGTGGGCGATTTCATCGCCGGCAAGCCGTCTACGGCACTGGGCAGCGTCGAACCTTCCTACAAGCCAGGGGTATCCCTGGGTGATCTGGCCCTGGCCTTGCCGGACTTCGCCATCGAAGCCATCCGCGAAGCCTTGCCGGCGTTCGAGAAACAGATTCGCGGCTACTCGCTGCACGACGCCGTGCTGACCGGCATCGAAACCCGCACCTCATCGCCCCTGCGCATTACCCGCAACGAATCGCTGCAGAGCCTGAACGTCAAGGGTCTGTTCCCGGCGGGTGAAGGCGCCGGTTATGCGGGCGGAATCCTGTCGGCGGGGGTGGACGGGATTCGGATTGCCGAGGCCGTAGCGCGGAACATTCTCGGTCTCGAAGCCTGACAGTTGGCCCTGTGGGAGCGGGCTTGCTCGCGAAGGCGTACTGTCAGCCAACATTGATGTTGAATGATCTGCCGCCTTCGCGAGCAAGCCCGCTCCCACAAGGGACCTCGGTTTACTCAGGATCAGATATTGGCCCGCAACACACTCTCTGGCAGTGCCTCGCCCCGCTCCACACTCGCCGCCACGATGTCCACCAGCCCGCTCAACTCATAGCCTTGGGCCTTGAGCCATGCCGGGTCGTAATAGGTCGTGGCGTAGCGCTCGCCACCGTCACACAAGATCGCCACGATCGACCCCGACGCCCCCGCATCCGCCATCTGCCGGGCCGCCATGAGTGCGCCGATCAGGTTGGTGCCGCTGGACCCGCCGACCCGTCGTCCCAGACGCTCGGCCAGGTAATGCATGGCCGCCAGCGACAAGGCGTCCGGCACCTTGACCATCGCATCGATGACGTTCGGCAGGAACGACGCTTCGACTCGCGGCCGGCCGATACCCTCGATACGTGAACCGCAATCCAGGCGCAGGCTGGCGTCGCCACTGCGGTAGTAATCGAAGAACACCGAACGCTCGGCGTCGGCACACAGCACGCGGGTGCCATGCTGGCGGTAACGGACATAGCGTCCCAGGGTGGCCGTGGTGCCGCCGGTGCCGGGGCTGGAGATCAGCCACGTGGGCTCCGGATGCCGCTCGAAGCGCATCTGCTGGAAGATCGATTCGGCAATGTTGTTATTGGCCCGCCAGTCCGTGGCACGCTCGGCATAGGTGAATTGGTCGATGAAATGCCCGTCATGCTCGCGGGCCAGGCGCTCGGATTCGGCGTAGATCTGCGTAGGATCATCCACCAGGTGGCTCTGGCCGCCATAGAAAGCGATCTGTGCGATTTTTTCCCTGGAGGTGGTCGCCGGCATCACCGCAATGAACGGCAGGCCCAGCAACCTGGCGAAGTAAGCCTCGGAAATCGCCGTCGAGCCACTGGAGGCCTCGATCACTGGCGCACCGGGCTTGAGCCAGCCGTTACACAACGCATAGAGAAACAGCGAGCGGGCCAACCGATGCTTGAGGCTGCCGGTGGGATGACTGGACTCATCCTTGAAGTACAGCTCGATGCCCGGCAGGCCAGGCAGCGGCAGCGGAATCAGGTGGGTATCGGCGCTGCGCTGGAAGTCTGCCTCGATGATGCGGATCGCTTCACGGGCCCACTGGCGGTGGTCGTTCATGGTGTGTTTGCTCACTGATCGGTTCGACGCGGGGAGATCACGCGGTCGTGCAGGCACGGCTGGAGTTCGGAAAAACCAGACGCCAGCTTAGGAAAAAACCGACATCACGCACAGGTACAGCTAAGGTCCAATATGGTCCGTAACTGCCGACTGCGTGGCGAAGGCCCTGTAACGCCATATAACAAAAAAGAATATAACTTTTGTTTTAACAACTAACAGTACGGGTTAGGGTGTGCCATCTTTTTGATTCGATACATGGAGAGCGATCGTGGCTCTACGCAATTCTCTGACACGTTTTTTTCAACTGGAGGCTGCCAGCGGCCTGCTGCTGATCGCCGCCGCCGTACTGGCCCTGGTCATCAACAATTCACCGCTGTCCTGGTTGTATAACGGCCTGCTCGACACCCCGGTGGTCGCCCAGGTGGGCGCCCTGAAGATCGCCAAACCCCTGCTGCTGTGGATCAACGACGGCCTGATGGCGATGTTCTTCCTGCTCATCGGCCTCGAGGTCAAGCGTGAGGTCCTCGACGGGCAACTATCAAAGCCGTCGCAAATCGTCTTGCCGGGCGCGGCAGCGATTGGTGGCATGGTGGTGCCGGCGCTGATCTACTGGTTTCTCAACCGCGATAACCCGGCCGCCCTCGCCGGCTGGGCAATTCCGACGGCCACCGACATCGCCTTCGCCCTCGGCGTGCTGGCCTTGCTCGGCAAGCGGGTGCCGGTGTCGCTCAAACTGTTCCTGATGACCCTGGCGATCATCGATGACCTGGGCGCCATTATCATCATCGCCATCTTCTATTCCGGCGCCCTGTCGACCTTGTCGCTCATGCTGGCAGCCGCCTGCATCGCCGTGTTGGTGGCGATGAACCGGATGGGCGTGGTCAAGCTCGGGCCCTACATGGTCGTGGGCCTGATCCTCTGGGTCTGCGTGCTCAAGAGCGGTGTCCATGCCACGCTGGCCGGGGTAACCCTGGCGTTCTGCATTCCGCTGCGCACGAAAAACGCCGAGACTTCGCCGCTGCTCTCCTTGGAACATGCCCTGCATCCCTGGGTGGCCTACGGCATCCTGCCGCTGTTCGCCTTCGCCAACGCCGGCCTGTCCCTGAGCGGCGTCACCGTCGAGAGCTTCACCCATGACGTGCCGATGGGCATCGCCATCGGCCTGTTGCTGGGCAAGACCGTCGGCGTCTTCGGCCTGACCTGGCTGGCCGTGAAAATCGGCATCGCCAGCCTGCCCGCCGGCGCCAATTGGGGCCAGGTACTGGGCGTGGCAATCCTGTGCGGGATTGGTTTCACCATGAGCCTGTTCGTCGGCTCCCTGGCGTTCGAACCGGGTGTGAGTGACTACGCTGGCATGGACCGAATGGGGATCCTCACCGGTTCGATCCTGGCGGCGTTGCTGGGTTATGCGGTGACGGCGGCGGCCAGTCGCAAGCGGGCGGCATTGCCTTCCTGATACTTTCCAACACGTCTTTAAGTCGTTTCGGGTCCTCAATATCCGGTTCTACCAGTAGCAATTTGATGGACAAGTAGAAGTATGGTTTGTGTGTATATCCGTTGCTGCGGTAACGGCCACTTAGGGTTCCGCTCTTACAGCGGGTCACTTTTGGAAGAGCCGGGAGCCGGACCAGCCAAAAGTAACCAAAAACGCTTTGCCCCACCACTCGGTGCCTCGCCTAGGCTCGGCATGCCTGAACGAAGGCATTGCTCCGTGGGCCGCCGCGAAGGGCCATCCATGGCCCAGCGCGGCTAACCCGGCATCCATGCCGGGTTGCCCACTGCGCAATACCTTCGTTCAGCCAGCGTGGTTAATGGGGCGCCGAGATCAACATCTAAAGCAGAGCAAGAGCAAGAGCAAGAGCAAGAGCAAGAGCAAGCATCTAAGTTGAATAGCAAGTATCGCGAGCAGGCTCGCATCAAGTTCTCAGCGAGCACAAAACTTATATAAAACATAGAACCATTGTGGGAGCGAGCTTGCTCGCGATGACGACAGCAGGTCCAACATCTATGTAACTGAACTACCGCTATCGCGAGCAAGCTCGCTCCCACAGGAGAAACGCGGTCCCACCCCAACCAGGCCGGCTATCAGGCCGCCTCGCTTTTGATTTTGATCTGGGCGCCCCGTTAACCACGATGGCCGAACGCAGGCATTGCGCAGTGGGCACCTCGGCATGGATGCCGAGGTAGCCGCGCTGGGCCATGGATGGCCCTTCGCGGCGGCCCACGGAGCAATGCCGGAGTGAGGGCATGCCGAGCCTAGGCGAGGCACCGAGTGGTGGGGCAAGAGCGTTTTGGTTACTTTTGCGCTTTTCAAAAGTGACCCGCTGTAAGAGCGGAACCATAAGTAGCCGTTACCCCAACAACGGATATACACACAACTCTGGAATCCCTCCCGTAAATTAGTGCGATACGCGACTCGTACCACCCACAGTGGAAATACGAACCCGCTCACCCACACGGAACACCTCGTTTTCCTGAACCTGCTGCACATAGGCACGCATGCTGCCGTCATCTTCACGAACGGTAATTTCCACACCCTGGGTGCGGGTCAGGCCTTCTTCAGTGGCGGAACCAATCAGGCCACCCGCCACGGCGCCGATCACGGCAGCGACGATACTGCCACGGCCACCACCGATGGCGCTGCCACCGACACCACCGACCACAGCGCCGGCCGCACCGCCGATAGGGGTCTTGGTGCCTTCGATCTTGACCGGACGCAGGGATTCGATGGTCCCCATGCGAATCGTCTGCACGCGACGCGCTTCGTCACGGGAGTAGGAGTCACCGGTCAGGCTCGACTGACAGCCAGTGAGCAACATCGCCATCGTGGAAAAGGAAGCAACCAGCAAAACAGACTTACGCATAGCATCAAACTCCAAAAGACAGGGATTCATTAAACTCCGCAGCTTGACGCCTGTCACGGCCTCGCCGGGATAAAATTGTTTTCATTCAGGTGGGATACAGGCGCGCCCGAAAAATTCACCAAACAGTAGCGTCAATTTCCGAAACCTGCGTCATCAACCCTGGAATTTTTCATGGATTATTTCATTATCGTCGCCACCACCGTGGCCGGTTTGTACTTCCACTGGTGGCTGTACGTGCGGATCAAACGCTGGGTGGATCGCGATCTGGCGCTTTCACTGGCGGGGCCGGATGGGCAAAAGAAAACCTACATGTTGCAACAATTGGCCCGTGCCCAGGCACAAGGCATCAAGCGCCGAGACCTGCCGCAATGGCTCCAGACCGCCGCGGCAGCTTATCCCGATGCTAAGGCGCCAGACGCTCGCGAGTCCACTGCGCCCCTTGCAGGCGATAGTTGAGGCGATCGTGCAGGCGGCTCGGACGGCCCTGCCAGAACTCGATGCGTTCGGGCAGCAGGCGATAACCGCCCCAATGCTCGGGACAGTGTGGCTGGCTGTCGCTGAAGCGCTGCTCGGTGGCCTTGAGCAGGTCTTCCAGTTCGCCGCGCCCGGCAATCACGCGGCTCTGAGGTGACGCCCAAGCGCCCAAACGGCTGCCCAGCGGACGAACTTGGTAGTAGGCGTCCGATTCCTGCGCCGTGACCTTCACCACTTTGCCCTCGATGCGCACCTGGCGCTCAAGGGTCGGCCAGAAAAACGTCATGGCCGCAAACGGGTTCGCGGCCAGTTGCTGGCCCTTGGCGCTGTCGTAGTTGGTGAAGAACGTGAAACCCTGGGCATCCAACCCCTTGAGCAGCAGGATCCGGCAGTGCGGACGTCCCTGCTCATCCACCGTGGCCAGGGTCATGGCGTTGGCCTCCACCGGGGCCTGTTCGGTCTTTACCGCGTCGGCGAACCATTGGTGGAACAGGGCGAACGGCTCGGCCGGGGCTTGCGCCTCGGTCAAACCGTCGCGGGTGTAGTCGCGGCGCATATCAGCCAGCGCTTGAGTCATGGCGCATTCCTTGTGGTTAGCCCATCACTGCTTGGGGGCATCGGCGGCCGCGACTTTCTTGGTATCGGTGGCGGCTTTGGCCGGTTGGGGCTTCTTCGCTGGAGTAGCGGGCTTGGCCGCGGCCTTCTTTGCAGGCGCCTTGGTCGCGGCTTTTTTGGCCGGTGCTTTCTTGGCCGAAGCTTTGGTGGTCGAGGCCACCGCTTTTTTAGCCGCAGGCGCAGGCGCCGGGGCAGCAGGCTTCACATCCTGGGCCGCAACCATCGTCACTGGGGCCGGGGCCGGCATGTTGTACTTGCTCAGCAGCGCAACCATGGTGTTGGCCGGCGTGACCAGCAATTCCACACGACGATTCAAGGCGCGCCCTTCAACGCTGTCGTTGGCCGCACGTGGCGCCAAGGCGCCCATGCCGCGCAGCATCAGGCGATCACGTTGCAGGCCGCTGAGGCGGAAAATCGCCGCCACGGACTGGGCACGCTCCTGGCTGAGCTTGAGGTTGGCCGGTGCGGCGCCCGAGGTGTCGGCGTGACCAAGGATCAGCACGGCGGTCTTCGGGTCGGTTTCAAGGATCTTCGCCACGCGGGTGAACGGGCCGAGGGTCACGGGCAGCAGCATCGCCGGACGGTCCGGGTTGAAAGAGCCGTCCACGGGCGCGGTGACCACCAGCACATTATCGCGGCGCTCAAGTTCGAGCTTGCTGTCCTGGATCGCCGTGCGCAGCTTCGGTTCGTAGTCGTCGAGCCAGGCCTGGGTGACTTTCGGATCGGGCATCGGCACCGCCTTGGCGGTTTCCTGGTCCTTGCCGCCGAACGGCCACCACCACTTGCCATTGCTTTCGGCTTCGGCCTTGGCAACAGCGGTTGTCGGCGCCTTGGCCTCAGGCTTGGCTTGCGCTTCTGCCTTTGCTTCGACTTTTCTGGCGGCGTCTGCGGCGGTTTCCTCGGAAGAGAACGGCCACCACCAGTGGCTAGCGCCCTCGGCCTTGGCTTGCGGTGCGACGGCGGCAGGCTTCAGGGGCGCCGCTGGCGCTGTTTCCTTGGCCGCCACCTTGTCGGAAGAGCCGAACGGCCACCAGCCGCCGCTGCCCTCGGCATCATTTTGTGGGGTTTGTGCGCAACCAGTGATAGCGAAGCACAGCGCCAGAGCGAGGGTTTTATTCGATGACATTGGATATCCACAAAATGATCTAAATGAAAAAACAAGGCCATGTTTTGGCCGCATAAACAGACGCTTCGAAACTGAAAAGGACACGAGGTTCCTGTGTCCATGGCCTTCAATGGCGTTTTATAGACAAGCGGCAAGCACCCGCGCAAGATTTTGCGCGCGCGGGTCCATCAACACGTAAGGCCCGAGCGTGTTGGTCACGAAACCGAACGCTACATCATGTTCGGGATCGGCAAACCCGATGGAGCCCCCGGCCCCCGGATGACCGAACGCTCGTGGGCCAAGGCCGTAGGTCGCGTTCGGCACATCCGGCTGGTCGAGCATGCAACCCAGGCCAAAACGGGTCTGGGTCAACAACGTCTTATCCTCGCCAAAGCTGTGCTGGCGAGTCAGTTCGTCGAGCATTTCACCTTCCAGCAGGCTGCCGTCCAGCAGCCCCGCATAGAACCCGGCCAGGCTGCGGGCATTGCCGTGGCCGTTGGCCGCCGGTTGTTGCATGCGCCGCCATTCCGGCTTGTTGGTGCTGGTCATGATCGACGGTGGGTTGGTAAAGGCCCGGGTGGTCATGGCCGTGGGCTCGCGCATCGTCACCTGCAGCAGGCGCTGGGCCGCCGCATCGCCGACGTTGCCTTTGCCACGGGCGATGTGGGCCACGCGATGGAACTCGTCGTCGGCCAGGCCAACGTGGAAATCCAGGCCCAACGGCTTGGCGACCCGGGCGACGATGGACTCCCCCGGGCCACGCCCATCGGCCCGGCGCAACAGCTCGCCCACCAGCCAGCCGTAAGTGATCGCGGCATAACCGTGGCCTTCGCCCGGCGTCCACCAAGGTGTTTCGGCAGCCAGGGCATCGACCATGGCTTGCCAGTCATAAAGCGCTTCGGGCGGCAGCAATTCATGCAGCGCCGGCAGCCCAGCCTGGTGGCAGAGCAGTTGGCGCAGGGTGATAGATTGCTTGCCGGCCGCAGCAAACTCTGGCCAATAGCGGGCTACCGGGGCGTCCAGCTGCAATTTGCCTTCGGCCACCAGTTGCAGGGCGGTAACGGCGGTGAACGTCTTGGTGCAGGAAAACAGGTTGGCGATGGTGTCGCTGTGCCAGGCTTCATGGCCATCCTTGTCGGCGGTACCGGCCCACAGGTCGATCACCGTGCGGCCACCCACCTGGATGCACAACGCCGCGCCGCGCTCCTGGGGATCATCGAACAGCGCCGCGAACGCTTCACGCACCGCCTCGAACTGAAGTTCGTAATGGCCTTGAATTTGCACCCGTAACTCCCTTGAAACAAAGACTTTTCAGAGTGGCTGGCATTGTTTCAGGCATTGGTGTTTTTGGGAACCGCCATGGGACGGCTGGTTAACCCGAAACCGGTCCCTGTGGCGAGGGAGCTTGCTCCCGCTGGGTTGCGCAGCGACCCCAAGAGGCTGGTCTCGACTAACCTGGCACACCGCGCTGCCAGGCTTCAGGTCTGCTGCGCAGCCCAGCGGGAGCAAGCTCCCTCGCCACGACAAGCGTTCATCGCCAGGCCGACTCCGTCAGGTAATCTCCCGCCGAAACGGCGGCAACGCATTGAGGATCGCCTTGCCATAGCGCTGGGTGACCAGCCGTCGGTCAAGCAAGGTGATGGTGCCGCGATCCTCTTCGGTACGTAGCAAGCGGCCACACGCCTGGACCAGCTTCAGCGAAGCGTCCGGCACGGAGATTTCCATGAACGGGTTGCCACCGCGGGCCTCGATCCACTCGGCCAGCGCCGCCTCCACGGGGTCGTCAGGAACCGAGAACGGGATCTTGGCAATCACCACGTGCTCGCAATAGGCACCGGGCAAGTCCACGCCTTCGGCGAAGCTCGCCAGGCCGAACAGCACGCTGGAGTCCCCACCATCGACCCGCGCCTTGTGCTTGTTCAGTGTTTCCTGCTTCGACAGGTTGCCCTGGATGAACACCTGCTTGCGCCAGTCACGATCAAGGCCATCGAACACGTCCTGCATCTGTTTGCGCGAGGAAAACAGCACCAGCGTGCCCCGCGAGCCTTCCACCAGTTCCGGCAGATCGCGGATAATCGCCGCAGTGTGGGCGGCGGCATCCCGTGGGTCGGCCTTGAGGTCGGGCACCCGCAGCACGCCGGCGTCGGCGTGATGGAAGGGGCTCGGAACCACGGCGGTCACGGCTTTCTTCGGCAGGCCGGCGCGCATGCGGAAGCGGTCGAACGTACCCAGGGCGGTCAGCGTGGCGGACGTCACCAGCGCGCCATAGGCCACGTTCCACAGGTTGCGCCGCAGCATTTCCGCCGCCAGGATCGGGCTGGCATTGACCTCGATGTCGAACAGCGAACCGCTTTCGGCCAGGGTCAGCCAGCGCGCCATCGGCGGGTTGTCTTCCGGGTCTTCGACGGTGAATGCCGTCCACAGCTCCCAGTTGCCCTGGGATCGGGACAACAGGCTGCCGAACAGCGGGTACCACTCCTCGGCCTGGTTGCTGGCGATACCGATGTTGACCTCGCCGTCCATGCCTTCCTTGAGCAGGTCGGTCAGGCGCGTGAACAGGTCGGTCAGGCGCGCGAAACCTTTCTTGAGCTCGATGCCCATTTCGCGCATGTGTTCAGGAATCACTCCGCCGACGAAGCGATGGCGTGGCCGATCCCGGCCCTCGACGTCTTCGCCGGGCTTGAAATCGGCCACTTGCTCGCACGCGGTGAACATGAACTGCTGGTTCGTCTTGATTTCCCGCGCCAGCTCCGGCACCTGCTCGATGAACTTGCCCAGGTCACCCGGCAACGGATGCTGGGCCAGCAGCTTGGTGAGGTTCTTGGCGGTGGTTTCCAGCCAGTCGGCGGTGGAACGCAGCCGGGTGTAATGGGCGAAATGGCCGATGGCCTTGTCCGGCAGGTGATGGCCTTCGTCGAACACGTAGATCGTGTCGCGCGGGTCCGGCAGCACCGCACCCCCGCCCAGGGCCAGGTCGGCCAGGACCATGTCGTGGTTGGTGACGATGACGTCGACCTTGCCCATGCCTTCGCGAGCCTTGTAGAAGGCGCACTGGCCGAAGTTCGGGCAATGGCGGTTGGTGCACTGGCTATGGTCGGTCGTCAGGCGGGACCAATCGGCGTCTTCCAGGGCCGTGGACCAGCTGTCGCGGTCGCCGTCCCATTTATTGCCGGCCAGCTTCTCGATCATGCTGGTGAACAGCTTCTGGCTGGCTTCATCCACCTCGATCTTGAAGCCTTCTTCTTCGAACAACTGGGCCGTGGCAGTCTGCGCGTGGCCTTCCTGGAGCAACATGTCGAGCTTGGACAGGCACATGTAGCGCCCGCGCCCCTTGGCCAGCGCGAACGTGAAGTTCAGCCCACTGTTGCGCATCAGGTCGGGCAGGTCCTTGTAGACGATCTGTTCCTGCAGGGCGATGGTGGCCGTGGCGATCACCAGGCGCTTGCCGGCGGCCTTGGCGGTGGGAATCGCCGCCAGGCTGTAGGCCACGGTCTTGCCAGTACCGGTGCCGGCCTCCACCGCCACGACGGCAGGCTCGCCGCTGCGCCGGCCTTCGTCGTCGGTGTCGATGTCACCCAGGACTTTTGCCACTTCGGCAATCATCAGGCGCTGGCCATATCGCGGCTTGAGGCTCTTGGCTTCGAGAAAACGCGAATAGGCGCCCTGGATCGTGGTTTTGAGTTCGGTGCTGATCATGAATGGTCGGGCGCTAGAAACGCTGGATAAATTTTCAGTGGTTCGGATCGGCGGCTATCATACCCCGCTAATGAATCCTGCGCAGAACGGAGTAACCCAATGACACCCTTTGCCCTTGTCTACACCCTGCATTTACTGGCGGCCCTGGTCTGGGTCGGCGGCATGTTCTTCGCCTGGATGATCCTGCGCCCCGCCGCAATGACGGCGCTTGATGGCCCTGCCCGGCTCACGTTGTGGGTAGAAGTGTTTCAGCGTTTTTTCGTCTGGGTCTGGGTCGCGGTCGTGCTTTTGCCGATCAGCGGCGTAGGCCTGATCCATCTGCGCTTCGCCGGTTTCGAAACCGCGCCGCGTTATGTGCAGGTGATGATGGGGTTGTACGTGGTGATGACGGCGCTGTTTATCCGCATCCAGGGCTTGCAACTGCCCGCATTGCGTAACGCCGTGACGGCGCAGGACTGGCCGACGGGTGCGGCGGTGCTGGGGAAGATCCGGCGGTTGGTGGGAATCAATCTGTTGATCGGGTTGCTGGTGGTGGCGATCGGTGCGGCGCGGCCGATGTTCTGAAAATCACATAACACCCTGTGGGAGCGAGCTTGCTCGCGATGGCGGCACGTCGGGCAATACTTGATCGACTGACACAACGCCATCGCGAGCAAGCTCACTCCCACAGGTTCAGATCAGATTTTTCGTCAGAACCGCTGCACCGTCACCGCCCCCGCCGCTCCGGCAGGCCCTGGCTGGCCATCGGCGCCAGGACGGCCGCTTTTGCCGCCATCGGCGGTATAGACCAGGCACCCCTTGGCCTTGCCTCCCGCCCCGGGCTTGCCGCCGGGTCCGGCAGCGCCACCGGCACCGCCGTCCACCGCCACTTTGATCTGTTCGGCGGGATACTCACGAGGCACTTCGAGGCGCACCAGCGCACCGGCCGCACCCGGTTGCCCATCGCTGCCGTTACTGCCGTCGGCACCGCGACCGGCCGAACCCCAGGTGCAACCCGGCGCCTGGCCATTGGCCCCATCAAGACCGACAAAACCCGGCGCACCGGTGCCGCCCCGGGCGTCCACCGACAACAACGGCGCATTCAACACCTTGAAATGCAGATTGAGATCACGCCCCGGCCGCGCGGCCTTGGTGTAGGTCCCCGGTGCGCCGCGTGAAGTGATCTGGCTGCCCTCGGCCAATTCAGCCTGGGCCACTTTCATTTCCAGTACCTGCTGCGCCGGCACGATGGCGATCCGCGCTTCACGCCCCAGGTGCAACTGGTCGATGGTCAATTCAGTGACATTGGAAGGCACCAGCAGTGTGCCGTAATCGGCCACGTCCAGTCGTTCCAGGGTCAGGGTGCTGGTGGTGTTGGGCAGGCGCATCAACGAATGGCCTTCGACCTGGAGCACCTGGGCCGAAGCCCATGGGCATACGAGTGCGGCAAGCAGACACAATTTACGCATGGGAAGCCTCTGGCGCGGTCGGGAGGGTTTGCAGGTGGAAGATGCCGAACAGCAGCACTCTGAGGCGATCGCGGCCAGGCGCGGGGCGGCCACGGAAACTGGCCCGGAACACCAGCAGCTCCAGCAGATGCAGCACCAGCAAAAACCCGCCGGCGACATTGACCAGCAGATGCAGCGGATGGACGAACGGCACCACCAGATTGACCAGCACCACCAGCCAGAACAGCAGGGTCAGCAAGCGCCCCAGCCCCCAAAACACCTTCATACGCCCCCCTGATCGAGCATTATTCTTTGCCCGCACAGTAACGGCTTGCGCGCAGGATAAGCCAGGGGGTCCGGTAAATTTAATCTAACCCGGGCCCTGGCCCACCGGATCGCCCTCCCGACGATCCGGCAGCCCTGGGCCGCGCCTCAGCGCTGGATATGCAATTCAACCCGACGGTTCTGCGCCCGCCCTTCGTCGGTCTCATTGTCGGCCACCGGCTCGCTTTCACCCTTGCCTTCGCTGGTGAGTTTGCCGGGGGCCAGCCCCTGGGTCAGCAAATACTCCACGACGCTGCTGGCCCGACGTTCGGACAGCCCTTGGTTATAGGCATCAGTGCCGACACTGTCGGTGTGGCCCACCACCCGGATGCTGGCGACATTGGCATGGCTGAGTTTGCCCATCAGCCCATCGAGCTGGCTTCGAGCGTCTGCGGTGAGGTCGGACTTGTCGAAATCGAACAGCACCTTGCCCGCGTCGTTGAGGGTGATGACCTCGCTCGCCGGTGCTTGCGGTTCGACCGGTGGCGCACTGGCCGGGTATTGCGGCAGCGGGCAACCGTGATGTTCGACAGGGGTATTGGCCGGGGTATCGGGACAACGGTCGCGGCGGTCGAACACGCCGTCGTCGTCTTCATCGCCATCCTGGGCGTAGCAGATCAAGCCACCACCCAGCAGCCCCAATGCAGCGCCGCCAGCGGCCCAACCACTGCTTTCAATGGCCCCCAACCCGCCGCCGACGAGGCCGCCGATCAGGCTACAGACTGGCCAGGTGCGTTGATTGAGGGGTGCGCTGCCGTCGCTGTGAGTGGCGCAGCCAGACAACAGACTGCTTGCCAGCAGTACCGGTAAGGCGGCCCTGATTAGAACGTTCATGGTGAAGGCTCCTGTGTCACCGGCCCATACCGGTCACACAGGAGTAAAGACCCGCATCCGCAACTCAACAAGCCGCGGATGACAAGGGTTTCAGCGGTTTATCTTGATTTCCGTGCGGCGGTTCATCGCGCGACCATCGGCGGTCTTGTTATCGGCCACCGGCTGGCTCTCGCCGGCACCGGACACCGAGACAAAACTGGCCTGCGGCACGCCGTTTTCAACCAGGTATTTCACCACCGAATTGGCCCTTCTCTCCGACAGTTTCTGGTTGTAGGCATCGCTGCCGACGCTGTCGGTGTGGCCGGTGACCCGCAGTTGCGCGGTGGACGTTTCCTGTTTCAGCCGGGTGGCGACCGTGCTCAGTACCTCTTTGTCGGCCGGAGTCAGCGTGGCTTTGTTGAATTCGAAGTGCACGTCGCGGATCACGATGGTTTCTTCCTTGACCACGACCGGCTCTTCGACCACCGGCGCCGGGGCGGGTGGCGGGCAACCGTCGGCATCGACCTGCACGCCCTTCGGTGTGCCCGGGCACTTGTCACGGCTGTCCGGCACACCATCGCCGTCTTCGTCGCCGTCGCCATGGGCCCAGCACCAGCCCGCCGCCACGGTGCCGGCCACCAGCGCTCCCGGGCCGATCCAGGAACTGCTTTCGATAGCGCCCAATCCCGCGCCGACGACACCACCAGTGGCCGCACAGATCGGCCAGTCGGTTTTCTGCAAACCTGCGCAACCAGTCAACACACTGGTTAGCAGAACCAGGGGTAACGCTGTCCGAACTATGCTCATTGGGTTTTCTCCTTGAGGGATCGGCTTGTCGCCGATTCAGGGGAGTAAAGACCCGTCTTGGTATCTGCGCCAGCCTGAGCAATCGCGGGTTTTCGCCCCGTGTTTGCGAAGATTCCGCACGTTCAGAGACAAACCGCTCTAGGCCATGCTGTCCGGGCAGGCTATCGTGGTGGTTCTGACTGAGGAACTTCGATGACCGTTGCCATTTCTTCGCGTACCCCCCAGCAAGCCCTGGCGGCCGTGCTTGACCGTTACGCCCCGCAAAAACTGCTGCTGATCGGTGCCAGCGGCTTTCCCGCACTCGAAGCATTCCAGCAGGCCCATCCCGACACCGAAGTGGTCCACGCCGGCCCCGGCGCGCTGCCGGCGGACGTGGCGGCGCGACGTTTTGACCTGGCCCTGGCGCTCGATTGCCTGGAGCATTTGCCCAAGCGCGAGGGTCTGAACCTGTTGGGCGGCATCCGTAATCTCAACGCCAGCCGCATCGCCGTGCTCGCCGACCTCAACGCCTGCGGCTGGCAAGAGACGGACTTTTTTTCCCTGGCCCTGCAAGCCAGTGAGCGATTCCAGCGCGAAGATCAGGTGCTGACCCTGTTCACCTACGATCTGCTTGAATACAAACAGGTCCCCGACTGGCTCAATTCACGTTTTTGGGCCAACCCGGAAAACTTTGGAAAATACTGGTGGTAACCGTGAACACAAGCTCGCACTCGCCCATTTGCCCCTGCGGCAGTGGCAACTCACTGGAGGCCTGCTGCGGCCACTACCACGACGGTCATCCGGCGCCCTGCGCCGAAGCCTTGATGCGCTCGCGCTATAGCGCCTATGTGCTGGGCCTGGTGGACTATCTGGTCGCCACTACCCTGCCCGCCCAGCAGCAAGGCCTCGACCGCCAGTCCATCGGCGAGTGGAGCGCCAACAGCACCTGGTTGGGACTGGACGTGGAAAGCAGCGAAGTGTTCGGCGGTCAACCGGAGCACGCTTTCGTCACGTTCACGGCACGTTGGCACGACGGCCAGGGCGAGCACAGCCACCGTGAACAGTCCTCGTTCGTGCAGAACGACGGGCGCTGGTACTTCATCGACCCGACCGTGCCGGTCAAGACCGGACGCAACGACAGCTGTCCGTGCGGCAGCGGGCACAAATTCAAGAAGTGCTGCGCCGGCTACTTCAATCGCTGATTTTAGGAAACGTCCGACACTCGTCCATCGGCCCATAGGGCTAGACTGGGGATAAACCAGAGGCACGGACATGACCCCTCCATCATTCTTGCTGCGCATCACCTGCCTGCTGCTGTTCGTTGGGTTCGGCGGCTGTGCATCCTGGCGAGGTGAAGAAGCCCCGGAACCACAGGTGCATCTGGTCAAAGTCGAGGTGGTGCGGGCCCGGCTGGTGGAACAGAGGTTCACGCTGCACTTTCGCGTCGACAACCCCGGCGACAGCGACCTCACCGTTCGCGGCCTGACCTACCGCATCCACCTGGGCGACCTGTTGCTGACCGAAGGCGAGCACGAGCACTGGTTCACCGTGCGCCCCAAGCACAGCGCCTACTTCAAGGTGCCGGTGCGCACCAACCTGTGGCCACAGGTGCGGGAAGTGGTGAAGCTGCTGGAGAAACCCCGGGAACAGATCCCCTATCGCCTGGAAGGTGAGCTGGAAACCGGATTATTCATCGCCCACTACGTGCACCTTGAGCGCAATGGCGTGATAATCGCCGCCGATTTAATTGCGGAGTAACCCCGATGACCCAGCAACCCCACGTCCACGGCCCTGATTGCAACCACGATCACGACCATCATCACGACCATGACCACGGCCACGTCCACGGCCCGAACTGCGGCCACGCCCACCAGGAACCGGTGCGCAACGCCCTGAAGGATGTCGGTCGCAACGACCCTTGCCCATGTGGCAATGGCAAGAAATTCAAGAAGTGCCACGGGGCTTGAGGGGCTGGGCGAAAAAGCTTTTCGCCTGTTAGACCGTCATCGCGAGCAAGCTCGCTCCCACAGGAGATATGCGGTGAGACGATATTTAATGATCGTCGAAGAATCAATGTGGGAGCGGGCTTGCTCGCGAATGCGGTGGGTCAGCGGGCATTGATTAACCTGACACGCCCTCTTCGCGAGCAAGCCCGCTCCCACAGGGGATTTGCGGTGAGGCGATATTTAATGATCGTCGAAGAATCAATGTGGGAGCGGGCTTGCTCGCGAATGCGGTGGATCAGCGGGCATTGATTAACCTGACACGCCCTCTTCGCGAGCAAGCCCGCCCCCACAGGAGATATGCGGTGAGACGATATTTAATGATCGTCGAAGAATCAATGTGGGAGCGGGCTTGCTCGCGAATGCGGTGGGTCAGCGGGCATTGATTAACCTGACACGCCCTCTTCGCGAGCAAGCCCGCTCCCACAGGGGATTTGCGGTGAGGCGATATTTACTGATCACTGCAGGATCAATGTGGGAGCGAGCTTGCTCGCGATAAGGCCGGCGCTGTAGTACCTATCTATCAGCCCGCCTGCAGAATCCGCTTCACACCGACCACCGTCGCATACTCACCGTGCAAGTTGCCCAGGGACATGGCATGCACTTCGGCTGCCGAACGGGCGTTGCCGAAGTAATCGTTCTTGTCGAAGGTGAAGCAGGCGTCCTCGGCCACCCAGGTGTCGAATCCCAGATTGCCGGCTGTACGCGCCGTGGACTCCACCGAGTTGTGCGTCGCCACACCGACGATCACCAGTTGCCTGATTCCGACTTTGCGCAGGTCTTGCTCCAGGTGGGTGCCACTGAACGCATCCGGCACCTGCTTTTGCACCACCCATTCCCCTGCCTTCGGCTCGAACCGTGGCTGGACCTGCACCCCCGACTGCCCCGGCCAGAACACCGAGTCCGGCGAACGGGACAGGTGGTGGACGTGAATCACCGGGCGCGCCGTGTGTCGCCAGAAAGCCAGCAGTTCCAGCATGCGCAGCTCTGCCTCGGGGTTGTTGCGAGGGCCGAGCCTGGGGTGAAGGATGCCTTTTTGTTGATCGATGAGGATCAGCGCTGCGTCGTTCTGTAGCTCCATGCCGGTTTCTCTTGCTGGGTCTTTGTATGTTCCACACTTGAGCATCACCCCTTCCAACAGGCAAGCCTTCGAGCAAAAGCGATGACCCGGTCCCGGGCTTTCATCGCCAAATCAACAAATAACCCTCGCCCCCGCTTGCGCGGCCCCCGCCTGCTCACTAACGTAGCGCCTTTATTGGTGCCCCCCCCTCCCGCAGGAGCTTTGCCATGGCCTCGCCAGCCTCTATTTCCTTTATCCCCCGGCTCGGTGTTGCCGCCGCGGTGGCCAGTGTGCTCGGTTTGAGCGGATGCCAGACCTGGAATGCCCAGGACACGGTCCCGCCCACGTCCGGTGTGCAGCCGCTCAAGGGGCTGGCGCAGAATGTCTCGGTCCGCCGCAACGCCACGGGCATGCCGCTGATCGAAAGCAACAGCTTCCATGACGCCTTGTTCACCCTCGGCTATGTCCACGCCAGCGACCGCATCACCCAGATGGTGACCCTGCGCCTGCTGGCCCAAGGACGGTTGGCAGAGATGTCCGGCGCCGAACGGCTGGAGGTCGACCGCTACATGCGCGCCGTCAACCTGAAGAAAAACGCCGACGAGCTGTACAAGGCGTCTTCGCCGCGGCTCAAGCGCTTCTTCGAAGTCTATGCCCGTGGCGTCAACGCCTACCTGTTCCGCTACCGCGACAAGTTGCCGTCGGACCTGGCCGCCACCGGTTACAAACCTGAATACTGGAAACCGGAAGATTCGGCGCTGATGTTCTGCCTGCTGAATTTCAGCCAGTCAGCCAACCTGCCGGAAGAAATCGCCAGCCTGGTGCTGGCGCAGACCGTCACCACCGACAAACTCGCCTGGCTGAGCCCGTCCTATCCGGACGAGCAACTGCCTGTGGCCGAGGCCGACAAGCTCCAGGGCCTGCGCCTCAATGGCCAGATCCCGGGCCTGAACGAAATCAGCAAGGCCACCCACCAATTGGCCGGCCTGAACCTGTTGGGTGCTGCGTCTTCAAGCAACTGGGCCATCGCGCCACAACGCAGCCGCAGCGGCAAGAGCCTGCTGGCCAGCGACAGCCACGGGCCGCTGGGCATGCCCGGGCTGTGGAGCCCGGTACAGATCCGTGCGCCCAAGTACCAGGCGGCCGGGGTTTCCGTGGCGGGCATCCCGATGATCCTGGCCGGGTTCAACGGCAAAGTGGCCTGGAGCATGACCAGCGTACTGGGGGACAACCAGGACCTGTTCCTGGAAAAAATCCGCCGCCAGGGCAATGGTCTGTCCTACGAGGTCAACGGCAAATGGCAACCGGCGATCGTGCGCAACGAAACCTACTTCATCAAAGGCCAGCGTCCGATTCGTGAAGCGGTGTTCGAAACCCACCACGGCCCGTTGCTCAACAGCGCCCAAGGCACCGCCATGGCCAACGGCTTTGGCCTTGCCTTGCAGACACCGAGCTTCAGCGACGACAAGACCCTGGACGCCTTCTTCGACCTGTCCCGGGCGCAAAACGTCGAGAAAGCGTCCGACGCCAGCCGGGAAATCCGCGCCATGGCCGTGAACCTGGTCTTTGCCGACGCCAGCCATATCGGCTGGCAAGTCACCGGTCGCTACCCGAACCGCCGTGAAGGCGAGGGTCTGTTGCCGTCGCCGGGCTGGGAAGGTCGCTACGATTGGGACGGTTACGCCGACCCGATGCTGCACCCCTACGATCAAGACCCGGCCCAAGGCTGGCTCGGCACGGCCAACCAACGGGTCATTCCCCATGGCTACGGCATGCAACTGTCCAATTCCTGGGCTTCGCCGGAGCGTGGCGAACGCATGGCCGAACTGGCCGGCGCAGGCAAGCACGACACCCGCAGCCTGACCGCCATGCAATACGACCAGACCACGACGTTCGCGGCCAAGCTCAAGCAAGTCTTCGAAGCGCCGGGCATGACCCAGCCGCTCAAACAGGCCATCGAAGCCCTGCCGGTGGCTGACCGGGCCAAGGCTCGCGAGGCCTATACCCGCTTGATGGCATTCGATGGCCGGCTCAGCCCGACCTCCGCTGACGCGGCGATCTATGAGCTGTTCCTTCAGGAAAGCATGAAGCAGATTTTCCTCGACGAGCTGGGCCCGGACAGCAGCCCGGCGTGGCAGGCGCTGGTCGCCAACGGCCAATTGTCCTACTCGGCCCAGGCCGATCATCTGCTGGGGCGTGAAGACAGCCCGTTCTGGGACGATGTGCGCACACCCCAGAAAGAAGACAAGGCCGTTATCCTCGCCCGCAGCCTGGCCGCCACCATCAACGCCGGTGACAGTCAGTTGGGCGGTGACCACAAGGCCTGGCAATGGGGCCAATTGCACCGCTACGCCTGGAAGAACAGCAACGGCCAGATCGTACGTGGCCCGCTGCCGGCCGGTGGCGACACCACCACGCTCAACACGGCAGCGTTCGCCTGGGGCCAGGATTTCACCACCACCCTGGCGCCGGCCATGCGCTTTATCGTTGACTTCGGCCAGCCCGAACCGTTAATGATCCAGGACGGCGCCGGCCAGTCCGGCAACCCGGTCAGCCCGCACTATGCCAATGGCATCGATCCGTGGATCAAGGGGCAGTACCAGAGCCTGCCGTTGCAATCGCAAAACTTCGATCGGGCGTACGGCAAGACGCGGTTGACGTTGGTGCCTGGCAAGTAGCAGCGCCCTTTTTGGCGGGTGCTGCGCACCCGATCGCGAGCAAGCTCGCTCCCACAGGGGCCGGTGTTGATCCGTATTGCGATTCGACACAAAGCCAATGTGGGAGCGAGCTTGCTCGCGATGGCGTCAGTCCATCCCCCACTAAATCCGATAGAACTTCCCCCCTCACCCGCGCCTCTACCTGACAAGCCCATCGCTCCGGTGATTGCATGGATCTTGTCATTGCCCGCCCCGAAGGCTTGTACTGCCCGCCCGGGGATTTCTACATCGACCCGTGGCGGGCGGTGGAACGCTCGGTCATCACCCACGCCCACGGCGACCATGCCCGCAGTGGCAACCAACACTACCTGGCAGCGGCACCCGGCGAAGGCATCCTGCGATCACGCCTGGGCCAGGACATCAACCTGCAAACCCTGCCCTACGGCGAACGCCTGTCGCACCATGGCGTGACCTTGAGCTTTCACCCTGCCGGCCATGTGCTGGGCTCGGCCCAGGTACGGCTGGAATATCAAGGCGAGGTCTGGGTGGCGTCGGGGGATTACAAAGTCGAGCCTGACGGCACCTGCACCCCGTTCGAGCCGGTGAAATGCCATACCTTCATCACGGAATCCACCTTCGGCCTGCCGATCTACCGCTGGCAACCCCAGGTGCAGATTTTCGACGAGATCAACCAGTGGTGGCGCGGGAACATCGCCGTCGGCCGGGCCAGCGTGTTGTTCTGCTATTCCTTCGGCAAGGCCCAGCGGATTCTCCACGGTATCGATGAAAGCCTCGGCCCGATCCTGGCCCACGGGGCGGTGGAACCGCTAAACCGGGTCTACCGCGAGGCCGGGGTTCATCTGCCGCCAACGATCTATGCCGGCGATATCAAGAAGAACGACCCGATCATGGGCCAGGCGCTGGTCATCGCCCCGCCCTCTGCCGGAGGCAGTAGCTGGATGCGCCGCTTCGGCGACTACAGCGACGCCTTCGCCAGCGGCTGGATGCGCCTGCGCGGTACACGTCGGCGGCGCGGCGTGGACCGGGGTTTCGTGCTGTCCGACCACGCCGACTGGCCTGGACTGCTCTGGGCCATCGAACAGACCGGCGCCGAACGGGTGATGGTCACCCACGGGTCAGTCGCCGTGCTGGTACGCCACTTGTGCGAGCAAGGCCTCGATGCCCAAGGGTTCACCACCGAATACGGCGACGACGAAGAAGACCTCGCTACAGCCACCGACAGCGGTGAGGAGGCGCCATGAAAGCCTTCGCCGAGTTGTACGCCGAACTGGACGCCACCACCTCCAGCAATGCCAAGCTCACCGCCATGCAGGACTATTTCAGCAAAGCCCCGCCCCAGGACGCGGCGTGGGCCGTGTATTTCCTTTCCGGCGGGCGTCCACGGCAACTGGTGCCGGTAAAAATCCTGCGGGAGTTGGCGGTCCGGGTATCCGGGTTGTCGCTCTGGCTGTTCGAAGAAAGTTATCAGGCCGTGGGCGACCTGGCCGAAACCATTTCGCTGGTATTACCCGAATCGCCCCACAGCTCCGATGAAGGCCTGGCGCTGTGGATCGAAGAGAAACTGCTGCCGTTGCGCGGTGAGTCGCCCGACGTCCTGGCTGAACGGCTTCCGGCGCTGTGGGCGCAGCTCGACCGGCCGAGCCTGATGCTTTGCATCAAACTCATCACCGGCAGTTTCCGGGTGGGCGTATCCAAACTGCTGGTGACCCGGGCCCTGGCAGCCATGGCCGGGGTGGACAGCAAACGGGTGGCCCAACGCCTGGTGGGCTACACCGACCTGTCCCATCGTCCCACAGCCACCAGCTACCTCAAGCTGATCGCGGCCGAGTCCGACGATGAACATGCCCAGCGCGGCGGCCAGCCTTATCCGTTTTTCCTGGCCCATGCGTTGTCTGCGCCAGTGGAGCAATTCGACGCGCTGCTGGGGCCGGCCAGCGACTGGCAGGTGGAATGGAAATGGGACGGCATCCGCGCCCAGGTGATCAAGCGCGACGGCCATTTGTGGGTCTGGTCGCGAGGCGAGGACTTGGTCACTGAACGATTTCCGGAATTGCATTCACTGGCCCAGGCGTTGCCTGACGGCACGGTGATCGACGGTGAAATTGTGGTCTGGAAAGCCCCCCAGTCGGTCACCGAGGACGCCTTCGACCCGGACGCACCGTTGCAGCCGGCGGTGCAACCCTTCGCCCTGTTGCAGCAACGCATCGGTCGCAAGACCCTGGGCAAGAAAATCCTCGACGACGCCCCCGTGGTGGTAATGGCCTACGACCTGTTGGAATGGCAAGGCGAGGATTGGCGCAACCGCCCCCAGGCCGAGCGCCGCGAACAATTGGAAGCACTGATCGGCCGTATCCACAGCCCGGTGCTATTGCCCTCGCCGATCATAACCGGGCAGGACTGGCTCGACCTCGCCCGGCAGCGCGAAGCCTCTCGCAGCCTCGGTGTCGAGGGCATGATGCTCAAGGCCCGCAACGCGCTGTACGGCGTCGGTCGCACCAAGGACATGGGCGTGTGGTGGAAATGGAAGATCGACCCGTTCAGCGTCGACGCGGTGCTGATCTACGCCCAGCGCGGCCACGGCCGACGCGCCAGCCTCTACAGCGACTACACCTTCGCCGTGTGGGACAACCCGCCAGACAGTCGCGAGCGCACCCTGGTGCCATTCGCCAAGGCCTATTCAGGGCTGACCGACGCAGAAATGCGCCAGGTCGACAGCATCGTGCGCAAGACCACCGTTGAGAAGTTCGGCCCGGTGAGCAGCGTCACCCCCACCCTAGTGTTCGAACTGGGCTTCGAAGGCATCGCCTTGTCCAAACGCCACAAGAGCGGGATCGCCGTGCGCTTTCCACGGATGTTGCGCTGGCGCCAGGACAAGGGGGTCGATGAAGCCGACACGTTGGCAACGCTACAGGATTTGTTGAAATAGCACCTCGGTGGCGAACACTCTGTGGGAGCAAAGCTTGCTCGCGAAGCAGGCGCCTCGTTTTCCGGTAGATCGCATCACCTTTATCGCGGGCAAGCCTTGCTCCCACAAAGACCTATCATGCCCGCCCCATCCTGGGGCACCTTTTTGTTGTACGATCTCCCCCGCGCACCACCGCGCTCCACCATCTGCCGCATATGCTTTTAAAACACTTGTTCGGCACTATGGTTCGGAAATTGCTACCTTTATGCCGTCATACCGTTCAGACCTTCACCGGTAACAATCTTATGCGCCACAAGCGCTCAAATTGGTTTTAGGGACTCAATAATGAAAAAAGCACTGCTGACCCTTTCTGCACTGGCGTTGTGCATGGCCGCTGGCGTCGCCACAGCCAAGGAATACAAGGAACTGCGTTTTGGTGTCGACCCTTCCTACGCCCCGTTCGAGTCCAAGGCCGCCGACGGCAGCCTGGTCGGTTTCGACATCGACCTGGGCAATGCGATCTGCGCAGAGCTGAAGGTCAAATGCAAATGGGTCGAAAGCGATTTCGACGGCATGATCCCGGGCCTGAAGGCCAATAAATTCGACGGCGTGATCTCCTCCATGACTGTGACCCCGGCCCGGGAAAAAGTCATCGACTTCTCCAGCGAGCTGTTCTCCGGCCCAACGGCCTATGTCTTCAAGAAGGGCTCGGGCCTGAGCGAAGACGTTGCCTCGCTCAAAGGCAAGACCATCGGCTACGAGCAAGGCACCATCCAGGAAGCCTACGCCAAGGCCGTGCTGGACAAGGCCGGCGTCAAGACCCAGGCCTATCAGAACCAGGACCAGGTTTATGCTGACCTGACCTCCGGCCGCCTCGACGCGGCGATCCAGGACATGCTCCAGGCTGAGCTGGGTTTCCTGAAGTCGCCAAAAGGCGAAGGCTATGAAGTCAGCAAGCCGGTGGACAGCGAACTGCTGCCCGCCAAGACCGCCATCGGTATCAAGAAAGGTAACAGTGAGCTGAAGGCCCTTTTGGATAAAGGTATCAAAGCGTTACACGACGACGGCAAGTACGCCGAGATCCAGAAAAAACACTTTGGCGATCTGAATCTGTACAGCGGCAAATAATGCGCTGCGCCCATCCGGCCTCGGATGGGCGCTTTTTTCCTGCCAAAGGCCTCTTTCATGTTCGAACAACTCCTACAAAATCTGGGGCTCTCCGCCTTCAGCCTGCAGGGCTTCGGCCCGCTGCTGATGCAAGGCACCTGGATGACCATCAAGCTGTCGGCCCTGTCCTTGTTGTTGAGCGTCTTGCTCGGCCTGCTGGGCGCCAGTGCCAAGCTGTCCCGCGTCAAACTGCTGCGAATTCCTGCCCAGCTCTACACCACGCTGATCCGCGGCGTGCCAGACCTGGTGCTGATGCTGCTGATCTTCTACAGCCTGCAAACCTGGCTGACCTCGTTCACCGACTTCATGGAATGGGAATACATCGAGATCGACCCATTCGGCGCCGGGGTGATCACCCTGGGCTTCATCTATGGCGCGTACTTCACCGAAACCTTTCGCGGCGCGATCCTCGCGGTCCCCCGGGGCCAGGTCGAAGCCGCCACGGCCTATGGCCTCAAGCGTGGCCAACGCTTTCGCTTCGTGGTGTTCCCGCAAATGATGCGCTTTGCCCTGCCGGGTATCGGCAACAACTGGATGGTGATGCTCAAGGCCACCGCGCTGGTGTCGATCATCGGCCTGGCCGACCTGGTCAAGGCGGCCCAGGATGCGGGCAAGAGCACCTACCAGCTGTTCTACTTCCTGGTGCTGGCGGCATTGATCTATCTGCTGATCACCAGCGCGTCCAATTTCATCCTGCGCTGGCTTGAACGCCGCTACGCCGCCGGAGCCCGGGAGGCGGTGCGATGATCGAACTCCTGCAAGAATACTGGCGGCCATTCCTGTACAGCGACGGCATCAACATCACCGGCCTGGCCATGACCCTGTGGCTGCTCAGCGCCTCGCTGCTGATCGGCTTCGTGGTGTCGATCCCGCTGTCCATCGCCCGGGTTTCGCCCAAGTTCTACATACGCTGGCCCGTGCAGTTCTACACCTACCTGTTCCGGGGCACGCCGCTCTACATCCAGTTGCTGATCTGCTATACCGGCATCTACAGCATCGCGGCGGTGCGCGCCCAGCCCATGCTCGACAGTTTCTTTCGCGACGCGATGAACTGCACGATCCTGGCCTTCGCCTTGAACACCTGCGCCTACACCACGGAAATTTTCGCCGGGGCGATTCGCAGCATGAACCATGGCGAAGTGGAAGCGGCCAAGGCCTACGGCCTGACTGGCTGGAAACTGTACGCCTACGTGATCATGCCGTCGGCGCTGCGCCGTTCGCTGCCGTACTACAGCAACGAAGTCATCTTGATGCTGCACTCGACGACCGTGGCGTTCACCGCTACCGTTCCAGACGTGCTGAAAGTCGCCCGGGATGCCAACTCGGCGACGTTCCTGACGTTCCAGTCGTTCGGGATCGCCGCGTTGATCTACCTGACCGTCACCTTTGCGCTGGTGGGCCTCTTCCGCCTCGCCGAACGCCGCTGGCTGGCCTTCCTCGGGCCGACCCACTAGGGCTTTTGTTCCAGGACACACACGCACATGCGCCACCAGATCCATGACTTGCTGGCCCCGGTACCGGGGACCGCACGCAAGATCCACAGCTTCCACTTCGGCCCGGAAAAAGCCGTCGGCAAAATCTATATCCAGTCGTCCCTGCACGCCGATGAACTGCCGGGCATGCTGGTCGCCTGGCACCTCAAGCAACGCCTGGCCGAGCTCGAGGCGTCGGGCCACCTGCGCCACGAGATCGTGCTGGTGCCGGTCGCCAACCCCATCGGCCTCGAACAAGTGCTGATGGACGTGCCCCTGGGGCGCTACGAAACCGAAAGCGGGCAGAACTTCAACCGCCGCTTCGTCGACCTGAGCGAAGAGATCGGCAACGAAATCCAGGACCTGCTCACCGACGATCCGCAGCACAACCTGATGCTGATCCGCACCAGCCTGCGCGATGCCCTCGCCCGGCAGACCCCAGGCACGCAATTGCAATCCCTGCGCCTGGCCCTGCAACGGCTGGCCTGCGACGCCGACATGGTGCTGGACCTGCATTGCGACTTCGAAGCCGTGGCCCACCTCTACACCACGCCCGAAGCCTGGCCGCAGGTCGAGCCACTGGCCCGCTACATCGGTGCCGAAGCCAGCCTGCTGGCGACCGATTCGGGCGGCCAGTCGTTCGACGAATGCTTCACCCTGCTCTGGTGGCAACTCAAGGAACGCTTCGGCGAACGCTTCGAGATTCCCCTGGGCAGTTTTTCGGTGACCGTGGAGTTGCGTGGCCAGGGTGACGTCAACCATGGCCTGGCGAGCCTCGACTGCCAGGCCTTGATCGAATACCTGATCCGCTTCGGCGCCATCGACGGCGAACCGATGCCCATGCCCGAACTGCCCTACCCGGCCACGCCGCTGGCCGCGGTCGAGCCGGTCGCCACGCCCGTGGGCGGGTTGCTGGTGTACAGCGCCCTGCCCGGCGAATACCTGGAGGCGGGGCAACTGATCGCGGAAGTCATCGACCCGGTCAACGACACCGTCACCCCCGTTCATTGCCGTAACGCCGGGCTGCTGTACGCCCGTTCGCTGCGCCGCATGGCCACAGCCGGCATGGTGATCGCCCATGTCGCCGGCACCGAGGCCTACCGCAGCGGCTACCTACTTTCGCCTTGAGGATGCATGCTCCATGTACAAACTGACCATCGAAGGCCTGCATAAAAGCTATGGCGAACATGAAGTGCTCAAGGGCGTTTCGCTCAAGGCCAAGACCGGCGACGTCATCAGCCTCATCGGCGCCAGCGGCTCGGGAAAAAGTACCTTTCTGCGCTGTATCAACTTCCTGGAACAACCCAATGACGGCGCCATGACCCTGGACGGCCAGCCGGTCCAGATGATCAAGGACCGCCACGGCATGCACGTGGCCGACGCCGACGAACTGCAACGCATCCGCACGCGCCTGGCCATGGTGTTCCAGCATTTCAACCTGTGGAGCCACATGACCGTGCTGGAAAATATCACCATGGCGCCGCGCCGGGTGTTGGGGGTGAGCAAGCAGGAAGCCGACGACCGTGCGCGTCGTTATCTCGACAAGGTCGGCCTGCCCGCACGGGTTGCCGAGCAGTACCCGGCATTCCTCTCCGGCGGCCAGCAACAGCGCGTGGCCATTGCCCGTGCGCTGGCGATGGAGCCGGAGGTGATGCTGTTCGACGAACCCACGTCGGCCCTGGACCCGGAGCTGGTGGGCGAAGTGCTGAAGGTGATCCAGGGCCTGGCCGAAGAGGGCCGGACCATGATCATGGTGACCCACGAAATGAGCTTCGCCCGTAAAGTCTCGAACCAGGTGCTGTTCCTGCACCAGGGCCTGGTGGAAGAAGAAGGCGCGCCGGAAGACGTACTGGGCAACCCCAAGAGCGAACGGCTCAAGCAGTTTCTCAGTGGCAACTTGAAATAAACTCCCTGGCAAGCCCCGTGGCGAGGGAGCTTGCTCCCGCTGGGGCGCGAAGCGGCCCCCTGCGGTGTGTCAGTCAGAACCAGAGGGCCGCTTCGCAGCCCAGCGGGAGCAAGCTCCCTCGCCACAAGAGCCTTCCAGCCAGACGATCCCCTTGGGCATAAAACCTTTCATATCCCGCCGTGGTCACTGAAGAAGGACTTCCAGGGCGCACGCGGCAGGCATGGCGACATCCAACAATTTCGCAAACCAGTGGTTCGGCGCCCGCGGCTGGAAGCCGTTCGCCTTTCAGAAGCAGGTATGGGCCGCGGTCAAGCGGGGGGAGTCCGGGCTGTTGCACGCCAGCACCGGTGCCGGCAAGACCTATGCCGTGTGGTTTGCCGCCCTCAACCGTTTCGCCCGCTCGGCACCGCCGCCGGACAAACCGCGCAAACGCAAGCCGCCGGCCGAACCGCTGACCGTCCTGTGGATCACGCCGATGCGCGCATTGGCGGCCGACACCGGCAAAGCCCTCGAAGCGCCCCTGGCAGACCTGCAAGTGCCCTGGAGTGTCGGTCTGCGCACGGGCGACACCAGCGCCAGCGAGCGCGCCCGCCAGGGCCGTCGCCTGCCCACCGTACTGATCACCACGCCCGAAAGCCTGACCCTGATGCTCGCCCGGGCCGATGCGCAAGCTGCCGTTTCGACCCTGCGCATGGTGGTCGTGGATGAATGGCACGAATTGCTCGGCAACAAACGTGGCGTGCAGTTGCAACTGGCCCTGGCGCGCTTGCGGCACTGGCACCCCGGACTCATTGTCTGGGGCGTGTCCGCAACCCTCGGTAACCAAGCCCATGCCGAGCAGGTGTTGATCCCGCAAGGCAACGGGATCAGTGTGCAGGGGGCCGACAGCAAGGCGCTGCAGGTCGACACGCTGCTACCCCCGGCCCTCGAACGTTTCCCGTGGGCTGGGCACATCGGCCTGAAGATGCTGCCCCAGGTCGTTGCTGAAATCGACGCCAGCCGCAGTTGCCTGGTCTTCACCAACACCCGGGCACAGTCGGAAATCTGGTATCAGGCGCTTCTTGAGGCGAGACCCGACTGGGCCGGGCTGATCGCCCTGCACCATAGCTCGCTGTCGCGTGACACCCGGGATTGGGTTGAGCAGGCCTTGAAGGACGGCCAGCTCAAAGCGGTGGTCTGCACCTCCAGCCTGGACCTGGGAGTGGACTTCCTGCCGGTGGAACGGGTGCTGCAGATCGGCTCGGCCAAGGGGGTGGCGCGGCTGATGCAACGGGCCGGGCGCTCTGGTCACGCCCCCGGGCGGACCTCACGGGTGACGCTGGTGCCGACCCATAGCCTGGAGTTGATCGAGGCCGCCGCCGCGCAAGACGCCGTGGCCCAGCGCCGCATCGAACCTCGCGAATCGCCGCACAAGCCGCTGGACGTCCTGGTGCAGCACCTGGTGAGCATGGCCCTGGGCGGCGGCTTCGTTCCCGACGAATTGTTCAAGGAGGTGCGGGGTGCCTGGGCCTACCGCGACCTCAACCCGGCCGAATGGGCCTGGGCCCTGGCCTTTGTACGCCACGGCGGCCTGTCATTGATCGCCTACCCCGATTACCGACGGGTCGAACCGGACGAACACGGGGTCTGGCGCGTGCCCGATGCCCGCCTGGCTCGGCGTCACCGCATGAGCATCGGTACCATCGTCAGCGATGCCAGCCTGCAATTGAAGTTCTGGAGCAAGGGCGGCGGTGGCAAGACCCTGGGCAGCGTCGAGGAAGGCTTCATCGCCCGCCTGCGACCCGGCGACGGTTTCCTGTTCGCCGGGCGACTGCTGGAATTGGTCCGGGTCGAAGACATGACCGCCTATGTGCGACGCAGCCAGGCCAAGAAGGCCGCTGTGCCACGCTGGAACGGCGGGCGCATGCCACTTTCCAGCGAACTGGCGGCCGCCGTCGTGGCCCGTTTGAGCGAAGCCGCCGAGGGCCGCTTCGAGGGCCCGCAGATGCAAGCCGTGCAGCCCCTGCTGTTGACCCAGCAACGTTGGTCCGGTTTGCCCACGCAGCACACCTTGCTGGCCGAAGCCCTCAAGTCCCGGGAAGGCTGGCATCTGTTCCTGTACCCGTTTGCCGGGCGTCAGGTGCATCTGGGCCTGGCCAGCCTGCTGGCCTGGCGCGTCAGTCGGCAACAGCCGCTGACGTTTTCCATCGCGGTCAACGACTACGGCCTGGAACTGCTCAGCGCCACGGCAGTGGATTGGTCGCACTGCCTGACCCCGAGCCTGCTGAGCGTCGATCATCTGCTGGCCGACGTGCTCGCGAGCCTGAATGCCGGGGAACTGGCCCTGCGGCGCTTTCGCGAAATCGCCCGGATCGCCGGGCTGGTGTTCGCCGGCTACCCCGGTGCGCCGAAAAGCACCCGGCAAGTCCAGGCCTCCAGCGGATTGTTCTTCCAGGTGTTCAAACAATACGACGCCGACAATCTGTTGCTGGCCCAGGCCGGGGAGGAAGTCTTGCGTGAAGAATTGGATATCCGTCGACTGGAGCAGACCTTGCAACGCCTCAATACCCTGAAGCTGGACCTGCACATGATCAAACGCCCCACCCCACTCGGGTTCCCGCTGCTGGTGGAGCGGTTCCGGGAAAGCATGAGCTCGGAAAAACTCGCCGACCGCATCCAGCGGATGGTCAGTGAGCTGGAAAAGACTGCCGATCGCGGTGACGCCTGATGCCAGCGCCGTATCCTGTCAGCCTGGCCGGCGAAGAACTCTGGTTGCTTGCGGAAAAAGCCTTGTATTGGCCCGCCCAGGAAACCTTGATGGTGGCCGACGTTCATTTCGGCAAGGCCGCCGCTTATCGCCGCCTCGGGCAACCGGTGCCCCACGGCACCACCGCCAGCAACATCGCGGTGCTGGATGCATTACTCGCTAGCCTGGCGTGTCGACAGTTGATCTTTCTCGGAGATTTTCTCCACGGTCCCGGCTCCCATGCGCCCGGCACCTTGAAGGCACTTTCCGATTGGCGTGAGCGACATCCGCACCTGGCCATGACGCTGATTCGTGGCAACCACGACAAACGCGCCGGCGACCCACCTCCAGCGCTGAACATTCGCGTCGTACCGGAGCCGTTGCTACTGGGCCCTTTCGCCGTGCAACACGAGCCTACCCCCCACCCCAGCCGCCATGTGCTGGCCGGCCACGTGCACCCGGTCTACCACCTGAGCGGCAAGGGCCGACAACGCCTGCGCCTGGCTTGCTTCCGGCTGGGCAGCGAGATCAGCCTGCTACCGGCCTTCGGCGCGTTCACGGGCGGTTATCGAGTCGAGCAAGACAGCGACTGCAGGATTTTTGTCATCGGCGATAACGAAATATGGCCCGTCAGCTGAAGCACTCTGCGCTACCGCTGGCGGGCCAGCGCCTCATCAGGCAACAGGCGCAGGAGGCGGCTCGTCCGGCAGGGTGGGTTCGCCGGGTTCGGTAGGCTGTTCGTTGGGCGTATCGGGATCGGGCTGGCCGGGGATGCCGCCTGCCGCTTCGGCAGGATGGGCCAGCAATGACCAGGCCATGACGCCGATCTGATTGGGCTCAAGCCTTGCCAGTTCGGCACTGATTCGCGGATCGATCTTCATAGAGCAACTCCTGAGCGAAGGCCCGCTGCGCTGACGCAAAAAAACGGGCAGTACACGCAATAGAGTGTCTGCCCGCTCAGGAATTCCAAACAGCTCGTCAGATTCAGGTCCGCGGCAGCGTCACGCCGCGCTGGCCCTGGTATTTGCCGCCACGATCCTTGTAGGAGACTTCGCATTCTTCATCGGATTCAAGGAACAGCATCTGCGCCACACCCTCGTTGGCGTAGATTTTCGCCGGCAGGGTCGTGGTGTTGGAGAATTCCAGGGTCACGTGGCCTTCCCACTCGGGTTCCAGCGGCGTGACGTTGACGATGATGCCGCAACGGGCGTAGGTGCTCTTGCCCAGGCAGATGGTCAGCACGTTGCGCGGAATGCGGAAGTATTCGACGGTGCGGGCCAGGGCGAAGGAGTTCGGCGGGATGATGCAAACGTCGCTCTTGACGTCGACGAAGCTCTTCTCATCGAAGTTCTTCGGATCGACGGTGGCCGAATTGATGTTGGTGAACACCTTGAATTCGTCGGCGCAGCGCACGTCGTAGCCGTAGCTGGAGACACCGAAGGAGATCAGCCGGTCGGCGCCTTCGCCACGCATCTGGCGCTCGACGAAGGGCTCGATCATGCCGTGCTCTTGCGCCATGCGGCGAATCCACTTGTCCGATTTGATGCTCATGGCGGTTTCCTGAAATAGCGAGGTGGAAAAAATACGTCCGGCATCTTACCGGGGCACGGGGCCGGGTTCAAAGCGCGGCACGCAAATCTCGCCGATCCACCTTGATTTCTGGGTCCTGCCGGCCATCACCCGCGCCGTCAGTCACCAATTAAGAGAAACCTTCGCAAAGACCATTGGCACATTCTGGAAAAAGGGTTAAGGTGGCGCCACTGTGTTGCTTGTGTCACTGAGAATCTCTACACGATATGTTGAATTTCGATCCAACCATCTACAAGAATTTTTCCTGCTCTTTGCACTCAGTCTCGGCCAGGGTTCTTCCTGAGTCGCAGTTATCTTTGTTCAAGGAGTTACACCATGTCTAATCGCCAAACCGGTACCGTTAAGTGGTTCAACGATGAAAAAGGCTTCGGCTTCATCACCCCACAATCCGGTGACGACCTGTTCGTTCACTTCAAAGCTATCCAATCCGACGGCTTCAAAAGCCTGAAAGAAGGCCAACAGGTTTCTTTCATCGCTACCCGCGGTCAGAAAGGCATGCAAGCTGAAGAAGTTCAAGTTATCTAACTTGCACTTGCTTTAGTAAAAAGGCCCCGCCCTCAAAAGCGGGGCTTTTTTGTGCCTGTGAGTTTTTGCCAGCGCACAAAAAAACTGTGGGAGCGAGCTTGCTCGCGATAACGGTGGATCAGCAACATCAACGTTGGCTGACAGACCGCTATCGCGAGCAAGCTCGCTCCCACAGGTGTGTGTGGGTGAGCCCGAATTACCAGGTCACGCCAAACCCGGCCGTGTACCGCGTCTTGCTCAAGTCACTGTCTTCAGTGCCCTCGATGACATCTTTCTCAGCCTTGAGATTGAGCGAAGCCCAGTCAGTGACCTTGTAGCGCAGCCCCACTTCAGCGTCGTAGGCGTAATCCGCCACGTCGGACAGGGGTTTGCCCACTTCGCCATTGGTAAAGAACTCGACGCGCTTGCCGATCAGGTAGCGGTTGTAGTCCCACTTCATGGCCACGGAATAGAAGTTGTCCTTGCCGCCGTCGCGGTACTCGTAATCGGTGCGGTTGAGCAGCGAGCCCAGGGAGAACGCACCCAGCTCGTCATCCCAGAACTGGTAGCCCGGGCCGGTACCCACCACGCGCTGGCGGGCCAGGTCTTCGACTTTGTCACGCTTGTAGTTCAGGCGACCTTGCCAGAACCATTTATCCGTCAGGAACCGGTCGAGGGAATACTCCAGCCTCCAGTTGTCGGCGGAAACCACGTCATCCTGGAATTCACGGTTGTATTCGCCTTCGGCGGTGTGCCGCCATCTGCCATGGCGCGCCGAAGTCTTGAAGTCGATGTCGTAATCATCGGTATCGTTTTCCGCTCGCTGATAATCCAGCGCGGCATCGATATTGCCTTTCCACACCAGATCCTCGACCACCGGCTTGGGCTTGAGGATCTGCTGGATACTGGCCAGTTCCACGGTCTTGGGCGCATCACCGTTGGCCAGGGTGACCTTGCCGTCCTCGGCCGCCTGCAGCGCCTTGGCTTTCTCGCCCGTGTAGGCATCCTGCTTGACCAGCAATTGCTGGTCGCTTTCGAGGGTCTTGACCTGCTTCCAGTCAATGGGAACCGCGCCGGCGTAATCAGTCTGGATCAGCAACTTGCCGCCATCGAAAACGGTGATTTTACCGGTCAGCTTGTCACCGTTCTTCAACCAGACGGTATCGGCAAGCAAGGGCATGGAGGCGCTGGTAACAGCTAGGCACAACAGGGTTCTAGACAACATAAGCGATAATGGGCTCAAGTTTTCAGTGAAAAGGCGGCATTATCCCCCAGGATGACACCTCAGCAACGACTGACCTGCATATAGATGATGAGTTCATTTCTCAACCAGCCTTGTAGGAATTAATCTACGGACGGACATCCCATCCAGGAACCCTTTACGTGACTGACACACCCGCGGATACCGAGAACGCCGCCCAAATCCGCCGCACGACCCTTTACCTGACCCTGGCCCAGGTGCCGGCGGGCAAAGTCGTCACCTATGGCCAACTCGCCGAAATGGCCGGCCTGGGGCGGGCGGCGCGCTGGGTCGGGCGAACTCTCAGCCAGTTGCCAAACGACACCAAGCTGCCCTGGCATCGGGTATTGGGTGCCGGTGGTCGGATCAGCCTGCCGGCGGGCAGCGCCTCAGGGGATGAACAGCGCGCACGCCTGCGCCTGGAAGGCATCAGTGTCCTGAACAATCGTGTTGATATTCAGCGCCATGGCTGGCGCCCGGTAGAGCACAGCGGTTAGAGTGCGCGCTTTGTTTTCGCAATTTTTGAGGCAGACTCCAGCCCATGCCCCGTAAAACCTGGCGCGCCGCCCTCGCCGCCTATGCCAGTCCCTCAACGCTCGTGCTGTTGCTGCTTGGCTTCGCCGCCGGCTTGCCATACATGCTGGTGTTTTCCACGCTTTCGGTCTGGTTGCGCGAAGCCGGCGTGGCCCGCGAAACCATCGGCTACGCGAGCCTGATCGGCCTGGCGTACGCCTTTAAATGGGTCTGGTCGCCACTGCTCGACCAATGGCGCCTGCCACTGCTGGGCAAACTGGGGCGCCGCCGCTCATGGCTGGTGCTCTCCCAGGCCTTGGTGATCCTCGGCCTGATCGGCATGGGTTTCTGTGATCCACAAAAACACCTGTCATGGTTGATCGCCATCGCCGTGATCGTGGCCTTCGCCTCCGCGACGCAGGACATCGCCGTCGACGCCTATCGCCTGGAGATCGCCGACGACACCCGCCAGGCCGCCCTCGCCGCCAGCTACATGTCCGGTTACCGCATCGCTGCGCTACTGGCCACCGCCGGCGCCCTGTTCTTCGCCGAAGGCTTTGGCTCCACCGGTTTCAGCTACAAACACTCGGCCTGGGCCGGTACTTACCTGTTGTTCGGCGTGTTGATGGTCCCGGCGCTCCTCACCTCACTGTTCATGCGCGAGCCGCCGGTGCCGCTGCGCACCCAATTGCAGGCCGGGCGCTACACGTTCGTTCATCAGTTGGCGTCGGTATTCGTGCTGATCGTGCTGCTGGTCTCCGTCCCGGCGATGTTCACCCAGTTGTTCAACACCGACTTCGCCAGCGTGCTGTTCGAGGGCGTCAGCCTGCTCGACCTGCTGCTCGAAGACCGCGCCTTCCTGCGGGCCATCCTCTATACCATCCTGACCGCCCTGTGCCTGTCGGCCATGGGCCGGCGCGGACTGGCGCCGGTGCTGACGCCGATCAACGATTTCATCCTGCGTTATCGCTGGCAGGCCCTGCTGCTGCTCGGGCTGATCGCAACCTATCGGATGTCCGACACGGTCATGGGCGTCATGGCCAACGTGTTCTACATCGACCAAGGATTCACCAAGGACCAGATCGCCAGCGTCAGCAAGATTTTCGGGCTGATCATGACCCTCGTCGGCGCCGGCATGGGCGGCCTGCTGATCGTACGTTTCGGCATCCTGCCCATCCTGTTCATCGGCGGTGTCGCCTCGGCCGCCACCAACATCCTCTTCCTGATGCTGACCGACATGGGCGCCAACCTGAAGATGTTGATTGTCACCATCTCCCTGGACAACTTCAGCTCCGGCCTGGCCACTTCGGCGTTCGTCGCCTACCTGTCGAGCCTGACCAACCTGAAGTTCTCCGCCACCCAATACGCCCTGCTCAGCTCGATCATGCTGTTGCTGCCGCGCTTGATCGGTGGTTACTCAGGGGTGATGGTGGAAAAGTTCGGCTACCACAATTTCTTCCTGATCACCGCCCTGCTGGGGGTGCCAACCCTGCTGCTGATCGCCTTGCACTGGTTCCAGGAGAACCGTCGCCAGGATTCGACACCCACCGAGGAACCGGCGCCCACCCGGCCAGCGGAAGAGTCGTAGGAAACTTCAGCAAACGCCGGGAAAACGGCGTTCGCACCTGGCGACCGGCCACGCGCCTGTACGCCAGGGAATCTCGCCCGTACAATGCTCCGTCATTTCTCGTCATCAGCAACCGACAACGGCCAACCATGCGCACCAGTCAATATTTGCTCGCCACACAGAAAGAAACGCCTTCCGACGCCGTCGTGATCAGCCACCAACTGATGCTGCGTGCCGGCATGATCCGCAAGCTCGCTTCCGGCCTGTACACCTGGCTGCCGATGGGCTTGCGCGTCATGCGCAAGGTGGAAGCCATCGTTCGTGAAGAGATGGACGCCGCTGGCGCCCTGGAAGTATTGATGCCGGGCACCCAACCGGCCGAGCTGTGGCAGGAATCGGGGCGCTGGGAAGAATACGGCCCCGAGCTGCTGCGCATCAAAGACCGTCACGGTCGCGACTTCTGTGCAGGCCCGACCCACGAAGAAGTGATCACCGACCTGATGCGCAACGAGTTGAGCAGCTACAAGCAGCTGCCGATCAATCTGTACCAGATCCAGACCAAATTCCGTGACGAGATCCGTCCACGCTTCGGCCTGATGCGCGGTCGCGAATTCATCATGAAGGACGCCTACTCGTTCCATGCCGACCTGGCCTCGCTGCAAGTCACCTACGACCGCATGCACCAGGCGTACTGCAACGTGTTCACCCGCCTGGGCCTGAAATTCCGCCCGGTTGAAGCCGACAACGGTTCCATCGGTGGCGCTGGCTCCCACGAGTTCCACGTACTGGCCGAGTCCGGCGAAGACGACATCGTCTTCAGCAACGGCTCCGACTACGCCGCGAACATCGAGAAGGCCGAAGCCGTGCCTCGGGAAACGTCCCGCGCCGCGCCGACCGAAGAGCTGCGCCTGGTGGACACGCCGAACGCCAAGACCATTGCCCAGTTGGTGGAAGGCTACAACCTGCCGATCGAGCGCACCATCAAGACCCTGATCGTGCGGGCGGAAGAAGCCGGCAAGCTGATTGCCCTGATCGTCCGTGGCGACCACGAACTGAACGAAATCAAGGCCGCCAACCAGCCAGGCGTCGCCAGCCCGCTGGTCATGGCCACCGAAGCCGACCTGCGCGACGCCATTGGCGCCGGTGCCGGTTCCCTTGGCCCGTTGAACCTGCCACTGCCGATCATCATCGACCGTTCGGTAGCATTGATGAGCGACTTCGCCATCGGCGCCAACATCGACGACAAGCACTACTTCGGCGTGAACTGGGAACGCGACCTGCCGGTTCCGACCGTCGCGGACCTGCGCAACGTCGTGGCCGGCGACCCAAGCCCCGATGGCAAGGGCACCCTGGAAATCAAGCGAGGCATCGAAGTCGGGCACATCTTCCAGCTGGGCAACAAGTACAGCAAGGCGATGAAGTGCGAAGTGCTGGGCGAGAACGGCAAGCCGGTCACCCTGGAAATGGGCTGCTACGGCATCGGCGTTTCCCGCGTGGTAGCCGCCGCCATCGAGCAGAACAACGACGAGAAAGGCATCATCTGGAGCGACACACTGGCGCCGTTCCAGGTGGCCCTGGTGCCGCTGCGCTACGAGACCGACCTGGTGCGTGAAGCCACCGACAAGCTCTACGCCGAACTGACGGCCGCCGGCTTCGAAGTGCTGCTGGACGACCGCGACAAGAAAACCAGCCCCGGCATCAAGTTCGCGGACATGGAACTGATCGGCATCCCCCACCGGATCGTCGTCAGTGACCGTGGCCTGGCCGAAGGCAACCTGGAATACAAGAGCCGCACCGAGGCCGAGCCGCAAGCGCTGCCGGTCGCCGACGTGCTGTCGTTCCTCCAGGCCCGTATCCGCCGCTGACACCAGATAGAGACGTCATGTTCAAGCGAAACACCTTAGGCCTCGGTGGCGCCGCCCTGTGCGGCGCCCTGGTGGTCAGCGGCTGTGCCAACCAAATGTCACAACGCAGCGAGCACGAAGAGCGGGTCGAGCGCAAATTGCTCGACCACAGCCTGCAAATCGACGTGGGCGAACCCAAGGTGCTCGACCTGCCGCAGCGTCGGGTGCGCATCAATGAGCAGAAAACCTTCGAAGTCACCGAGTTCGAGGTTACCCGCCATTACGATCGCTACACGCCGTACCAACCCTGGCGGGAGATCTACGAGATTCCCCTGGGCGCGGTGGCCGTGGTGGCCGGTGTCGGTGCGAACGTGGTCAATGTGTTCGCCCTCGGCAACCTGCCGGACACGGCGACCCGTGACTGGATCAGCTACGGTTTCGCCGGGCTCAACCCGTTCATGAACGTCCCCTCCCATGGCCGCGCCCAGCAGAACCTGGCGGGCATCGACGAAGTCCAGCGCGACAAGCGCACGGAACACTCGAGCCTGCCCTGGAGCGAACGCCCGGTGGAGGTCAAGGCCGCCCGGCAGACCTTCGAGCTGAGCACTGACCGTAATGGCGTGCTGCGCTTGAACCTGCTGGAAAGCCCGTTCGCCGAGCAGGACCTGAGCCAGTTCGGCAAATTGCAGATCAGCGTGACGGATGCCCAGGACGAAGTGCACACCGACTCATCCCTGAGCATCAGCAGTACCTTGCGCAGCAAACTGGTGGAAGCTCATGCGCTGATCTACGACGACCTGGAAGACGACGAGGTGAGCCAGTGGGTTCATCGGGTCAAGCGCCTGTCGGAACTGGGACTTGAAGAAGAGGCCAGCGAACTGGAACAGAGCCTGATCGAACTGACGCGCAACGATCCGGAGTTGCAGACCGAGTTCATGAAAGCCCTGACCAAGGACGGCGGGCGGTTGGTGGCGGATCCTGGCACTAACTGAAATATCCCCTGTGGCAAGGGGATTGTGTGAGGGCAAGACCTGTGGGAGCAAGGCTTGCCCGCGAAGACGTTCTCAAGGACGCTATCGCGAGCAAGCTTTGCTCCCAAAGGATTCCCTTGCCACAAGGACCGCGCCAAACAGGACACTCATCGTCAGTCTCACCGCTCGAACAACTCCAACTGCTCGAACCCTCCCCGCAAATCTTCCAGCCGCACCCCGATCCCCAACAACCGCACCGGCTTACCGCCCCGGTTGAACGCCTGGGTCAGCAGCAACTGGTAACTGCCCAGGTCCCGCCCTGCCCCGGCCTGCTCCAGTGTGGTCTGGGTGAAGTCGTGGAACTTCACTTTGACGAACGGCTTGCCCGGTCGATAGCTGCTGTCGATCCTCGCCATGCGTCCTTTGAGGGTTTCCATCAGTTCCGGCAGTTTGTCGAGACAACTCACCAGGTCGGGCAAGTCGACATCGTAGGTATTTTCGACGCTGATGGACTGCCGTCGACTGTCGTTGTGCACCAGACGCTCATCGATCCCACGGGCCAGGCTCCAGAGCCGCTCACCGAAACTGCCGAATTCGCGCACCAGCGCCAGCTTGTCCCATTGACGCAATTGCAGGCAATCGACGATACCAAGCCGGTTCAGCTTCTCGGCGGTGACCTTGCCTACACCGTGGAGCTTGCTGACCGGCAGGGCCGAGACAAAGTCCTCGACCTGGTCCGGGGTGATGACGAACAATCCGTTGGGCTTTTTCCAGTCACTGGCGATCTTGGCCAGGAACTTGTTCGGCGCGACGCCGGCGGACACGGTGATGTGCAACTGGTTGGAAACACGTCGGCGAATGTCCTGGGCGATGCGGGTGGCGCTGCCGCCGAAATGAGCACTGGCAGAGACGTCGAGGTAGGCCTCGTCCAGGGACAGCGGCTCGATCAGGTCGGTGTAATCGCTGAAAATCGTATGAATTTCCTTCGACGCTTCCCGATAGGCCTCCATTCGTGGCTTGACGATGGTGAGGTCCGGACAGAGCTTCAAGGCGTGGCCGGAAGACATGGCCGAGCGCACGCCGTAGGCCCGCGCTTCGTAGTTGCAGGTGGCAATCACCCCCCGCCGATCCGCCGAGCCCCCCACCGCCATGGGCTTGCCGGCCAGCCGCGGATCATCGCGCATCTCGATAGCGGCATAGAAACAGTCACAGTCGACATGGATGATTTTACGTTGCGTCATAGAAGAACAGGGCGTGGGACGAATCGGGCCACCAGTATCGCACCGGCACCTGTATATAGCACCAGTAGTTTGAAAGATCCTTCGTGGGACTTCGAAAACGCCTACACAAATTTACTTCTTCAATCGCAACGCTCCCTCCAATAGAGCCTCAGCCCTTGCCAGGCCTGCGTCACAGCGCTGTCACAATGCCCACACGCAAGGCTAAGCGCTTGAAGCGGAACAGTTTTTTGTGACGCTAGGGTTGACAGCGGCTCGATCCTCTGTAGAATGCCGCCACACAGACGCGGGATGGAGCAGTCTGGTAGCTCGTCGGGCTCATAACCCGAAGGTCGTCGGTTCAAATCCGGCTCCCGCAACCAAACATCAAAAAAGGCTACTCGAAAGAGTGGCCTTTTTTGTGCGTGCTCGTTTTTTGACCACACGATCAGAGACACGCTGCCTGCGACCCTCTACGCACTGCAAGTTGTAGGACAATTTCCCTTTGATTCCGCGCATTTAGGAAGGCAAGGGACGGATCGGCCGTTTATTTGACCCCGGCGTCTTTTATCGGTTGACACTCGGGCGTTCGCCTGTAGAATGCCGCCACACAGACGCGGGATGGAGCAGTCTGGTAGCTCGTCGGGCTCATAACCCGAAGGTCGTCGGTTCAAATCCGGCTCCCGCAACCAAATACCAAGAAAGGCTACTCGAAAGAGTGGCCTTTTTTGTGTCTGGCGAAAAAAGCTCTACATTACAAAGATTTTGTAATTATTTTCCTTCGCGGGGATTGGTAACTTGGCTGGATACCCCCATCCTGTCGCGCATAGCTCAAGAGGTGATTGATGCGCGCCCACTCGTCTGACCCGCAAGACTCCGTTACCGCGACACACCCAATCAAAGCCGAGCGACTGCGCTGGCTGGATCGGATCAGTCAGTACCGCCAGCCCATTGGCCTCGCGGTCACGCTGCTGCTGTTTGCGATTGCATTGATTGCCTGCCGCCATCTGCTGAGCGAGCTCGATCTATACGCTCTGCACGACTCGATTCTTGAAGTGCCCCGGCCTGCCCTGCTTGGTGCGATCGCCGCCACGGTCGCCGGCTTCATCATTCTTTTGGGCTATGAATGGTCCGCCAGCCGTTACGCCGGTGTGACGCTGCCGCCACAAACCATGGTCCTGGGCGGGTTCACCGCGTTCGCCATCGGTAATGCCATTGGCCTGTCACTGCTGTCGGGCGGTTCGGTTCGCTACCGTCTGTATGCGCGCCATGGCCTGGGGGCATCGGATGTCGCCCATATGACGCTGTTCGCCAGCCTGTCCCTGGGCTGCGCGTTGCCGCCGTTGGCGGCCCTGGCGACACTCAGCAACCTGCCCGCCGCGTCTGCCGCGCTGCACTTGCCTGCCGCTTTGCTGGGGGGCATTTCCGTGGCGGTGCTGCTGCTCACCAGCGTATTGGCCATCGGCATTTACCGCCGGCGCCTGCCGGAACAGCCGCATCGGGACAGCCTTCTGGTAAAGGCCGGGCGTCGCACGCTGCGCCTGCCGGGCCGACGCCTGACCTTCCTGCAACTGGTGATCACCGCGCTGGATGTCGCCGCGGCCGCCACCGTGTTGTATCTGTTGCTGCCCGAGGCGCCACCGTTCGGCGCCTTCCTGCTGGTGTACCTGCTGGCCCTGGCTGCCGGCGTGCTCAGCCATGTACCGGGCGGGGTCGGGGTGTTCGAGGCGATCCTGCTGGCCGCGTTTGCCGACAAACTCGGCGCCGCACCGCTGGCCGCCGCGCTGTTGCTGTATCGCTTGATCTACGTGCTGCTGCCGATGCTGGTGGCCTGCGTGTTGCTGTTGATCAACGAGGCGCAACGGCTGTTCCAGACGCGCCAGAGCCTGCGGGCGGCATCGGGTTTCGCCGCGCCGATCCTGGCGGTGCTGGTGTTTCTCTCCGGCGTGGTACTGCTGTTTTCCGGCGTGACACCGGAAATCGACACCCGCCTGGAGCACATCGGCTTCCTGATCCCCCATCGGCTGGTGGACGCTTCGCACTTCGGCGCCAGCCTGGTGGGCGTGTTGTGCCTGTTGCTCGCCCAAGGCCTGCGCCGTCGCCTGTCGGCCGCCTGGATGCTGACCACGGTTCTGCTCCTGGTGGGCGCCCTGCTCTCGCTGCTCAAGGGCTTCGACTGGGAAGAAGCCACGCTACTGACCCTGACAGCCGCCCTGCTGGCGGTATTCCGGCGCTCCTTTTATCGTCCGAGCCGCCTGACTGAACTGCCGTTTTCCCCGCTGTTCCTGATCGCCAGCCTCTGCGTGCTCGGCGCGTCGATCTGGCTTCTGCTGTTTGCCTATCAGGACGTGCCCTACAGCCACCAACTGTGGTGGCAGTTCACCCTCGATGCCGACGCCCCTCGCGGCCTGCGCTCGCTACTGGGCGCCGCGGTGCTGCTGGTGGTGGTGTCCCTGACCTGGCTGCTGCGCACCGCGCGTCCGGTGATCCATCTGCCGACGGCAGAGGAACTGGAGCGGGCCAAGACGATTCTCATGACCTCCTCGCAACCCGACGGCGGCCTGGCCCTGACCGGTGACAAGGCGCTGCTGTTCCACCCCAACGACGAGGCGTTCCTGATGTATGCCCGTCGTGGTCGCAGCCTGGTGGCGCTGTATGACCCGATTGGGCCGACCCAGCAACGGGCCGAAATGATCTGGCAGTTCCGCGACCTGTGCGACATCTACCATGCCCGTCCCGTGTTCTATCAGGTGCGCGCCGAAAACCTGCCGTACTACATGGACATCGGCCTGACGGCCATCAAGCTGGGCGAGGAAGCACGGGTCGACCTCAAGCGTTTCGATCTCGAAGCCAAGGGCAAAGAGATGAAGGACTTGCGCTACACCTGGAACCGCGGCACCCGTGACGGCCTGTCGCTGGAGATCCACGAACCGGGCCAGGCGCCGATGGATGAGCTCAAGGTCATCTCCGATGCCTGGCTGACTGGCAAGAACGTGCGGGAAAAAGGTTTCTCCCTGGGGCGTTTCAGCGATGACTACCTCAAGCATTTCCGCATCGCGGTGATTCGTTTCGAGGGCCGGCCGGTGGCGTTCGCCAACCTGTTGGAAACCCACAGCCACGAACTGGCCAGCCTCGACCTGATGCGCGCCCACCCCGAGGCGCCGAAACTGACCATGGAGTTCATGATGGTCGGCCTCATCCAACATTATAAAAACCATGACTACGCCCGCTTCAGCCTCGGCATGGTCCCGCTGTCGGGCCTGCAACCGCGGCGCGGCGCACCACTGACCCAGCGCCTGGGCTCGATGGTGTTCCGCCGTGGCGAGCAGCTCTATAACTTCCAGGGGCTGCGCCGCTTCAAAGACAAATTCCAGCCAAACTGGGAACCTCGTTACATGGCCGTGCCCGCCGGACTCGATCCGCTGGTGGCGCTGGCCGATACTGCCGCCCTGATTGCGGGCGGCCTGACTGGACTGGTGAAACGCTGATGATGCAACGCTCCTGGCGATACGTAGTGGCCGCCCTGCTGGTGCTGGCGGTGATTCTCGGTGGCGGTTACTGGTACTGGAACCGCCCGGCCCCGCAACCGACCCTGGAACAACTGGCGCCCGCCGATGGCGCAGCGCTGACCCGGGTCACCCCCGGCACCAAGGCACGTGCCCGGGTGCTGGTGGCAGTCAATGAAGACCAGAAGCTCAACGACACGCAATTGACGACCCTCAGCCGCAGCGGCTCGGCGCAGATCGTCCAGGTGATCCTGCCCAAGGACTGCATGTTGCAAGGGCGTGCCCTGCAGGCCGGCCTGAGAGAGCTCCAGGGCCCGGCCACGCTGGTCAGCGGCATCGGCCCTGGCGCCGTGCTGGCCTGGCGTTGGCTGGCTGAACAGAAGGACGACAAGGCCAAGGCCGTTTCAGTGGACCTGGCCCTGGAAAAACCCGGCTGCACCCATCTGCTGCCTAAAAAGGCAGCCCACGGCCATTGGCTGGTGGCTTGGAACGATAACCCTGACGACACCAGCGCCGGTTTCGTACGCGACCAATCGAATGCCGAGACCAGCATCAGCGACTACGACATCAACCTGCCGCAAGTGCTGAACAACGAACTGCGCAAGATCCTGGTGGGCACTGACAAGGCCAAGGGCGGCCTGAGCATCCCGGTAGTGGAAGTCCCGGCCAGCCAGACACGGGACACCGTCACCCTGTTTCTCTCCGGAGATGGCGGCTGGCGCGACCTGGACCGCGACGTGGCCGATGAAATGGCCAAGATCGGCTACCCGGTGGTCGGCATCGACACCCTGCGCTACTACTGGCAACACAAGAGTCCGGAGCAGAGCGCGGCGGACCTGACCGAGCTGATGCAGCACTACCGGCAGATCTGGGGCACCAAGCGCTTCATCCTGACCGGCTACTCCTTCGGCGCCGACGTGTTGCCGGCCATCTACAATCGCCTGCCGGCCACCGAACAACAGCGAGTCGATGCGATCATCCTGCTGGCCTTCGCCCGCACCGGCAGCTTCGAGATCGAAGTCGAAGGCTGGCTCGGCAACGCCGGCACCGAAGCCGCCACCGGCCCGGAAATGGCCAAGCTGCCAGCCGAGAAAGTGGTGTGCATCTACGGCGGTGAAGAAGCCGACGAAAGCGGCTGCACCGACAAGACCGCCGTTGGCGAAGCCATCAAGCTGCCTGGCGGCCATCACTTCGACGAAAACTACCCGGCCCTGGCCAAGCGCCTGATCGATGAGATCAACGAGCGGCAGAACAAGGTCGCCGAACAGTAAGTCGATACACGCCTGACAAAAAGCCCCGGCAGCCTCAAGGTTGCCGGGGCTTTTTTGTGCTCGACTGCCCCCCACTGTGGGAGCTAATACTGTTCATTCAAGAGAAATGATGGACCTGTGGCGAGGGAGCTTGCTCCCTCGCCACAGGCTTGTCGATTGCCTTAAGTGAACAGCATTACCCTGTGGGAGCGAGCTTGCTCGCGATGGCGGTGGCATGTTCAACATCTTTGCAAACTGACACTCCGCTATCGCGAGCAAGCTCGCTCCCACAGGGGCTTCATCCTGGCATCAGCTTCTGTGTCGCCCACAAAAAAGCCCCCGCCGCCGCAAGGCAACGAGGGCTTTTGTTTTCCTGATGCTACATCTCGACCTGCGTCCCCAGTTCAATCACCCGGTTCAACGGCAGATTGAAGAAACGAAGGTTGCCGTTGGCATTTTTCAACATGAAGGCGAACAGTATCTCGCGCCAGCGGGCCATGCCCTCAAGCTTGGAGGCGATGACGGTCTCGCGACTGAGAAAGTAGGTAGTGCGCATCGGACTGAAGTCCAGGTCATCGAGATGACAGAGCTTGAGCGCCTGCGGAACGTCCGGCTCGTCGGTGAAACCGAAGTGCAGGATGACCCGGAAGAACCCTTCGCCATAGGCATCGACCTCGAAGCGCCGCTGCGGTGGCACCCGGGGAATGTCTTCGTACACCACGGTCAGCAGCACCACCTGCTCATGCAGCACCTGGTTGTGCAATAAATTGTGCAACAGCGCGTGAGGCACAGCGTCCGAACGCGCGGTCAGGAACACGGCGGTGCCCTGGACCCGATGCGGCGGCTGCACACGGATGCTGCTGATGAAGATCGGCAGCGGCAGCGCCCCTTCATCCAGGCGCTCCACCAGCAATTGCTTGCCGCGTTTCCAGGTGGTCATCAGCACGAACAAGGCAATACCGGCGATGACCGGGAATGCACCGCCCTGAATGATTTTCGGCACGTTGGCGGCGAAGTACAGGCCGTCCACCAAAAGAAAACCGATTAGCAACGGAACAGCCAACAGCGGCGGCCACTTCCACAACAGCAGTATCACGGCGGACACCAGGATCGTGGTCATCAGCATCGTACCGGTCACGGCCACGCCGTAGGCCGAAGCCAGCGCGCCGGAAGATTCGAAACCCAGCACCAGCAGCACTACACCCACCATCAACGACCAGTTCACCGCACCGATGTAGATCTGGCCCTGCTCGGCGCTGGAGGTGTGCTGGATGTACATGCGCGGGATGTAACCGAGCTGGATCGCCTGGCGCGTCAGGGAGAACGCGCCGGAAATCACCGCTTGCGAGGCGATCACCGTGGCCAGGGTCGACAGGCCCACCAGCGGGAGCAGCGCCCAGCTCGGCGCCAGCAGATAAAACGGGTTGCGCGCCGCTTCCGGGTCGCCCAGCAACAACGCGCCCTGACCGAAGTAATTAAGCACCAGCGCCGGCAACACCAGAATGAACCAGGCACGGGCAATCGGTTTGCGGCCGAAATGGCCCATGTCGGCGTACAGCGCTTCGGCGCCGGTCAGCGCCAGTACCACGGCACCGAGGATCGCCACGCCCATGCCCGGGTGGACGATAAAAAAACGCACGGCCCAGACCGGGTTAACCGCCTGCAACACTTCCGGATGTTGGGCGATGCCGTACACGCCCAGGGCGCCAAGCACCAAGAACCAGGTCACCATGATCGGGCCAAACAGGGTGCCGATCCGTGCAGTGCCGTGGCGCTGGATCAGGAACAGCCCCACCAGCACCACCAGCGACAAGGGCACCACCCAGTGATCGATACCTTCGAACGCCAGGCCAAGGCCTTCAATGGCCGAGAGCACGGAGATCGCTGGCGTGATCATGCTGTCGCCGTAGAACAGCGCCGCGCCGATCAAGCCGCAGATCACCAGGAAGGTCCGCAGTCGCGCCCTTCCCGCCGCGGCTCGCCGCGCCAGGGCGGTGAGCGCCATGATCCCGCCCTCGCCCTGGTTGTCGGCGCGCAGCACGAACATCATGTACTTGATCGACACGACCCAGATCAGCGACCAGAAAATCAGCGACAGAATCCCCAGCACCCCATCGTGATTGACTGGCACGCCATAGGCACCGGAAAACACTTCCTTGAGGGTGTACAACGGGCTCGTACCGATGTCGCCATAAACCACTCCGACCGCCGCGACCAGCATGCTCAGCGGCTTCGCTGCCGAATGCTCGGCACCTGCCACCTGACTACTTGCATGACCCATCCAACACTCCCGTTTCCCAGACCTGGCTTCTTGAACGAAGCGCTATGTTTTGTTGCGGCAGCATGCGCTGTTTTACGTATTGTTACAGACGTTTTATTGACTGTAGCAATCGCCAGAACGCAAAGGCGCGAAGCATAGCGCAGCACTCGTCGCATTTCCCGGTATAAAGCTGGTCAAGTGCGTCGACCCTGGATAGAATTGCGCACTTTTTGATCAGAGGCGCGCCAGGCGCCCTGTCTCGGCAAGAGACGATCCCCCCTACACCGAGGTTAGACATGTCCACCACTACCGCGCCAGCCAATCCGAAGGTTGGCTTCGTATCCCTGGGTTGCCCGAAGGCTCTGGTCGACTCCGAGCGCATCCTGACCCAGCTGCGCATGGAAGGCTATGACGTCGTGTCCACGTACCAGGACGCCGACGTGGTCGTGGTCAACACCTGCGGCTTCATCGATTCGGCCAAGGCCGAGTCCCTGGAAGTGATCGGCGAAGCCATCAAGGAAAACGGCAAGGTCATCGTCACTGGCTGCATGGGTGTGGAAGAAGGCAACATCCGCAACGTGCACCCAAGCGTGCTGTCCGTGACCGGGCCGCAGCAGTACGAGCAGGTGGTCAACGCCGTGCATGACGTGGTGCCACCGCGCCAGGACCACAACCCGCTGATCGACCTGGTGCCGCCACAAGGCATCAAGCTGACTCCGCGCCACTACGCCTACCTGAAGATTTCCGAAGGCTGCAACCACAGCTGCAGTTTCTGCATCATCCCGTCGATGCGCGGCAAGCTGGTGAGCCGTCCGGTGGGCGATGTGCTCGACGAGGCCCAGCGCCTGGTCAAGGCCGGCGTCAAGGAACTGCTGGTGATCTCCCAGGACACCAGCGCCTATGGCGTCGACGTGAAATACCGCACCGGCTTCTGGAATGGCGCGCCGGTGAAAACCCGCATGACCGAACTGTGCGAAGCCCTCAGCACCCTTGGCGTCTGGGTCCGCCTGCATTACGTTTACCCGTATCCGCATGTCGACGAACTGATCCCGCTGATGGCGGCCGGCAAGATCCTGCCGTACCTGGACATCCCGTTCCAGCACGCCAGCCCGAAAGTCCTCAAGGCCATGAAGCGCCCGGCTTTCGAAGACAAGACCCTGGCCCGCATCAAGAACTGGCGCGAAATCTGCCCGGACCTGATCATCCGCTCGACCTTCATCGTCGGCTTCCCCGGCGAAACCGAAGAAGACTTCCAGTACCTCTTGGACTGGCTGACCGAAGCCCAGCTCGACCGCGTTGGTTGCTTCCAGTATTCCCCTGTGGAAGGCGCACCGGCCAACGACCTGGACCTGGACGTGGTGCCGGACGACGTCAAGCAGGACCGTTGGGAACGCTTCATGGCGCACCAACAGGCCATCAGCTCGGCGCGCCTGCAAATGCGCATCGGCCGTGAAATCGAAGTGCTGGTGGATGAAGTGGACGAGCAAGGTGCCGTGGGCCGCTGCTTCTTCGACGCGCCGGAAATCGACGGCAACGTCTTCATCGACAACGGCAGCAACCTCAAGCCAGGGGACAAGGTCTGGTGCAAGGTGACCGACGCCGATGAATATGACTTGTGGGCTGAGCAGATCGGTTGATCTGCCGCGCTTTACAGGCTGCTGCAATACCTGTGGGAGCCGAGCTTGCTCGCGATAGCGGTGCATCAATCAGCATGAATGTTGGCTGACACGACGCTATCGCGAGCAAGCTCGGCTCCCACAAGTTCTTTCATCGCCGAAAAATTGAAAAGCCTCGCCATCCTCACAGGATGCGGGGCTTTTTTACGGCTATCGTATGGAGAAACCCAGCACATCCAGCACAAGGAACAGGCGGACATGCGCCAGCATTCGGTCATCCATACACCGAAACCGAGCGATTACCAGGAACTGACCCAGGTTTGGGAAGCCTCGGTGCGGGCCACCCATGAGTTTCTGCCCGACAGCTACATCGAACTGCTGAAAAACCTGGTGCTCACCCGTTACCTGGATGCGGTGATGCTCATTTGCACCCGGGACGCACGCCAGCGGATCACCGGTTTCGCCGGTGTCGCGGCTGGCAAGGTCGAGATGCTCTTCATCGACCCGCAACACCGTGGCCAGGGCCTGGGCAAGCTGTTGCTGCGCTATGCCATGGAACACCTGAACGCCGATCAACTGGACGTCAACGAACAGAACCCGCAAGCCTTGGGCTTTTACCTCAAGCAAGGCTTCGAAGTGGTCGGGCGCTCGGCAAAAGATGGCATGAACCAGCCCTACCCTCTGCTGCACATGCGCTACAAGCAGCCCGACCTGAAGGCCGGACGCGGCTAAAAGCTGCATGAGGCAAATGGACCCGCGATTAACCGGCCCCAGGCAGGTACAATGCCCACCCTCTTTTTGTTACGGCCCCCGTCATGACTGACCCGATTCGTCTCTCCAAACGCCTCATCGAACTCGTCGGCTGTTCCCGTCGCGAGGCTGAGCTGTTCATCGAGGGCGGCTGGGTCACCGTGGATGGCGAAGTGATCGACGAGCCGCAGTTCAAGGTAACGACCCAGAAGGTCGAACTCGACGCCGAGGCCAAGGCCACCGCGCCGGAGCCGGTGACACTCCTGCTGAACGTCCCGGCCGGCATGGACGCAGACACCGCGATGGCCTCCCTCGGCCCGCAGACCCTGAGCGAAGAACATCGCTTCGGCAAGCGGCCGCTCAAGGGCCATTTCCTGCGCCTGACCGCCAGTGCCGACCTGCAAGCCAACGCCAGCGGGCTGCTGGTGTTCACCCAGGATTGGAAAATTTTGCGAAAGCTTACCGCCGACGCCGCCAAGATCGAGCAGGAATACGTGGTGGAAGTCGAAGGCGACATGGTCGCCCATGGCCTCAATCGCCTGAACCATGGCTTGACCTACAAGGGCAAGGAGCTGCCGGCGGTCAAGGCCAGCTGGCAGAACGAGAACCGCCTGCGCTTTGCCATGAAAAACCCGCAGCCCGGCGTGATCGCTCTGTTCTGCCAGGCGGTCGGGCTCAAGGTCGTCGCCATTCGCCGCATCCGCATCGGCGGCGTGTCCATCGGCAAGGTGCCGCTGGGCCAGTGGCGCTACCTGTCTGCGAAAGAGAAATTCTAATTTTTTCCGGCGCCGCACCGAACGCGCGCGCCCACTGCCGATTGATCAGGACTGCACACATGATTCACAACGACGTACTGCGCAGCGTGCGCTACATGCTCGACATCAGCGACAAGAAAGTCATCGAGATCATCAAGCTGGGCGGCCTGGACGTCTCCCTGGCGGATCTGGCGGGCTACCTCAAGAAAGACGAGGAAGAAGGCTTCGTGTTCTGCCCTGACGAGGTCATGGCGCATTTTCTCGATGGCCTGGTGATCTTCAAGCGTGGCAAGGACGAAAGCCGTCCGCCGCAGCCGATCGAAGTGCCGGTGACCAACAACATCATCCTCAAGAAACTGCGGGTGGCCTTCGAGCTGAAGGAAGACGACATGCACGCCATCCTCAAGGCCGCCGAGTTCCCGGTGTCCAAGCCGGAACTGAGCGCGCTGTTCCGCAAGTTCGGCCATACCAACTACCGCCCGTGCGGCGACCAATTACTGCGCAACTTCCTCAAGGGCCTGACGCTGCGCGTTCGCGGCTGACTTTGAAGAACCGCTGAATCCTGGGGGCTTTTGTGGCGAGGGAGCTTGCTCCCTCGCCACAGAGAACAGTGCCAACCCCGCCCCTCGCGTTATGATGCCCTTTCAACCTCGCCTCGATCCCATCCCATGACCTACAGCGTCTCTCCCATCGGCTTCGTCCGCTCCTGCTTCAAGGAGAAGTTCGCCATCCCCCGCCAACCGCAACTGGCTCCGGCCGCACGCGGTGTGCTGGAGCTGGTGGCGCCGTTCGACCAGGGCGAGGCGGTGCAAGGCCTGGAGCAGGTCAGCCATGTCTGGCTGCTGTTCCTGTTCCACCAGGCCCTGGAGGACAAGCCACGCTTGAAAGTGCGACCGCCACGCCTGGGCGGCAACAAGTCCATGGGCGTGTTCGCCACCCGCGCCACCCATCGCCCCAACGGCATTGGCCAGTCGGTCGTGAAGCTGGAACGGGTCGAAGCCGGGCGCCTGTGGCTCTCGGGTATCGATTTGCTGGACGGCACGCCGGTGCTCGACATCAAGCCCTACGTGCCCTACGCCGACATCATCGACTCGGCCTCCAACAGCATCGCCAGCGCCGCGCCTGAGTTGATTGCGGTGCAATGGGCGGACACCGCCCTGGTTCAAGCACACGAGCACGCCACGCGCCTGGAAGAGCCGTTGGTGGAGCTGATCGAACAATGCCTGGCCCAAGACCCACGCCCGGCGTACCAGATGCCCACAGCCGAACGGGAATATGGTGCGCAGTTCTGGGATGTGGACGTTCGTTGGCATTACCCGCAACCGGGGGTGATCCGGGTATTGGAAGTCGTTCCTGCCGTTAAATAAAACCCGGGAACGAAAAAGCCCGCGCGGCCTTTATCAGGCGGCGCGGGCTTTTTTATGCTGTGTCAGTTAGACCGAGTCGCTGCCATCGCGAGCGAGCTCGCTCCCACACTGGGTCTGTTGTGAACAGAGAATCTGTGTTCAATGAACATCCCTTGCTCGCGATGGCGATCTATCAGCCACCACAACAGCTTACTTCTCTACAAACGCCCGCTCGATCAGGTAGTCACCCGGCTCGCGCATACGCGGCGAAACGGTCAGGCCGAAGCTGTTGAGCACTTCACTGGTCTCGTCGAGCATGCTCGGGCTGCCGCACAGCATGGCGCGATCGTCCTGGGGGTTGATCGGTGGCAGGCCGATGTCGCGGAACAGCTTGCCACTGCGCATCAGGTCGGTCAGGCGGCCTTCGTTCTCGAACGGCTCGCGCGTCACAGTCGGGTAGTAGATCAGCTTGTCACGCAGGGCTTCGCCGAAGAACTCGTTCTGCGGCAAGTGCTCGGTGATGAATTCGCGGTAAGCGACTTCATTGACGTAACGCACGCCGTGGCACAGGATCACTTTTTCGAAACGCTCGTAGGTTTCCGGATCCTGGATGACGCTCATGAACGGCGCCAGGCCGGTACCGGTGCTGAGCAGGTACAAATGCTTGCCAGGCTTGAGATCGTCCAGCACCAGGGTGCCGGTGGGTTTCTTGCTGATGATGATCTCGTCGCCTTCCTTCAGGTGCTGCAACTGGGAAGTCAGCGGACCATCGGGCACCTTGATGCTGAAGAATTCGAGATGCTCTTCCCAGTTCGGGCTGGCAATCGAGTAAGCGCGCATAAGCGGGCGGCCGTTGGGCTGTTGCAGGCCGATCATCACGAACTGACCGTTCTCGAAGCGCAGGCCCGGATCGCGGGTGCACTTGAAGCTGAACAGAGTGTCGTTCCAGTGATGAACACTGAGGACACGCTCGTGGTTCATGTTGCTCATGTACGGGGACTCCTGGGAATGATGCCTGCGCCGATAATCTGCGCAATTGCATCGCATTCTAATGGCGGCGACAATATCTGTTAAATGGATTATTAAGATAAGGGTTATCGGTTATATCGATATGCGATTTACTCTACGTCAACTTCAAGTCTTCGTCGCCGTCGCCCAGCAAGAAAGCGTGTCTCGCGCTGCGGGCCAACTCAACCTGTCGCAGTCGGCGGCCAGCACCTCCATCACCGAACTGGAGCGGCAATCGAGCTGCCAGCTGTTCGACCGTGCCGGCAAACGCCTGAGCCTCAATGCCCTGGGCAAACAGCTGCTGCCCCAGGCAGTGGCGTTGCTGGACCAGGCCAAGGAGATCGAAGACCTGCTCAATGGCAAGTCCGGTTTCGGCTCACTGGCGGTCGGCGCGACGCTGACCATCGGCAATTACCTGGCGACCTTGTTGATCGGCGGGTTCATGCAGCGCCATCCGGAAAGCCAGGTGAAGCTGCATGTGCAGAACACTGCCAATATCGTGCACCAGGTTGCCCACTATGAAATTGATCTGGGTCTAATCGAAGGCGACTGCAGCCATCCGGACATCGAAGTGCAAAGCTGGGTCGAGGACGAACTGGTGGTGTTCTGCGCCCCTCAACACCCGCTGGCCAAACGCGGCCAGGCGACCATGGAGGAATTGACCCATGAAGCCTGGATTCTGCGGGAACAGGGTTCGGGCACACGACTGACTTTCGACCAGGCCATGCGCCACCACCGCAGCGCGTTGAACATCCGCCTGGAGCTGGAACACACCGAAGCGATCAAGCGCGCCGTTGAATCCGGCCTGGGCATTGGCTGCATCTCACGCCTGGCCCTGCGGGATGCCTTCCGCCGCGGCAGCCTCGTCGCGGTGGAAACACCGGACATGGACCTGGCGCGGCAGTTCTATTTCATCTGGCATAAACAGAAGTACCAGACCTCCGCCATGCGCGAATTTCTCGAATTGTGCCGGGCGTTCACCGCCGGGGCCCAGCGCAGCGACGAAATCGTGCTACCGGCCATTGCCTGAGCCGTTACAGCAGGATCAGGCCCCACACCAACGCGATCATCGTCAGGGCGACGAACTGGGCAGCGCTGCCCATGTCCTTGGCGTTTTTCGACAATGGGTGCAGCTCCAGGGAGATGCGGTCGATGGCCGCTTCCACCGCCGAGTTGAGCAATTCCACGATCAATGCCAGCAGGCACACGGCAATCAGCAGCGCCTGTTCGACACGGCTGACGTTCAGGAAGAACGACAACGGAATCAGCACGACGTTGAGCAGTACCAACTGACGGAAAGCCGCTTCGCCGACAAAAGCCGCGCGCAGCCCGTCCAAGGAATAGCCGGAGGCGTTGAGGATGCGTTTCAGGCCGGTCTGGCCTTTAAAAGGTGACATAGAGTGAGCAACTGATCGAAAAGGAGTGGAGAAACTAATTCAAACCCGGTCAAAAAAGCGTGAACCCGAACACTAAGCCGGCGGCGAAATTGACTCAAGTTGTTGCAGCAGCAAGGCCGCCTGGGTCCGGGTGCGTACGTTCAGTTTACGGAAGATCGCCGTGACGTGGGCCTTGATAGTGGCCTCCGACACGTTCAATTCATAGGCAATCTGCTTGTTCAGCAGGCCTTCGCAGACCATGGTCAACACCCGAAACTGCTGCGGCGTGAGGCTGGCCAGGCCCGCGCTGGCGGCCTTGGCTTCTTCGGACACGCTCACGGCCTCAAACGCCTGGGGCGGCCAGCAGACATCGCCGTCCAGGACCGCCTTCACGGCCTTTTGAATCATTTCAAGGGAGCTGGACTTGGGGATGAAGCCACTGGCGCCGAACTCCCGGGCCTTGACCATCACTGACGCTTCTTCCTGGGCCGAGACCATGACCACGGGGATCTGCGGGTATTGGCCGCGCAACAGCACCAGTCCTGAAAAACCATAGGCACCGGGCATGTTCAGATCCAGCAGCACCAGGTCCCAATCGGACTTCGCCGTCAACTGGACCTCCAGTTCGGCGATACTGGCCACCTCCGTCAATCGGACATCCGGGCCAAGGCCCAGGGTCACCGCCTGATGCAACGCGCTGCGAAAGAGCGGGTGGTCATCGGCAATCAGGATTTCGTATGTGGCCATTTTTCAAATGATCCTGTTTTTAATGGCAGGCCCGAAGCATTCGCGCCTCGCCAAGACAACTCAAGACACCACCCTGCGGTGGCATCCACAGGGCACGTGCAACGCCAAACATGACGTTTCAACACGGGCGGCGCCCTGGTCGGCGCCAAGCATGCCCAGCGAAGCCGGGGTGGTCAAGCAGCACGGCCGCCCCTGAGTCCAGTATGGGCCACTATTGAGCCAATACTGTGTGCGGCGTACGAATGAAGGGTTGCAACTCGGCATGGGCCGGGGTCGACACGTTGACCTCCTGCTGGCCCTTGGCGCCCAGGTAATGCTGGCTGAACACATCGAAATAGGCATCCAGGGCCGACGCGGCATCGCTGTCCCCCGCCAACTCCAGACACAACGCCGCCACTTCCGCAGTGCACAGGTGCTCGCTGCGGGTCGAACGACGCAAGCGGTAGCGCGACAGTTTGTCGGGCAGCAGGCTCAGGATCGGCAGCCGGTCGAAATACGGGCTCTTACGGAAAATCTTCCGCGCCTCCGTCCAGGTCGCGTCCAGCAGAATGAACAACGGGCGCTTGGACTGATCGAGGTCCACCGTGTGGGTGACCCGCGATGGCTCGACGTATTCACCCGGAAACACCAGGTACGGCTGCCATTGCGGATCGTTCAGCAACGCCAGCAGTTGCTCATCGACCTCGGTGCGCGACCAGATGAAGGCATGGTTGTCGCGCACCACATCGGCGATCAGCCAACCGGTGTTGCTCGGCTTGAACACTTCCTTGTTGGTCATGATCAGGCAGACCCCGGAACGGGTTTCGACGCTCGGACGCCAGGCGCACAGGCAATGGCTCTCGATCACCCGACAGGCGCTGCAACGGGGGGCGCGCCAGCCTCGGGCCTGGATCGGCCTGATCCCTTCATCGATGCGCTGGTCGCGCAGGCGGGCTACGGCGTTAGGGGCGTGATTCATCGTGGGCGACGCCGACAGACAGGAAAACTCGACACGAACAACACTCGGCAGGGCAATAAAGGCCGGCAGTCTACCAGAGCGCACGAGCCTGTACCGTCCACCCGGGCTCCCCTATAATCCCCGGCCACTGAACGCACAGTCATGTGATCGGTCGAACCACCAGTCACTGAACCAGGAGAGTTTCATGCTGCGCCTTATCGTCCCTACCGTTGCCGTTCTGCTGGCGACGTCCTTCAGCGCTCAGGCTGCCTCGCTGAAAGAACTCGAACTGAACAAGATGCTGCAGAACGTTGCCAAGGAAAGTAGCGTCGGTACGCCGCGGGCGATCAACGAAGACATTCTCGACCAGGGGTATACCGTCGAAGGCACCGAGCTGATCAACCACCTCAGCGTGCAAAGCAGCCATGCCCAGAAAATGCGTGCCGATCCGAAGGCCGTGTATTTCCAGCTGGGCTCCACGGTGTGCACCAATCCGGGCTTTCGCAAGTTGATGGCCAAGGGCGCGACAATGCGCTACGAATTCACCGAGGTTAAGACCAACCGCCCGGTCGCGACCGAGCGCTTCCAGGAATCGGATTGCCCGAAACCCGCCAAGACGAAGAAGTAATCAACCCGAGCTTGCGCGCCGTTGCTCATCGTCGGCGCGCAACTCCGCTACCAGCGCCTGCAGGTAGCGCGAGCGCCATGCCCGCCCTCCCAGTCGACGACAGCATTCCTCCTCAAGACTCACCCGATTGGCCTGCGCCGATTCCAACAGCATCAAGTACAACTGCCTGTCGAGCTCCAGAGTCACCCTGGTCATCTCTCCCGCCTCCATGCCCGTCCGCTTCAATCCATCACCTAGCACCAGCCCTGAGCGCCAAATTGCATTGGCACGCTTGTTATCAGTAAATCAGAGCGGCACACACCCGGCCGGCAATCTGACGAGCGGTGCGATATTGCGGTGCACTTATCCAGCGGTTGCCAACGGTCACTTTTGAGCGCCATGATCAGGACAGCAAAGATCGGCTAGATTCAGAAGTATTCTGAGTATTTGCATCGGGCAGAAAGAGGCTGCCCGACCAACACCTTGGCGTGCTTGTTTTCATCAAAAGGGAAAAACAGAACCCGCTGGATGGCTTGGTCGCCGTGCTGCAGACCGCGTCAAGCCAGGTCAACCGCCAGGCCTCTGCCTGGGCTGACGACGACACACGAGGTGTCGTGGCCCTGATGAATCTCTCATCCGGGCCAGGGTCCTGTTAAGAAGGAGAAGTTGAATGCCTTATAAACCGAATGACCTGCTCAGTCGTCATTTTGAGAACCACGGCCACGACCTCACCCGCAAGGTCGAAGAACAACTCAACCTGGTGTCTCCCAACAGCCCCAACCTCCCCATTTACCGTGACATGATCCTGACTGTGCTGCGCATGGCCCAGGAAGATCACAACCGCTGGAATGCCAAGATCACGCTGCAGGCCCTGAGGGAACTGGAACACGCCTTCCGTACGCTCGAACAATTCAAGGGCCGGCGCAAGGTCACGGTTTTCGGCTCGGCCCGAACGCCTATCGAACATCCGCTGTACGGACTGGCCCGAGAGTTGGGCGCTTCGCTGGCCCGCTCGGACATGATGGTCATCACCGGTGCCGGCGGTGGCATCATGGCCGCTGCCCATGAAGGCGCGGGGCGTGACCATAGCCTCGGATTCAATATCACCCTGCCTTTCGAACAGCACGCAAACCCGACCGTCGAAGGCACGTCGAACCTGCTGCCGTTCCACTTCTTCTTCACCCGCAAGCTGTTTTTCGTCAAGGAGGCCGATGCACTGGTGCTCTGCCCTGGCGGTTTCGGCACGCTGGATGAGGCGCTGGAAGTCCTGACGCTGGTCCAGACCGGTAAAAGCCCACTGGTACCGGTGGTCCTGCTGGATGTTCCCGGGGGCAAGTTCTGGCAAAGCGCCCTGGACTTTATCCGCGAGCAGCTGGAAGAAAATCGCTACATCCTGCCCACCGACATGAAGCTCATGCGCCTGGTGTACAACGCCGAAGAGGCCGTGGAGGAGATCAATCAGTTCTACCGCAACTTCCACTCCAGTCGCTGGCTCAAGCATCAGTTCGTGATCCGCATGAATCACAAGCTAAGCGAACAGGCACTGCAGCAGATGCAGGTAGATTTCGCCGACCTGTGCCTGAACGACTGTTTTCATCAACATGACTACAGCGGTGAAGAGCACGACGAGGCCCGGTTCAGTCACCTGACACGCCTGACGTTTACCTTCAACGCCCGCAATCATGGTCGTTTGAGGGAGTTGGTAGACTACATCAACCTGCCGGAAAACTGGGCCCAACCCGCCCCAAAGACCCATCCCCTTACCTGGGAGCCGATCAAGGTAACCTGAGCCCATAAAAAAACGGCCCGCTATCGAAATAGCGGGCCGTTTTTATTTAATCATCCATGCCGCGACCGCTGAACAAGCGGTTGATCATTTCCATGGAGTAGCCTCGGTACGCCAGGAAACGCCCTTGCTTGGCTCGCTCTCGTGCATCGATGGGCAAATGTCCGGAGAACTTGCGACGCCAGGTGTCCGTCAGTTGCTCCTGCCAATCGATACCGCTTTCGCGCAAGGCGAGTTCGATATCCGGGCGCTGCAAACCGCGCTGGCCCAGTTCCTCACGAATGCGCAAAGGACCGTAGCCGGAGCGCGCGCGATAAGCGACGAAGCTTTCCAGGTAACGGGACTCCGACAGCAGGCCCTCTTCAGTCAAACGGTCGAGGGCCGTGTCGATCAATTCATCGGGCGCGCCGCGCTGACGCAGTTTACGCGTCAGCTCGACCCGACCGTGCTCGCGCCTGGCGAGCAGGTCCATCGCGGTTCGCCGCACCGCGACGAGGGTATCGAGTACGGCGGTCATCGGATCGATCAGATGTCAGCGTCAGCCAGATCGTCAGCGGTCTCGCGATTAGCCACGGACTTGACGTCTGCAACCGGGCTCAACAGCTTGTCACGCAGTTGCTTCTCGAGAGCAGCGGCGACTTCCGGGTTATCCGCCAGGAACTTGGCCGAGTTGGCCTTGCCCTGACCGATCTTGGTGCCGTTGTAGGCATACCAGGCGCCCGACTTCTCGACGAAACCGTGCAACACACCCAGGTCGATCATCTCGCCATTGAGGTAGATGCCCTTGCCGTAAAGAATCTGGAACTCGGCCTGACGGAACGGCGAAGCCACCTTGTTCTTCACGACCTTGACGCGGGTTTCGCTACCGACAACCTCATCACCTTCTTTCACCGCGCCAGTACGGCGGATGTCGAGGCGAACCGAGGCGTAGAACTTCAGTGCGTTACCACCGGTGGTGGTTTCCGGGCTGCCGAACATCACGCCGATCTTCATACGGATCTGGTTGATGAAGATCACCAGGCAGTTGGCGTTCTTGATGTTACCGGTGATCTTGCGCAGGGCCTGGGACATCAGACGAGCCTGGAGGCCCACGTGCATGTCGCCCATTTCACCTTCGATTTCAGCCTTTGGCACCAGTGCCGCCACGGAGTCGACGATGATCACGTCGACCGCGTTGGAACGCACCAGCATGTCGGTGATTTCCAGGGCCTGCTCGCCGGTGTCCGGCTGGGAAACCAGCAGGTCGTCGACATTGACGCCCAGTTTGCCGGCGTATTCCGGGTCCAGGGCGTGTTCGGCGTCGACGAAGGCGCAAGTCGCGCCGGCTTTTTGGGCCTGGGCGATCACGGACAGGGTCAGTGTGGTTTTACCGGAAGACTCAGGACCGTAGATTTCAACGATTCGGCCTTTTGGCAGACCGCCGATGCCAAGCGCAATGTCCAGGCCCAGGGAGCCGGTGGAGATGGAAGGAATAGCCTGACGGTCCTGATCGCCCATACGCATTACGGCACCCTTGCCGAATTGACGTTCGATCTGACCCAAGGCCGCAGCCAAGGCTTTCTTCTTGTTGTCGTCCATTAAAGTCCTCACGTAATCAATAAGGCCTGACGGCCAACACCTGTATAAGTAGCCAGTATTATTCCACAGCGATTGAGGATCGCCTACCCCTGATTTGAGATTTCTACAGCGGCATGTTGCAGCAGCCCCTCTAGCGCGGCCTTCACCGTTTGTCGGCGGACCTCGTCGCGGTTGCCTGCAAAGAAGCGCTGCTCGCTGATCAACGTCTGGCCGACGGCCCAGGCGAGCCACACGGTGCCCACCGGTTTGCTCGGCGAGCCCCCATCTGGCCCCGCCACCCCGCTGACCGCCACGGCAAAACGCGCCAGGCTTTTGCGCTGGGCGCCTTGTGCCATGGCCTCGACCACCTCGCGGCTGACCGCCCCGACCTTCTCGAACAACTGGGCCGGCACCTCCAGTTGCTGGCTTTTCTGGCGATTGGAATAGGTGACATAACCGGCCTCGAACCAGGCGGAACTCCCCGGAATCCGGGTAATCGCCTCGGCAATCCCGCCGCCCGTACAGGACTCGGCCGTGGTGACGTGGGCATTGAGCAACTGCAGGCGTCTGCCCAATTCAGCGGCCAGTTCGGTAATGTCGTCCATGGTGCTCTCCTGATTCCCCACGATTGAGACCTACCGTACACGAGCAGGCGACGCTTGCAAGGCTCGCCGGATTACCGACCCAGCGCTCTGATATAGGCCTGACAGGCCTGCAAGGCAATCAGTCCGCGATCACCGGCGTCGGTGATGGCGATAATTCGTTGAGCATGCGCCGGGTCAAGTCGGGCGCGTGGGGCGCCATGATCCAGGCCGCCGGCGCCGGTGGCGGCAGACACTGCACAACCGGCGGCAACATCGTTGGCGTCGAGGAGGACTGACAGCCGGACATCGGCAGTAGCAAGGCGATCGCGCAGGCGATCCTGGTCACGTTGGGCATCGCTCAAGGCTCGGTAATGGGTTTGTTCGCTGGTGGAGAGTTGTTGCTCAAGGGCGAGGCGTTTGTCCCGCTCGGCCTTTTGCTGCATCGCGGCCGCCTGGCTTATCTGACTCAACGTCGCAGTCTGGGCTTGTGCCAATTGCGCCAATTGTTGGCCATAACGCCAATCCTGGAGTCGCCACGCGAGCATTGCCGGACCACCCGCCAACACTGTCAGTAAAACGACAATGCCAAGGGTGCGAGCAGAAAAAGGCATCAGGCCGAAGACTGGCATAACACCGCCCTCGCCCGCGCCCAGAGTTGCAGGCGCTCCTCCAAGCCATTCAAACCACCGTTGATACGGCGGGTGATGGTGTTGAATTGATCGCGGTCGGCCAGTTCGTTCAAGCCGTTCTGCTCCCAGAACCACGCCGCGGACTCAGCGGCCCATTGCGGTTGCTCCAGCAACTGCGGCAACGTCAGCAGACGCGCGTCGCCAAACAGGCCCTGACTGCAACGAAGGTAATTGTCGCGGCCGGTAATCTGGATCAGTCCTCGGCCACGATATTTCTGGCCGTCACCGTCGGCCTGGGGTGAGTTGCCCAGGCGAACGGCCAGGGTTCCGGTATCGTACTTGCTCAGATATTGCTCACTGCCCAGCTCGCGGACATAACGCAATTGCCCCGACTCATGACCGACCTGGGCCAGGAACGCGGCCATGCGTTTGGGTGTGTCGATACGATAGCGGGACATCGCGGTGTTTAGCGCGGAAATAAAAACGCCCGCTTGGGCGCGGGCGTCGGGCATGATGTTGATGAGTTGCTGCTGCGTAAGATCCATGTTCAGGTCATCGCAAGTGCATGATCAAAGATGTCCGGCCAGCCAGGACGGCGCAACCGGACGATGTTCAGTGGCTGGAAAGTGCTCATCCTGTGGCCAATCCCTCAAAGCCCGGCGATAAGCCTGAAGCTGCGTGTACTGTGTTTGGTCCAGCGTCGTACCGCCACCGTCATCCATTTCGTCGCGATCTCTCGCTATGAGGCGGTCGGTTGCTGTGAGCAATGCATCACGCCAATTCTTTTCACTGGTCGCTCGTACCGTGAGCTCATTAACGGACATATCCGAGAGCACCGGACGACCTTTGGCGTCCGACTCGATACATTTGTTCAGAAAGGGTGCGGCAAATAACGCTCTATATTCTTCATCGGTGATCTTGATCGCGTCTTCAGGAAGATTGTTAGCGTGATCGATAGAGTTGTAAAACCCGCCCGTGGATTGAGCGTAATAAATCAACATATTCATCTCCCCCTCAATAACCTATCGCTCGCCATAATCCAGTCCAATTTGAATAGGCGCCATTGTAGTCCCGCCCATAAAGCCTGAATTGGCTCAGCGAGCCTGTGGAGACTCCAAAAGACGCACAAGTGGGGCCTCCGTCGGTCACTACAATGTTTCTGACGGCATTAGGGAAGGACATTGGAAACGTTACGATAACGCCGTTGGCATCCGCTCCGCTGGAAGAAATGCCCCACTGCTCGATAACATATCCCGTCGGACTCGTTGCATCAGGCGTGCGCTTCCAGCCATTGGGTTGCAATGACGAAATGGACATGGCCGAATACTTCAAGGCAACAGTACCGCCAATAAGACGCCATTGGTTAGTGAGTTTAATGAACTCCGCCGTTTCGCCCAGACCAATAGTGATTGCCCCCTGCGCACCATTCGACGCGCATAGCACATCAATAGCGGATGCCGTTGAAACGGTGACCATGCCGGTTCCCGCATTGACAATCGTCACTGTGGCGCCCTGTATAATTTCGGCGGTAGCCGGCAGTCTGGCGGTAACCGGTGTGTTACTGGCGAAACTGGCAACTCCGCCAACATCCGACACTGTCAATGTCGCACCGGTGTTGTAGACATCGAACCCACCATATTGCACCCCTCGGCGGAGTACGTATTCAGTCGTTGCGACGGCCCGGCTGTTATCGAATAGCGGCGCGGTGAGAAACAACCCGCTCCCCCGCAAGGCTGTAAGCAATTGGTTGGAGAGAGCTTCCGACGGCGCTATCCCGGCGGCTTGAATGACATTGAGTAATTCCTGCGTCACACCGTTGCCCCAACTGGCGGGGATCAAGGACCCCGGCTTACCCGCCAAGGGATCTTCGTCCACAAACCTGCCGTTCGACAGGCCCGCACTAGGCACACTTTTTGGGTAATCCAAATTTTCGCTCCTGATTAGCCAGCGACCAAAATGAAGGCGATAAAAAACCTCACCTGTTGTTCATTCGGCGGTGGCACGGGAAATTGAGAATTTTCTGGCGATTGCTTAAGCAGCAGGCTCAGGCATGACAGGCCAGTCGATATCGGTTGGAAAACCGACCTGATGCTGGATGCGATTCAATTCAACGCTGTAGAGTTTCCACTCCATCAGCGCCAGTTGCTCCTGATCGCTCGCGTCGCCAATGTCTTTGGCGTACTGAAAGAGAGCAACTTTCTGAACAGCCTCCAGCAACAGTTTTTCGCGTTTTGCCAAGGCTTCTCGCTTGAGGTCAGCCAGTTGTAGCGGCTCGTCAAATACCCGAATGTTATCCCCCCAGACATCGAGATTATCCGGGCGAGACTCGACGGTGTGCATACCCGGCAAATTGCTTAATTCGGTAGGCCAGGGATATTGATTTTGAATCGCCTCATAGCGAGCAACGCCTAAATCAAGTACAACTTCCCAACCTTCTATATCCATCGCCCGCATTCGCTGGACCTCAGAGAAATAACGGTCGCTACCGGCTAGTGGATCGGCATAGGCTCGAAGTCGTAGTGCTTCGACTCCCTCGCGGGTTAACGGAGGAAGTGAGGGGGCATCGATCCAGACTGGACGCCCATTTTCAAACCCCAGTTGCTTGCCTTCGGGTGGTGGTTTCCTAGCATAGATGTTTAGCTCTTTCTCAGTCAAAAGAATGGCATCCGTAGGCCAGTCTTCAATCAGATAAGTCCCATCAGACTTCCAGGCAGCAGGAATGAAACCGTTGACTGAACTCGAATAGTACATAGCGACTCCTTAATTCCCGATGGCAAAAAAGCCATAAAGTCCAAATGTTCCGGACGAAACAAACCGACCCGAAGAATTGGACAGCGCGGTAGGATCAGTGGAAATAGTGAATACCGGTATCCCATTAGTTTGGTCAAACGCAATTGCCTGGCGTACCGCATTAGGAAACGCAATTGGCCAGTTCACCGTATGAGTAGCCGCTGTTGACGTGGCCTCTCCCCACTGAACTATAAGCCCCCCTGGCACGTCTGGGATGCGAACATAATCATTAACAGCAAAAGCTCTTCTCGGAAACCATGCGGTCAGGAGAGCCATCACCCCTGAAGGGTTGGACATAACCGTTGTAAGTAAACCTGCCAATTGCTCGGCTGAGGTACCGAATCTGGCAAGACCGACACTGGTGGTAGTGGCCTTTGTTCCCCCCCCCGTACAACTCAACAATACCCACTTATCCAAAGTCGCTGACCAAACGACACTGCACATGCCATTCGCAACAATCTCACCAGCCTGAAGAGCAGACAAGGCGAGGCCAACAATAGGTTTGGCAGATAAATCGTTAGGTGAGAATGTACTGGCGCCTGTGTTGGCGGTTTTCGCCTTGAAGCGCAAAACCATTCCATCAACCAGTGTGGACAAAGCAGGCAGGTAGGCGACGGTGTAGATATTCGCGGCGCCGTTATCCTGTGCGTGATTCTCACTACCAGCCTGATTGAGACGTCGGATGGCTTGAATGAGCTGCGTGGAATCCGCCTCATTCGGGTTGAGTCCTGCTTCGTCGATAACATTCAATACTTCGTCTGTAACCGAATTTCCCCATCGTGCAGGGATCAACGAACCTGGCGTCCCCATCAAAGGATTTTCGTCGACAAACTTCCCATTCACCAGCCCTGCGCTGGGAACGCTCTTTGGATAATCCATATTTGTTTCTCTATATCGAAAGGAAGAAAGAAATCACGCGAAGAGGTGGAGTTCACGAATGGCCACAAGCACCTCATCAGCGACTTGGCGCGCAAGATCCGCCTTGCCTTTGGCCATGTGCGCGCGAATCTGCGCCTTGGCCTTGAGGCGCAGTTCGCGAAGCGCCAGCAGGTTCGCTTCAAACTCAGCGGCCTTGGCGAGAATCTGATCCGCCGCCTGCCTGGCTGTGCGCCCTTTTACGACCCAGGCAGAAACCGACAACGGAACGGCTTTTTTCGGGTAGCCCTGATCCTTGAAGACCTGCGCTTCGAGGGCGGCTTGCTGGTATTCCAGAGCCCGCAACGGATCTCCGGCCATCGTGCGACGGGCGTTGTCGGCAGCGGTATCGACCTTGGCGCACAGGCGTTCGGCATCCTGGCGTAAATGCTCGGCGGCATTCTCTTCGCTAAGTACCCAAGTACCGTCCTCCCAGATATGGGCGGACGAAGGTGCAGGCGGGCGAAGTCCATCTTCGTACTGGTGCAGTTCTTGAATGACTTTCATCGGATCAGCTCCCAGGACAGGTGAACATTGATTGCATTGGTAAAGTTGACGGCGATACCCACGCTGTAATCCGTCAATGCCTGGTGCCCCTTGATCCCCATGCTCAATAGCAACTCATCACTGTCTGCATTGGTTGCGCCGAGTGTGTGCTCGGCCTGGTACGACTGCCAAAGCGAACGCAGCTGTGTATGGTCAAAACTGGCCGTGACCGTGGAGACGCTCACGTCATTGACGACGTTACTGGAGAACAGCACGCACATGGACGGACTGGCGGGGTTTGTCCACCCCCCGGGATTGTTGCCGGGTGTTGTCGCGACGGGAGACAGATAGCTGTAGTTGCCCCCAATCCACCCGGCCTGAACGAACGCCAGCGAAGTCACGGCACTCGGAGAGGGTGTCGGATTCCCCGCCACAAGCCGCGCCGCACGCGCATGCGGATCCAGCGGCAGATACACCACTCCGGTGCCATTCACCGTTTGCGTCCAGGTCAATTGAGCACGGTTGTAAATCGTGCGAATCGTTGGCAAGGAACCCGGCGCCCCGGTCATGACCCAGGCCAGGCACATGTCCAGGGGCGTGGACGCAAAGCCGCCGCCGGACGCTCCGTTGATCGTGCCCTTCAAGGATTCCGGCAAAAGGTCATACAGGCTTCCACGCTGCATATAGAAGGTCAGCACACCGCCGATGACCTGTGCTCGTAGAAAATAACTGGCGCTGGGCAATAAATCGGCGCTGCTCCAAGCCGCCGTCACGTAGGTACGTGATCGACCCAACCGTCCACTCACCACCTCTTGTCCGATGCTGATGTACACACCCGCCGGAATCGATACACGGCCGCCGCTGGTTGACAGTGCCGTTGGCGTTATCGCCAGGCGGGCGTCCGCTGTTGCAATCGTCGGCAGCGGCAAGGCGGTGATCGAAAGCGCGAGGTCCTGGTTCCAGCCCTTGGCGGTAACCGACTGAATCGCCTCGAGCAGCTGATCGTTCTGGGTTTCATCTGGCGTCAGATCACCCGCTTTGATGACATTCACGATTTCCTGTGTCACCCCGTTTCCCCAAGCCGCCGGAATCAACGACCCCGGCGTCCCGGTCAGCGGGTTTTCATCCACGAACTTCCCATTCACCAGCCCGGCGCTGGGCACACTTTTCGGATAATCCATCGTCTACTCCCTAGTCATAATTGATGTGAACCTTGGTATGCGCCGGTGCACTGCGGTGGATCAGGCACTCCAGGGCCGAGCCCGGGTTGACGCCAAAACGCTCGCCCCAATAGCTGGCGCCAAAACGCCGCCCCAGCAGCAGCCGGCCACCGGTATTGAGGGTCCACATGAACTGCGCCTGCCAGGTGCCAAAATGCGCTTCGCCGAACCGGGCGCGGCCCATGCGCGGCGCCTTCAGTTCAGTGATGGTGGCGTTGGGGTAACCCTGGCTCTTGGCGATTTCCACGTAATAGGCAATGGCTTGGCTGCCCACCGCCAACAACCGTCGACGCACCGCCAGACGGCGATCGTCATACAACGGCGTGGCCCCGAGGCACGGATCCGGCAGATTCATCACCCGCTCCCAGTCCGGTACCAGCTCACTCACGCCCGCCGGGTCCATCTCGTTGAGCAGGTCGGCGGCACGGGCGTCGAGGCGGGCCAGTTCCTGGGCGATGCCTTGCAGCACATCGTCCAGTTCCGGCACGCGCTCCGGATCCCACGCCGGGCCGCTGGGCAGCAGGCTGCGCAGTTGGGCCTGGTACTGTTCGGCGGTTCTTATTCCAGCCATGTGCAACCTCCGAACGTCAGCAACTGGTTGCTGGCGGCGACGACATCGGCGACTGGCGCACTGAGTTTGTGGTCGGTTTCGCCGGTGGCGCTGCTGATGGCTTCAGCGATATGACTCAACAACAGGGTTTCGCCGAGGCCGGCTTCACGGTTATGCAAGTCGCGCAGTTGGGCCTCGATGGCCACCCGCACGGCGCTGGTGTCCGGCGTGATGCGCAGCCTGTAGTTGACCGGAACCTGCGTCGGCGCCAGCACGTGCAGCTCGGCGGTCACCGGGCGCAAGGGCTCGATGTAGGCCCGCACTTCTTCCAATTGCTCGGCGTTGGGGATCGGTTGCGGGTCGTCGTCCCGCATCACGAACAGGCCGACGGTGCCTGGCCCCAGGTAGCTACCCCGGCACCACGCACGGGTGATGCCGGGGCACTCCAGGGCCCAGGTTTCATAGTCCTGGGCCGAACCGCCGTGGGGAATCACGCGATAGGAACGGATCACCCTGGCGCGCAGGGACTCAAGGCTTTCCCTGGCAACACCGCCGGTCAGCCCCGGCGCCAGCACGGTGAAGCGATTGTCGATGCCCAGAAGCGGCTGCACCGGTGTCAGCACCAGGCCGGCGTCGGCATTGCCCAGGCTACCGGCTTCCAGCGCCGCGACGGTGGCGGTGTTCAGGCCATTGCTGGTGGTGCGGGCGGTGGTCACTTTATAAGTGCGGCCATCGGTGGATTGCAGCAGCGTATCGACATCCAACACGGCACCTGCCGTAGCGCTGAAGCTGACATTGCCGCTGGCCACTTGGGCCGCTTTGCGCGCCTGGTTCAGGCGCAGGGCAGCGATGCGTTCCAGGGTGGACTCATCGGCTTTGTCCGGCAGGATCTGCTCGGCGATCCAGTCCAGGTAGCCATACAGGCCGTAGGCGGCGCCGCCAAGAGTGCGGGCCAGCACTTGGGCATCGGACTGGCGCAGCGCATCGCTGGCCAGGTCGCTTTGGGCGCGTTTGATCAGCACCGGCAGCGAAGGGGTTTCAAACGGCATAGGTCACCTGCCAACTGTTATCGGGGTTGATGTCCAGGCGCTCGCCATCGGCCAGGGTCAGGACCGTGCGCAGGTTCAAGCGCTGGGCGTCGAGGCGTTCGCTGATGATGTCGATGGCGCTGCAGTGGCCGTCATCGATCAGCCATTGCAAGGCTTCGCGGGCATAGAATTCGGCGTCGAGCTGGGTCTGGCGGGTCAGCTTGACCCGGCGCAACAGCCACAGCCGCGAGCCGATGCGGTCGTCGGCAACGGTGGGAAAGGTGTCGCCCCACCAGCCGAAACGTTCGTCATCATCGACGGCATCGTCGTCAGCGGCGCGGCGCCAGGTGAACAGGCTGATCAGCACCGAGCGGGTCAGCGCGGCGTGCAGGTTCTGGCGGATGAACATCATTGACCTCCCGCCGGCGCGCCGGTCTGGCCGTTGCCGGCCTGTACACCGACATGCACATGTTTGATCTGGCTGATGCCGCCGGCGATCTGGTCGCCTTGGGAGACGATCTTGCCGGTGTGGTTGATGACCGGGCTGTCGATGTTCACCGCGCTACTGGCGCGGATGTTCAGGGTTGCAGTCTCGATGTCGATGACACGACCGCGCTTGAAGTGGAGCTTGTCGCCTTCGTCGGTGTAGAGCGCCACTTCGCCGGGGGCCAGGGCCTGGAGACGGAAGCGGCGATCGGCGACCACCAGGACCACGGCATGGGAGCGGTCGCCCCCCAGGAACGTGGCAATGCCCTCGGCACCGGCCAGCGGGTTGCTGGTGAAGCCGTAGGGTTCGAAGTGCTCCATATCGTCGTTCACTTCGCCGGCGGTGAGGCGCATTTGCAGCGACTGCAGCTTGGTGGCCGAATGGGCGAGCACGACAGTGCCGCGCGCCAGGAGGCGGGTCAGTAGGCTCATTGAGGTTTCCTTGAGAATCGGGGACTTGAACGCGGTGTTCGGATCAACATCTCTGTTGGCTGCACTGCCGCCATCGCGAGCAACCTCGCTCCCACAAGGGATTTGTGGTGGGCGGACACTTTTGGGGCGCTCGCTCCCACAGGGAATCTGTGGCGGGCAGGCATCGGCGGGGCTCAGGGTTTTGGCGGCACCGGGTTGGCGTCGAAGGTATGCGGCGGCGCGACTTGCAGGGTGGTGACGGAGCCTTGTGCCGACAGCGAGTACGTCACTTTGGAAATCAGCATGTCTGCGTCGAACCCCAGCACCGGGTCGATCACCCTTACCAAAGTGTTGTGCCGCCACAAGTCGCCATTGGCCTGGCGCCAGCCTTGCACGCGGTAGGTGGTGGTCAGGGCCTTGCCGGTGCGGATGGCGCTTTCCCAATCGGCCCGTTGCTGGGCCAGTTCGAAGGTCAATTGCGCGCTCTCGCTGATCACCGTCACCCGCTTGCGCTTGAAGCCCAGATCGGTGGCGGTGCCAGAGACTTCACTTACCACCGCCCCGCTCTGTTGATCATTGCCCTTGTGCTGGCCGATGACCCGGTATTCGGAGAACACCTGGCTATAGTCCATCGGTGCGTTGCCCGACAGAATGTTCTTGCCCAGCTCCAATACATCACTGGCCCGCCCACCGCTGCCGGGTTTGGCCAGCAACACACGTCCTTGTGCGTCGTCGGTGGAGAACACTCGGAACAACGTCAGCAAACGGTCGATGGATTGAAAGACCGTTTCCCCCGGCACGATGCTGTGTTCGCTCAACCGCGCGGTTTCAGGGATCTCGCTGATGACTCCCACGCCGTATTGCGATGCCAGGGCCTGGACGATGCTCAGCAGCGTTTGCCCGCGCCATTGGGTCGGGCGGTTGATCGCGGCGCAGTCCACCAGGTCCTGGGTCTTGGAACCGCCTTCAATGCTCAGGCTGATCTGTCGACCGTCATAGCTGACCGGTGCCTTGAACACATAACCGCTGAGGACCAGATCGGCACCAATGCGCACCTGGCATTCATCGCCCGGACGGATCGGCACGGCTTGGGTCTGCCCCGGCCATTGCCAAGTGATGTCGAGTTTGAAGGTGCGAAACTGGCGCTCCAGGTCCGCACTGATTTCCACGCTTTTCCAGCCGCCGTAATCCAACCCGCCGACAGTAAGCGAGACAGCGTTGTCGAGCTCGTTCATGGCTTATTCCCCCGAGACTTTCAGGTCATTGGGCGGCAGGAAACCAGGATGGGCGACGCCGTTACGCTGGGTCACCTCCGTCACCCGGGTGGCATCGGCGAATTGCTGATACGCCACCACCAGCGCCGGCAGGCTTTGCTTGAACGACAGGTTGATCAGCCTGACACCCGAAGACGCCACCGCCGTCAGGTGCGCGGCCATTTGCTGGCGCAGGTTGTTCATCGCCTGGTAGTGCTCCGGATCAGCCTTGAGGGAGGCCTGCCAGATGACATCGTTGAGGGCATCGCGCAGGGCCAGTACATCGTCGGCCACCGGCACGTCCCGGCGCTGGACCGGTTGCACGGCCTGTTGCGCCACCGATGGCGTGGCGCCCAACTTGACCGCAGGCGCTGCTACCGGCATCGCCGCAATCCATTGCGCGGCCTGCACCAACAGCGTGTCCTGCACCAGGTCGGCCACGGCCTGGGCCGCCGCCGTGGTGTCCTTGCCCGTCGTGAGTTTGGGCGCGTCGGCCTTGCGAATGGCCTCCACCTGTTGCGACACGCTGGCAATCACGCCGCGATAGCCGTCACGGGCAAAGTCCTTCAGTTCCCGAATATCGCCCAGCAACCCCTTGAACTCGGCCACCACCTCCTTGGGCAACGCTTTCACCGCCTTGACCAGATCGCTGAGTTGCCGATAGGTCTCGATCAACGGCTTGAGCTCCTGCTCGATCACGCCGTAGATCTCCTTGAGGCTGTTGCGCAGGTCAGCGATGCCGATCCGTGCGGCCTTGATCAAGGTCATGGCGTCTTCGAAGCGCCGCACCGCCGAACCGAGGAAGCTGTCGGCCGAGACCAGCAGCAGTTTCTGGCTGTTGATCGTGGCCGAAGGGAATTGCAGCGGCTGGTCGGGGTAGAACTTCAGGGCGAACGTCACCAACCCGCCGTCCTGACGGGTCTGAGTCATGTCGCACTCACCAACCTTGACCTGCAGGCGCCCCAGCCACGGGTGCACCAGTTCGCCGCTGCCCTGCTCCAAGGCCTTGAGCAGCTTGTCGCGCTGCTCCAGGCAATCGGGGCCGACGATGAACGCCGTCAGCTCATGAATCTTCGCCTGCTGGCCGAGCCCCTCGAAAAACGGCTGGTCACGCTGGGGATATTCATGCAGCTGGCCTTTGTGGCCGACCGGGGTTTTCGCCTGGTCGACCCAGAACCCGACGCCACGAAACGACGCCGGCAACAAACGATCACGCCAGCTCATTGGAGCCTCCTGTGGACAGTGAGCGATAGCCGATGCGCGAACTCACCGCCAGAGCCGGTTGATTGGTCTGGGGCGGATCGGCGCGCAACCCGGCCGGCGCATTTTCGAAGCGCACGGTCAGGCCGCCTTCGAGTTGCGTGCGGTTATTGGCGGCGCTTTGTTGCACCAGGGCGCTGGAGGTTTGTGGCAACGTACCCGGCGCCAGCGAGGTCTTCGCCGGAACGTTGGCGGATGCTGGCGCCAGGCTGGACGACAGGCCCGGAGGCTGCTCGCTGGCCGCGCCAAAAAACGCCGGCGCCAGCTCACCTTTGCCTTCGGCGTTGGTGGCGCGCTGCGCCTCGGTCAAACCCTCGACCTTAGCGGTGAACGAGGTGATCATCTCGCCGAAGCCGCCGTTGAAAAATGCCTTGATCGGCGCGATCACCGCCTGCAACTCGTTCCACCACTGGCTGAACCACTCGCCCACCGGCCCCCACTGCTTGACGAGACCCTCGATGGGTGACCAGTCGAACAGGCCGCTGAACACCGCCAGCATGATTGACACCTGGTTGCGCACGCCCTCCCAGATCCCGGCGAAGACTTCACCGATCGTGCCCCAGTTGGCCATGATCAGCCCCAACGGCGTCCAGTCGAACAGGCCTTTCAAGGCGTCCATCACCGGCACGGTCAAGGCCCTGAGCAGGTCCCAGATCGCCGCGAACAACCCGGTCAGGGGCGCCCAATTGGCAACGATCAAGCCCAAGGGCGACCAGGCGAACAGCGTCTGCATGAAACCGATGACCGGCGCTGCCGCCGCCACGATCACATTCCAGAGGGCGCCAAAAAAGCTGCTGATCGGCCCCCAGTTGCTGATCACCTGCCCCATCGGGGTAAAGGCGAACATCGTCTTGAAGAACTCGACCATCGGCAGGACGATCGGCGCAAGCCTCTGCCAGAGCCCGGCGAAGAACGCTGAAATCGGCGTCCAGTGGGCGATGATCATCCCTGCCGCCAAGGCGATGCCCATGGCAATCAAGCCGATGGGGTTCATCTTCAAGGCCAGGTTCACCACTTCGAACGCCTGGCTCGCGCCGCTGACCGCCATCTGAATCGCGTTGAACGCCACGACGCCATTCGCCAGGCCCTGTACCAGTTGCGGGTTGTCCTGCAGCACCTGGGCCACGCCGCTGACCATGGGCTGCAAACTCACCGCCACCGCGTTGACCGCAGGTCCCAAGGCCGAGCCGAACTGCACCGACACGTTACTGATGGAAGTCTTCAATCCATCCAGGTTCTGTGCCGCCATACGGGGCGCTTCAGGGGCCTGGACGGCGCTGGCCGCCGCGCTCGCGGCGCCCGCTTCGTCCTTGAAGGCCAGCGCCGACTTGAGCCCGTCCATAAAGGGCTGGGCCAGGCCGCCGCTGGGCAGCAGACCGGAAATATCCAGGCTGCCCAGGCCCGTGGCGTCGAGGTTCTGCTTGAAACTCGCGACCTTCGCACGAAGGCCGGCGAGCTTGGGTGACAGCTCGTCGATGCCTGTCAGCAGCACCGCCTTTCTCTCTACCTTTTGTGTGTCTGCCATCACTGCACCTGCTGCATCGCATTGATCCGTTGCGCGTGCTCCAAGGATTCGCGGAGCACATCCAGTGGCCTGGCCATCATCTGTTCGGGGTCAACCTTCCAGAACCAGGCCAGGTCATAGGCGGCGGCGGTCAGGTCGCCGATGGCTGCGACGCCGCACTCATGAAAAAACTCGCGACGGCCCAGCTCAGGGCGTTGAGGTCAGCCAGGTCCAACTGGTTGACCGACGACGGCGGGATGCCGGCGCACACCGCGATGTATTTGGCCGCGACGTCCATGTCCAGGCTCACCTCCTCGCTCTTGTCGATCTTGTAGGGCAGCGCCTTGATCGCCCGGACCTCTTGCACCGTCGGACGGCGCAGGGTCAGTTCGCTCAGGGGCTCGCCGTGGGCCTCGATGGCCACGCGCAGCGTCACGACATCAGTCATTGCCAGGTCCCCTTGATGCCTTCGAATTTCAGCTCGATGGTGGCGTCGTCGCCCTTGGACACCGGCTCTTCCACCAGGTAGGCGCCAGCCAGCACGTAGACCTTGCCGTTGTTGAATTCGCAAGTGACGGTCATATCAGTGCCGGCGACCAGCTGCTTGAGCGGGAAGTCCGCGGTGTGCAGGGCCGTCACCTTGAAGGACGGGGCGATGTCGGTTTCCTTGTAGAAACCCGGTACGACGGTTTCGCGTTTGGTGAACATCAGTGGCGCTTCGCAGCCGCCATTGATGGTCAGTTGAGCGCCGTCCACTTTGACGTAGCAGGTGCCCGCAATCAGTTGACCCATGGTGTTTCTCCCTTCAAATAAAAAGCCCACGCAAGGTGGGCTGAATGCATGCGACCGAGTGCAACCGTCAGGCGGCGGCGTCGTATTGCAGGCGGAATTGGTTGAGCAGCGCGAACACCCGCAGGCCGTTGATGTAGTCCGGTGGGAACAGCACATTGACCCGGCTCGGGTCCTGGCTGTCACGCTCCACAACCAGGTGTTCGGCGAACAGCTCGGCGTTTTCCACGTGGCCTTCCAGTTCGAGCTTGGCGTATTGCGCGATCAGCTCGCCGCGGATGGTGCTCGGGGTCACGATGGGCTGGCCGGCGCCGAAACGGGTGCCGTCGGAGGCCAGTTTGTGGCGACCGTACTTGCTGGTGATCACGCTTTGCAGGCGACGGACGATGAACGCCGACTGGTGCATGGTTTCGCTGTCCAGGTAGGAGTTGTCAGCCTGGCCGAAGGCATTCTTCTGATACGTGGTGATGGAACGCTGGATGCGTACGTAGCCACCTTCGTAATACGCCGTGGCGATGCCGTAGTTGAGCAGCGACTGGCGCTCGGTCAGGGTGAAACGCTCGCTGGCCGGTGCCGGGTCCAAGCCTGGCAGGCTGCCGCTCTGGGTCGGACGGCTGGCGTCGGCGGAGATGAACACCGCCGTGCGAGCCGCCAAGGCCGCGGCCTGGACCCAGAACGGTTGCGGCACGCCCAGCTCCAGCGCCTGGAGGGTCATGTGCTGGTCGTTGCGCGCCTGTCCGGCGGCGACCAGGGTGCCAATGGTGCCGCGCTTGGCGCTGTAGACATGGCCGAACAACTGCTTGGCCCAGGACCAGCGGCCGGTGTTGTCGTCCATGACCGCTTGCCAGGTGTTGAGGCTCGCCACGTCGGACCAGGGCATGGCGATGAATTCGAAAGGCTCGTCGCCCAGGGCCGCGACGGCAGCGGTCTGGTCCGGCACGCCGGCGCCACCGGTCATCGCGGTGATGGCGGTGGTCAGTCCCGCCGGGGTGTCTTCGCCATTGCTCTTACCCAGGCGATTGAACTGCAAGCTGATGTCGTTGCCACTGTCGCCGGTCCATTTGGCGCTGAGGGTCACGACGCCTTCGGCGGCCGCAGCGGTCACCGGCAGGTCGGCGGCGGCGTTGATTTTCAAGGCCAGCGCAGTGGCGGCCTGGGCCGCCGTGGCACCGTTGACGATGGCGGCCTGGACGCGCACACCGCCGACGTACAGGTTGAGCACACCGCTTTCAGTCGCGGTGCCGGTGAAGGTCAGCACGCCCTTGGCGATGGCGCCTTCGACATTGTGCAGCGGCAGGCACCAGATTTCGCCGAGCGGGTCGGTCTTGCGCCAGGTTTCGTACATCGAGGCTAGCATCGAGCCTTGCCCGCCGATGTTCTTGGCCAGCGCGACGCTGGACACCAGCACCAGTTTGCCGACATCGGCCGGAGCGACATTGTCGTTGACCTGGGCGACGATCAACCGGCGCATGGCCGATGACGCGCTATTGGCGGCCGAGTTGTCCATTTCGGCGTAGAACAGCGGAACACGAATGTCCGCGGGAATGTTGCTGAATCCGATCGCCATTATTTGGCTCCCTGTGGTTTGGCCGCTTTCACGGCTTTGGTAGTGATATCGCCATCGGCCAGACGTCGACGCCACCAGGCGTTGTCCGGCACTTCACGGCCCTCGAGGGGCAACAGATCGCCCGCTTCCGGGTCCGGTACGGCACGGCCCGGGGCCGGCAGCACGGTGATGCGTTTGCTCATGGGGTTACGTCTCCAGAGAAAGTCAGTTCCACGCGCCCGTCGGGGCCGGGACGTTTCAGGTTGGGGTCCGCCGGGTCGATGGCATCGACCCGCACGGTGGCCCCGGTAAAGGACGACAAGCCGTCCAGTTCACGCTCGTGCCAGCTTTCGGCAGGCTGGCTCGCCAGATTGCGGCCCAGCTGGAACTCGGCGAAAAAGCGCAGCCGGTACGACACCCGGCTGCTGTTGATGGAAACCAGTTCGCTGCCGTCGTACTCGACGCCGGTGTACTCAGCGCCCGGCTTGAACCCCACCAGCGCCCGCCACAGTTCGGCCCGCAGGTCGTGCAACAGATCCAGCGCTGTTGTCGCGTCAGTGGCGTCGAGCACCAACACGGCATCGAAACGATCACGCACCGCTTGCAGCGTGACGTTCTGAGCCGAGTTCTTGCTGGCGATGTCGGCGGTGGGCAATACATAGGCGCAGGGGGTTTGCAGCGGGGTCTCGGCTTGCAGCGCGGCGAGGTCAAAACCTGCGACCACACGCTGGGCAAGCGTCGGACATTGCTCACGCAACTGCGTGAGGATCGGTGTGATCTTCATGGGGAGACTCCAGTATCTGAAGGTGCGAATCTCCCCTGTGGGAGCGGGCCTGCTCGCGAAAGCGGTGGGGCAGGCAGCATTGATGTCGGATGTGCTGTCGTCTTCGCGAGCAAGCCCGCTCCCACAGAGGGACTCGGTTGGGCGCAGGGGGTATGTGCAACGCTGAACAAAACTGTGGGAGCTAGCTCGCGATGGCGGCGTGTCAGTCAGTGCAAATGTTGAATGTCGGGGCGCTATCGCGAGCTAGCTCGCTCCCACAGGGGGATCAGGCCTTGGCATCCAGGCAGGTTGCATCAATCAAGCAGCGATAGCTTTTTTCCCGGTCGCCACTGGCGGTGACCTTGTCGATCGACCAGCGACCGCGCATGAAATCCGGCCAGGAGGGATCCAGCAGGACGATGCCCTCGGCAGACAGCCCCGGGTTACCCGGGCACTCGATCGTCACCTTGAGCGCTTCGCGCAGCATCCGACGTACCTCGCCTTCACCGGCGGCGCGGGCATCGTCGGCGCTCTGGAAGCGCTGGCGCAGGGTCTTGAACGGCGCGATGCCGCTCTCCTCGACCTGCAGCTTGCCCGCCGCCGCATCCCACCAACGGGTCTTGCAACCTTGGTACTTGGCCCGGGCGCCTTCATCCAGCTTGGCCGAAATGAAGGCGTGGTCGCCCGGGCGGTTGTTGGTCGTCACCGACAGTTTCATTTCGGGCAAAACTTTGCCCGACAACGACTTCGCCTGGCCGCGCCGGGCCAGTACGTACAGCTCGTTGACCGGCTTGGCGACGGCGTCATACCGGTGGGCCAGACGCGTGAGGAAACCCATGTCGGTTTCATTGGACTGATCGATGTGCTCGATCTTGATCAGCGACAGGTCCGGCGCCACCCGCGGGGAAAACCCGTGCCTGGAGGTCAACTGACGAAACAGCGCCCCCAGGGTCGTCGGGCCATGGCTGACGGATCGGCGTTGCTTGAACCCGGTCTGGTCCGCCGCGCTGAACGGCGCTGCCATGGCCACCAGCACGAGTTGCAGGGGAAACAGGAGCGGCGTGCGCCGGGTGATGACGAACTCGCCTTTGTCCACCAGACCCGACTCCAGATAGCCGACCCGCAGGCCAATCTTGCCACCCAGGCTGGGCAACCCTTCAAGCCCGTCCAGGCTGATGGTGAGGGTCAATTGATCGGACTCGATACCCGCCGCATCGACATGCACCCACTTGAGCAGGCGTTCGTTGAGCAGCGCGGCGTTCGCACCATAAATTTCCACCGCAGGCGTGAAACCCAATGACATGTCGCCTCCTTAATCCCAGGCCGAAACCGGTGGGGTTGCCACGGGCTTGAGGTCCACTTCCGGCAAGACAACCCATACGCCCGCCGGCAATACCGGGCCCCATTCAGCCAACCCCGGATTGAGCAACCAGAGCGCCTCCTCGACGATATCGTCACAACGCTCCAGCTCGCGGTACAGCAGCAGATTCACCGAATCACCGGCGATACTTCGAACCCTACGCATTGGCGAACTCCATCAATTCAACCACCCAGCCGACCACCATCGCCGTGCCGTCATCGATGATTTCGGTCTGGGTTTCCGTGACCTTGTTGATCTGCCACAGGCCCCAGTTGCGGCCGATGCCATCGACCAACGGCAGGGGGATGCGCTGCGCCTGCAATGCGCGCAGCTCATCGAGACGATCCATGGCGGTCGCGTACATCGACTTGCCCGTGATCGTCAGCCCTTGCAGCCCCTGGCCGATCTGGCTGGACTTGGGTTTGCTGGTGAGAATGTCGATGCTTTTCCAGCCACCGTCCGACGTGTGTACCAGTTGGTGGTACGCAAACTTTCTCGACAGCCCAAAGATGAAACTGCCGAGTGCCATTTGTTGACGCATCACGTACCTCCGTCGGTCAGGGCGGCATCACTGCGCATGGCCAGTGAGCTGGGCATGGTCGTCAAGCCGAATTGGCCCGAGAGCTGCTGCACGACCAGGTTGGCCAACTGACTGGCACTGGCCTGGTCCTGGCCGTTGATGTAGATGTTCGCGGTCATGGTGTTCTGCTGTGTGGTTGTCTCGGTGCTGGCCAGGTCTTTGCTGACCTGGTCTGGAGCGGCGAGCCTGTCGGCGGGGGCGACGAGTTTTTCACCCAGGGAGGCGCCGGCATCGCTCCCCAGCCAGCCGCCCAGCAGTCCGCCAACCAGCCCCCCAATGGCAGTGCCTATCACCGGAACGACACTGCCCAAAGCGGCACCGGCCGCAGACCCCGCAGCCGCGCCTGCCCAGCCGCCACCCGCGGCTCCCAGGCCTGCGCCCATCATCCGTTTGTCGCCAGTCAGCACACCCTCGGCCACATCAGCGACGGCGCCGACCACTTTCAATGGGCCGGGCGCGTTGCGCGTCATCGAGCGTAATGAGGCCGTTGGCCCGAGTGAAAAACGCCCTGCGGTCCCCCGCGAGCCTCGCGTACTGACGCGTATCTTCGGTCCTCTCGTGGATTCGGGACGCTGGCTGGCATTGCTTGTATCCAGCTTGTCCCCAGGAGGATTTTTCCTGAAGTCTTCGGAGATCACCTCGCCCAATCGGCCGGGAAGGTGCGGAGCGGCCTTGCCTAACACCCGCTTGGCCACCTGATTGGACATCTCATCCGCTACGGCTTTGAGCAGCGCCCCCACCAGCGGTTTGATCGCCGCCCCCACCAGCACGATGGCCGCGGTGGCTTTAGGGGAGGACTCAGCCAACTCACTCATGCCATCGGTCAACGAACCCAGCCACTGAAACGAGCTATCCGCCACAGGCATCAGGGCGTTTCCCGTGGCCACCGACAAACGCTCGTTGCGGGCGTTGAGGATGTTCAACTGGCCTTGCCGGGTTTTCGACAACGCCAACGCGTCCTGCCGCACCGAGCCGTCGTTGCCCAATTGCGACGTGGCGTATTGGCCTGGGTCTTTCACCTGCAAGAAGGCGGCGTTCACATCGGGCAGCTTCTGCGCCATGCGCAGCACCGCCTCATCGCCATTGCCGAATAGCGTGGCGGCAAGGGTCGAGCGATTTTCGGCCGGTTGCGCGTTCAAGGCCGCCAGCACCGTCATCACCGTGCCAGGCGCGGTGTCCTTGTCACGCAAACCGCTCGCCACCGCCTTGGGCTCCAGGCCCAGCTGTTTCCAGGCCGTTTGCTCGGGGGCGGAGGTCTGGTCAGCCTTGCCCAGGGCCGTCGTGAAACCATCCAGCGCCACGCCGGCTTCAGCTTGTTGGGTACCGGTATTGAGCAACGCCGCCGTCAACGCTGCGGCTTGTGCAGGGGCCAGGCCTGCCGCCGTCGCCGCCGCACCGTCACGCTGCAAGACCGCACCGATCTCAGCCGGTTTCGCACCATTGGGTAGCTTGCCCAACTGGTTGGCGGCATCCGCCAAGTCAAAGGCTTCGGCGCCGCTGAGCTTCATGGAAATGCGCCAGTCGGCCAGCATTTCGGCGGCCTTCATGGCCGGCATCTCGAACGCCGTCGCAGTGACGCCAGCATCCGAGGCAAAACGCGACAGCGCCAACTGTCGGTCAGAGGCATCGAGCACATCGCTACCGATGCCCTTCCCCGCCGCCAGGCTTTGCATCCTCACCACTTCAACCGCCGTGGTGCCCCTGGCCGCCACCAACGGTGCGGTGGCGATCTGCTGGGTTGACTCAGCCACCTGTTGAATCTGGCGCGGCCCGAATTGGGTGGCCTTTTTCAGATCGGCCATGGCCGAATCCATCGCTATCGCGGGCTTGAGCAGCGCCGGTGGTTCGATACCGCCACTCGGCTTGCCCTTTGGCTCACTGGCCGACTCGCCCTTGGCGTCGGCGCCCATCGTTTGGGAGAACAATCGTTGCGCCGACAGCTTCACGGTCAGCGACTCGATTGCCGTTGTCAGCAGGCCGAGCTTGAGCCCGAGTGTTTCCAACGCCAGATCGAGGCTCGCCAGTTGATCCCTGGCGAACGCGCCTTGCGCCGACACGCCACTGGTGAGGCTGGTATTACCGAATGCCAACCCATTCTCGTTGAAGGCTGCGTATTTGAGCGAATATCTATCGTCCGCCATCCCGCTCTACTCCTGTTTCACGCCAAGGCGAGCGATCGCGATGTCGTAGCGGCGCAAGGCCTTGCCGGCGTCCCACTCCAGGATTTCCGCCTCACTTACCGAGTAAATGAGCGGCACCACATCGAGGATCACTTCGATGTCGCGCTCCGAAAGAAGTCCGCCGGTTTGTTTAAAAAATCGTCGATGCGCACCTGCAACTGGGTCCAGTCAGGCACGGTCAGCCGATCGAGATCGGGAATCATCAGGCCAGTGCAGTGGGCGGTGATGAACTCCGCGCGTTCCTTGGCCGTCTTCAGTTTCTTCATCGCCTTGGTGGCCCGCAGCACCGGCATTTCCAGGGTCAGCGAAGTCATGCTGCGGCCCGCGACGTCGAGCGGTTGCAGCAGCTGTACCTGGTCAGGGTCGACGGGTGCGCCGGCCACCTGTTCCAGGAAGTGGGACGTCGGACGGGTGGACATTTCATGCACGTACTGCGCAATGCTCACGTAGTCCGGGCGCTTGAGCTGGTCGAGTTCCTTGACCGACAGCCCGGTGGCCAGTTTGGCCAACTCGAAGAACTGATCGTCTTCGTCATCGCCGGCGCGGGCCAGGGCGTCTTTTTGCGCGGCGTAGTACAGCGGCTTGAGGGGGAGTTGCTCGATCTGCGTTTCGTCGTCACCGGCGATCGGCGACAGCAAGACGTGAACGGGAGGCGTCCAGGACATGGAATCGGTTCCTTGATAAATCAGAGGACAACCTGTGGGAGCGAGCTTGCTCGCGATGACGTCGGATCAGTCAGCATCGATGTTGGCTGACACACCGCTATCGCGAGCAAGCTCGCTCCCACAGGGATTGGGTTCAACTGACGGGCATTCGTTTACGGCAACAACACCGCACGGCGAGCATCGCCGAGGATGTCGATGCCGTTGAGCACGAACTTCTGGGTGCGCACGTCGATATCGATCACCGGGACGCCGTTTTCCAGGCGGTTGTAGGTGCGGCAGGACAGATCAAGGATGGTCTTGGGCTTCTCGTTCATTTTCAGCGTCGTTTCCTCAAGGGACTTCAACTTGCCGCCCACCGTGTGGTAGGTGAACCAGGTGTTGCCGTCCTGGTCCTGGCCGGCTTCACGCACATTCAGCAGAATGTCGTCGCCCACACTCACGCCCAGCGCCAGCATGATTTCCGGACCGAGGCCTTGCAGCGTCAGCTTGGCCGTCAGCGCTTTGCCAGCCTTGGCCATTTCCTCGCCAATGAAACGGCCGCCACGCATCTCTTCCATCTCGAATTCGATCTTCGGCGGGGTGAAATCTTCCACGGTCGCCGACAACGGCAGGCCCTGCAGGGTGGCCGCGATGGCCTGTCTTACGCGGTTGGTAAACATTAGAGAACGTCCTCCAGGAACTGCTCGATGATTTCATCGCGGGCATTGAGTTGATAAATCATGTGTTCGTTCGGCGCGTAGCGGCCGTAGTCGATGACCACGTACCAGGTGCCGTTCTTGTACTTCTCGACGCTGTTCAATTCCGGGTGCAGGTACACGCTGCCGCCCGGGATGGTTTCGTCGGCGACCAGGGTTTGCAGCCAGTCGTTGATGCGCTTGACCTCCTGGTCCATGAACGACTTGGTCAGGTTCTTGGCCATGGCTTTCTGGCCGGCTTTCACCAGCTTGCGGCTGATGGCATCTTCCAGGCCGACGTAGCTGATGAACTTGCCGGTGATGGAGCGGTTGCCCAGCAGCGAGAAGCCGCCGAGGATGGTCCGGGCGTAGTAGCTGACGCCGTAGCGGTTCAGCAGATCGCCTTCGGTGGAAGTGTCGAGGATGTTGTATTCGACGGTGCGGGAAACGTCTTCGGCGTAGGTGACCTGGTTGCCCGGGCTCTCCCATTGCTTGACCTTGGCGAGGGCGGCGATGGCCAGGCTCGACGGGGCCAGGAAGACGTTTTTCTTCGCGGCCTTGGAATACACCGCAGGCATGTTGTGCACCACCAGGCAACGGTCGAAACCAAGGTCCGCGCCGCCCAGTTCCTGGCTGTAAGTCACTTGATCGGCGACCGCGGCGTCCTTGCCATCGAGTACCACACGGGCCTTGATACGCTTGCCAAACGAGGCGAACTCGCTGGCCACGGCCTTGGTGCCGGTGAAGCCTGGCGCGCCGATGATGGTCAGGTCTTCAGCGACCCCACTCAACGCGGCCAAGCCCAACTTGCGCCCGGTCTGTGCTTCGATGCCGCCGATCACGTTGTTCTGCGTGTCGGCCAGCGTGGCGCCCTCTTCGACGATGACCACGTACACCGGCACCTTGACTACCTTGAGGATCTGGTAGACGGCGTGGAACAACGTCCCCGCTTCGACACCGGTCGGGTCCAACTGGGCCTGGGTGGTGAAGCTGTTGATACGGAACGGGGTGTTTTTCGGAATCAGCGGGTTGGCATTCGGCGCGGTGCCGACCAGCCCGATGACGTTGTCACCCAGGCCACCCATGGCCTCGGGAGATTCAGTGGCATTGACGGTAATGCCGTTGTGCTCGAAGTTCAAAACCTCAGCCATAGTTATTCAGCCTTCTTGGTGGCGGCCTTTTTGGCCGGGGTGGATGCAGAGACCGGTTCACCAGCCTCGGTTTTTTTCAGCTCCAGGCGACCGGCGCTGCGCAAGGCATTGGCCTCGACGTCGAGCAGGTCGAGTTCCTGGCCGGTGGTCGACCAGTGACCACCACCGATGGGGAATGGGAGGAGCACGGTGTAGGTTTGGCGTGGTGCCATTTGGGTTTCTCCAGATACGAAAAAACCCCTTGAGAAGGGGCTGTTGGGTGTTGGACGGATAAGAAAACGCCCCGTCGAGGCGGGGCGTCTATTCGGTTTGCTCGGCGATCCAGAGTGGGGCAATCGGCCGAAACTCTGCGCTTGGAAAAGTCGCTGTTTGCGGCCAATCCCGAAGCGCCCGGCGATAGGAGAGCAACTCTGGGAATTGCTCTGCATTCAGCGTAGGTGCCATCCCTAAATCCTGTTCTTCGCGGTGGCGTGCAACCAACCATTCGGTGCTTCGAATTTCCGAATCACGCCAGTCACGCTCGAATGCGATCAATTGATCAGGCGGTACAACCCGGCTAATCGCCTCTGGCCACCCATCGACAACCGCTATTTCTTTGCCTTGATCAATCTCATCTCTCAAATCCCGGTAAGCCTCCTGGGTAAGTTCTACACATGCCTTCCCGATCGCATCGCCATAAGGCTCGCCGGGATAAAAACCACCCGTTTCGGCGCAAAAAAATACAACCATATTCAATACCCCCAATATTCCCATGTGCCACTGATATTACTTAATGACAATGTGGAATTGTTATTCACACATATCACCAACGAGGTCTTAGAGGAGCCGTTAGGCCGGGGCTGAGCGCTGCAAAGCCCCTGGCTATGAACCGTTGCAGAGGAAGAAAGAAGGCCATTCGGAAAAGCTTTGGGCAATGAAATTACCAGTCCGGTGTAGGCACCGCTTGCTACAGAAGGTGCATTGAAGGTTCCCCACTGGCGAATCAATCCGTTCGGATAGTTCTGATAGCCGCTCGAACCTATCGATGTTTCAAACTCTTCACTAGTCGACAATCGAGACCAAAACAGTGTTGCTGGGTTGCTACTATATTCGCTGTATTGTCCCACCCAAATTCGCCTATCACGGCTGAGAGCGCCATGTTCAAAAGCAAGGTAGTAAGTGGCATCAATGCGAGGCGAAATTGCCAGAACCCCTATAAGTTTATTGCCACTCTCGGGAGGTGCCTCGGGTGTCGCCTCGTTTGGAACCGTTGCGCCATAAGCCTTATACAAACCGGTGGGTGTAATAGCCTTGAAGGTTGGTAAGGCCGGCGCAGTAGTTACTCCCAATCCAAGTTGTCCGAGACTGAGTTTACCGGCCATCACATCCTTGAAAGCTGTAGACAATACATCCCGAATCGATCCGTTCTCCGCATACCAAGTAATGCCCGCCCCCGTTGACAGAGTGATGCTGTCCATCGTCTTGAGCACAAGCTGATTCGCCGCCATCCCCGCCACATAATCCGTTCCTTGCAGAACAAGGGCCGCACTACCTGTCGATACATTTGTGAAGGTTATGGTTCCGCCATTAAACCCAGTGCTGGCGAGAGGCAACGTAATATTGATTGGATTAACCGAGTTAATTATGAATGTCTGACCAAACGCGGAAGCCGTCAGAACCGTACTGGCGGCAAGCCCACCAATGCTCGAATGATTGCCTAAGGCGCGCTGCACAAACGCGGTCGTCGCGAGTTGTTGATTGTTGTTACTGAGTGGGGCTGTCGGAGCTGTCGGGACTCCCTGCAGCACCGGCGAATTGAGCGGCGCAAATCCTTGAGTGATGTTCTGAAACATCAACGCCGTAGTGCCCAGTACAATCGTACCGTCGGTAATCAACTGCCAGATCGTGTTGGCAAGCGTCGCGCCCTCCTCCACCGAGACAATCAACCCCGAAGTCACGTCGACGCTCGCATCGGCATCCTTTGCCCGAACCCAAGCGCCGTTCGCAACCACGTAGATACCGTTGTCTTTCGCCAAGGTCTGGGACTTGACCAGGACCCGATTCCCGGCGATCACCGCAACACCATCGATGGCTTGCGCGCCACTCAAGGCAATGTTGGCCGTTGTCGCCACCCGCACCGACTGCTTCCTGTCGAGTTTGGCGAGTTCGTCGGCCACATAGCCGGCCACCCAGGCCCGCGTCGCCTTGACCACCGTGTCGTCGATCAGCAACGTCACCAGCTCGGCATTGCTGGTCTCGAAAATCGACCGAATGTAGAACTCTTTGCCCGAACCAGACGTCGCCAACACCGGTTTGAACGACTCCGGATATTTGACAATCGCATAGAGGATGCCGGTATCGGTCCAGATCCCGGCCTCTCGCACATACCAGCCACCTACATCAGAAGGGATGGTGACCTCGGCCAGCAACCAGCTCGGGTTGGTTTCATCCTGGAACAGCGCATTGAGCGGCCCACGCCAGACTTCGCGCTTGAGTGCCGTCGCCGTCGCGGCCGGGTTGTATTCCGCGCCGCCGCCGTCACCAACGGAAATCTGCGACAGCTTGATGGGTGTGCCCGCCGCCTTGCAGGCGGTTTCGTAGGCGATCCCCGCATCGGTGAGCAGGGTGTAGTAGTCGGCCATTTAGGACCCCTGTGGATAAATAGTGGAGGTTTCGACGGTATAGAGCCCGGCGGCCATGAAGGCCTGGCCCGAGGCTTCCAGCCCTTCGATGACAACCGGATAAACCGTGGTCAGTTCGCCGCACAGCGTCGCGGCGCCGATGACATGCCTGCCGAAGGCCCTCAAGCCGACAGACACCGTCAAGGTGTCGCGCTCGCTCTTGGCATCGGCCAGGCGACGGTCGAGACGGGCATCGACGGCTTCGCTGTAGGGCTGCTCGGTAAACGCCCTGACGGAAAAACTGTAGGGCGGGCCCGGTGGCGTTTGCTCATACCAGGCGCGTACTTCAGGCATCAGCTGCAAACCCTTGGCGGCATTTTCCAGCGCCTTTCGCGTCCCGGCCTGCCGGGCGGTGGGCCAGGCGAGTTCAACGGTCAGGCGCTTTTCAGTCTCAGGCGCTGCAGAGCTCCACTCACCGACGCCGCGGTCCGCCGCGAGATACGGCAGGAATGCGAGGGGCGTGGCCGCCGGGTTCATCAGCTCGGGAAACGGCGGATCGATGCGTTCGAGCAGCCGGGCGAAACCGAGATCCAAAGCCCGTTCCAGTGGCGAACTGTTGATCGGCAGCAGGCTCAGGCGAGGTGTGTCGTCACTCATAACGTGTCCACCTCGACCTCGACGCCCGTGCAGTACGGAGCTTGGAAAGCCGTAGTCACCATCGGTGCAAGGGGTTCGAGAATCTGGAGCTGAACCGCGCCGGCATTGTGCAGCGTGTAGTCGATCCAGCTCGGGTCCACTCGACCTTCCAATCGATGACACGCCTCGGCGTATTCCCGCAATTGCTGTTCGGCGGCAACCTGGGTCAAGCCCGAATCCGGGCCGGCATTGATCTTCGCCACGACGCGGATTTTGTAGGGTTTGATCTGCGCGCCCTGGACAATAACGAGGTCCGTTTCCGGTCGCACATCAGGCCGAGCGAAATGCTGGCGAACACCGTCGAGCAGCGTTTCGGATGGCGTCCCATCACCCTCACGGGACAACACCGTGACCGTGACCTGGCCCGGCGCCGTCCGGCGTGCGTTACCGTCCTTGACCTGCGCCGCACGACCGTCCGGGTCGAAGGTGTAGGTGACTGTCACCACACCGGCCGAGGCGTTTTCCACCTTCACGACGGGCCGTTCCCCCAAGGTAAAAATCTCCCGCCGATACTGCATCCGCGAGCCGGCTGCCGGGGCGTGGGGCGCCAGGTAATAACGCAACCGAGCGTCATCGTCGCTCTCGTAGACCGGTGGGATGGGCGGGAACGCCGCCGGGTCGCCCGGGTCGAGCAACTGACGTTCGAGCCCCATGTCCGCGAGGCGGGCATCGAGGTTGGTTCCGGTGGCCCACCACGCCAGCATCTGCTTGATGCGAGCGTTGTATTTGCGTTCGTGGGTTTGCAGCCGGACACAGAACGCCTCCAGGGCCAGGGTCAGCAGTTCGCTTTCGTTTTCGAGGCTGTCCACCAGCTTCGCCGCGCTGGCGGGAGAGCGTGCGGCGACGTACTCGACCACGAAGGTCTTGAACTCTGCAAGAAGGTCCTCGAATGCTTCGACGGTGACGATAGCCGGTTCCGCCAGTTGGTTCTGGCCGGGTATCAACATGCTCATGTCACCACCTCGAAAGTCTGTTTGCGGTTTTTCCAGGTGCCGGCGAAACGCAGCAGCAATCCGGCACCGTGCCGGCTGGCGACAATAACCTGCGGCTCGAAATCATCGATGCCGTTGTCCGGGTTGTAGAACGCTTGGGCCGCGTGGCTCTGGGCGAGGATCAGCAGGTCGTCGCCGAGGTTTTGCCCCAGCAACTGCGTGAGTGCGCAGCCATACAACGGACGCTTCTGGCGAGTGCCCAAGGGCGTGGTCAATGCACGGGTGGCGCGCTGCACGAACTGCAGCCAGTCGTCGACCGTGGCGCCGGTATTTCGATCGATTCCAATCATGAGGAAATCTCTTATGCGGTACTGATGACGCGCCCCTGGTGATCCACCACCGGGCCGCTCAGGTGCACACCGGAAGCGTCGAGCCGAATGCCGACGGCGCCGACTTGCAATTCGATGGCCTCGGCGTTCATCGCCAACCGCGACGGGCCGATGTTCAGTTGGAGGGCTTCACGGGAACCGCTGAACGCCGCCGGGCCGTTTTGCCAGTGCAGGACATGGCTGGCATGGTCGTAGCCGTTTTCCGTACCGTCCTGATAGAGGCGCCGCGTCAGCGAGGCCTGGGTCGAGACGGGCGGGAACTGACCGCCGTTGAGGCCGAACAACGCCACCGCCTGCCCGCCGCTCTCGCCGCCGCCATGGTTCAGCAACAGGCACTGCTCGCCCACGGACGGAATCCGCGACTCGCTCTGGGCACCGGCGCTCGGATTGAAAAAGCGGATCGCCGGTGTCAGCAACCCGCCATGGCTGACCTTGCAGGTGTTGCTGGCCGCATCGACTTCCTGGCAAACGCCGATGCGGCAGAAACTCTCCGCACGCCGATGCAGGTCTTCCAGCTCGGTTTCCATCTGTGCCAGACGCTCGATGATCGGCCCCAGATGCATCCGTAACAGCCCATCGAACATGGCTCAGCCCTCGAGTGCGGTGTATTGATCCGGGTCGTCGATGTTCGACACTTCCCAGGTACGGGCAAATTTCGGGATGCCCAACGGGTCCTCCAGCAGCGTCGGGCCGAGGTACAGGGTTTGGTTGAAGGAAAGGGTCCAGGCGCTGTACACCCGCGCTTCGTGGATGAACGTGGATGCGATGCCATCGATCTCCGTGGGCAGATCGCATTGATCACCCGACAGGCCCCAGCGGTTATCCACGACCAGGTGTTTCAATTCACCGGCCAGATCGCAGGCCTCCCAGCCTGGAACGGCCATGACCACTTGCAGGGAAACCGTCAGGACATGGGCGATACGCCCGTCATTGGCGCGGTTGCCTGACGCATCGCGTTCAATGGCAATCAGCACCCAGGGTTGGTCGTCGGTGCCATCGAACTCCTGAGGGCTACCGACTTTCAAGGTGGGATAAGTGCTGCGCAGCGTCTGGGCAATGGCGGCGAACAGCTGCGACGGTTTTTCGATAAGGACGGACATTGATCGCCTCCTTGTGTATGGATCAGCGATGTGGGTTCACGGCTGGTCGGGAGGAAGGTCCCGCGGTGGCACTTCGCAAACGCCGATCCGCTTGGCGACCCAGCGCTCGTAAAGACCGATCGCCACATCGGCACCGGCCATGGCGGTCAGGCAACCCAGGGCGCAAGCACTCCAGATCGACATGCCGAGGGCATACAACAGCATGGTTGCCGAAACCCCGCAGACCACGCAGGCACCGGAGCGCAGCACCACGCGGCGCAGCAACGGCCAGCCACGGGCGCCCTCCTTGTCAGCGCGCCACATCTCGCCGGACACCCCGCCCACCAGGGCGAGCACGATGACCAGCCAGATCGGCATGTCCAGCAACGCTTGTTGCTCGTTTGTCATGTCTCGTTTCCTGGGGTGATTAAGATTGGGCGGGGAAGTTGTTTGAAGTTGAAAGGGATGTGGGTCGTTGCAACCCGTTAAGTCACTGGAAGCGGCGTTCAAACGTTTGTCAGGTCATTGAAGGCTGACATCACTTTGGCGCAGCGCAGGTCGCGCCTTTGTAAGTCATGGTGTAGGTGTAGTGCCTGTCCCAAGGCAGCGGTAGCGCACTGGGTGCTGCCCATTCCGCGTAGTTACCCGACATCGAACCTGCGGCAACGAACTTACCCATGGCAATGGTCGCGAGATTGTTGGCGCTTCCTGCCCCCGGCATCGGCACACTCCCGTTCCATTGGAGATCGTCCCCGTTCTGGAACCATGCGCCCTTCCAGCCGGCCTGGGAGCTCGAGTACCAGGTATTGTCTTCTTTGAAACAGATCGTTTGGTTGGCATAAAAACCGCCACCCGGAACATGGTAGGAAGCGAATTGCCAGGAACCGACAGGCGAGGTTTCGGCAATGGCTTGGATGGCCTGGGTAGCCAGGACGGCTGCGAGCAGCATGCTGAGCAATTTTTTCATAATTGATTTCCTTTGGATAAATTAAGCTTGACGGGATCGTGCGTAAGGCCGGCGACGTTTACAGTCGCTCGACAATGACGTTGTCGATAAAGGCGAAGTGAGCATTCGGATCTTGCTCATTCCAGAAGCTCAACGTGGTTTGATCGCTCACCGCGGTGAAATCGTAGGTTTTGGTTTCCCATACGGTCGCATCACTGGTGGCGACAGGGGTGTCGAAACGGGTGGTCTGGCCTGCCACCTTGACGTTGATGATGCCGGTCCCCGTGCGGTTCACGTACCTGGAACTGCCGGCACTGAACGTCAGGCGATAACGTGCGCCTACTACCGTGTTGATGTTCTGCTGGATGCCACCACCGTTTTGATAGGTGTAGTTGGCGAGGTCGACGCTCATTACACCTTCGGCGGCGACCGAACTGCCAATGGCAGCTCTGACATTGATGTACTCCACGCCTGACAGAAACGTGGTCCAACCGGTCACGAAGTCGGCTTGGGCCGGGGTATTCAGTACGCAGTCATTGCCACAACCTGGGGTTTCAAAGCTGCCGTTCACAACCAGGTTGGCTGCGAAGGCAGCACCGCCAGCCGCCAACAGCGCCATGGACAGAACGAACGAGCCGATAAGACGTTTGATTTTTTTCATGCGTTCACCTTAAGAGTCGATGTTTTTGCGCGGAGCATTCCGCATCCATGTCGCTCAACGGCGATAACTCGAGGCTCAGGGCCTTCCCATGATTCAACGTCCCACACCGGGAACATTTGATCTGGAGTTCGGTGTTCTCGCCCACGCGGGCCAGAAGTCGTTTGCAGTGACCGCATCTGAAATCCTTCAGCATTGAAAGCCCTCCATTGGCGGCGGTGATGTGGTTGAACGCACCTCACGGTGCAGGCATTCCAAAAAGCCCGGTCGCCCAGGCTTTTCAGTAATGCGCTTGATCTTTCGGCGCGACTGGCGCGGTACGGATCCATTCAAATTGTTCCTCCGGCCGCGGTCCCTGCCCGCCGGATAACTGCTTCTGGTGCTTTACGCTGCACACCCGGGTCAGTTGCCAACCCTCTGAACCGTTAAGGCCGGTTCATCGCTGCCTGTTGGTGGAACTAAAGAGCTTTGTTGCCAGCCGCTTTGTCGAGCGGCTTGGACACAGAATATGCATGGATGCATATACAGTCAATGCGTAAATGCATTTATTTATGCGCTAAGAATGCATAGACGCATAAGCCCCTCGTAAATACAGGGGTTGAGGGCTTTCGGGAGACGAAAAAAAACCCGCACGGCGGCGGGTTTTATCTGACAGCGGAGGGGTTAACGGGCGTACATGCCCCACCAGAAGACGTGACCGAGGATGACGATTTGCTCGTCCTGCATTTCCTGGAACGTGTAGTCCTCATCCGGATGTTCGTCGCGGTTGAAGCTGCGCAGGCGGATGCCGGTGGGCAAGCGGTAAAGCTGCTTCACTCGCAGTTGGCCGTTGTGATTGATGGCGTAGAGGTCACCGTCGACGATGTCGCCGATTCCACACTTGCCTGCGTTCACCCCGACCGTGGCACCGTCGCGCAGCACCGGCAACATGCTGTTGCCGCGTACCGTCACGCACTTGGCCTGGTCGAACTGCACGCCGTTATGGCGCAGGCTGCGCTTACCGAAGCGCAGGCTTGAGCGCTCGCTTTCCTCGATGACGAATCTTCCTGATCCAGCAGCCAATTCAACCTCGCGCAGAAAAGGGACCGACACTTCGTCTTCTTCGACGGGTGTTTCGTCGTCCCACAGGCTTATGTCCTTGAGTTCGGAATGCGGCTCATCGCGGCGAACATTGCCGGCGGGCACAACGTCTGCGCGCCCGCGCAACTGGTCGGTGCTCACGGCAAAGTACTCGGCGATCTTCGAGATGTGTTTATCCGAAGGATCGACGATCTTGCCGCTGAGGATCCGCGAGAGGGTGGACTGAGGCACGCCGGTACGCCGGTGAAGCTCCGTGGGGGAGATCCCGTGCTGATCGAGCAATGCTCTTAATACGGTAGAAACGTTGCGTTTTTGCATAACGCGCATAATGCTTGTTCTTTTCGCAGAAGACAAATGCTGTTTTGCATAAATATGCAATGCAAGCCTTTTGAATTCATTGTGGCGAGGGAGCTTGCTCCCGCTTGGGTGCGAGGCGCCCACAAAAAGGGTCTGCTGCGCAGCCCAGCGGGAGCGAGCTCCCTCGCCACGGAATCGCCCTACACTCCCTTAGGAAAAGGCTCCGCCCCCGTCCTTCAAATGTGCGACACCAGGCTACATCGCCTTGCGCCTCTGCCTACAACTGCGCCAGAATCCGCCGGCTTGTCCACCTTGGATCCCATCGGTACTTTGGACTCGTCACTGCCCATCAGTGATCGGGTTTAGTCGCTCGGTATTCCAAGGTGCTCATTGCTCCATTCAGTCAGGTACTTCTATTCCTGCACTTGATGGTAGCTGTGCGCAGGGCGCCCTCGGGCGCGCCGGTTTCTTGGATCCCCGGTCGACTAACCTGCGTACAGCTGCCGCCCCTCGTTTAGTCGCGAGTGAGTGGTGGCTCAACTTCAAGGATCCATAGAATGCCGAAGAACACTCCAAATCCCCCGGACGATCACGTCTCCCGCAACACGAAGAAACTCGATGACGCGGCCACCCGCGCCCTGGACTATTACCTCAAGCCGAAAGCCGACAAAGAAACCTGCGACACACCCGACACCCTTTTCATCATCGCCCCCGACATCGACGCCGAATGCCTGCTCGCCAACCTCAGCGAAACCCTGGCCTCGGCCAATGCGATGGTCAGCGACCTGGCGTTCGACCTGGAGGGCTCACGACGACATATCGCGTTGGGGGTCCAACAGATGATTGAGCTGGGCCAATTGCTGGCGAATCGGGCGTTGGATGTGGTTGAAGTGAGGTAGGCCTTTTAAGAGAAACCCGAGTAATCACTGTGGGAGCGAGCTTGCTCGCGATAGCGGTAGTCCAGTTACCACCAAGTTGTATTGGCAGCCGTCATCGCGAGCAAGCTCGCTCCCACAGTTGGATCGGGACACAACCGGAGAATCAGGTCGGCTATCAGGCCGCCTTCGCGAGCAGGCTCGCTCCCACAATTGGTTCGGAGTACGACCGGAAGAGCCAGGTCGGCTATCAGGCCGCCTCGCGGTGGACGTTGATCTCGGCGCCCCATTAACCACGCTGGCTGAACGAAGGTATTGCGCAGTGGGCAACCCGGCATGGATGCCGGGTTAGCCGCGCTGGGCCATGGATGGCCCTTCGCGGCGGCCCACGGAGCAATGCCTTCGTTCAGGCATGCCGAGCCTAGGCGAGGCACCGAGTGGTGGGGCAAAAGCGCTTTGCTTACTTTCGCGCTCTTCGAAAGTGAGCCGCCGTAAGGGCGGAACCATAAGTAGCCGTTACCGCAGCAACGGATATACACACAATCCCAAACGCTGGGTAGCACCAGACCGCCCATGTTAACCTTGCGCCCATCGCGGAAAAGCCGGGCCAATGCCCCTCCTTTTGCCCCACACCTTTCAACGAGCTTCCCTGACACCCATGAATACAGCCGTGAACGACCTATCCTCCCACACGCCCATGATGCAGCAATACTGGCGCCTGAAGAACCAGCACCCCGACCAGCTGATGTTCTACCGCATGGGCGACTTCTACGAGATCTTCTACGAGGACGCGAAGAAGGCCGCCAAGCTGTTGGACATCACCCTGACGGCGCGTGGGCAATCGGCGGGCATGGCGATTCCGATGTGTGGGATTCCTTACCACGCGGCGGAAGGTTACCTGGCGAAGCTGGTCAAGCTCGGCGAATCCGTGGTGATCTGCGAGCAAGTCGGCGACCCGGCTACCAGCAAGGGCCCCGTGGAACGCCAAGTCGTGCGGATCATCACCCCGGGTACGGTCAGTGACGAGGCCTTGCTGGATGAACGCCGGGACAACCTGATCGCCGCGGTGCTGGGGGATGAACGCCTGTTCGGCCTGGCGGTGCTGGACATCACCAGCGGCAATTTCTCGGTGCTGGAAATCAAGGGCTGGGAAAACCTGCTGGCGGAGCTGGAGCGGGTCAATCCGGTGGAGCTGTTGATCCCGGACGACTGGCCCAAAGACCTACCGGCAGAAAAACGCCGTGGCGTGCGTCGTCGGGCGCCGTGGGATTTCGAGCGTGATTCGGCGCTGAAAAGTCTCTGCCAGCAGTTCTCCACCCAGGACCTCAAGGGCTTCGGCTGCGAAAACCTGACCCTGGCCATTGGCGCGGCCGGTTGCCTGCTGGCCTACGCCAAGGAAACCCAGCGCACCGCCCTGCCCCACTTGCGCAGCCTGCGTCACGAACGCCTGGATGACACCGTGGTGCTGGACGGCGCGAGCCGCCGCAACCTGGAACTGGACACCAACCTGGCCGGCGGGCGCGACAACACGTTGCAATCGGTGGTCGATCGCTGCCAGACCGCCATGGGTAGCCGCCTGCTGACCCGCTGGTTGAATCGGCCGCTGCGGGACCTGACCGTGCTGCTGGCGCGTCAATCCTCCATTACTTGCCTGCTGGATCGTTATCGCTTCGAGCAGTTGCAACCGCAGCTCAAGGAAATCGGTGACATCGAGCGCATCCTCGCCCGTATCGGCCTGCGCAACGCCCGTCCCCGTGACCTGGCGCGCCTGCGCGATGCCCTCGGCGCCTTGCCCGAACTGCAAGTGGCGATGACCGACCTCGAAGCGCCGCACCTGCAACAACTGGCGCGCACCACCAGCACCTACCCGGAACTGGCCGCGCTGCTGGAAAAAGCCATTATCGACAACCCACCGGCGGTGATCCGCGACGGTGGCGTGCTGAAAACCGGCTACGACGCCGAACTCGACGAGTTGCAAGCGCTGAGCGAGAACGCCGGCCAGTTCCTGATCGACCTCGAAGCCCGGGAAAAAGCCCGCACCGGCCTGGCTAACCTCAAGGTCGGCTACAACCGCATCCACGGCTACTTCATCGAACTGCCGAGCAAGCAGGCCGAGCAGGCCCCGGCCGATTATGTTCGCCGCCAGACCCTCAAGGGCGCCGAGCGCTTCATCACCCCGGAACTCAAGGCGTTCGAAGACAAGGCGCTGTCCGCCAAGAGCCGCGCCCTGGCCCGGGAAAAGATGCTCTACGAAGCATTGCTCGAGGACCTCATCAGCCAATTGCCACCCTTGCAGGACACCGCCGGTGCCTTGGCGGAACTGGATGTGCTGAGCAACCTGGCCGAACGTGCGCTGAACCTGGACCTGAATTGCCCGCGCTTCGTCAGCGAGCCGTGCATGCGCATCAGCCAGGGTCGTCACCCGGTGGTCGAGCAAGTGCTGACCACGCCGTTCGTGGCCAACGACCTGAGCCTGGACGACAACACCCGCATGCTGGTGATCACCGGTCCGAACATGGGCGGTAAATCCACCTACATGCGCCAGACCGCGTTGATCGTGCTGCTGGCCCACATCGGCAGTTTCGTCCCGGCGGCCAGTTGCGAATTGTCCCTGGTGGACCGGATTTTCACCCGGATCGGTTCCAGCGACGACCTGGCCGGTGGGCGTTCGACCTTCATGGTGGAGATGAGCGAAACCGCGAACATCCTGCACAACGCCACCGAACGCAGCCTGGTGCTGATGGACGAAGTCGGACGTGGCACCAGTACCTTCGACGGCTTGTCCCTGGCCTGGGCGGCGGCCGAACGCCTCGCTCACCTGCGGGCCTACACGTTGTTCGCCACTCACTACTTCGAACTCACCGTATTGCCGGAAAGCCAGCCGCTGGTGGCCAACGTGCACCTCAACGCCACCGAGCACAACGAGCGTATCGTGTTCCTGCACCATGTGCTGCCCGGCCCGGCCAGCCAGAGCTACGGCCTGGCAGTGGCACAATTGGCCGGCGTGCCGAGCGAAGTGATCAGCCGTGCCCGTGAGCACCTGAGCCGCCTGGAAACCACCAGCCTGCCCCACGAAGCGCCACGCCCGACCAAGGGCAAACCGGCCGCACCGCAGCAAAGCGATCTGTTCGCCAGCCTGCCACATCCGGTGCTCGACGAGCTGGCCAAACTCGATCTGGACGACCTGACCCCACGCCGGGCGCTCGATTTACTCTATACATTGAAGACACGGATCTAACGCACAGGCTTTCAAGCTGTTAGAATCTCGCGCGGTTTGGGATGCTGCGGGCTTTTAGCCTGGTTCGCAGACTATCGCTCCCAAACCTTGCGAGCCCACCGTGAAGGGTCTTCGCTGCCGCCGCCTGAGGAGAGAATTAGAAATGACCTTCGTCGTCACCGACAACTGCATCAAGTGCAAGTACACCGATTGTGTAGAAGTCTGTCCGGTGGACTGCTTCTACGAAGGCCCGAACTTCCTGGTCATTCACCCGGACGAGTGCATCGACTGCGCCCTGTGTGAACCGGAATGCCCGGCGAACGCCATCTTTTCGGAAGACGAAGTGCCGGCCGGCATGGAGAACTTCATCGAGCTGAACGCCGAACTGGCGGACATCTGGCCGAACATCACTGAGAAGAAAGACGCTCTGCCCGACGCCGAAGAGTGGGATGGCAAGACTGGCAAGATCGCAGACCTGGAACGCTGATTACCCATCGTTCGCTGAAAAGGCCCTTTGCGGGCCTTTTTGCTTTCTCGGACTCAAGAAATCGCAGGCAAAAAAAAGGGGCGGTTTGACCCGCCCACATTTTTTCCCTAATCCCTTTAATCCTATTCATCGTCCTGATGAATCGCGTCCTGCGATGTCCTTCCTTCCCATCATCCTTGACGGGTGTGTCTGTCCGTCGACACAGGACTGATATTAGTATTTTCCCAGGCGAGTGCAACGCGGCTGATACAGGTGGCTTGCTCTGTCACGCCACATTCACAAAATAAAAGTCCTTATAAATCATATAAGTACAAAAAAATAAGGACACTTATGGCTGTCTGTCCCGCCAATGAGGAACCGATCACTTACGCAACACTAGGCAAAGGCTTACAAGTCGAACCTACAAATAGAGCGGCCCTGGAAAAACACCCCTTCGGAAACGGAAAAGCCCCGAACCAGTCGGGGCTTTTCTTGCTGCGCTGCAATCGGGTTATTGAAACAGCGACTCACTCGACAGGCCATTCTTCTCCAGGATCTCCCGGAGACGCTTGAGGCCTTCCACCTGGATCTGCCTGACCCGTTCACGGGTCAAACCAATCTCCAGGCCTACATCTTCAAGGGTGCTGCTTTCATGCCCCCGCAAGCCGAAGCGGCGGATCACCACTTCCCGTTGCTTGTCGGTCAGCTCCGAAAGCCACTGGTCGATGCTCTGGGACAGGTCATCGTCCTGCAACAGCTCGCATGGATCGGTAGGTCGATCATCGGTGAGGGTGTCCAGCAAGGTTTTATCCGAGTCCGGCCCCAGGGAAACGTCCACCGAGGAGACCCGCTCGTTGAGCCCAAGCATGCGCTTGACCTCACCCACCGGTTTTTCCAGCAGGTTGGCGATTTCCTCGGGTGACGGTTCATGGTCGAGTTTCTGGGTCAACTCGCGGGCGGCCCGCAAGTAGACGTTCAGTTCCTTGACCACATGAATCGGCAACCGGATCGTCCGGGTCTGGTTCATGATCGCCCGTTCGATGGTCTGGCGGATCCACCAGGTCGCGTAGGTCGAGAAGCGGAAGCCGCGCTCGGGGTCGAATTTCTCGACGGCGCGAATCAGGCCCAGGTTGCCCTCTTCGATCAGGTCCAGCAGCGAAAGCCCACGATTGACGTAGCGTCGGGCGATTTTCACCACCAGGCGCAAGTTGCTTTCAATCATGCGTTTTCGACCGGCCGGGTCGCCACTTTGCGACAGCCGCGCAAAATGAACTTCTTCCTCGGGGGAGAGCAGTGGCGAGAAACCGATTTCATTGAGGTACAACTGGGTTGCGTCGAGCGCCCGGGTGTAATCGATGTACTTATGTTGTTTAAGTGAAGCGGAGTGTCTGGATTTGGCACGAACGGAAGGTGGAGTCGCCCCTTCATCATTCGACATCGAATCCATAGCGATGCCGGTCTCCATAAGGAGAACCTCATCGTCGATGTCAAACTCCGGCACTTCTTTACTGAGAGCCATTGTTATAGTCCTTTGGTGAGTTCGACCTCAAGCTCAAGCGACGCCTTTATCCTTGGCAACGCTGGAGCCTGTTCCCTCTACGTGACGGAACAGGCTGACAATCAAATCAACGACGTGGCAGGAATTGCAGCGGATCGACTGGTTTACCTTGTCGGCGAATCTCAAAGTGCAGTTTCACCCGGTCCGTTCCCGTTGATCCCATTTCGGCAATTGTCTGTCCGACCTTGACCTGCTGCCCCTCCCGAACCAACAGCCTGCGGTTGTGACCGTAGGCACTGACGTAGGTATCGCTGTGTTTGATGATCACGAGTTCGCCGTAGCCCCTCAAACCACTCCCGGCGTACACAACCGTGCCATCAGACGCGGCTAAAACAGGCTGTCCCAAATCCCCGGCGATATCAATTCCTTTATTCAAACTACCGTTTGAAGAGAATTTTCCAATGAGAACGCCATTAGAAGGCCATCCCCAGCCAGTCGGGGCGGGACCTGCAGGAGGCATCGGAGCAGGGGCCGGTTTGCTCGCGACGGACGGTATTACCGCTGCCCCAGACCCCGCCGGCCGGCGAATGACAGTGGTTTTGCTCGACGACGAAGCCGTCGAACCGGACTGTGTCACCACCGCGGTAGGCGTTGAACCGCTACGGCCATCGAAGCGAATCGTCTGACCGGGGTGAATCGTATAAGGCGCAGGAATGTTGTTGCGCGCCGCGAGGGCCTTGTAGTCCCAGCCGTAGCGAAAAGCGATGGAAAACAGCGTATCGCCGCGACGGACTACATATTGGCCGGTCGTTACCGTAGGACGTTGAGGTGTTGCGCTGTTGCGATCGACAACCCGGACATTGCTCGACGGCGTACTGGAACAACCGACCAGCAAAGTGCTCAAGACAAGGCCAGTCACCAGGCGCTGAAAGCTCGTGATACCCATACGCTGCGCAATGACTGTGAGACTCACCCGCCGCTCCCTTTGTGGTGGCTGAAAAATTGGAGGCTGCCTGTCCAGGCAGCGTTCATACAAATATAGCTGGCAACGACTGCGCCTCTATTAATGAAGCGCAACGCGCCGCCGCACACGTTTGCTCGACGCCATTGGGCTCTGTTCAGCGAATCGGTGCCGCTGTAAGACACAGGCTTGGCCACGGAATTCAGCGCCTGTTTATAAATGCTCAGGCCAACGGTCCATTGAGCAACGGCACGAACCGCACCGCTCCCAGGACGTGTCGCGAAAAACCGTGTTCTTCGCGCACGATCAGCATCAATTGCTGGACTTCACCGGCGCCCACGGGAATGACCAGCCGTCCACCAGGGGCGAGCTGATCCAGCAGGGCCTGGGGCACGTCGGTGGCCACCGCGGTCACGATGATGCCGTTGTATGGCGCCAAGGCCGGCCACCCTTCCCAGCCATCGCCCCAACGAAACACCACGTTGCGCAGGTTCAGCTCCACCAGGCGTTCCTTGGCGCGATCCTGCAGCACCTTGATCCGCTCGACGGAAAACACCCGCTCGACCAACTGCGACAACACCGCCGTCTGGTAACCCGAACCGGTCCCGATCTCCAGCACCTTGTCCAGCGGCCCCGCCTCCAGCAGCAACTCGCTCATGCGGGCCACCATGTACGGCTGGGAAATGGTCTGGTTGTGGCCGATGGGCAACGCCGTGTCTTCATAGGCGCGATGGGCCAGGGCTTCATCGACGAACAGGTGCCGCGGCGTGCGGCGAATCACCTCCAACACCTGGGCGTTGGACAGCCCCTCTTCGTAGAGACGCTGGATCAGTCGTTCACGGGTCCGCTGGGAGGTCATGCCAATCCCGCGGCGCATCATATCGTCTTGCTCACGAGCCATCAGCGCAGCCCCTCCAGCCAGCCATCGAGGTTTCGAAAGGCGTCATTGAAGGTGCGATCGAACTGCAACGGCGTGATCGAGACATAACCTTGCATCACCGCATGGAAGTCGGTGCCCGGCCCTCCGTCCTCCGCATCCCCGGCGGCGGCGATCCAGTAGCCGGCCTTGCCGCGTGGGTCGACCACGTGCATGGGCCTGGCAGCGCGGGCGCGGTGGCCCAGGCGCGTGAGCTGGATGCCACGGATATGATCGAGCGGCAGATTCGGGATATTCACGTTCAACACCGTACGTGGCGGCAGGTCCAGCGCACCGTGGGCTTCGACCAACTTACGGGCGAAGTAGGCGGCGGTCGGCAAGTTGTCGACCTGGCGTGAAACAAAGGAAAAGGCGAACGACGTTTTCCCCAGGAAGCGACCTTCCAGGGCAGCGGCGACCGTGCCGGAATACAGCACGTCATCGCCCAGGTTGGCGCCCAGGTTGATGCCCGACACCACCATGTCCGGTGCTCGTTCCAGCAACCCGTTGATACCCAGGTGCACGCAATCGGTCGGGGTCCCGTTGAGGCTGATGAAACCGTTATCCAGATAGCAAGGGTGCAACGGACGGTCGAGCGTCAGCGAGCTGCTGGCGCCGCTTTTGTCCTGGTCCGGAGCGATTACCACGCACTCGGCAAAATCCGCCAGCGCAGCATAAAGCGCGGCAAGACCGGGTGCTGTCACCCCGTCGTCGTTAGAAATCAGAATACGCATGGGCTGTCCGTCTGCCCCACCGGCACCAGATCGACGAGTTCGCGCACCAAGACAGTGGCGAAACATCCGGCCGGCAGGACGAATTCCAATTGCAGAATGTCAGGCTGGGGATAATGCCACGACAGCCCGCCAATGGGCAGTCGCAGGATGCGACGTTCGTGACTCATTCCCGCGTTTATCAACCAGTCCCGCAGATCGGCCTCGCCCTCGGCGATGGCCTGCTCCAACTCAAAGGTCGCGCCAGCGGCAGGCGATGGCCCCTCGCCCCACTGCGGCCCGGTCGGATGCAGATCGAGGATCGCCAGGCGTGGATCGCTGCATTCAGCCTCACCGGCCGGGAAAAAACTGCGGCTGTCAGTGAAGGCCAGCAAGTCGCCGACCTGCGCTTGTTGCCAGGTGCCATCGGCGACCCGCGCCGCCAGCACCCGGTTGAACAGGAAGCTGCGGGCGGTGGACAACAGTCGCGAGCGCACATTGCGCTGTTCCGGCAAGGCCTTGCGCGCGGCCCAGGCACGGGCATCGGCGACATTGCCGCCGTCATGGCCGAAGCGCTGGGCGCCGAAATAATTGGGGATGCCCTGGCGCATGATCTGTTGCAGCCGCGCCTCGATGGCGGCCACGTCCCCCTTGAACTGGGTCAGGCGCAGGGTGAAGCCATTGGCCGAGTGCGCGCCACGTTGCAGCTTGCGTCGATGCCGGCCGGTCTTGAGGATCTTCAGCGTGTCGTTCTGCGCCGCCGACAGGTCGGGATCGGCCTTGCCCGGCAGTTGGACGCTGAACCACTGGCGGGTCAGGGCCTGGCGATCCTTGAGCCCGGCGTAGCTGACGGTGCGCAACGGCACGCCGGCGGCCTTGGCGATGCGCCGGGCGGCCTCTTCAGTGTTCAGGCCGCGCTTTTCTACCCAGATCCACAAATGCTCGCCATCGCCCGTCAACGGGATATCGAGCACTTCGTCGACCTGGAAATCTTCAGCGGTGGCCTTGAGGACCGCGCTGCCCAGCGATGGGCCGTAGGCACGCGGCCCCAACAGTTCCAGTTCGGTCATGGGCGCAGCAACAAGGCAACGGAATGGACGGCGATGCCTTCTTCACGGCCGACGAAGCCAAGCTTTTCGGTGGTGGTGGCCTTGACGTTCACTTGGTCCAGCTCAACTTGAAGATCCTCGGCGATCAGGCGACGCATCGACTCGATGTGCGGCGCCATCTTGGGCGCCTGGGCGACAATGGTGTTGTCGACATTGCCGACTTTCCAGCCCTTGGCATGGATCAGCGAGACCACATGGCGCAGCAGCACGCGGCTGTCGGCGCCCTTGAATTGCGGGTCGGTGTCGGGGAAGTGCTTGCCGATGTCACCCAGCGCCGCGGCGCCGAGCAAGGCATCGCTCAAGGCATGCAGCAGGACATCACCGTCAGAATGCGCGAGCAGCCCGAAGCCGTGTGCGATCCGCACGCCGCCCAGAGTAATGAAGTCGCCTTCAGCGAAACGGTGAACATCGTAGCCGTGGCCAATACGCATAAAAAAACGCCCCGATTTTTGTCAGGGCGTGATTCTACCTGCATTAGGCGTTTAGAGCGCGCGCATGATGCTGCAAGTGGTCGTCAATGAAGCTGGCGATGAAGAAGTAGCTGTGGTCGTAGCCCGGTTGCAGGCGCAGCTCCAACGGATGGCCGGCGGACTTGGCCGCCTGTTGCAAGGCTTCGGGCTTGAGTTGGTTGGCCAGGAAATCATCGCGATCGCCTTGGTCCACCAGCAATGGCAGCTTCTCCTGCGCCTCGGCAATCAATGCACAGGCATCCCATTCCCGCCATTTCGAGCGGTCTTCTCCCAAGTAGCGGGAGAACGCCTTCTGGCCCCAAGGGCAATCCATTGGATTGTTGATCGGCGAAAAAGCCGACACCGAACCGTAACGCCCCGGGTTGCGCAAGGCGCAGACCAGCGCACCGTGACCGCCCATGGAGTGGCCACTGATGCCGCGTTTATCCGAAGCCGGGAAATGCGCTTCGACCAGCGCCGGCAATTCCTGCACCACGTAGTCATGCATCCGATAGTGCCGCGCCCACGGATCCTGCGTGGCGTTCAGATAAAAGCCCGCCCCCAGGCCGAAGTCCCAGGCATTGTCCGGATCGCCCGGCACGTCGGCACCACGAGGGCTGGTGTCCGGCGCGACGATGATCAGGCCCAGCTCGGCGGCCATGCGCTGGGCGCCGGCCTTTTGCATGAAGTTCTCGTCGGTGCAGGTCAGCCCGGACAGCCAATACAGCACCGGCAACTTGCCGCCCTGCTCGGCTTGCGGTGGCAGGTACACGGCAAACACCATGTCACAACCAAGCACCTCGGAACGGTGCCGGTAGCGCTTGTGCCAGCCGCCAAAGCTTTTCTGGCAAGAAATGTTTTCCAGACTCATGACCGACCTCAGAAATGGATAACGGTGCGGATGCTCTTGCCTTCATGCATCAGGTCGAACGCCTTGTTGATATCTTCCAAGCCCATGGTGTGGGTGATGAAGGTATCCAGCGGGATCTCACCCTTCTCGGCCATTTCCACGTAGCTTGGCAATTCGCTGCGCCCGCGTACGCCGCCAAAGGCCGAACCGCGCCAGACGCGCCCGGTCACCAACTGGAATGGACGGGTAGCGATTTCCTGCCCGGCCCCGGCCACGCCGATGATCACCGACTCGCCCCAGCCCTTGTGGCAGCATTCCAGCGCGGCGCGCATCAACTGGACATTGCCGATGCATTCGAAGGAGAAGTCCACGCCGCCATCGGTCATGTCGACGATGACTTCCTGGATCGGACGGTCGAAGTCTTTCGGGTTGACGCAATCGGTGGCGCCCAGTTGCTTGGCGATTTCGAACTTGGCCGGGTTGATGTCGATGGCGATGATCCGCGCGGCCTTGGCCTTCACGGCGCCGATCACGGCCGACAGGCCGATGCCGCCCAGGCCGAAGATCGCCACGGTGTCACCCGGCTTGACCTTGGCGGTGTTGAGCACCGCGCCGATACCAGTGGTGACGCCACAACCCAGCAGGCAGACTTTTTCCAGCGGCGCTTCTTTTGGAATCTTCGCCACGGAGATTTCCGGCAGCACGGTGTACTCGGAGAACGTCGACGTGCCCATGTAGTGGAAAATCGTCTCGCCCTTGTAGGAAAAACGCGAAGTGCCATCCGGCATCAGGCCTTTGCCCTGGGTGGCGCGAATCGCCTGGCAGAGGTTGGTCTTGCCCGACTTACAGAATTTGCACTGGCCGCACTCCGGCGTGTACAGCGGGATCACATGGTCGCCCACCGCCACCGAAGTCACGCCTTCGCCAATGGCTTCGACAATGGCACCGCCTTCATGGCCGAGGATCGACGGGAAGATCCCTTCCGGGTCGGCACCCGACAAGGTATAGGCGTCGGTGTGGCAGACACCCGAAGCCACCACGCGCAACAGCACCTCGCCCGCCTTGGGCATGGCGACGTCGACTTCAACGATTTCCAGGGGTTTCTTGGCCTCGAAGGCAACGGCAGCGCGCGACTTGATCATTCCGGTACTCCAGCAAATAAATACAAGACCGGGAGTGTAATCCTCCGCCGGACAATGAATAATCCAGCCAAAAGCAAAACATTATTGCTGTACAGGGATAATCCTCCATGTCCGATAACCGCTGGGAAGGCATCGACGAATTTGTGGCCGTGGCCGAATGCAGCCAATTCACCGCTGCGGCCGAGCGTCTCGGGGTTTCCTCCTCCCATATCAGTCGACAAATCGTACGACTCGAAGAGCGTCTACAGACACGCTTGCTGTACCGCAGCACCCGCCGGGTGACCCTGACCGAAGCCGGACAAACTTTTTTGCAGCATTGCCAGCGTCTGCAGGATGGACGCGAAGAAGCACTGCGAGCCGTCGGCGACCTGACCAGCGAACCCAAGGGCATGCTCCGCATGACCTGTGCCGTGGCCTATGGCGAACGGTTTATCGTGCCACTGGTGACGCGGTTCATGGGGCTCTACCCGCAGTTGCGGGTCGACATCGAGCTGAGCAATCGCCCGCTGGACCTGGTGCATGAGAGCCTGGACCTGGCGATTCGCCTGGGTCGCTTGCAGGACTCCCGTCTCGTCGCCACGCGCCTGGCGCCCCGGCGCATGTACGTGTGCGCCTCACCCTCTTACCTGGAACGCTACGGCCGGCCCCACAGCGTGTCGGAACTGAGCCGCCACAATTGTCTGATCGGCAGCTCCGACATTTGGCAACTGGAGCAGAACGGGCGGGAATTTTCCCAACGGGTGCAGGGAAACTGGCGCTGCAACAGTGGGCAAGCGGTGCTCGATGCGGCGTTGCAAGGGGTGGGGTTGTGTCAGTTGCCGGATTATTACGTGCTGGAGCATCTGCACAGTGGTGCGTTGATCTCGCTGTTGGAAGCCCATCAGCCGCCGAATACGGCGGTGTGGGCGTTGTATCCACAGCAGCGGCATCTGTCGCCGAAGGTGCGCAAGTTGGTGGAGTATTTGAAGGATGGGTTGGCGCAGCGGCCGGAGTATCGGGGATGACAGTGAATTTTATATTGCCTGAACGATTGCTATCGCGAGCAAGCTCGCTCCCACAGGGGTTTATCGTCGAATGATGGGCAAGTGTTCACACCGGTCCATTGTGGGAGCGAGCTTGCTCGCGATGGCGCCGGCCCAGATGATGACGATCTAACGAGGGAACATATCCCGCTTAATGCCGATTCGCCCAACGCTGGCGCAACCACTCCAGGTCCTCCGGCCGGGTGACCTTGATGTTATCCGAACGCCCCTCGATCAACCGAGGCGCCTGCCCCGCCCATTCCATGGCGGATGCTTCGTCGGTAATCACCGCATCCGCCACCAGGCTGTCGGCCAGGGCTCGGTGCAAGGCACCGAGGCGGAACATCTGCGGCGTGTAGGCTTGCCAGATCACGCTGCGATCAACAGTTTCCAGCACGCGGCCATGCTTGTCGACGCGCTTGAGAGTGTCACGCGCCGGAACGGCCAGCAGGCCGCCGACCGGGTCGTTCGCCAACTCGCTGAGCAATGTGTCCAGGTCATCCCGGCTCAGGTTGGGCCGTGCGGCATCGTGGACCAACACCCAATCGTGATCGTCGGCGCCCTGCCCGTGCAGATGCAGCAAGGCATTGAGCACCGAATCCGAACGTTGCTCGCCACCGTCGACACGCTGGATACGTGTGTCGCTGGCGCAGGCCAGGGTCGGCCAGTAAGGATCATCGTGTGCAAGGCTGACCACCACACCCTTGACGGTGGGATGGTCGAGGAAACAGCCGAGGCTGTGTTCGAGAATTGTGCGTCCGCCCAGTTGCAGGTATTGCTTGGGACGGTCGGCGGCCATCCGGGCGCCAACGCCCGCGGCAGGAATCACGGCCCAGAAGGCCGGCAAACGCATACTCATTGGGCCAACTGGTAGAGGGTTTCGCCCTCCTTGACCATGCCCAGTTCATGTCGAGCCCGCTCTTCAACGGTCTCCATGCCTTTTTTCAACTCTGTCACTTCGGCGTCCATCACCCGATTACGCTCCAGCAGCGCCTCGTTTTCGGCGTGTTGGTCGGCAATTTGCTGAGTCAGGTCGGCCACTTGCGCCAAGCTGCCATTGCCCACCCACAAGCGGTACTGCAGGCCGGCCAGCAACAGGAGCAAGACAAGAAACAACCAATTGGGACTGCGCATCGAATATCAGGTATCCAGTGAAAAAAGACCGCCATGCCAAACTTTGAAGCGTCTGATAGCACGAAGCCTGGAAGAACCAGGCTTGTGCTTGATAAGGCATCAGATTAGAGGCAAAACCGCCACCATGGGCGACTTTGCGACCAAACCCGCTGTCTTTTTACCATTTACCGCTTAGCCGCGAAACTCGGCGCGACCGTTGTACTTGGCCTTGCCATTCAATTGCTCTTCGATACGCAGCAGTTGGTTGTACTTGGAAACGCGGTCGGAACGGCACAGCGAACCGGTCTTGATCTGGCCCGCCGCAGTGCCCACGGCCAGGTCGGCAATGGTCGAGTCTTCGGTTTCACCGGAGCGGTGGGAGATCACGGCGGTATAGCCGGCGGCCTTGGCCATCTGGATGGCTTCCAGGGTTTCGGTCAGGGTGCCGATCTGGTTGAACTTGATCAGGATCGAGTTGGCGATCTTCTTGTCGATGCCTTCTTTCAGGATCTTGGTGTTGGTCACGAACAGGTCGTCACCCACCAGTTGGGTCTTCTCGCCGATTTTGTCGGTGAGGATTTTCCAGCCAGCCCAGTCGGACTCGTCCAGACCGTCTTCGATGGAGATGATCGGATAACGTTCGGTCAGGCCCTTGAGGTAGTCGGCGAAACCTTCGGCGGTGAACACCTGGCCTTCGCCGGACAGGTTGTACTTGCCGTCTTCGAAGAACTCGCTGGCGGCGCAGTCCAGGGCCAGGGTCACGTCGGTACCCAGTTTGTAGCCAGCGTTGGCCACGGCTTCGGAGATCACTTTCAGCGCGTCTTCGTTGGACGCCAGGTTCGGTGCGAAACCGCCTTCGTCGCCAACGGCAGTGCTCAGGCCACGGGCCTTCAGCACGGCCTTGAGGTGGTGGAAAATCTCGGTGCCCATGCGCAGGCCTTCGGAGAAGGTCTTGGCGCCAACCGGCTGCACCATGAATTCCTGAATGTCGACGTTGTTATCGGCATGCTCGCCGCCGTTGATGATGTTCATCATCGGCACCGGCATCGAGTAGACACCCGGGGTACCGTTGAGGTTGGCGATGTGGGCGTACAGCGGCAGGTCCTGGTCCTGGGCTGCGGCCTTGGCAGCGGCCAGGGACACGGCGAGGATCGCGTTGGCGCCCAGGGTGGCTTTGTTTTCAGTACCGTCGAGCTTGATCATCGCGTGATCGAGGGCTTTCTGGTCGGCAGGGTCCTTGCCCAGCAACAGTTCACGGATCGGACCGTTGATGTTGGCGACGGCTTTGAGCACGCCCTTGCCCAGGTAACGGCTCTTGTCGCCATCACGCAGCTCCAGCGCTTCGCGCGAGCCAGTGGAAGCACCGGACGGCGCGCAGGCGCTGCCGATGATACCGTTGTCGAGAAGCACGTCCGCTTCAACAGTGGGGTTGCCGCGGGAGTCGAGAACTTCACGACCTTTGATGTCGACGATTTTTGCCATTGTTGTAAACACTCCAAAGTTGACTAGAACGTTGCAGAAAACTTGCTCGCGCTCAGCTGCGAAGCAGCCAAGCGCCTGGATGGGAGCGCTTCGCACTCCAGCGGGAGCAAGCTCCCTCGCCACAAAGAGCAAGGCTTGCCGACGAGGAGCCCTGAAGGACACCATCGCAGGCCATGCTCCCACAAGAGCAGTGCGGCCAGCAGGCCAGAGCGATAATCGAGCGGTACTTTACCGGAGAAAACCGCGTTACGCGGTTTCTATCGTCGGAAAACCCTTGACCAGCTCATCCAATGCCTTGAGCTGAGACAGGAAAGGTTCCAGCTTGTTCAAGCGCAAGGCACAAGGGCCGTCGCACTTGGCGTTGTCCGGATCGGGGTGAGCTTCGAGGAACAGGCCGGCCAGGGACTGGCTCATGCCCGCCTTGGCCAGATCGGTAACCTGGGCGCGACGACCGCCGGCGGAGTCGGAACGACCGCCGGGCATCTGCAAGGCGTGGGTCACGTCGAAGAACACCGGGTATTCGAACTGCTTCATGATGCCGAAGCCGAGCATGTCCACCACCAGGTTGTTATAGCCGAAGCTCGAACCACGCTCGCAGAGGATCAACTGGTCATTGCCGGCCTCTTCGCACTTGCTCAGGATGTGCTTCATTTCCTGGGGCGCGAGGAACTGGGCTTTCTTGATGTTGATCACCGCACCGGTCTTGGCCATCGCCACCACCAGGTCGGTCTGGCGCGACAGGAAGGCCGGCAACTGAATGATGTCGCAGACCTCGGCGACGACCGCGGCCTGGGCAGGCTCGTGGACGTCGGTGATGATCGGCACACCAAAGGCTTGCTTGATGTCCTGGAAGATCCGCATGCCTTCTTCCAGGCCCGGGCCACGGTAGGAGGTCACGGACGAACGGTTGGCCTTGTCGAAGCTGGCCTTGAACACGTAAGGGATACCCAGTTTCTGGGTGACCTTCACGTACTCCTCGCAGACCTGCATCGCCATGTCGCGGCTTTCCAGCACGTTCATGCCGCCGAACAGCACCATGGGCTTGTCGTTGGCAATCTCGATGTCGCCGACGCGGATGATCTTCTGGGCCATCGTCTTATGCCTTTTTCTGGTGTTGAGCCAACGCGGCCTTCACGAAACCGCTGAACAACGGATGACCGTCCCGTGGCGTCGAGGTGAACTCGGGGTGGAACTGGCAGGCGACGAACCACGGATGGTCCGGGGACTCGACCACTTCCACCAGCGCGCCGTCACCGGAACGACCGGAGATTTTCAGGCCGGCCTCGATCAGTTGCGGCAGCAGGTTGTTGTTCACTTCGTAGCGATGACGGTGACGCTCGACGATCACATCCTTGGCGTAGCAATCGTGCACCTTGGAGCCGGCTTCGAGCAGGCATTCCTGGGCACCCAGACGCATGGTGCCGCCCAGGTCCGAGCTTTCGGTGCGCACTTCCACGGCACCGGTGGCATCTTCCCACTCGGTGATCAGGCCCACGACCGGGTGGCCGCTGGCGCGATCGAATTCGGTGGAGTTGGCGTCTTTCCAGCCCAGCACGTTACGGGCGAACTCGATGACCGCCACTTGCATGCCCAGGCAGATCCCCAGGTAAGGCACCTTGTTTTCGCGAGCGTATTGCACGGCGGTGATCTTGCCTTCCACGCCCCGCAGGCCGAAACCGCCCGGCACGAGGATCGCATCGGCGCCTTCGAGCAGGCCGGTGCCCTGGTTCTCGATGTCTTCGGAATCGATGTAGCGCAGGTTGACCTTGGTGCGGTTGCTGATACCGGCGTGACTCATCGCCTCGATCAGCGACTTGTAGGCGTCCAGCAACTCCATGTACTTGCCGACCATGGCGATGGTGACTTCGTGCTCCGGGTTGAGCTTGGCATCGACCACGGCGTCCCATTCGGACAGGTCGGCACCGGCGCACTGCAGGCCGAAGCGCTCGACGACGAAATCGTCCAGGCCCTGGGAGTGCAGGATGCCCGGGATCTTGTAGATGGTGTCGGCGTCTTCCAGGCCGATGACCGCGCGCTCTTCAACGTTGGTGAACTGGGCGATCTTGCGACGCGACGAGATGTCGATCGGGTGATCGGAGCGGCAGATCAGCACGTCCGGCTGCAGGCCGATGGAACGCAGTTCCTTGACCGAGTGCTGGGTCGGCTTGGTCTTGGTTTCGCCAGCAGTGGCGATGTACGGGACCAGGGTCAGGTGCATCAGCATCGCGCGCTTGGCGCCGATTTCGAAACGCAGCTGGCGGATGGCTTCGAGGAACGGCTGGGACTCGATATCGCCCACGGTCCCGCCGATTTCGACCATCGCCACGTCGGCGTCGCCGGCACCCTTGATGATGCGGCGCTTGATTTCGTCGGTGATGTGCGGGATGACCTGGATGGTCGCGCCCAGGTAGTCACCACGACGCTCCTTGCGCAGCACGTGTTCGTAGACACGGCCGGTGGTGAAGTTGTTGTTCTGGGTCATGGTCGTGCGGATGAACCGCTCGTAGTGGCCCAGGTCCAGGTCGGTCTCGGCGCCGTCGTGGGTGACGAACACTTCACCGTGCTGGAACGGGCTCATGGTGCCCGGGTCGACGTTGATGTACGGGTCCAGCTTGAGCATGGTGACCTTAAGTCCCCGCGCCTCCAGGATGGCCGCCAATGAAGCCGAGGCAATGCCTTTCCCCAATGAAGAAACAACACCGCCCGTGACGAATATGTAGCGCGTCATGAAAAACCCTAGAAGTCTGCGTTAAAGCGGTCCGAGCCGCCGGGGAAAGCGAAGGAAGGCCGAAGCCCCCGATCACCTGCATTAATCACAGTGCACCTTTCAAAAAAACCGCCGCGTTGGGACAGACCGGAAGTGAAATCACCGGTACGTTGCTCGCTACACATTTTTTGGAATCGCCCAGCAAAGACTGCTTGGTAATCGGCAACTCCTGCAATTCAGGCGAATCCACAGAAGTTGTATCAAGAAGGGAGCGTAGTCTACCGGAAAGCCCCTTTCAGCTCAAACCCAGATCTTGGTTTCCTGGCGTCCAGATCAATCGCCAACTGCCATCAGCTCGTGCATCGAGCCCGGCCAGGTTGGCCACCGCCAGCAATTGCTCACCTTGATAGAGCAGCGGCAATCGGCCGCGAACGAACGCCGGCACGCCCTTTTCATTGAGCAAACGCTTGAGATCACGATGACCACGACTCGCTAACGCCAGCACCTCGCCGCCTTGACGATAGCGCACGCTAAGCGGCCCCGCAGGCGGCTGGCCGATAAGCACCACCTGACCGTTGCCCGGCAAGCGCAGCGGCAGCGCCGGATCTGCCCAGTCGACGGGGCCTGGCAGCGAACGTAGCCAGTGGTCGGATAACCACCAGACCCGCCCGGCGGCCCGGTGCAGCTCGCCGCCGGCCAGGCGCCAGATGGGCCGGGCATCGTCCGCGGCATCGCGCAACGAATCCCAGCCCGCCCAGTGATCGCTGTCGGGCAGCAGGGTCAGCGGCGCCAGCCAGTGGCTCAATGCGTTGCGCTGACGGGCCGACGACAACGCCCGCAACGGCGCCAGCACCAGCGATGGCAGCCCAAGCCAGTCGAACGCATCTGGCGTCACGGCCTGGACCAAGTCGATCCGCGCCAAGTCGTCCAGCAAGTCTTGGGCTTCGCCCATGTGCGCAGCACTTCGGGCCAGGGTCGCCGAGGCTCGCGGCCAGTGCGCGGCCAGCACTGGAAAAACCCGCTGGCGCAGGTAGTTGCGCGCGTACCGGTGATCATCGTTGGACGGGTCGTCGATCCAGCTCAAGCCCTGTTGCGTCGCATAGGCTTGCAGCTCGGCACGGGACACCTCGAGCAAAGGCCGCAGCAGATACCCCAGACCCAAAGGCCGCTGCCGTGGCATCGCTGCCAAGCCCCTCACCCCTGCCCCCCGCAGCAGGCGAAACAACAAGGTTTCGGCCTGGTCATCACGATGCTGGGCAGTGAGCAGCACTTCATTGCCATGGAGGGCCGCCACAAACGCGCCATAACGCGCCTCCCGGGCGGCACGTTCGATACTGGCGCCAGGGCGCACTTGTACATTCACCACGTCCAGCGGTACGCCAAGGGCCGCACAGACCGAACGGCAATGATCCGGCCACGCCTCGGCCACTGCCTGAAGGCCGTGATGCACATGGATAGCGTTCAGCGCGGGCAGGGCGTGGTGTCGCGAAAGGGTCGCGAGCAGGTGCAGCAGGACGGTGGAGTCGAGGCCGCCGGAGAAGGCGATGCGCCAGGTGGCGGCGTTGCGCCAGGGGGATAGTTGTGTGAGGAGCCGGGTGGGCAGGTCGATCCTGGGCTGATTCATAGAAACTGGCCTTCACACAAATCAAATGTGGGAGCGAGCTTGCTCGCGATTGGCGGTGTATCAGTCAACTTATCTGTTGAATGTTAAACCGTTATCGCGAGCAAGCTCGCTCCCACACAGGGGTACAGCGCTTGGATCAGAGACCGTAGCTCATCAACCGCTCGTAGCGACGGGCCAGCAGCGCGTCGTTATCGAATTTCTTGAGCATCGACAGCTGGGAACTCAGCTCGGCACGGATCAGTGCCGCCGCCGCAGCCGGGTCGCGGTGGGCGCCGCCCACGGGCTCGTTGATCACTTTGTCGACGATGCCCAGGCCTTTGAGACGCTCGGCGGTAATGCCCATGGCCTCGGCGGCATCCGGCGCCTTCTCGGCAGTTTTCCACAGGATCGAGGCGCAGCCTTCCGGCGAGATCACCGCATAAGTGGAATATTGCAGCATGTTCAACTGGTCGCAGACACCGATGGCCAACGCACCGCCGGAACCACCCTCGCCAATCACGGTGGCGATGATCGGGGTTTTCAGGCGTGCCATGACCCGCAGGTTCCAGGCAATCGCTTCGCTCTGGTTGCGCTCTTCGGCGTCGATGCCCGGGTAGGCGCCCGGGGTGTCGATGAAGGTCAGGATCGGCATCTTGAAGCGCTCGGCCATCTCCATCAGGCGGCACGCCTTGCGGTAGCCTTCCGGACGCGGCATGCCGAAGTTGCGGCGCACCTTCTCGCGGACTTCGCGACCTTTCTGATGACCGATAACCATCACCGGCTGCTCGTCCAGGCGGGCAACGCCGCCGACGATCGCGGCGTCGTCGGAGAAGTGACGGTCGCCATGCAGCTCATCGAACTCGGTAAAGATGTGGTCGATGTAGTCCAGGGTGTAGGGACGACGCGGGTGACGTGCCAGGCGAGCGATCTGCCAACTGGTCAGCTTGCCGAAGATGTCTTCGGTCAGCGTGCGGCTTTTGTCCTGCAGACGAGAGATTTCATCGCCGATATTCAGCGAATTGTCATTACCGACCAAGCGCAACTCTTCGATCTTGGCTTGCAGGTCGGCGATCGGCTGTTCGAAATCTAGAAAATTCGGGTTCATAGGCGTCCGTCTTGGGTCGACGTCCAAGAGAGCTTGGGCCGGCCGGTTGTCTATTCGCGCCTACCTTAAGGGAGAGGCGCGTTCAGGTCGAGATTAAAAATTCAGGTCGAGATCAGGGGCATTCCGGTTTCAACAGTGGCCCCTGGCCGTCAACGGTATTGGAGGAAGACGTTGTCTTTGCCGAACTGGTCACGCAAGGCTTGAATCAACGCATCCGCCGGATCGATCCGCCAGCCTTCGCCGAACTGCAGCACGGCCTTGGCATCGGGGCGTACGTACTCCATGGTGATCGGACAGGCACCGCGATGGCGCTTGAACAATTCGCCCAACCAGCGTAGCTGATCGCCCTTGAGGTCCTGGGTCTGCAGCTTCAGGCGCAGGCTCTCGGCCAGGTTGGTACGGGCATCTTCCATGCTCATCACCCGCTTGACCCGCAACCGCAGGCCACCGGAGAAGTCATCGTTGCTGACCTCGCCTTCCACCACCACCATCGCGTCGGTCTGCAACAGCGACTGCGCCGAATGGAACGCATCGGCGAAGAGTGAGGCCTCGATGCGCCCGGAGCGGTCGTCGAGGGTGATGAAACCCATCTTGTCGCCCTTTTTGTTCTTCATCACCCGCAGGGCGATGATCATGCCGGCGACCGTCTGGGTGTCGCGCGCCGGCTTGAGGTCGATGATGCGCTGGCGGGCGAAGCGGCGGATCTCGCCTTCGTATTCGTCGATCGGGTGACCGGTGAGGTAGAGGCCCAGGGTGTCTTTTTCACCCTTGAGGCGTTCCTTGAGGGTCAGCTCCTTGGCCTTGCGATGGTTGCCGTAGACATCGGCGTCCTCCTCGACGAACAGCCCGCCAAACAGGTCGGCGTGGCCGCTGTCGTGGGTACGGGCGGTCTGTTCGGCGGCCTTGATCGCCTCCTCCATCGCCGCCAGCAACACCGCGCGGTTGCGGTCGATGTTGGCCTGGTAGGCCTTGGGCTCATCCTGGAAGTAAGGCCCGAGCCGGTCCAGGGCGCCACTGCGGATCAAACCGTCGAGGGTGCGCTTGTTGATGCGCTTGAGGTCAACCCGCGCGCAGAAATCGAACAGGTCCTTGAACGGCCCGTCCTGGCGCGCTTCGGTGATAGCTTCCACCGGCCCCTCGCCCACGCCCTTGATCGCGCCGAGGCCATAGATGATGCGGCCTTCGTCGTTCACCGTGAACTTGAACTCCGAAGCGTTCACGTCCGGTGCGTCGAGGCGCAGCTTCATGGTCCGCACTTCTTCGATCAAGGTCACGACCTTGTCGGTGTTGTGCATATCCGCCGACAGTACCGCGGCCATGAATGGCGCCGGGTAATGGGCCTTCAACCATGCCGTCTGGTACGACACCAGGCCATAGGCGGCGGAGTGGGATTTGTTGAAGCCGTAGCCGGCGAATTTTTCCACCAGGTCGAAGATGTTGCCCGCCAAGTCCGCATCGATGCCGTTGTTCGCGCAACCTTCGATGAAACCACCGCGCTGCTTGGCCATTTCCTCGGGCTTTTTCTTACCCATGGCTCGACGCAGCATGTCCGCGCCGCCGAGGGTGTAGCCGGCCATCACCTGGGCAATCTGCATCACCTGTTCCTGGTACAGGATGATGCCGTAGGTCGGGGCCAGCACCGGCTTGAGGCCGTCGTACTGATAATCCGGGTGCGGGTACGCCAGCTCGGCGCGACCGTGCTTACGGTTGATGAAGTCATCCACCATGCCCGATTGCAGGGGCCCCGGACGGAACAGGGCCACCAGTGCGATCAGGTCTTCCAGGCAGTCGGGCTTGAGCTTCTTGATCAGCTCCTTCATGCCCCGGGATTCAAGCTGGAACACCGCCGTGGTTTCAGCTTTTTGCAACAGGCTGTAGGTCGGTTTGTCATCCAGTGGGATGAAGGCAATGTCCAGCGGCTCTTCGCCGACCTTGGCCCGGTCGCGGTTGATGGTTTTCAGCGCCCAGTCGATGATCGTCAGGGTCCGCAGGCCGAGGAAGTCGAACTTCACCAGGCCCGCCGCCTCGACGTCGTCCTTGTCGAACTGGGTTACCAGGCCGTCGCCTTCTTCATCGCAATAGATCGGCGAGAAGTCCGTCAGCTTGGTCGGCGCGATGACCACGCCCCCGGCGTGCTTGCCGACGTTACGCACCACGCCTTCGAGCTTGCGGGCCATCTCCCAGATTTCCGCGGCCTCTTCGTCGACCTTGATGAAATCCCGCAGGATTTCTTCCTGCTCATAGGCCTTCTCCAGGGTCATGCCGACTTCGAAGGGAATCATCTTCGACAGGCGATCCGCCAGACCGTAGGACTTGCCCTGCACCCGCGCCACGTCACGCACCACCGCCTTGGCGGCCATGGAACCGAAGGTGATGATCTGGCTTACCGCATTGCGGCCGTATTTCTCGGCCACGTAGTCGATGACCCGGTCGCGGCCGTCCATGCAGAAGTCGACGTCGAAGTCGGGCATGGATACCCGTTCCGGGTTAAGGAAACGTTCGAACAGCAGGTCATATTCCAGCGGGTCGAGGTCGGTGATCTTCTGCACGTAGGCCACCAGCGACCCGGCACCCGATCCACGGCCAGGGCCCACCGGCACGCCGTTGCTCTTGGCCCACTGGATGAAGTCCATCACGATCAGGAAGTAACCGGGAAAACCCATCTGGATGATGATATCCAGCTCGAAATTCAACCGATCGACATAGACCTGGCGCTTGGCTTCGTAATCTTCGGTGGTGTCCTTGGGCAACAGGACACGGAGGCGTTCGTCGAGGCCGTCGAAGGACACTTTGCGGAAATATTCGTCGATGGTCATGCCATCGGGAATCGGGAAGTTGGGCAGGAAGTGCTTGCCCAGCTTCACTTCGATGTTGCAGCGCTTGGCGATCTCGACGGTGTTTTCCAGCGCCTCGGGCAAGTCGCTGAACAACTCGGCCATTTCCTCGGCGCTCTTGAGGTATTGCTGGTCGCTGTAGTTCTTCGACCGACGCGGGTCGTCGAGGGCACGGCCCTCACCGATGCAGACCCGTGTTTCGTGGGCTTCGAAATCTTCCCGCTTGATGAACCGCACGTCATTGGTCGCCACCAGCGGCGCGCCGATCCTGTCGGCCAGGGCCACGGCGGCATGCAGGTGCTCTTCGTCATTGGGACGGTTGGTGCGTTGCACCTCGATGTAGAAGCGGTCCGGGAACACCGCCATCCAGTCACGGGCCAGGGTCTCGGCTTCGTCAGGATTGCCACTGAGCAGGGCCAGGCCGATTTCACCTTCCTTGGCCGCCGACAGCATGATCAGCCCTTCGCTGGCCTCGGCCACCCACTCGCGCTCGATGATGATCGAGCCGTTGCGCTGACCATCGATAAAGCCGCGGGAGATCAGCTCGGTGAGGTTGCGATAACCCACGGCGTTCATCGCCAACAGGCTGATACGGCTCAGCGGCGCGTCCGGGTCCTTGTTCGACAGCCACAGGTCGGCGCCACAGATCGGCTTGATCCCGGCGCCCATGGCGGCCTTGTAGAACTTGACCAGCGAGCACATGTTGTTCTGGTCGGTAACCGCCACGGCAGGCATGTTCATGCCCACCAGGGTCTTGACCAGGGGCTTGATCCGCACCAGACCGTCGACCAGGGAGTATTCAGTGTGCAGGCGTAGATGAACGAATGAAGCCGGCATAGTGATCCTGCGTTAAGTCATGAAAACAACAAGGCCCGGATTGTACCGGGCCTTGGGTAAAACATCAGCCTGCAACCCATACCGCTCATTGAAGTGATTGAATCCGTGGCGAGGGAGCTTGCTCCCGCTGGGCTGCGCAGCAGCTCCCTTCTTATGGGCGCTTCGCCCCCAAGCGGGAGCAAGCTCCCTCGCCACAATGAATCAGGCGAATCTCTCGCTTTCGATCAACCCTTCACGGGCTTCATACGCCAGCCGCACCGGGGCGAACGAACGCCGGTGGATCGGCGTTGGCCCCAGGCGTGCCAGGGCTTCCAGATGAACGGGGGTCGGGTAGCCCTTGTGGCTGCCGATGCCGTAGCCTGGGTAGATCAACTCGAAGGCGCTCATCTCCCGGTCACGGCTGACCTTCGCCAGGATCGAGGCCGCCGCGATGGCCGGCACCTTGCCGTCGCCCTGGATGACCGCTTCGGCGCGCATCGACAGTTTCGGGCAGCGATTGCCATCGATCATCGCCAGCTTCGGCGTGATGTGCAGGCCCTGCACCGCACGCTGCATGGCAAGCATGGTGGCGTGCAGAATATTGAGTTCATCGATTTCTTCGACTTCGGCCCGGGCGATGCACCAGCTCAGGGCTTTCTCGCAGATTTCGTCGTAGAGTTTTTCGCGACGGGCTTGCGTGAGCTTCTTCGAATCATTGAGCCCCAGGATCGGCCGGTTCGGGTCGAGAATCACCGCCGCCGTCACCACCGCGCCGCACAATGGGCCGCGCCCCACTTCATCGACACCGGCCACCAGTTCTTCTACTTCGGCAACCAGGTTGAAGTCCAGTCCCATCTGTAGCTTTACGTTGCTCATGGTTTTGCGCCAATCAGGGTCAGTACCGCGTCAGCCGCCTGGTTGGAGGCATCGCGACGCAGGGTACGGTGAATTTCGTCAAAGCCACGAGTCTGCTCCTCGCCGCCGTCGATCAAGGGCAAGAGTGTGCTGGCCAGCGCCTCGGCGGTCGCGTCGTCCTGCAGCAGCTCCGGCACCAACAGGCGCTGGGCCAGTAGGTTCGGCAAGGACACGTAGGGGCTCTTGACCATGCGCTTGAGAATCCAGAACGTCAGCGGCGCCAGGCGATAGGCGACCACCATCGGGCGCTTGTACAACAACGCCTCAAGGGTAGCAGTGCCGGAGGCAATCAACACTGCATCACAGGCCGCCAACGCGTCATGGGAACGGCCGTCGAGCAACGTCACCGGCAAATCGCGACCGACCAGCAGGGCTTCCAGCTGGACGCGGCGCTGCGGGCTGGCACACGGCAGGACAAACCGGACACCGGGGCGCAGCGCCCGAAGGCGTTCGGCGGCGTCGAAGAACAAGCCACCCAGGCGACTCACTTCGCCGCCCCGGCTACCGGGCATCAAGGCCACCAGCGGCCCGTCGGGCAAGCCCAACGCCTGGCGAGCCGCCTCGCGATCGGCTTCCAGGGGAATGGTATCGGCCAGGGTGTGCCCGACAAACCGCACCGGCACGCCCTTCTCTTCGTAGAACCTGGCCTCGAACGGCAGCAGCGTCAGCATCAGGTCGCAGCCTTCGCGGATCTTCAGCACCCGCTTCTGCCGCCAGGCCCAGACCGACGGGCTGACGTAGTGCACGGTCTTGATCCCGGCCTGACGCAATTTGAGTTCGATATTGAGGGTGAAATCCGGCGCATCGATGCCGATGAACACATCCGGTTTTTCTTCGATCAGGGTCTGGATCAGTTTCTTGCGCCGGGCCAGCAGCTCGCGCAGGCGACCGAGCACTTCAACCAAGCCCATCACTGACAGGCGTTCCATCGGAAAATAGGAGGTCAGGCCTTCGGCCTGCATCAATGGCCCACCGACCCCGATGAATTCCACCGCGGGGTGCTGCGCCTTGAGCGCTCGCATCAGACCCGCGCCCAGAATGTCACCGGAAGCCTCTCCCGCCACCAGTGCAACGCGCACGTTAGCCATGGTCAGCGAGTGATGCCGCGGGTCGAAGACTGGATGGAGTCGCGGAAGATCGCGACTTCCGGGTATTGCGCAGACGCCTCGGCCAGCTCGGCGAGCGCCTGTTCGACGGTCAGGCCCTGGCGGTACACCACCTTGTAGGCACGACGCAGGGCCGTAATCGCCTCTTCGCTGAAACCACGACGGCGCATGCCTTCAAAGTTCATGCTGCGGGCTTCGGCCGGGTTGCCGAACACCGTGACATAGGCTGGGACGTCCTTGCCGATGGCGGTGCCCATGCCAGAGAAGCTGTGGGCGCCGATATGGCAATACTGGTGCACCAGGGTGAACCCGGACAGGATCGCCCAATCGTCCACGTGTACATGGCCGGCCAACGCGGTGTTGTTGACCAGGATGCAGTGGTTGCCAATCACGCTGTCATGGCCGATGTGTGCGTAAGCCATGATCAGGTTGTGGTCGCCCAGGGTCGTTTCGGAACGATCCTGGACGGTGCCACGGTGAATCGTCACGCCTTCGCGGATCACGTTGTGATCGCCGATGACCAGACGGGTTTCTTCACCTTTGTACTTGAGATCGGGCGTGTCCTCGCCTACCGAAGAAAACTGGTAGATGCGGTTGTGCCGACCAATCCGGGTCGGCCCCTTGAGAATTACGTGGGGACCGATCACCGTACCCTCGCCGATTTCCACACCTGCGCCGACAATCGACCACGGGCCGACCTCGACATCGGCGGCCAGGATGGCCGTCGGATCGATGATTGCGCGAGGGTCAATCAAACTCATAGTTTGCGTTCCGCACAGATGATTTCAGCGGAGCAGACTGGCTTGCCGTCGACCGAAGCCTGGCATTCGAATTTCCAGATCTGGCGCTTGCAACTGATGAACTTGGCTTCGAGGATCAACTGGTCGCCCGGGGTGACCGGCTGGCGGAAGCGCAGCTTGTCGGAACCGACGAAGTAATAGAGCGTGCCGTCGGCAGGCTTGACGTCGAGCATTTTGAAACCAAGGATCCCGGCAGCCTGGGCCATCGCCTCGATGATCAATACGCCCGGCATGATTGGGTGCGCGGGGAAGTGACCATTGAAGAACGGCTCGTTGATGCTGACATTCTTATAGGCGCGAATGCGCTTGCCTTCAACGTCCAGGTCCACCACCCGATCCACCAGCAGGAACGGGTAACGGTGAGGCAGGTATTCGCGAATCTCGTTGATGTCCATCATTTCGGGGGGAAGCCTATGTAAAGATTGGGAGCGCACGAGTGACGCGCACTCCGCTAGCAAATCAAGATGCCCTAACGGCTGTGCACACTTGATATGGAAATGGTATCAGCCATCTGATGAAGCATTACCGCCAGGGGTCACGTCCCCTACACGCTTTTCCACCTGCTTGAGGCGCCGCGCGATGTCGTCGAGCTGGCGGATACGCGCCGCGCTCTTGCGCCATTCGGCTGCCGGTTGCATGGCTGTGCCGGAAGAATAGGCACCCGGCTCGGTAATCGAGTGGGTCACCATGGTCATCCCGGTCAGGAATACGTTGTCACAGATGTCGATATGGCCCACCAGGCCCACGCCACCGGCGAGCATGCAATGCTTGCCGATCTTGGTGCTGCCGGAGATACCCACGCAGGCGGCCATGGCGGTGTGGTCACCGACCTGGACGTTGTGGGCGATCTGGATCTGGTTGTCGAGCTTGACGCCATTGCCGATGACCGTGTCGGCCAGGGCACCGCGGTCGATCGCGGTGTTGACGCCGATCTCCACGTCATCGCCAATGGTGACACCGCCGATCTGGGCGATTTTCTGCCAGATGCCTTTCTCGTTGGCAAAACCGAACCCTTCGCCACCCAGCACGGCGCCGGACTGGATCACCACGCGCTTGCCGATGCGCACATCGTGGTACAGGGTGACCCGTGGCGCCAGCCAACCGCCGTCACCGATCTCGCTGCGCGCGCCAATGAAGCAATGGGCGCCCAACGTGACGCCGGCACCGATTCGGGCCGCGCTTTCAATGACCACGAACGGGCCGACGCTGGCGGTAGGGTCCACCACGGCATCTGCGGCGATCACGGCGCTGGGATGAATACCGGCGGCCGATGTCGGCTTGGGATCGAACAGATGGGAAATTCGCGCATACGCCAGGTACGGATCGGGCACGATCAGGGCATCGCCGGCAAACCCGTCGGCATCAGCGGCCTTGAGCAACAACGCGGCTGCCCGGCTGTCGACCAGGTACTTGCGGTATTGAGGGTTTGCCAGAAAGCTCAACTGAGCTGGGCCAGCCTCTTGCAAAGTGGCTAGCCCAGTAATTGTCTTCTCCGGGTCGCCACGCAGGGTGGCGCCGAGGAACTCGGCCAACTGGCCGAGCTTGATAGTCGCTGTCATGGATTACTTCAGCTGATTCATGCGCTCGATCACTTGGCGCGTGATGTCGTACTGAGGCTTGACATCGATCACTGCGCCACGCTCGAACACCAGGTCAAAACCACCCTTCTTGATGACTTCTTCCACTGCGCTGTCGAGTTTCGGCTTGAGTTGCTTGAGCATTTCGCGGTCGGCAACGGCCTTCGCTTCGTTCAGCTCCTTGGACTGGAACTGGAAGTCACGGGCCTTTTGCTTGAATTCAAGCTCCAGACGCTCGCGCTCGCCCTGGGCCATCTTGTCGCCACCGGCGACCAGACGATCCTGGATGCCCTTGGCGCTGCTTTCCAGACCTTTGAGCTTGGTCAGTTGCGGGCCGAATTTCTTCTCGGCATCCACGGCGTACTTCTTCGCCGCGTCGGATTCCAGCAGGGCCATCTGATAATTCAGCACGGCAATCTTCATGTCGGCAAAAGCCGGACCGGCGACCAGTACGGTCGCCAGGAGAACCAATTGAGTCAACTTACGCACGATGCACTCCTACAAAATCCATTGTCGTTGTCATGGGTCAGACGCTTAGAACGTCTGGCCGAGGGAGAATTGGAACACTTGGGTTTCAGCGTCATCCGGTTTCTTGATCGGCATCGCCAACGCGAAGCTCAAGGGACCCAGCGCGGTGACCCAGGTCACGCCCACACCCACCGAACTGGCCAGGTTGCTCAGGCTGATATCGTTGCACTGAGTATCGGACCTGGTGCCGTTGGCGTTGGTAGTGTCGCTGCACTTGGAGTCGAATACGTTACCCACGTCCCAGAATACCGAGGTACGCAGGGAACGCTGATCCTTGACGAACGGCATCGGGAAGAGAACTTCCAGACCACCCTGGATAAGGACGTTGCCACCGAACGGAAGCGGATCCTGATCCGGGTCGGCAATGGTACCTGGATTGTTGCCCCGGCTCGGCGTACTACGCGGGCCCAGGGTACTGTCCTTGAAGCCACGTACCGAGTTGAAACCACCGGCGTAGTAGTTCTCGTAGAACGGCAGGCCATCGGTGGAGCCGTAGCCGTCACCATAGCCCAGCTCGGTGTGCAGGCGCATGGTGTAGTTGTCAGACAGCGGCTGGAACAACTGGCCACGGTAGTCGAGCTTGAAGAACGACAGGTCGCTGCCAGGGGTGGTGGTTTCGAACACCAGGCTCTGGGAGTGGCCACGGGTCGCCAGCACGCCCTTGTTCAGGGTCGACTCGGACCAGCCGGCAGACGCCTTGAAGTTCAGGTAGCTGTCGCCTTCCTTGTTCACGAAATCGAAGATCTCGTCGACGGTGTAGCGACCGGTGTTGATCTTGTCCTGCTGGGCCGTGAGGCCGAAGGTCAGGCGCGAGGTCTCGCTGATCGGGTAGCCGATGTTGGCGCCGACACCGTAGCTGTCCACCGCATAGCTGGAGATGTCAGAGTCCAGCTCGTCATAGTCGGTGGTGCGATAGAAGGCGTTGTAGCCCAGGCTCACGCCATCAGCGGTCCAGTAGGGGTCCACGAAACCGAAGTTATAGCGGGTCTGGTATTCGCTACGGGTCAAGCCGATGCTGACCTTGTTACCGGTACCCAGGAAGTTGTTCTGGGTGATCGAGCCACCGAGGATCAGGCCGGCGCTCTGGGCGAAACCGACGCTGGCGGTGATCGAGCCGGAAGCCTGCTCTTCGACGCTGTAGTTCACATCGACCTGGTCATCGACGCCCGGCACGGCCGGTGTCTCGACGTTGACTTCCTTGAAGAAGCCCAGGCGC
>NZ_JACVAH010000014.1:0-225400 GCF_014851795.1 Pseudomonas sp. Pdm06
CCCGCTCCCACAGTCGACTGCGTTCCCTCAAAGGTACTCGGTCAAATGGTGGGAGCTGAGCTTGCTCGCGATGGCGTAGTGTCAGTCGACATCAATGTTGAATGTATCGCCGTCTTCGCGAGCAAGCTCAGCTCCCACAGGGATTGCATTCATTCAGTGATGAACAAGGAGCTTTCATGCGAATCGGACTAGTCGGCTACGGCAAGGGTGGGCGGTTCTTTCATGCGCCGCTGATCAGCAGCCTGCCGGGGGCTACGTTCGTCGGCGTGGTGACCCGGTCCGCCGAGCGCCGCCAACAATTGGCCAGCGATCACCCGCAGGCCCAGGCCTTCGACACCCTCGAACAATTGGTAGCGGCCGGTGTCGATGCGGTGGTGGTGTCCACGCCTTTGGACGGTCGCCCGGCCATAGTGATGCAGGCCATCGAACTCGGCGTGGCGGTGGTCAGCGACAAACCGTTCGCCCCTGACGCCGCGCAGGCCGAGGCGATGGTGTTGGCCGCCGAACGTCGCAACGTGCCCTTGAGCGTGTACCAGAACCGTCGCTGGGATTCGGATTTCCTGACCCTGCGCAAACTATTGGCCTCCGGGGCGCTCGGGCAAGTCATTCGTTTCGAGTCGAGTGTCGAACGTTATTCGCCAACCTCGGTAGGCAAAGGCAGCGGTGGTGGGTTCCTGCGCGATTTGGGCAGCCACTTGGTGGACCAGGCACTGCAACTGTTCGGGCCGGTGGTGCGGGTCTACGCCGAGCTGGACTACCGACAGCCGGACCAGGTGTTCGACAACGGTTTCTTCATGTCCTTGACCCATGCCAGCGGCGTAATCTCCCACTTGAGCGGCAATTGCGTGCAAAACGCACCGCGCCCGCGCTTTCGGGTCAACGGCACCCAGGGCTGCTACACCGTCGACGGCTTGGACGGGCAGGAGGCTCAGGCATTGGCCGGGTTGAGCCCGGCAACCGAGGGCGAGCGCTGGGGGGCTGAAGAGCATCGGCGCTGGGGCTGGTTCGAACACGGCACCGAGCGCGAGCGAGTGACCTCGGAGCGTGGCTGCTGGCTGACGTTCTACCAACACTTGCAAACCGCGTTGCAGGGCACTGGCCCGCTGCCGGTGGAGGCCCGTGATGCGCTGGCGACCACCCGCATCCTCGACGCTGCCAGGCAGAGTGCCGGGCAGGGCGAAGTGGTGCGGTTGTCCACGCCGGTGGGTCATGGAATAAAAAACGAATAAAATTCTAAAATCAGTTGATATGGAAAATATTTTCCAATAAAGTCGATTCCAGGTTACCGACAACCCTGTTTGTCTTCCGCCAAGCCAGCCTTGAACGGATGACAGACGAAACAAAAACAAGAAACACAGCTAGGTACCGTCGATGAAAACCTTCAGCCGCTCTGCGTTTCACCTGCCACGTCTACTGCGCTTGTCCGCAGTCTTTCCCCTGTTCGAATTCCTGTGTATCCAGCGCAACGGCGCCGTGGTCTGTTGCATGCCCGGCGCGCCCATCGTGCGCTTGCCCCGTACCTGATCCGCTACGCCTTATCCATAAAACCAACAAAAAAGTGGAGAAAGACCGTTCATGAAGACCAAGACCCGTATCGCCTCGCTGGCTCTGTCGTTGATGCTCACCAGCGGCGCTGCCCTGGCGGACCTGAAGATCGGCGTCAGCATGTCCCAGTTCGATGACACCTGGTTGACCTACCTGCGCGAATCCATGGACAAGAAAGCCAAGTCCCTGCCGGACGGCGTCACCCTGCAGTTCGAGGACGCCCGCAGCGATGTGGTCAAGCAGTTGAGCCAGGTGGAAAGCTTCATCAGCCAGAAGGTCGATGCGCTCATCGTCAACCCGGTGGACACCGCCGCGACCCAGCGCATCACCAAGGCCGCCGTGGCGGCCGGCATCCCGCTGGTGTACGTCAACCGCCGCCCGGACGAACCGAAGTTACCGGAAGGCGTGGTCACCGTGGCCTCCGACGACCTGGAAGCCGGTCGCATGCAGATGCAATACCTGGCTGAAAAAATGGGCGGCAAGGGCGACATCGTGATCCTCTTGGGTGACTTGGCCAACAACTCCACCGCCAACCGCACCAAGGGCGTCAAGGAAGTGCTGGCCAAGTACCCGGGCATCAAGATCGAACAGGAACAGACCGGCACCTGGTTGCGCGACAAGGGCATGACCCTGGTCAACGACTGGCTGACCCAGGGACGCGAGTTCCAGGCGGTGGTGGCCAACAACGACGAGATGGCCATTGGCGCCGCCATGGCCCTCAAGCAAGCGGGCACCGAGAAGGGCAGCGTATTGATTGCCGGGGTCGATGGCACGCCGGATGGCTTGAACGCCATCAAGAAAGGCGAAATGGCGGTCTCGGTGTTCCAGGACGCCAAGGGCCAGGCCGATGGTTCGATCGACACGGCGGTGAAAATGGTCAAGAAGCAGCCGGTCGAGCAGGCTGTCTGGGTGCCGTACCGCCTGATCACGCCGGAAAACGTCGATCAGTTCAAGTGACGTTCAACCCGGTCCCACCACAACAATAAGCAGGCAAGGTTGCAACGCCGACCTTGCCGAGGGAGTACCTGATCATGTTCGCTTCAGCGACTGCTTCGAGCGCCCCGGCCATGACTTTCCAGCCGGATGTATCACTTGATGAGCCGTACCTGCTGGAAGTCGTCAATGTCAGCAAGGGCTTTCCCGGTGTGGTGGCCCTGTCCGATGTTCAATTGCGGGTACGCCCCGGTTCCGTGCTGGCCCTGATGGGCGAGAACGGTGCGGGCAAATCGACCTTGATGAAGATCATCGCCGGCATCTACCAGCCCGACGCCGGTGAACTGCGCCTGCGCGGCAAGCCGGTGACGTTCGACACGCCGCTGGCGGCGTTGCAGGCCGGCATCGCGATGATCCATCAGGAACTGAACCTGATGCCCCACATGAGCATCGCCGAAAACATCTGGATCGGCCGCGAGCAGCTCAACGGCCTGCACATGGTCGACCATGGCGAGATGCACCGTTGCACGGCCCGGCTGCTGGAACGCCTGCGCATCAAGCTCGATCCCGAGGAGCAGGTGGGCAACCTGAGCATCGCCGAGCGGCAGATGGTGGAGATTGCCAAGGCCGTTTCGTATGACTCCGACATCCTGATCATGGACGAGCCGACCTCGGCCATCACCGAGACCGAAGTCGCCCACCTGTTCTCGATCATTGCCGACCTCAAGTCCCAGGGTAAGGGCATCATCTACATCACCCACAAGATGAACGAAGTGTTCGCCATCGCCGATGAAGTGGCGGTGTTTCGCGACGGCGCCTACATCGGCCTGCAACGGGCCGACAGCATGGATGGCGACAGCCTGATTTCGATGATGGTCGGGCGCGAACTGAGCCAGTTGTTCCCGGTACGGGAGCAACCCATCGGTGAGTTGGTGCTGTCGGTGCGCGACCTGAGCCTGGACGGCATTTTCAAAGGCGTGTCCTTCGACCTGCATGCCGGGGAAATCCTGGGCATCGCCGGGTTGATGGGCTCGGGCCGGACCAACGTGGCCGAGGCGATTTTCGGCGTGACCCCGAGCACTGGCGGCGAGATCCGGCTGGACGGCCAACCCGTGCGCATCAGCGACCCACACATGGCCATCGAGAAGGGCTTCGCGCTGTTGACCGAGGACCGCAAGCTCAGCGGCCTGTTCCCGTGCTTGTCGGTGCTGGAGAACATGGAGATGGCGGTGCTGCCCCATTACGTCGGCAACGGTTTCATCCAGCAGAAAGCCCTGCGCGCCTTGTGTGAGGACATGTGCAAGAAGCTGCGGGTCAAGACCCCGTCGCTGGAACAGTGCATCGACACCTTGTCCGGCGGCAACCAGCAGAAAGCGCTGCTGGCGCGCTGGCTGATGACCAACCCGCGCATCCTGATTCTCGACGAGCCGACCCGCGGCATCGATGTGGGCGCCAAGGCCGAGATCTATCGGCTGATTTCCTACCTCGCCAGCGAAGGCATGGCGGTGATCATGATTTCCTCGGAACTGCCGGAAGTATTGGGCATGAGCGACCGGGTCATGGTGATGCACGAAGGTGACCTGATGGGCACCCTCGACCGCAGCGAAGCGACCCAGGAACGAGTGATGCAACTGGCTTCGGGCCTGTCCTGATTGCCTGCTGGTAGAGAAGTGACATCAAGCAATATTCCCGTGGCGAGGGAGCTTGCTCCCGCTGGGGCGCGAAGCGGCCCTGTTCAAGAGCAACGGCGGCGCCCAGCGGCGACGAGCACCCTGGACAAAGAATAAAAAGGTGAATGGCTATGAACGCAGTACTGGAAAACAAACCCGCGGCCGCACCGGCCAGGTCCCGGCGGCGCCTGCCGACGGAGCTGAGCATCTTCCTGGTGCTGATCGGCATCGGCCTGGTGTTCGAAATGTTCGGCTGGATCATGCGTGACCAGAGTTTCCTGATGAACTCCCAGCGCCTGGTGTTGATGATCCTGCAAGTGTCGATCATCGGCCTGCTGGCCATCGGCGTGACCCAGGTGATCATCACCACCGGTATCGACTTGTCGTCCGGCTCGGTGCTGGCGCTGTCGGCGATGATCGCCGCCAGCCTGGCCCAGACCTCGGACTTCGCCCGGGCGGTGTTTCCCTCGCTGACGGATTTGCCGGTGTGGATACCGGTGGTGGCGGGGCTCGGGGTGGGGCTGCTGGCCGGGGCGATCAACGGCAGCATCATTGCCATTACCGGCATCCCGCCATTCATCGCCACCCTCGGCATGATGGTCTCGGCCCGTGGCCTGGCGCGCTACTACACCGAAGGCCAGCCGGTGAGCATGTTGTCCGATTCCTACACCGCCATTGGCCATGGCGCCATGCCGGTGATCATTTTCCTGGTGGTGGCGGTGATCTTCCATATCGCCCTGCGCTACACCAAGTATGGCAAGTACACCTACGCCATTGGCGGCAACATGCAGGCGGCGCGGACCTCGGGCATCAACGTCAAGCGCCACCTGGTGATCGTGTACAGCATTGCCGGGTTGCTGGCGGGCTTGGCCGGCGTGGTGGCTTCGGCGCGAGCGGCGACCGGGCAGGCGGGCATGGGCATGTCCTACGAACTGGACGCGATTGCGGCGGCGGTGATCGGCGGCACCAGCCTGGCGGGCGGGGTGGGGCGCATCACCGGGACCGTGATCGGGGCGCTGATCCTGGGGGTGATGGCCAGCGGCTTTACCTTCGTCGGTGTCGATGCCTATATCCAGGACATCATCAAGGGCTTGATCATCGTCGTGGCAGTGGTCATCGACCAATACCGCAACAAGCGCAAACTCAAGCGTTGATCCCCTGAGGTTGCGACAAAGCGCCACGCCTGACCCGCGTGGCGTTGCCATTTGTCTTCTTAATACAGCTATTGCAGCGAATTTCTTGTTATAAACGCACTCCGATGACTGCCAAAAGCCTGTCAGAGAACATTTGAGGGGGTTGTCGGACATTTTCCCTATGTTTTCAGTTGCTGAGGCCTCGACTCGGCCTTAGACTGCCGCCCCTCGTAAATTGAGTGCCGGGTGGCGCTTGGAATAGACGGCGCCTTTCCCGATGAGCGTGGCAGCTGCGCTGCGGGACGCTCCATAATTCGCCTTAATGCACGTTTTTTTATAGAGAAATCAATGACAAAGGAAAAGTTGCTGGCCATGCCGGCGGATGACTACATGAATGCCGAGCAGCTGGCTTTCTTCACCAAGCTGTTGCAGAACATGAAGGTCGAAACCCACGAGCGCATCGAACAGAACCGAATCGCCATTGAAAGCCTGGACACCCCGGCCGACCCGGCGGACGCTGCTTCCGTAGAAGAAGAGCGTACCTGGCTGGTCAACGCCATCGATCGCGACCAGCGCATGCTGCCTCAACTGGAGCAGGCCCTGGACCGCATCAACGACGACAGCTTCGGCTGGTGCGACGACAGCGGCGAGCCGATCGGCCTCAAGCGCCTGCTGATCAGCCCGACCACCAAGTACTGCATCGAAGCCCAGGAACGTCACGAACAGATCGACAAGCACCAGCGTCAGGCCTGATTCGCGTTTTCCGAAAAAAGATCGCGACCTTTTGACGAAGGCCGCGATCTTTTGCTTTCGCCCGTGCCTGTTCGTCTACTTCCGTTGACCTGCTGCAAGAACACGACTAATGGACCATGGATAATGGCTCGGTAGTGGCGTTTAATGCGGTCATAACAACGAGAGTGTGGGTGACGAACATGGCGACAGACGGAACGCTGGCGGGTGCGGTGCCGGCCTCGGTACCTGCGACAAAAAGCGCGGCGCGCTGGCTGACGCCGACCTTGCAGAGCCTCGCCCTGGCCTTGCTGCTGTGCGGCATGGCCCTGGGCGGCTGGTCGCTGTACTTGGGCCTGCCGCTGGTCATGCTCATCGTCTGGTTGCCGCGCCTGCGTTCGCGCGTGGCCGCGGCGCCCGCAGCCACGACCGACGCATTGGCCGAGCTGACCCGCGACCTGTCCTACACCACCAGCCATAACGCCCTGTCGGCGGCCGGCGTCGCCTATTCGGTCAAGCAACTGGCCGGCAAGGTCCAGTCCCAACTCGATGCGGCGGCGCAGATCGTCAGCAATGCCGAATCGATGATCGCCACCGAACAGGCCACTTCGCAACTCAGCCAGCAGGCCTTGGGCGCTGCCAGCGAGGCCCATCGCAGCAGCGTGGCCGGGCGCAGCGAGCTGGTGGAGTCCATCAGCCGCATGCACCAGCTCAGCCAGCGCGCGAATGACAGCCGTGAGTTGATCGAAGCCTTGAGCGTACGCAGCGATGAAATCCAGCGAGTCAGCCTGGTGATCCAATCGATTGCCAGCCAGACCAACCTGCTGGCGCTGAACGCGGCCATCGAGGCCGCCCGGGCCGGTGAGCATGGCCGTGGGTTCGCGGTGGTGGCCGATGAGGTCCGTGGCCTGGCCGGGCGCACCGCCGCGGCGACCGGCGAAGTCGGGGTGATGGTGGCCGACATCCAGCAGCGCACGACCCAGGTGGTGGAGCAGATCCGTCAATTGGCCGCTGACCTGGACAGCGGCGTGCAGCAGGTGGAGCACACCGGCCAACACCTGGAAAACATTGCCAGGCTTGCAGAAGGGGTCGAAACCCAGGTCAGCGCCATCGCCCAAGGCACCGACACCAACCGCGAACAACTCGACAGCCTGTTCCACGCCATCGAGCAGATGCGCAGCGACCTGTCCATCAGCGACCAGCAGACCCAGCGCCTGGCCGAGGCGGCGGTGCAGATGGAAGGCCAGGCCGAAACCATCAGCGAACGCCTGGCCGAGGTGGGGCTCGACGATTATCACCAACGGGTCTACGACCTGGCGCGGGAAGGGGCGAGCCAGATCGCCACGCAGTTCGAGGCCGACATCGACCAGGGCCGTGTCAGCCTGGAGGACTTGTTCGACCGTAACTACCAGCCGATCCCCAATACCCAACCGGCCAAATTCCAGACCCGTTTCGACCGCTACACCGACCAGGTCCTGCCGGGGATCCAGGAACCGTTGCTGGCCCGCCACGAGGGGCTGGTGTTTGCGATTGCCTGCACCCAGCAGGGCTACGTGCCGACCCACAACAAGGTGTTCAGCCAGCCACTGACCGGCGATCCCCAGGTGGACACGCTGAATAATCGCACCAAGCGCAAATTCTCCGATCGCACCGGGATTCGTTGCGGCAGCCACCAGCAACCCGTATTGCTCCAGACTTACACCCGGGACACGGGGGAGTTGATGCACGATCTTTCCGTGCCGATCATGCTCAAGGGCCGTCATTGGGGAGGCTTGCGGTTGGGCTACAAACCCGAGAAGCCGCGTTAGGCCTCAGCGCAAGGCACCTGGCCTGCACTGCAACCCTGTGGCGAGAGAGCTTGCTCCCGCTGGGCTTGTGTAGGAGCTGCCGAAGGCTGCGATCTTTTGAGCTTTCGCTTGGGATTCAAGTGTCTGGGGAAAGATCGCAGCCTCGTTGCACTCGACAGCTCCTACGCAGCTCCTACGGGGCGCAGTCGAGCGGGAGCAAGCTCCCTCGCCACAAGAGCTGCCTTGCACGCAGTCAAAGGTCCTGGCTGCTATAGCTGTCTTGTCCCTGGCCAAAGGTCTGGCTGCTATTTACCGTCGTGCAGCCGCACATTCAGTTGATCCACCAGCACTGCCTCTTCGCCGTCGGCCAGCAGCCATTCGCGCAGCAGGTCTTTTTGCTGGTCCGACCAGAAGTCGGCCTCCACCAGCTTGATCTCCGGAGCCAATGGGTGTGCGACGATGAAATCGTCGATGGCGTTGCCGTCCGAGGGCAGGCCGAGTTGGTCGAACAGAGTGCTGAGTTCGTGGGAAGGTTGTTCCATGGAAGTCTCCTTTGGGTGGGGGCGCCGTCATGGCGCCTCGGGGCTTACCTTTATCTGAGGCAAGCGGTCATCAGGAGTTCGATTGGAATCAGGCTTTCAAGGCCCCTTCATCCACGGCGGCCTTCAACGCCCTGGCTGCTTCCCTGGCCGCCTCGGCCGCGAGCTGCGAAGTCTTGAACCAGCGATCCTTTTCCACCTGGTGGCAACTGACGGTGGTCAACGGTGGCTTGGCACGCATCACGATGACGGCCTGGAACTCGCCTTCGACTTCTCTGGCTTCGCCCCGGATAAAAAACTCGCCAATATCAAATTCCGTCACGTCGCGCCTTCTCCTCGAAACCATTATGGGTGCGCGATCCGCCGATTTGCGACGGTCTTCGCTGGGCGGGCAGTATGGCAGCAGTTGCCCGTCGGCGGCTGAGTTAAGTCATGGACGGGCACATATGCGTTTCAGGCGCTGTTTTCGAGGCGCCTGGCCAGGTAGCAGGCCTCGTTATGGTCGGTGCGGAATCCTCTTACACGTCCAGTCGATGTTTCTTCAATGTGAAAAAAACACTTGCCGGCCAAGACGACCCGATAACGCGGTTGAATCAACGAAATTGGCAGGCAATCGGCTCCGTCAGGGCTGTTGGCTGGTTCGACGATACATGGGGCGGCAGGGAGTGCTTGGGTGGTGAAAGTGGCCATTGTGAATTCCTTTTCATGGTTTACCGACGAATTGCCGGGTACTTCGAGTAGTCTCCACGCCTTCGGCTGCTCTAGAATCGGCAGCATCGTGTGGACGGTTGCGCCTATCTAAAGCAATTTTTTTTGGGCTCGATGTCAGAAAAATGCTTTTTTAAGTGAGAAATTTCCCTAAAGTTAGTAGTCCCATCTTTTCCGATGCTCAGAGTGGCGTTTTCCTTCAGCCTCTGGCGACCCCCCGGGAAAGACGGCGAGAGCGGCAACCTTTAGTCTGCTCTCGGCCCGGGACAGGGGCGCGCCGTTCATTTCGAATTTCAGTGACAGGTCCATTACGACACTACAGTCGGTACGGGTTCTCGTGGTCCGTCCTTTGCGCAGGGCGGGTCTTTTTCAAAAATGGGGATGTTTCCTTGGCAGTAAGTAATCTCGACATGCATGCGTTATTTGTACTTGGTGACCTGCGGGCAAAACTGGTCAAACAATTCCAGTCACGTTTCGTCTACATCACCGAGCAGACCGCCGAAGGTATTTATGTCGCCGAAATCGACACCGAGTCGGCCCTGGTGGTCGATGACAAGCCCAGGCTCGAGCTCAAGGTCGGCGATCATTTTCGTGCAGCGGTATTGCCCAGCCGCGAAGGTGGCAAGTTTGAAATCCGCTTTCGCGAAATCAAGCTGACGGTCTATGGCCTTGGCGATTACGCCTTCGTCACGACCCCTGGTGGTCATGCCATCCTGTTCAAGGAAGGCCACAGCGTGGTGACCGTGTTTGCGGCCAACGAGCAATTGCAGGAAGGCTTGACCAAGACCTTGAAGGCGGTGACCGCCAAGGCCGCCAAGTGGCGCAAGGGCGAGCTGGTGACTTTCAAGGCCAGTGAGTGACCGTTTCTGGGCCTGTGCGCCCAAACCGCTGACAGTTTCGCAAGAACTCGCTGGAACCTCGGCTACAGTCAATTGACTGAACTATTCAGGGGCTTGCGTTCGGTTACGCAGGGCCGTTCAGCTATTGCGGTATCTGGCGTGAGGTGCAAAGCATGAAACGAGTTCGACAGTGGCTGGCTGCCTGGGCCACCTTCGCTGTGTTGGTTTCACCCCTTTCGGTGTCAGCCGCCACAGCGCCCATCCACTTTGCTGACTTGAACTGGGAAAGTGGCAGCCTGATCACCGATATCCTGCGAGTCATCGTTGAGAAGGGCTATGGATTGCAGACCGATACATTGCCCGGCACCACCATTACCCTGGAAACCGCCCTGGCCAATAACGACATACAGGTGATCGGCGAAGAATGGGCCGGCCGCAGCCCCGTGTGGGTCAAGGCCGAGGCCGAAGGCAAGGTGGTCGCCTTGGGCGATACGGTCAAAGGCGCGACCGAAGGCTGGTGGGTGCCCGAGTACGTCATCAAGGGCGACCCGGCCAAGGGCATCAAGCCCCTGGCGCCGGACCTGCGCAGCGTCGAAGACCTGGCGCGCTACAAGCACGTGTTCAAGGACCCGGAGAGCCCCGACAAGGGCCGTTTCCTCAACAGCCCCATCGGCTGGACCTCCGAGGTGGTCAACAAACAGAAGCTCAAGGCGTATGGCTTGTCTGACAGCTACGTGAATTTTCGCAGCGGCTCGGGGGCGGCGCTGGATGCGGAAATCAGCTCGACGATCCGCCGGGGCAAACCGATCCTGTTCTACTACTGGTCGCCCACGCCGCTGCTCGGGCGCTTCAAGCTGGTGCAGCTGCAAGAACCGCCGTTCGATGCCGAGGCCTGGAAGACCCTGACCGACGCCGATAACCCCAACCCGAAACCGACCCGCTCCCTGGCCTCGAAGCTGTCGATCGGTGTCTCGGTGCCATTCCAGAAGCAATACCCGGAGATTGCCGAGTTCTTCAGCAAGGTCGACTTGCCCATCGAGCCGTTGAACAAGACCCTGGCCGACATGAGCGAGAAACGCACGCCACCCCGTGAAGCCGCCGAGGCGTTCCTCAAGGCCCACCCTGAGGTCTGGCAGGCCTGGTTGCCCAAGGAGGTCGCCGACAAGGTCTCCGCCGGTCTTTAGGGGGCGCGCGTGCCAGCGGGTTGAACGCTTGATCCTGGGCAATAAATCATTCACTGGAAACTGGCAACCTAGCGCCCGTCCAGCGAAATGCCAAATTCGAGCTAGGATGATTGTTCAACCTTTTTCAGGAGGCTGGCGAATGACGCTTTTATTGGCTCGGTCGCTGGTCGCAGTGTTTGCGACCATCAGCTTGATTCATTTGTATTGGGCCCTGGGTGGGCGGTGGGCGGCCCTGGCGGTGGTGCCCCAGGTGCCGGTGAGGCAGGGGGAGGCGCTGCGACCGGCGTTCGACCCTTCGGGCTGGCTGACGTTGCTGGTCGCCCTGGCGCTGCTGATGATTGCGCTGCTGGTGTGCCTGCGGGTCGGTCTGCTGGCCCAGCCGGTCACCCATCGGGCGTTGCAGTGGCTGATCAGTGCGATCGCCTTGCTGATGTTCGCCCGGGCCATTGGCGAGTCGAACCTGGTGGGCTTCTTCAAGGAGGTCAAGGGTTCGACATTCGCCAGGCTCGACACCTGGGTCTATTCGCCGTTGTGCGTGGTGCTCGGGGCCGGGTTGCTGACGGTGGCGTGGGCTTGAACGGCAGTGCAAGGGTGGGAGGGACTTACACAAGACGACCCGCTTTTGTGGCGAGGGAGCTTGCTCCCGCTGGAGGGCGCAGCCCTCCCAAAAGCTGAACACAAACAGCCTGACACTCCGAGGTGACAGGTCTCGGGGCTGCTGCGCAGCCCAGCGGGAGCAAGCTCCCTCGCCGCAAGGGTGTTCGCCTCAAGGTAGCGGTCAGCCGTCCTGTCCGGTTCGGCGACTGCTCACTTCCGCCGGCACATCATCCCCAGCCATGCGTTTGCGGAACAACGCTGCCCGAGCCAGCAGCAGGGTGGTCACCGGTACGGTGATGGACAGCAGGATCGGGATCAGCCAGGCATGCAACACCGGCCCGGACTTGAGCGCCGAAAAATACACGATCGAGGCCAGCGCCACGCACCAGGCCCCCAACGTGGAGGCCAGGGCCGGCGGGTGCATGCGCTGGAAATAATCCTTCAAGCGCACCAGGCCGATCGCCCCGGCCAGGGCGAAGAGGCTGCTGAGGACCAGCAGGATCGCCACCGGGATTTCGACCCACATCGACAGTTCGCCGTTCATTCGATCACCTCGCCACGCAGCAGGAACTTGGCCAGGGCGAACGAGCCGACAAAGCCGAACAGGGCGATCAGCAGCGCCGCCTCGAAATAGGTGTCACTGGCATAGCGGATGCCCAGCACCAGCATCATCAGCATCGCCACGATGTACAGGTAGTCCAGGGCCAGTACCCGATCCTGGGCCGAAGGGCCCTTGAACAGCCGCCACAGGGTCAACACCATCGCCAGGGAGAACAGGAACAGGCTCAACAGGATCGCATTGGACAGCAACGGGCTCATTCGAAAATCTCCATCAACGGGCGCTCGTAGGTGGCCTTGAAATGCGCGATGAATGACGCCTCGTCGGCCAGGTCGAACACGTGCATCAACAGGATGCTGCGATCCAGGGCCAGTTCCGACCAGACGGTCCCGGGAATCACCGTGGTGATCATCGACAGCGCGGCCAGGCCGTTGGCATCGCGCAGGTCCAGCGGCACCTTGATGAACCGCGAGCGAGGTGGCCGGCGGCCGGCGTTCAGTACACCCCAGGCCACCACCAGGTTGGACACCAGCACGTCGCGGCCCACCAGCAGGAACAAGCGCACCACCACCCACGGCCGGCGGATACGGATGGGCCGCGGTCGCAACGGGCGCATCATCAACGGGGCCAGGAACCCCAGTGCAGCACCCAGCAGCAGATGGCCGGCGCTGAGGGACACGTTCAACACCAGCCACAACAAGCACAGCGCCAGGGACAACCACGGGGCGGGAAACAGGCGCTTCATGGCTGCACCTCCCGCAACGTGGCGCGGGTTTCGGGGTTGGGCACGGCGCGGGTGGCAAGTACCGACATCACGTAATGTTCCGGGTTGTTCAGCGCATCGGCGGCGGATTGGGTATAGCGCAGCAACGGCTCGGCCTTTAAGGTCAGGGCGATGCCCAGGCCCAGCAGCACGACGATCGGCAGGCACTCGAACGGCCGCAGCAACGGCGAGGGTCGCTCCTGCGGCGTCCAGAAGCGCTGGATGCCCAGGCGCGAGAAGGCGATCAACGAGGCCAGCCCCGACAGGATCAACAACGCCAACAAGCCCCAGGCCCGGTTCGACACCGGCGCCCCGGCGCTGGCCTCGAGCCCCAGGGGGTTGAGCAGGGCACTGAGCAGGCTCAGCTTGCCGATGAACCCCGACAGCGGTGGCATGCCGATGATCAACAGCGCACAGAAGATAAAGCTCAAGCCAAGGAAGGCCATGGTCCAGGGAATCACCTGCCCGACCACGGCTTTTTGCTCGTCATCGAGGTTGATGCCCTTGGGTGGCTGCAAGGATTCCAGCGGTCGCGGCAACGTGTCGAAGTCGTCGTCCAGGGACAGTTCATTGGCCGAGCGCGAACGCTCGATCAGTTCGGCCAGCAAGAACAGCGCACAGAGCGCCAGGGTCGAACTCACCAGATAGAACAGCGCCGCACCCACCAGGTTCGGTTGGGCGAAGCCGATGGCCGACAACAGGATCCCGGCCGAGACCAGGATGCTCAGGCTCGCCATGCGTTCCAGGCGCTGGGCGGCGAGAATGGCGATGGCGGCGCAGACGATGGTCGCCATGCCGCCGTAGACCAGCCAGTCGGCGCCGAAATACGCCGAGGCGCCGGCCTGGCCGGAGAACAGCAGCGTCCACAGGCGCAGGAGCGTGTAGACGCCGACCTTGGTCATGATCGCAAACAGCGCCGCCACCGGTGCGCTGGCGGCGCTATAGGCCGGCACCAGCCAGAAGTTCAGCGGCCACATGCCGGCCTTGGCCAGGAACGCCACCGCGAGAATGCCAGCCCCGGCGTGCAGCAAGCCGCGGTCGGCCTCCGGCACCAGCGGGATTTTCAGGGCCAGGTCGGCCATGTTCAACGTGCCGGTGACGCCATAGATCAGCGCCGCGCCGATCAGGAACAACGACGAGGCCAGCAGGTTGATGGAGATGTAATGCAGGCCCGCCGACACTCGCGCCCGGCCCGAACCGTGCAGCATCAGGCCGTAGGAAGCCGCCAGCAGCACTTCGAAGAACACGAACAGGTTGAACAGGTCCGCCGTCAGGAAGGCACCGTAGAGGCCCATCAACTGGATCTGGAACAACGCGTGGAAACTGGCACCGGCGCGGTCCCAGCGGGCCGTGGCGAAGAGCAGGGCGCTGACGCCGATGATGCCGGTCAGTACCAGCATCAGCGCCGACAGGCGATCGACCACCAGGACGATGCCGAACGGCGCCTGCCAATTGCCGGGCAGGTACACGCCAATGGAGGCGGGCAAGGCCTGGTCCTGGGTCCAGTAGAGCAACAGCACGGCGATGCCCAGGCCCAGCAGGCTGGAAAACAGGTTGATCCGGGCCTTGAGCGGGCGGTGTTTCTCGCCCAGCATCAGCATCACCGCGGCGGTCAGCAGCGGCAGCAGGATGGGGGCGGCGATCAGATGGGGCGTCACGATCATTCCTTGGGCTCCCGACCGTCCACATGGTCGGTACCGGTCAGGCCCCGGGACGCCAGCAGCACCACCAGGAACAGCGCGGTCATGGCGAAGCTGATCACGATGGCGGTCAGCACCAGGGCCTGGGGCAGCGGGTCGGTGTAGTGCAGCAGGTCCTGGGGCACGCCGTCCTTGATGATCGGCTCCTTGCCGATGAACAGGCTGCCCATGCTGAAGATGAACAGGTTGACGCCATAGGACAGCAGGCACAGGCCCATGACCACCTGGAAGGTCCGAGGCCGCAGCACCAGCCAGACGCCGGAGGCGGCCAGTACGCCGATTGCGATTGCGATGACTTCTTCCATCAGACGGTGGCTCCTTTGGCGGGGGCGATGGGTTTGGCTTGCAGGCCCGGCTTATGGGCCCGCACCGACTGGTGAGCCAGGGCGGTGAGGATCAACAGGGTGGAACCGACCACCACGGCGTACACGCCAATGTCGAAGAACAGCGCGCTGGCCAGGTGAATGTCACCCAGCAACGGCAATTCGAAATGCCAGGTATGGGTGGTCAGGAACGGATAACCCACGGCCATCGCCCCCAGGCCGGTGGCGGTGGCGAACAACAGCCCGGTGCCCATCCAGCGCAGCGGTCGCAGGCTCATTTGCGCCTCGACCCACTGGGTGCCGGCGACCATGTATTGCAGGATGAACGCCACCGACATCACCAGCCCGGCCACGAAGCCGCCACCGGGTTGGTTGTGGCCGCGCATGAACAGGTAGAACGACACCACCAGGGCGATCGGCAGCAGCAGGCGCACCAGCACCGACGGCACCATCATGAAGCCCAAGGCGGTATCGCTGGCATGGCGCGGGTTGACCAGGTCGGTGACCACGTCCGGTGCCAGCAGGCGCTGCTGCGCCGGTAGCTGCATGCTTTCCTTCGGTGGTCGGAAACGCCGCAACAGGGCGAACACCGCCAGGGCTACCGCCACCAGCACGGTGATTTCCCCCAAGGTGTCGAAGCCACGGAAGTCCACCAGCATCACGTTCACCACGTTGCTGCCGCCGCCTTCGGGCAGGGCGCGGCTTAGGTAGAACGAAGAAATGTCGTTGGGCGTCTGCCGCGTCAGCATCGCATAGGACAACAGCGCCATGCCGCCGCCCACCGCGATGGACAGCAGCAAGTCCCGCAGGCGCCGGATGCGCGCGCGCCGCTCGCTGTTGGGCAGTGGCGATACGTCCTCGATCCGCCGGGGCAGCCAGCGCAAGCCCAGCAGGATCAGCACGGTGGTCACCACTTCCACCACCAGTTGCGTCAAGGCCAGGTCGGGTGCGGAAAACCAGACGAAGGTCACGCAGGTCATCAGGCCGCAGACGCTGACCATGGTCAGGGCCGCGAGCCGGTGATACTTGGCCTGCCAGGCCGCGCCCAGGGCACAGATGATTGCCAGCAGCCACAAGGTGACGAAGACGATGGAGCCGGGGATCTTCGGTCGGTCGCCCCAGACCAGCGTGCTGTGCAGCATCGGGATCAACCCGGCGAGCACGGCAGCCAGGACCAGCCAGAACAACTGCGCTTGCAGGCGTCGGGTGCTGATCCGTCGTTCCAGGCGCCGGCCCTGGCGCATCATCAGCACCAGGCAGCGCTCGAACAGGCGCTTGCCGCTGAGTCGGCCAATGAACGGCGGGTGCTTGATGTGGCCTTGCCGGAACTGATTGCGCAACAACAGGTACAGGACGATGCCGCCGGACATCGCCACCAGGCTCATGATCATCGGCGCGTTCAGGCCGTGCCAGATCGCCAGGCTGTACTCGGGCAGCGTGCCGCCCACCACCGGCAACGCGGCGGCCGCGAGCAGCGAGCCGACCACCTGGGCCGGAAAAATCCCCACCAACAGGCAGGTGAACACCAGCAACTCCACCGGCGCGCGCATCCAGCGCGGTGGTTCGTGGGGGGTATGGGGCAGGTCGGTGGCGGTGGGGCCGAAGAACACATCCACGGTGAAGCGCAGGGAGTAGGCGACGCTGAAGGTCCCGGCGATGGTGGCGATGATCGGCAACGCCAGCTCGACCCAGGCCGTGGCGGAAATGAACACCGTCTCGGCGAAGAACATCTCCTTGGACAGGAAACCATTGAGCAGCGGCACCCCGGCCATCGCTGCGCTGGCGACCATGGCCAGGGTGGCGGTGAACGGAATCAGCCGCACCAGGCCGCTGAGCTTGCGAATGTCCCGGGTGCCGCTTTCGTGGTCGATGATCCCGGCAGCCATGAACAGCGACGCCTTGAACGTGGCATGGTTGAGGATATGGAACACCGCCGCCACGGCCGCCAGCGGACTGTTCAGGCCCAGCAGCAGGGTGATCAGCCCGAGGTGGCTGATGGTGGAGTAAGCCAGCAAACCCTTGAGGTCGTTCTGGAACATGGCGCAGTAGGCGCCCAGCAGCAAGGTACAGGCCCCCGCGCCGCTGACGATGTAGAACCATTCTTCACTGCCCGACAGCGACGGCCATAACCGCGCCAGCAGGAACACCCCGGCCTTGACCATGGTCGCCGAGTGCAGGTACGCCGACACCGGCGTGGGGGCGGCCATGGCGTGGGGGAGCCAGAAGTGGAAAGGGAATTGCGCGCTTTTGCTCAGGGCACCGATCAGGATCAACGGCAGCAGGATGGGGTAGAGGGCATGGGCACGGATCAGGTCGCCGGCGGCCAGGACCTTGTCCAGCTCATAGCTGCCCACCACATGGCCGAGCAGCATCACCCCCGCCAACAGGCAAAGCCCGCCGGCCCCGGTCACCATCAACGCCATATAGGCACCGCGCCGCGCGTCGGCGCGGTGGTGCCAGTAGCCGATCAACAGGAACGAGAACAGGCTGGTCAGCTCCCAGAAGAACACCATCTGGATCAGGTTGCCGGAGATCACCAGCCCGAGCATGGCGCCCATGAACGCCAGGAAGAAGGCGAAGAAGCGCGGCACCGGATCGTCTGGCGACATGTAATAGCGGGCGTACAGCGACACCAGCGTGCCGATGCCCAGCACCAGCAACGAAAACAGCCAGGCGAACCCGTCCAGGCGCAGCACGAAATCCAGGCCCAGGCTGGGCAACCAGGCATAGTGCTCGCGGATTACGCCGCCGTCGGCGATCTGCGGGTACAGCAAGGCCACCTGAACGGTACCGGCCAGGGCGACGAGGCCGGCCAGCAAGGATTCGGCGTTACGGGCGTTATGCGGCAGCAGCGCCGCGACACAGCTGCCGATGAAGGGCAAAAGCAATAGAACTATCAGTGACATAGGCTTCTATTCGGCGGGAGGTTGTGAGGGATCATACGTGGCGTATTCCCGATCACCAACCGTGAGGGTGTCGCAGAATCCTACAAGGTAGGCAGGGTTTTCCGACTTTGCAGGGTTTCAGATGACCTCGGACGAAGCGTCAACGCCGGAATGGCCGCTGCCGAGGCGGCTTTTTTTTCGGTGGCGAATGGATTGCTGGCCGGCCTCAACCTTCCCGTTCAAGCGATTCATCGGCTGCAATGGCATCTTTGCTGCGGGTCTTCAGCTCACTGACAATCACCGCCGCCACGATCAGCGCCGCGCCGAACAAGGCAATCGCTGGCAACCGCTCACCGGCCAGGCGCCCGGCGATGCCGGCCCACACCGGTTCGCCGGCATAGATCAGCGTGGCGCGGGTCGGCGAGACGCTTTTCTGCGCCCAGTTCATCGCCACCTGGATCGCGGCGCTGGCAGCCCCCAGGCCCACGGCACTGACCAGCAGCAACAGGGAAAAATCCGGGATCGCTTCCTGGGTCGGCACCACCATCAGGAACGCCAGCACCGCCGTGCTCGCCAGTTGCACCACGGTCACCCGGCGCACATCGACCTGGCCGGCATAGGCGCTGATCAGGATGATCTCGGCGGCAATCGCGATGGCGCTGATCAACGTGGCGATTTCACCGGGGCTGAAATTCAATGAAGCGCCCGCCGGCCCCGACACCAGCATCAAGCCGGTGAACGCCAGCATGATGCCGATGCTGGGCATCAGCCCAGGGCGACGGCCCAGCACCAGCCATTGCAGCAAGGGCACGAAGGGCACGTAAAGCGCGGTGATGAACGCCGACTGGCTGCTGGGAATGGTTTGCAGGCCGACGGTCTGCAAACCGTAGCCGAGCATGATTGCCACGCCGATGAAGCACCCGGCCTTGAGTTCGAACAGCGTCAGGTCGCGCAGGTGCCGCCAGGAAAACAGTGCGACGAACGCGGCGGCGGCCGCGAAGCGCAGGCCGACGAAAAACATCGGCCCGCTGACCGTCATGGCGTGCTGTACCAGCAAGAACGTCCCACCCCAGATCATGGTGATCAGTACCAGCACGCATTCGGCCTTGCTGAACCGGGAGAAACGGGGGGAAGCTTGAGGAGAGTTCACCGATGCCATGACCTTGCGCGCCACTTGAGGGGGACGCACAATGCGCCCGAAGGTGGGCAGTATAATGCGCAACCCAGCCATATGAGCAATATAGTGCACAAAGAATCCGGCCAGCGGGCCTCCGTCCTGCAACACGTCAGCCAGAACGTCCGTCGTCTGCGCCATGCCGCCGAGCTCAGCCAGACGGCGCTGGCCGAGCTGTCGGGGGTCAGCCGGCGCATGCTGGTGGCCATCGAGGCTGGCGAAAAGAACGTCAGCCTGACGACGCTTGATCGGGTCGCCGAAGCCCTGGACGTGGCCTTCAGCGACTTGATCCAGGCCCCCGAGGCGCGAGATCCGAGCCGCATCAATGAACTGGCCTGGGCCGGCACCATCCCCGGCAGCAAGGCCGTATTGCTGGCCAAGGCCACCGCCAGCCGTGAAGTCGAGCTTTGGGAATGGCGCCTGGAGCCCGGCGAGCATTACCCTTCAGAGCCTGACGCCGACGGTTGGAGTGAGCAGCTTTATGTCTTCGAGGGTTGCCTGACCCTGCTGTTGGGCAGCGAGGAGCGCCGCATTGGCGCCGGTGAGTTTTTCATGTTCGCCAGCAACCAGCCCCATGCCTATCGCAACGATGGCCCGGTGGCGGCGAGATTCGTACGCAACGTGGTGATTTGATTCCTGGGGAGAGCGGTATGGACACAGCGCTGGAACGACAGGGGAGTGGCCTCATCCGCGAAGCCGACATCCTGATTATCGGTGGCGGCCTGAGCGGTGCCATGCTGGCCGCGCAATTGCTGCGCCTGCCGGGCCGGCGCGAGGTGCTGATCGTCGAGCCGCGCAGCGAGCTGGGCCGGGGCGAGGCCTACAGTGCCGTGGAGCTGGGGCACACCTTGAACGGCAACGCGGCGCGGATGAGCGTCGATCCGGACAACGCCGACGACCTGACCCAATGGCTTACCGCATTCATCGAGGCCGGCGGCTGGCCCGAATCGGATCAGCAGCACGTGCCGATCAGCGAGTTGTTCCCGCCCCGGGGAATCTTTGGCCTGTATGTGCAGCAACGCCTGGCCGAGGCCCGCGAGTTGGGCGCACAAAACGATTCGACCGCCGAGCATGTGCGCGGGGAGGCTGTGGACCTGCGGCTTGCCGACGATGCCGTGATGGTTACGCTCGCCGACGGCCAAGTCTTGCGGGGCGGTTTCGCGGTGCTGGCCACCGGCATGTTCCCGGCGGCGCGCACCCCGCAAACCGAATCCAGCGGCTTGAATGCCGCAGCCCTGGATCCCTGGGATGTGGCCGCGATGCGCCAGCTCGATCCCCAGGCCACGGTGCTGATCATCGGCTCGGGACTGACCATGGTCGACGCTGTGGTGTCCCTGGAACAGGCCGGGCACCGTGGCCCCATCGAAGTGTTTTCCCGCCATGGGCTGTTGCCCCACGTGCGCCGCCAGCCGCCGGCCTGGGTGGATTTCCTCGCCGAAGACCACAGCCTGCGTTCGCCACGCCAGTTGATGCGCGCCCTGCGTGAGCAATGTCGCCAGGCTCAGGCTCAAGGCATCGATTGGCAAGCGCCGCTGGACACCGTGCGTGCGCATATCGGGCGCTTGTGGAACCAGGCCAGCGATGTGCAGCGCCGGCAGTTCGTGCGGCATGTGCGGCCGTGGTGGGAGAGTCATCACCATCGCTCGCCACCGTTGAGCGCGGAGCTGGTGGCGCGTTTGCATGGGGAAGGGCGGTTGCGGATCCAGGCGGCGTCGTTCAAAGGGTTGGCGTCGTCTCCCGAGGGCACAGTGGGTATTCGCATCCGTCGCCGGGGCGAGGCAGGACTGGAAGTGGTGCAGGGCGCCGCGCTGATCAACTCCAGTGGCATTGAATATGACTGGCGTCGGGTTGCACGGCCGTTGCCGCAACAGTTGCTGGCCCGGGGGCTGATTCAACCGGGGCCGCTGGCCTTGGGCATCGCCGCCCGTGCCGATGGTGCGGTGCTGGATGCTCGAGGCGAACCCGCCCAGCGGTTGTTCGCCATGGGCCCGCCGCTGCGGGGGATGTGGTGGGAAAGTACTGCCGTGACTGATGTGGCGAGTCAGGCCAAGGCGTTGGCGGGGCGGTTGGTTGAGTTGCAAGTCTTGGTTTCTGGCTGAACATGGTCCTCCGTGGCGAGGGAGTTTGTTCCCGCTGGGATGGGCCACTCGATTAACAATTCAGGGCAACCTTCTGATGGCTTGAACGCATGATCCGCTCCCGTACCGTCGTACGGGAGCGATCATTCTTCAGCAGCCTACCCCTCATTAGCTTTAAAACGGTGCCTCTTTAGGTCTTGGTAGCACTACGTTACCTATGACGTTGGTGTAACTAATAACTATCAGTTTATAGGCAGAAATATTTATCTTTATTTCTATATAGTCTCTGAATATTCCGCTTGCGGAGTTCAGTTCTGCCGAAAAAACATAGTCTCGGCCTAGTTGTAAAGCGCTGGCGCTTTCAGTATAGACGCTATAGACCCTAGGTGTGGTGGGATTGCTGTTTCTTGAAGTTTTTGACCAAGCGGCAGCGTCATTATAAGTAGGGGTGATGTAGAATCCTGGACCATTTTCCAAACCATTGGCAGTGCCCAAATATTGCTTATCTAACCCTCTCATCAGACTTTCGCTGTGTTCCGCTTTGGAACCATGAAAACCGATCAAATCATAGTTGCTGATACTCCCGGGGCGCCCCTGATCTTGCGATGTGAGAAACATGCTAGGGGTCGATGTCCAGCGCCTTAAAGGCTCGAGGAGAGGCTTATTGGCTCTTTCTTGCAGCGACGCCATGCTTGCTTCTGGTGTCTCGAAGGAAACACCGTCTATTTTCTTAACAGGCACAACCCCAGCGTTTGGAACAGGCATTGTGGCTTTGGACAATTGAGGTGCCTCTTCCTGAGGAGCAGTTATTACTGAAACAAAGGATGGTCTTGGCGGGGCAACTGGTGGAATACCCAATGTTGATCCGGGTCGAGACGGCACGACAGGTGAAGTAGCCAATGTTGCTAAGGGCCGAGAAGGAACAGGGGGGGACCGCTCCATTAACCCTTCGACATCAACTCGGGCGAGTGGATTATTGGATACCATCCGATAGCGATTGAGCCCGTCTACGCTTTCTGCCGGATCCGGATTAACCCACCGCTGCAACCAACTCGCGTAATACCTGAACCCATAATAGTAAAGCCCCGTCGCATCCCGCTCTTTCCCCGAATAACGCACGGTCTTGTAACTGGCCTCCACCTCACTGCGCCCGGCAAACCAGGCCGTACTGCCATAGGGATGGTAGGTTTCCCGGCTGATAACCCCGGCCTCGCCATCCAGCTCCAGGCTGCTGGAACCCAGATGGTCGGTCAGGCTGTAGCGGTATTGATCGTTGCTCATACCGGCAGGCGGTGTGGTTTCCCAGTGCAGCACCTGCATGGCGCTGCGTCCGGCCTGTACGCAGATCACTTGCAACACTTCGCCCGTACCTTGGCGAGTGCGAATCTCCAGGCCTGGCAAATAGCGAACTTCCGAGATCAGCGAACGGGCATTGGTTTGGGTGGAGCAGACCTTGCGTCGTCGCATTCCGTCGCTGCCGTAGAAGTACAGTTCGCGGTCATCATCATCGCTTTCACGTTCCACCGGGCGCACCTCGTGCAATTGATTACGCAAATCCCAGCGCAATGTTTGCCCCTGTTGCAGTGCCAATAGGTTGCCGTTGCCGTCGAACGCGGCGGCAATCTCCTCTTCAGTCGGTGGTCGGTCATCCAGGTCAGGCAGGCAACGATTGCTGTAACGAGCGGCTGTCAGTTTGCGGCTGTGACTTTGTGGACCGACATGAATCAGTTCCAACAAGTTGCCACCCGCGTCGTAGTGGTAAGTTTGCTGATAGTTGGCGACTGCGCCCGGCTCGTCGAAGCGGTTGAAGCCCGGACCTCGACTGGCACTTCCGGCCTCCCAGCCGGTTGCCTTGGTCAACTGATAGAGGCTGTCATAGTCATAGCGGTTGATCGGCTCCACCCGTTGGTTGGCGAAGTAACGAATTGGCAAGGCAGCATCTTCGATACTCAGCACATTGCCCACCGGGTCGTAGGCATAGCGAAGATCCTGCAGAGGGGCATCGGCATCGCGCGCGGCGTGCAGCCGCAGAAGGCGTCCGTCCTCGGCACGGTAAGTCAGGGTGCTGACCACACCGTTACCGGCAGTTTCCTGTTCGACCTGGCTATAGGCGTTGTAGGCGATTTCACTGACCAGCGTCCGAGGCGTTGCCTGACCGCTCAATTGCAAATGGCTCGCGAACAACAGGCCATCGACGGTGTAGTCGAACAGTTGCCGATTGCCCTTGGCATCCACCTGCTCCAGCACATCGCCCAGCGGGTTGAAACGCGCCGCACTGGTTGCCGCCTGGGCCACCGGCTCCAGCAATGCATCGCGCTCAGGTAGCGCCTGCGGCCAATCCGGTGCTTCCAGCGCATGCAAAAAGCGTTGGGTCTGTTCAAGTATTCCACCGGTTAAAGCGTACTCGTCCAGAGTCTGGCTGCCCGCCGGATCATCGTGTCGGATCACTTGCCCGCATTGGTTGTGAGCGGCGAAATCGGCCCCGGCACCCGCGTATTCATAACGTTCGCTGCATCGCGCGGCTTCGCCTTTACCCTGTTCGTAAATGGCCAGTGGGCGCAGCAGATCGTCGTATTCGACCCGTCGTTCAGTCTCCCGGCTGTCCCACGTTTCCACTAACTGATCTGCATCGCCGAACAAGCTGATCCGCTCACCGGCATCGACACTCACCGAGCCCAGTACCTTGCCTGACAGCGAGTAGCGGTTGTTCAGGTTCGCCGGTGTTGCCGCATCTTCTGTCTTGAGCGCCCATAGTCTGGGGTCCCATTGTTTAACCAGGCGTCCCATCGCGTCATAAGCGCTGCGGTTGATTCGCTCTTCGGGGGCTGTCGTCTCGACGGCACGGTAGTAGGTGACTGAACGCACATCGAGGCCACGCGGGTCTGCCACCGTCAGGGTCGGTGTGTGAGTGTGAATGCCCTGCGTCAGAACCGTCATGGTTGACACTCTCTATATCGATAGCACCTAGGACTTGGCAGTGTATTGGACGTGCACGATGATATCGGTCAGGGACCGTAGCGCATCCTGCTGTCGGTCCGGCCGCGGAAACACCAGGGCCCAGCGTGACACCGCGCCGGTACCCTCGAACGGCAGGTAGCGCTCATCGTCGAAGTTCAACGCGAACATCCCGTCATCGCTGAGTCCGCTGGACAGCGCGATCTGCTGGCTGGCGCGCAGGTTTTCCCGCACCACCCCATCGACGGTCGCACTCAGTTGCACCTTGTTGTAAGTCTGCGTCAGCTCGGCTCGGATATCTTCATAGGGGCCCACGAGCAACGGCAGGGACACGCCGATGCGCTTGATACGGCGTAGGTAGTGCCCGGGATAATCGTCGTCGAACATCACCTGGGTCAGTTCGAAAGCAACGCTGCCGTCTTGCTCCAGACGGTCCTGCAGTGCCTCCCAGGACAGATTGATGGTCGATTCCGGATCCTTGTCCTTGAGCTCGCGTAGCGAAACGGTCTTGGTAATTTCCAGCTTGCGTTCGTGACGCTTGAGGTACTCGCTCTCCATTCTCAGCAGATTGACTTTCAACGACTCACCGGCGCCCAAGCCTCGATAGCTGTCGTTCCAACCACCGGTGTGAATGAAGGTGGTGACGAAGTCGGCGATCTCGTATTGCCAACTGGCCTGGGTGGCCAGGCACAGAGACAAGGTAGCGTCGTACATCTGGTAATAGAACGTCGCAAACTGGCCGATCAGCCATTGATACAACTGGGGGGTAGTGAAGCGTTTGGACAGGAAGGCATAGCTGACCCGGGCCTGTTCCAACGCTGCTTCGGCCTGCAGCAGTTGCAGTCGGGTGGCCTCCTGCTGCTCGTCCATTACCTTGAGCTGCGCATCTATCTGGGCAATTTCCAGTACCGCCTGATCACGGGCCTGCATCCATTCCTGGTGGCGGCGACGGTAGCCTTCGGCACGGTCCAACGCTTCGCCGGTGGCATGGCTCAGGGCCGCGACACCGCGAGCGATATGAGCGACAGCCTCAGGAACGCCGTTGCTCTCAATTCCGCTGACACCGCCACCGCCCTCTCCACCATTCGCCGTGCCGGCTACTATCCCCGCGCTCGCCGAAGTACCGCTAGGCACCAGCTTGAGTCCCGCGGCAATAGTGTCAGAGAACGCAGCCCCTCCCTCAAGGATACGTCCTTGCAGATGCTCCATGCCGGCCAGGATTTCCCCGGAACTGACCACTTCTTCGCTCAATCCTTTGTAGAAAATCCGGCGGCCTTCCACAACCTTTTTACTGGCTTCCAGAGCCTCGCGGCTCTCTGTTTCAATCTTCTGTGCCTGCTTTTGCAAAACAATGGCATGTTCGGCGAATTCCCAGGCTTGCTGGTGCTGCAACTCCAGGAACTCCGCCTGTTCCTTGCGCTCGATCAATGACAGTAAGGTCTGGCCAAACTGGATCAGGCTGTCCACTGCGCTGCTGGCGCTGCGGTGCATGATCGAGAAACGATAATGTGGGGTGTCTGCGGCGATCAGGCGGCCAACACCGCCACTGCCGCCGCCCTGGCCGAAGGCAGCGAGCAGGGCTCGCGGGTCGAGCGGGGCAGCGAACAACGGCAGCAGCAAAGGCTTGCCGTCCAGGGTGCGGTTGTTACGCAAGTTGTGCAGTCGGCTCTCGGCGGTATCCCAGAGTTCCACCAGCTTGAAGTTCATTGGTACACGCAGGAATTCGCTGTCCACGCTCAGCACGTTTGGATCCGGGGCGAAGGTGCGCAACTCCAGCGGTGGTTCGTTGAACAAGACCAGAGACACGCCATCGTTGGCCTCTGCGCTTTCGCGTCGCTCCTGGTCCTGGGCCACCAATCGTCGCTCATAGTCGCGCAGGCCCTGACTCGAACTGGCGGCCAGGGTTTGCAGGGTGATCGGTGTCCAAGGGTCTATCAGGTTGATATCCGGGCGGGGGCCCAGCAGATCCAGCACCCGTACGTACCAGAGTTTCGCTTCGGCCAGGCTGTCGGGCGTCAGTTGCCGGTAGGCGCTGTCGCCCCGGTCGAGCAGATTCTTCAGATAAAAGCTGTAGATGGCCTTGCGATAATGGATCGGGTTGCTGCTGGCGATGCCATCCGGGTCTTGGGGCGCCCGGGAGGCATAATCGAGATCACGACTCTCGTTCTCCACCAACGGGCGCACATTCCAATAGGCCGGGCGGCCGCTGCTATCAGGTTTGCGGCTGGTATCGAAAATGAAACTCAACCAGTACTCGCTGCCGTCGAACTGCTGCTCGAGGTTCATGCGATGGGCCACCATGAACGGCAGGTGCAGGAACAACTCCCAGAAATACAGGCCGTTGGCACCATTGAAATCCATCTTGTTATTGGTTGTCGGTGGCATCAATGGCGGTTCTTCCTGTTGCTGGGTTTCCCAGGACAACAAGTTTTCCAGCGCGATATTGGCCTTTTCCACCAGGGTACGGGCGAACAGGGTGTTCATGCGGATCGGTCGGCGAGCGACCGTGGTCGAACCGTCGCTGAACGCGATGTCGGACCCCGTGAAATCTATGAATTCGGCGATGCCCAGTGTGGGGCTATCACGCGTGCCCATGCCAGGGGCTTTCAACGTATCGCCGCTTGTGGTCTCCAGTTTCAACTCGACGGTTAAGTGTTTGTTGCCACCACCGAGCAAGGGGCCATTAGCTGCGCCATCACGAATGTAGACACCGTGGTTGAATGGAATCACTTTAGAGTTTTCAGGCCATTCCACCGGCCAGTCGGGAAGTAAGGTTTCCGGATTTATTTTTATCTTGACACTTAGATTGTTGGGCGCTGGCAGATTCATAGAATAGTTGGTGTTCGCCAACCAAACGGATCCAGCTACCAGATTGGCAGGTGTGGGAGTGCTGATTGACTTTGGGCGTGCAAGTTGGTGCTGAAAGTACGACCTCGTCAATTCAGAATAGAGGGTTCGCTGCTGGAGCATTGCATGGTCTGGTGCATTGTCATCTGGGTTTGTCACCTGCAATCGATACAAACCTGACTCTTCAAAAAGTTTTTCAATGGCTCTTGTTCGAACATATTTTCCAGCGAGAGACATTATCTTGGCGCCGTTCTCGATAGCCGGAATTGTTACACCTCCGCCGCTTTTGTTATCGCATAAAAAGTCAATGCCTGACTCGGGAATGGGCAAAACAATGATTCCGGAATTAAATATATATGACTTGTTTTTGTTGAAGTACCAAGGGCCAAAAATACTCATGATGGATGATCCGTCCAGCAATACCTGAAATTCGTCAGCTACAACCCTTTCAGTGATAATCAGGGTTAGCCGAAATCTTTCTGTCTGTGTACCAATATCCATACACTGAATAACAATCAGGCGAAACTCCTCTCCCGTCAAATCAGATGTTATTTGCGAAGTGATCTCAACTTCCGACGTTGTGCGGTCATATGTAACATTGGCGCTGGTAACATCAGCAATAATGTTTTGCAGGTTTTCATGATTCCAATGAGGTTCTGTCCGGAGCGGCGATGAGTTCTTCACTTCTTTCAAGGAGATCTGAAATGCCGGTAGTTTGAATTGAAATTTATTCTTGTTCTCATGAGCAAATATTCGTGCCACTTTTAATACGTGTGGTTTTTTACGGCCTGGGTCCGATTGATTCAAACTGACTTTGCCGGCAATCGGAAACAGAAGTTCGCGATTGAAGTTCTTGTCAATATTGGCCGTCTTGAGGAAGGCGTATGTATCTTTACTGCCATCAATTTCAGTACTAGGCGTATACCCTGCGTACATCGCAATGAACAAGGCGTCGGGCGTCGTTGAAGTGTCCTGGATAGCAATGGTCTCCAACACCCCGTTCAAATCTTCGCCCAGCGGAAAGTTATCCGCCTCGCTGGTGGCAGTGATGTAACAAAGCGGGGCACTCCAGGAATTGTCATATTTCTTATAGGAAACGTTCAGGTGCAACTCGGTACGGTTGAACGTGATGGTCTCTATTTCGGGTGGGGCGTTACCAACGGGAGGCTTCTTGTTGAATTCCGTTCTTTCGGCCAGGTGCAGCACATCGACCCAAACCACGAACAAGCGATTATTGAAAAACACCGGGCGGATGGTTTTCTCTACCGTAGCCTCGGAAATTCCCAAGTCTGCGCTTGTCCAGTCTGACCAAGCCCCCGGTTGCGGGTAGTCGTGTTTGGGCCCGTTGGTGCCACTCACGTAACTGCGTTGCGACATGTCCACCGAGCGCCAGTAATACCGGTTCTCCGCTCGTGATTTGCCGATGAAGTAATAGGTGCCGTTGGCGAAGTCGTCATCGGTGATATAGCCATTGACGATGGTCAGGTTGGCCACTTCCTCGAAGCTGGCCAGGTAGTGCTTGACCGCCTCCTGGGTCGTGTCGAGGTGGATCTTGTTCTGGTTGATATCATTTTCCAGTTGGCGGAAATACCCGGACTTCTTCATTCGCAAGCTGGGATCGATATAGATCGAAGGGTAATAGGCTAACTGCTGGTTTGCTGCCCAGAGCGGGTATTGGCATTGCTGGTCGCGCCATTCGGCGATCTGGTGGTCAGCCAGGGTTTTGGTCTCGTAGCCAGGCTCCATGCCCATGAGCACGCCGTTGATGTATTGCTGCAGGCTGGCAATGGCCGAGGCGACGTAGCTGGTCTCCACTTCCTGGCTGACTTGGACATCCAGCAGTAGAAGCTCGTACAGGTCGTTGGCGGTTTTCAGTTTGTCGCTGAGGCCTAATTGCTGCAAAACAGGGTCGTTGGGCACAACCTGATCCAAGTAGTAAGCCACTTGAATATCTCGCAACGCTTCATTTAGTTGTTTTTCGATGGACGTCGTCATTAGGAATACCTCCTGATCAGCGACTTGCAGCCATCATGGCTTCGCCCAAAGGGAGCCAACTGGTGCTGCTACTGTAGGAACTCACCCCCGCGCACAGCAGTACGGAGGCGGCACCAAGCCCCGTGGTCTGGCACACCTGTTGGCAGCGGTACACCCACTCCATCTGAAGCCACTGGGTCGCACGACCATCCGGCAAGGTATCGCATAAGGTTTTCACTTCGCCGGGCTGCCAGCCCAGTAGTTGGGCCAACGCTGTGTTGGCTGAATCGTTGATTGTCGCCGGTCGATCTTTGGCTTTCTGAGCCTTGCCGGGAGAGTTTGCGAGGGCTAGATAAGCAAGCCACTCGGCTTCCGATTTGCCCAGGGTGTCGAGCAAGAGGCCGTAGCGTTCAAGGTAGTAGAGGCTGGCGAGAGTGAGGTGCGATGCGTTGTCCGCAAGGCCCAGCCAGGCCGGTTCACGGAGGAATGTTCGCAACGTGCGTTCACTGATGCCCAGGTGCCGTGCGACGACGACACGGCGCAGTAGAGACTGAAAACGCTCGGTCAGGCTGGTGCTCAGGCCCTGGCTCGGCATTTCGAGCACCGCGGACAGCAAGCCATGAGTCGTGTCATTGCCCCATCGGATAACACTCTCCGCCAGGGCCATGGGCAAGCCCAGGGTATCTTGCAGCAGGCCTTCAAGCAGCTGCAATTGTCGTGCGTAGCCATTGACCAGGCACTCGCCGAGCTTCGCCTGAATGCTTGTCTTGACGTCATTTGATAAATGCAGAGGCTGGAGTACTTGCGCCAGAGTACGGTCGATCATCTGGGCCGTTGTGTCCTCCAAAGTCTCTGGGTAGGGATAGCCACCGGTCACCAGCCCCTGATCGTCGAGCAATCGGGTTCTGAGTAAGGCGCGCCAGGCGATGTCCGCGTTCTGGTCGTCTTTTACCGGAAGGCTCAACCGATCCAGCTCCGATGGGCTGACGAGCGCTGGCGTCAACTCGGCCGCCAATCGATTCAAACGTTCCGACAACGTTTGTAGCGGGAGAAACTCATACGGGTCTCGGCCCAGCAGGCGCCGCACATCACCGACCTTGCGTTTAGTGTCCCTGAGCCAGGTAACAGCCCAGTCCATGTGCATCAATATATCGGCGATATCCGGCGCGCCGCCGCCCAAGCGGAACCGGCCCGTGGCGATATTCTTCCGATAGGCCTCGCCCCCCAGCAAATCCAGCAAGGCACAGTAATCCTCAATCGACAGATCGAACATCCGCGCGATACGGGCCTGGCGGTAAAGGGAGGAGACGGTCTCCAACGAACGCGTCAAAGGACCGACATGGGCAATCGTGATATTCGCCAGTTGCAGCAGAGAACCTTCAGTCAATTGAACGCCAAGGCCGGCGCAGAGCTGATAGGCGGTTTTCTGATCGGCGGGGTCTGCGCTGGTAAGATCGAATGCTTGCTGGTCCAGTACGAACGGCGTATCGAACAGGCTCGGGCTGTTGAATACCTGGTCGAACAGTGGGGTCCGTTCTCCCGTGGCGTAGGGGGATAGGTGATGGAAAAACGCCGCGAACTCTTCAGCGGTGATCTGATAGTGGCTGCTGAAATAGCGAAATAGGCCCAGAACACGCATGACATCGCCATTGAGCGCCATTTCCAGGTTGTTTTCACCGCAGCCGCGAATGGCACTGACCACCAGGGTATCCAGTTCGGCGAAGGGGATGTTCATCCAGAGTTGCAGGCGAATCATGCGTTGCAGGCGGTCGAAACGGTTCAGCGACGTCTTGGTGATGGACCATTCGCTGCGCCCGTCCTCAAAGGTTTCCTTGAGCCCCATGGAGTTATCGAACCTGTCGAAGTCCGGGTTTTCGGCGGACGCATCGAACCTGTCGGAGCCCACGCCATTCACATAACAGGCCCCGTAATGTGACGCGTGCGGATAGGGAGGATTGAACTGCCCGCCGTTTACCAAAGGGTTGAGGGACGGGCAATTGGCCGATAGCCGAGGACGCTGGCTGCGCTGGGAAAGTAGGGCCTCGACCTGCTCGGCATTCAAACCGGTTCTGGCCATGAACGTGGTCAGGTTCGACAGGGGCGCCGTGTTCTGCGTCATCACTTCCATGCCGTAGTAGGTACGAAAGAATTCCTGCTCTGGCCCGGTCAACACGTAAGCTTCATCGAGTGCCAGGGTGAAGCGCTGTTTTTCAAGAAGTTGGGTACTGCTATCAACACCTAACGTCGCCACGAGCATATCGAAGGTCACTTGATAACCGGGACTTACTTGCAGCGAGGCACCTGCATTATCAGCCGGTAGATATTGAATATGCGTGCATGCTGGTTGACCCTTGGCCGGGGAGTAACGGTTGATCGCATAATTTGTATTTTCTGTGACCCGGCGAACGCCAAAGCTCAATACGATGTCTTTGTCGGCCCCGCCAGATTTGCTGAAAGCAAGCGTCACCTGAGTGCTCATGGACCCTCCCGAAGTCGCAATTTCATGCGCTTCGGGTTCTGCACGCTTGATCACCTCTTGCTGGGGCAACAGGTAACTGGTCGAGCGGGCTTCAAATAGATTCAGGTTGGAAATGCTTGGTCCCTGCCAGCCTTCGACCAGTTGCGAGTGCGAAATGTAAAAAGTGCTGAACGGCGTAGATCGAGTCAACGCGCCATATTGCTCGACGCTCAGCCCAGCTAACAGCTGTTGCGCGACCGTGGGGTGTTGCTGCCCTCGGCCGTAATTGTTGCCGCCCGTGACGGGCAGTTGTGGACTGATTAAATAGTTGATCTCACCCAGCATCAGTTTTTTCTGGGACAACCCCAACTGGCACTGGTGATGAGCATGGGTGTACGGAAAACTGAAGGGGTAATACTTCGCGGCAAACAAACGGTGAAGCGGCGTCCCTGCGGAAGGCGTACCGGACAGATAACGCTCGATCCCCTGACTCAGGACCGTGTTGGCAATATCCAGCATCGGCAGGGGCTTGAAGGTCGCTTGCTGGTCGATCAACAAGGTCTTGATATCGGGCCGGCGAACATCCAAACGAATCTTCTTCGACGCGTCGCCCGTGTTCTCCTCCTCCAATGACGTCGTTGCCAGGCGATAGAGGGCACTCAGGTAAGCCACCGGAGAATCCACCGCCGCCAGTGCACCGACTTTGCAGAACTCGTCCCAACGCTCCTTGAACAAGTTGGGATAGCTGGGGCCGATATCCACCAGGGCGCGAACCCCTGTGCGTTTGGACGCGGGACGAGCGCTGTCGGAAGTCACCTGTTTTTCGCGGTACAAACGGGCAATTTGTACCGCGTAGCACAAGGCATTGTCATAGGCCAGTTCGCCATCGGCATCACTGAACTTGGCCAGGCGTTGGCAAAAAAGTCCCTTGGGTTGCCGGACGATATCAAACACCGATTGGATATCGAGGCGTTCCATCGCCGTGACGAAATCGACTTTCTCTTCCTTCGTCCCATCCGCAGGTGCCTCGGCGGCCTCAACGAGATGGCTCAATAACGGATTGGACTCACTCATCGCTCAGCTCTCTGTCGAACAAGGTGTCATTCTCGTCTTCGCCAATCCCATACCAACCTAGATACCGCTGCCGCCGCCAATACCCCATGGCCGTGACCGTCAAGGTCGGTCTACCCAGCGGGTCATAGAACTGCTGGTCGCAATGGCCGAATCGGCGAAACGATTCATCGTTGATGTAGCGATAGCCGTCGGCGAAATACGGTCGGTAGATGCGCACCGCCAGACCTTTGTTGTTGTACTCGACCCGTTCGCTGACCCGCCACCGCTCGGCGGCCGGCGCGCTCACCGGTTGGTCGTCGTCCAGCACCAGGCTGCCGTCCTCCGCGATCTGATAGGCCGTACCTGGCTCGACCTTCTGTTTGCTCTGTAGACTCCGGCCAAAGCCATCCCAGCACTGCACGGCGATACGGATCTTGCGTTCGGGATTGTCCGGCGGTTGCGGATAGCGGTCGGCTTGCAAGACGGCGGCGTGTACCGGCTCACGGCGCTGCACCCAACTGAAGGCATCGCGAAAACAGGCGCTGGCCGCGCCTTGCAGGGCGGCGTCGGGGTCGGCAATGGCTGCGGTCGGCAAACGGATAATCGGCTGGTACTCGTCTATTGGGTCGAAACCGACCTCGATGCCGCGCTCGGTGCCATGGAAGCTGCTGGCCGACAGCTCGCCAAAACCGTCATAGCGGGCCTCCTGAATGTTCTGGTTCGGATCGACGATGCGCCGGGGTAGCAGGAACCGGTAGTCGACTTCGGCCACGCGGGTGGTGCACCCGTCAGCCGTGGTGACGCTGAGTGGCAGGCAGTAATAGGGATCGAAAACAATGTCCGTCGGCCCCTGGCTTTCAGTGGGCCGGGCGCTGATCGGTCGGTAGAACCCCTCCGGTCCGGCATAGGTCATGAACCCCTTGCGCGTCGACCACAACACCCGGTCCGGTTCCGCCGGCAACACGGCGGCCATGGGGCGATAACCGAGCCCGGGGAGTTTGTCCGCCAGCTCCTCGGGGCTGAGCACTGACGCATACGACTGTAGTGCCGTCTCATCCAGCTCGGCGGATTCAAGGTAGTCGGCCAAGGCCTCGAAGCTGGCCTGTCCCGCCGGCAAGGTCTGGCCGGCGTGTTGATAGCGCTGTTCGGACAAGTGGGCCAGCCCTCGCTGGAATTCTCCTCCGGGCGGGGCATTGAGACGGTCGAACAGCGCCTCATGGGAAATGTCTTGCGGCCGCAGCACCGTCTTCGACAGCACCAACACGTTGTTCCGGGACAGGTAGGGCAAGCCCAGGCGAACGGCTTGCTGATCGTCCAGGTGAATGAACTGGGCGCGGTGTTCATTCAGGTAGTAGAAACGCTGCGCGTCATCGTGGGCGGCACGCCACCAGGTTTGTTCATGGGCGTCGTCGAACGGTGGCGTGTCGTCGATAGTTTTGCGTCGGGCATAGTCGACCGTCACTTCGTGGGTGAGCGCGCCATAACGATCCCAGGCCAGGTTGATGTGGTGCTGGCACAGCGGGTCGTCCGGCTGGCGCTCGTAGGTGTAGACGATGGACTCCAGTTCCAGCGGTTGCATCCGACAGTACGGCTGGTAGTCGTCCCGCCCTTGCCACAGGCGTACGGCATAGCGCGATTGCTGCACCGAATAGGGCCGGGCCTGCAACGGGTCGGCGGCGTCTAGGCCGAATACCTCGACCCGCAGCAACACGCCGGCCAGGGCGTAGGCCATGTCGTGGCGGGTTTCGTCATTGGCGTTGCCGATGATCTCGTCCGGTGCGTCACCTTGGGGTGCCAGTAGCAAGGCCAGGCCCAGGGGCTGGGCCGCGCTGTCCGAACGGTCATAGTCCAGCCCCGGGAGGTCGGGCGTGCGCCCGGTATGGAACCAGCTTTTGCGCAGCACCGGCGCGGTAAAGCCGACCGGGCGCTGTTCGTCGCCGGTGGTTTCGCTGTCGATTTGCAGCACCAGGCCAAAGCCGCGGAATTCGCGTTCCTGCCCGTCGTAAAAACCCTGTCGGTATTCAAAGCACTGGGTCAACTGATTGCCGGTGATTTCATCCAGTTGGATCTGCCGGACGGACACGGGCATCGGAAACGGTACATAGCTGGCGACTGCCAGGTTCGCCGCCAGCAGTGCCTGTTTTTCATCGAGCCATTCCTGGGCTGAGCTGCGGTAGAACACTTCGCCTGCCGCGCCCATATTGTTGTTCGTGCGGTGCAGCAGATAGGGCTTGGCCTGGACAAAGTCGCAGCGCCAGTGCCGGGGCTTCATGTGCGGTACGGTCAGCACCAGGCTGGAACAGCCGAGGCCTTGCAAATCGGCGGCGCTGACCTGGCACAGACGGTCATAACGCACGCCCGGGGGCCAGGGCAGGATCCGTGGGGTGGTCTCGAACCCCATGCCGGTGCGGTTCATGAAGATTTCGACGTGTTCGCTGGTGAGGTAGATCAGGTCAGCGGCGCCGGAACCGTCCAGATCGGCAAGCAGTACCCGCGAGGCATCGAAGGACTTGTAGGTGTAAGGCAGGTTCCCGAGCCGGAAGCCTGGGTCGAAACGACCGTGGCCGCGGTTGGGCCAGCAGACGATTTCGTTGTGGCGAATGCGCACCAGATGCTGTTGGCCCGTGCCCAACACATCACTGAACGCCACCAATTCGGTCTGCGCCTGGCTCAACAGGGGCAGGCGATCGTCGGGGGCCGTTTCGACGAAATGCGCGACGTCCTTGCCCGCCGCGAAGCCTTCATTTCGACGATTGGCGTACAACCGCACACTGCGTGGGCCGATCAAGGCCAGGTCGGACAATCCACCGCCCATCAGGTCGGCCAGTTGGCTTTGTGGATGGAAGAACTCCACGGGGAAGGCACCAAAGGTGACGAACTTCGACCAGTGGCGATCCGGGTTGAGGGTGAAAAAGCCACTCACGCCGGGTTGCGCCATGATCCAATCCAGCCGGCCATCACCGGTGAGGTCCATCAACGACTGGCGCACCGGTTTGCGGCTGTCCATGACCGGGATGGCGTCCAAGCGTTTCCACGCGTCGTAGCTCACCTCATCCGGTGCTTGGGGCGCCTGGGCGCGCAGCGGCTCGCGGTAGTACCAAGCCTTGTCGCTGCGATAGAGCACACCGGGAATACCCTCGCCATACAGGTCGACCAATTGGTATTGCTGGCCGTCGTTGAGGCCAGGCATGGCATCGAATTCCTGGTACCCGGCATCTTCGGTGGAAAACGCCGCGTAGCTGAACGCCACCGGTGGGCGCGACTCGATGTGCCCTTGTTCGTCGTAGCCTTGTTGATGCGCGGCAGACAGCAGGTTATAGCCCAGTTCGGTGGTGTGGTACTCCAGCAGCAAGCGTTGCACCAGCCGTGGTTCGCTGCCCAGTTCAGCGAAATGGTGGAACATCAACACTTGCCGGCACAGACGCAGGTTGCCCAGCAGGAAACCATAGCCGTAGGTGGCGAAAGCATCGCTGCGTACCGGCCACGTATCCGTTGGTTCGTAGGCGGGGATGTCCGTCAACCCGGTGTCGCGTTCGCCATAATCGAAGATCAGGTCGAAGTGCCACTGGGCTCGTTCGAGTTGGGGCGGCGCCCAATGATAAAGGTGCGCGTTCGCTTCGGCATTGCCATAGCGCACACGGCTCAGGTAACACTGGGCGCGAAAGTCCCGCGGCGTATCGGCGGGCATGCCCGCATGATCTTCGCCCGCGTATTCATAGAGAATGTGTTCGCCATGGGCGTTCAGGCTTTCTTCCAGCAGCCACTCGCCGACACGCAGGGCGTCTTCGAGGTCGGTGCTGCGTGACGAAGCGTTGAAACCATACAGATGCAGGCTGCCATCGGCCCCGTGAATCAACCAGAACCCTGGGTAGTCATCCGCTGACCGCCAGTGTTCGATACGTTCGAAAGCACCCTCGATACGCGGAAAATAACGCGCGACCTGATAGACCGTGCCCAGGTCCAGACCTTGATACGTGTCGACAGGCCGGCGAATGATCTCGGCGTCATCATCGCGCTCTGGCATCCACACCGTGCCGTCGGGGCCCAACATGACATCGTCGTCGGTGTAGGCCGGTACTCCCTTGCTGATCCGCCGTGCGACGCAGCCCAGCGACAGCACCCAGCCGATTCCGAACAGGCTGTTGCCCACGCTGCTGCCGTAACCGAGCCGCAGGGCAGGGGCGAAACCGCGTCCTGGAGAAATCGGCAGCGGCAAGTCGAAGGACGCCTTGCCGGTGGAACCCACTTCGCCCCAGCCGCTGCCGATGCTCTGGATGGCTCCGCCGCCTTTTGGCAACGAAGGAGGGGTGATGCTCAAGCGTTCCGGTTGATCCATCGCCAGGCTCTGTGCGGGTGTGCAGGGAGCTAATTTGGCGCGAATCTGAGGGGGTATCTACTGTCAGAGCTGACAGTTCTCTAGTCGTTAATGAAATAAGAAAATGGTGGGAGGGGGCATATCTCACCACAGACTTACTCTCTACCCTTGGGGAACATGCTTTTGTGGCGAGGGAGCTTGCTCCCGCTGGGTTGCGGTAGGAGCTGCCGAAGGCTGCGATCTTTTGATCTTTTGCTTGAGATTCAAGTGTCTTGGGAAAGATCGCAGCCTCGTTTCACTCGACAGCTCCTACACAGCTCCTACACAGCCAGCGGGAGCAAGCTCCCTCGCCACAAAAGTGTTCACTGAGGTGAGCGGTTACAGCTCGCTGACCTTGACCCAGCGCTGCTCCCGCGCCGCCATCCGAATCGCTGCCGCCAGCCGTTCCACTTCCCAGGCCTCGTCGAAGTCCGTGCCGCTGCCGCCTTCGCCAGCGAGGGCCATGATCAGTTCCTGCACCTCCAACGTCTTCAATTCGTTGTACCCCAACTGGTGCCCGGCGGCGGGGCTGAATGCGGCATAGCCGGGCAGGTCCGGGCCGGCCAGCAGGCGTTGGAAACCTGGCTGGCCGGCGCGACACAGGCGCAGTTCATTGAGCCGTTCCTGATCGAAGGCCAATGTGCCGAGGGTGCCGCTGATCTCGAAACTCAGATGATTCTTGTAGCCATGCTTGAGCCAACTGCTGCTCACCGTGCCCCGGGCGCCATTGGCGAAGCGCAGCAGCCCGTGGACGTGGTCGTCCACCGCGATGGCCCGTTGTTCGGCATTGCCGGCGCTGGCAGGGCGTTGGTGATGCACGGTCTGGCTGTCGGCGCACACGGCCTCGACATCGCCCAACAAGTGCCGGGCCATGGCCAGCAAGTGGCTGCCCAGGTCGGCCAGTGCGCCACCGGCGTGGCTCGCTTCGCAACGCCATGACCACGGCGAAGCGGGATCGGCCATGAAGTCTTCGCTGAACTCACCCTGGAAGCTGATGATCTGCCCCAGTTCGCCGCGTTGGATCATGTCCCGCGCCAGTTGGATGATCGGGTTGTGCTGGTAGTTGTAGCCGACCCGCGTCACCACCCCAGCGGCCTTGGCCGCCTGGCGCATCTGCTCGGCCTGCTCCAGGGAAACCGCCAGGGGCTTTTCACAATAGACCGGCTTGCCCGCCGCCAACGCCGCCATGGCCATGGGGAAGTGCAGGTGGTTGGGGGTGGTGATGGCGATCAGGTTGACCTTGGGGTCGTCGATCAGCTGTTGCCAGTCACTGTGGGCCGTCTCGAACCCCCAGCTTTGGGCGCACTGCCGGGCACGCTGCGGATCGGCGTCGGCCAGGGCCGCGAGTGTCAGGTTCAGGGGGAGGTCGAACACCGCCTTGGCATTGTGGAACGCCAAGGCATGGGCACGGCCCATGAAGCCGGTGCCAATCAGACCGATGCCGAGTTCACGCATGAGAAAGAGCCCTTTGAATTGTTATTTTCAGAAGGGCTCTTTATGGAATAAATATTCTCAAATTGCAAATGTTGGAATAAATATTCATTTACGCGATCGCAGAGGACCCCTTGTGGGAGCGAGCTTGCTCGCGATGGCGGCGTGTCAGTGAAAAAGATCTTGGCTGACACACCGCCATCGCGAGCAAGTTCGCTCCCACAGGGTTTCTCACAGGTCTTCCATGGCGCTCGCTATCAGGACAGGAACCCACCATCCACATTCAACGCCACACCCGTGGTGTAGCTCGATGCATCGCTGGCCAGGTACAGCACCGCGCCGGCCATTTCGCTCGGGTCGGCCACGCGCTTGAGGGGGATCTGGGCCAGGGCGGTTTTCAGGATGGCGTCGTTCTTGACCAGCGCCGAGGCGAACTTGGTGTCGGTCAGGCCCGGCAGCAGGGCGTTGCAGCGGATGCCGAACTGCGCGCATTCCTTGGCGAAGACCTTGGTCATGTTGATCACCGCGGCCTTGGTCACCGAATAGATGCCCTGGAAGATCCCCGGCGAGATGCCGTTGATCGACGCCACGTTGATGATGCTGCCGCCGCCGTTTTCGCGCATCAGCTTGCCGGCTTCCACCGACATGAAGAAATAGCCGCGGATGTTCACGTCCACGGTTTTCTGGAACGCACCCAGGTCGGTGTCCAGGACGTTGCAGAATTGCGGGTTGGTGGCGGCGTTGTTCACCAGGATGTCCAGGCGCCCGAACTGTTCGCGGATACCGGCGAACACCTGGCTGATCTGCTCCATTTCCCCGATGTGGCAGGCGATGGCGGTGGCCTTGCCGCCGGCGGCGATGATCGCGTCGGCCACGTGTTGGCAACCGTCGAGCTTGCGGCTGGACACGATCACATGGGCGCCTTGCTGGGCCAGCAGTTTGGCGATGGCTTCGCCGATGCCGCGGCTGGCGCCGGAAACGAAGGCGATTTTACCGTCGAGGTCGAACAACTGGGTCTTGGACATGCTGTTTCCTTGTGATGGGGCGCTCAGAGCGTGGATTTACCGATGACCTGCAGGCTCATCTGCTCCAGCAGTTTGTTCATCTGAACGAACTGCGCGAAGCGTTTGTCCTGGGTCTGGCCGTGGAAGAAGCGGTAGTAGATCTGCTGGACGATCCCGGCCAGGCGGAACAGGCCGTAGGTGTAGTAGAAGTCGAAGTTGTCGATGCGGATCCCGGCGCGCTCGGCGTAGTAATCGACGAATTCGCGGCGGGTCAGCATGCCGGGGGCGTGGCTCGGCTGGCGGCGCATCAGTTGCACCGGCGCCGGGTCGTCCGCCTCGATCCAGTAGGCGAGGCTGTTGCCCAGGTCCATCAATGGATCGCCGATCGTGGTCAATTCCCAGTCCAGCACACCGATGATCTGCATCGGGTTCTCTGGGTCGAGGATGACATTGTCGAAGCGGTAGTCGTTGTGGACGATGCTCGACGTCGGATGGTCAGCGGGCATCTTGTCGTTGAGCCAGGCCTTGACTGCCTCCCATTTCGGCGCATCGGGGGTCAGGGCTTTTTCGTAGCGGTCGCTCCAGCCACGGATCTGCCGGGCCACGTAGCCTTCGGGCTTGCCCAGGTCGGCCAGGCCGCAAGCGGTGTAGTCGACGCGGTGCAGTTCGACGAGCCGGTCGATGAAGCTCTTGCACAACGCTTCGGTGCGGGCGGCGTCGAAACCCAGCTCCGGCGGCAGGTCGGAGCGCAGGATGATGCCCTTGACCCGTTCCATCACGTAGAACTCGGCGCCCATCACCGACTCGTCAGTGCAATGCACATAGGCTTTGGGGCAGTACGGGAACGCTTCGCGCAGTTGGTTGAGGATGCGGAACTCACGGCCCATGTCGTGGGCGGACTTGGCCTTGTGGCCGAACGGCGGCCGACGCAGGACGAATTCCTGGTCGGGGTATTCCAGCAGGTAGGTCAGGTTCGACGCGCCACCGGGAAACTGGCTGATCCGTGGCAGGCCGGTCAGGCCGGGAATGTGGGCCTTGAGGTACGGGTCGATCAGGTTGGCATCGAGTTCTTCACCGTCGCGCACGCGGGTGGACTGATCAGTAAACGCCATGCTTATCCCTTCTGCTTATTTTGGAGGCCATCGATCATTGGCTAATCTAATGGCGCGTGGGAGGCGTCACAAGCACGCCAGGGTCTTATAGGTTAGCGTGTTGCCGGATAATCAGCGGGCTTGATGCATGGCGGCGTGCGCGTCGGAAGCGGGCGGGCTATGGTTCGGGGAGTCGCTGTCAAAGGAGCCACCGCGATGGGATGCCCGCAAGTCTGTAGCACCGCGACCCTGCAATGCAGCTTCGGCGCAGCCCCGGCGGTGCTCAATGTGCTGCCGGTCAATCGCTTGCTGACCGGCGGGATGCCGGCGGCGAACATCATGGATCACATCCCGCTGGTGAACATCACCACCTTCGGCATGTGCATGAGCCTGGCGAACCCCACCGTGGCCGCCGCCACCGCGGCGGCCCTGGGCGTGCTGACTCCCATGCCCTGCATCCCGGCCACTGCGGCGCCATGGATCCCCGGCGGCGCACCGACCCTGTTGCTGGGCAACATGCCGGCCATCGACGCCAACAGCACCTTGATGTGCTCCTGGGCCGGGGTGATCAAGATCGTCGTGCCGGGGCAGGTGCAGATGTTGATTCCCTGACGGCGACGCCTGTGAACAACCACTAATTCCCTGTGGGAGCGAGCTTGCTCGCGATAGCGGTAGATCAGTTTGCGGTGATTGACTGTTCCGACGTCATCGCGAGCAAGCTCGCTCCCACAAGGGGAAGTGTGCTGATCGCTCAATCTCGATCCATCACCGGGACGACTCGGCCTCAAGCATTGGCGTGGGTCAGCCCGGTCAAGGTGTCGGCGATGGCCTTCGTGCGTTGTGCCGTGCCTTCGGTGGTACGGCTGGAGTCTTCCAGGGCATCGAGCATCTCCCGCAGGGCGCTCACGGCAACGGACTGGTCTTCGATCTGTTGGGCGACGCCTTGGATCTCCGTCGAGAGCAGGCCGATGTCCATGCCGATTTCCGCGGCATTCTGGCGGGTGATTTCCGCAAGCTTGCGGACCTCATCGGCCACCACCGCAAAGCCTCTGCCCATCTCACCGGCCCGCGCTGCTTCGATGGCGGCGTTGAGGGCCAACAGGTTGGTCTGGCCGGCGATTTGCTGGATGACCTGTACGATCGACTGGATACGCAAGCTCGAGCTGGCGAGCGCACGGGCACCGACCACCGCTTCACCCGCTTGCGTGGCAAGCTGCTCGACGGTGGTGCCGGCCTGCTCGGCGACGCTGTTTTGCCGGTCGATCGTGCCCGTCAGGTCATCCATCGACAGGTGCAGTTCGCCGGAGTAATGCTTGATTTGCGTCGCCATCGACGCTTGTTGTTGGCTGGCCTGCGCCAATACCTGGCCCAGGTCCGTCAGGCCGTCGAACACCGGCAGGATCGTCTGGTCCAGGCCGCGAGTGTCCAAGGCGCTGCTGAAGTCATTCATCTTGAACGCCATGATCTGCTTGACCACGACATGATTCAGGCCCGCCAGCTTCTTGATCTGGCGGCGCAGGAAAAAGGCCTTGAACTCGCCATAGTGGGTGATGAAGTGATCGACGTACTCATCGACAAAACCGGCGCCCTTGGTGACCCTGAAGAAGAAAATCGCCGTGAGTGTCTGGTTAAGGTTCAAACCGAGGATTTCACCAAACGTCGAGAAGCCGGCCAGAGGCACGTCCCCGAAAATACCGGCCATGCTGCCCAGGTCGCTGCTGTTGTTGAGCCGGCGCAGGATGCAATCGTTGAGAATGGCGGCCACCGGCCGGCCACCTTTGCCCTTGAGAAATTTCTCGTAGTCGAGCCGGGTCGCCTCGCGCAGGGGCGTGCGCTTGACCATCACCAGCTCTTCGCCGGGCGCCACGTCGCAGAACAACTGGATGATCTGCTGCTGATGGTCGATGCGGGCAATGGAACGGACGAACAGCTCATCACCCACGCGGATGGCGAATGAATAATCGGCCAGCTTCTTTTCCAGCGCCTGGGCACTGCACTCGAAGGCCTCGCACAGCGCCTGGACCATGCTCTTGATATTTCCACGGCTGTCGATGACTTGGTCGATGGTGCGGTCTTCGACCGACGCGGTGAGCACGCTGAACGTCAGCCCGGCAGGTTGGAAGTTCTGGCTCTTGAACACTCCGAAGCGCACATCCGCCGCGGTTTTCAGAAAGACAATCTGCGCATGGTTCTGGTAACTGCGCTGCCCATCACTGATCAGGGTCTTCTTGAAATCCGCCTTGCCACCGGCTGAGCCGCCAACGAACAGGCAGGGGAAACGGCCTGATTCATAGAGCGCTTCCATAAAGAACGATTCGGAAGCCGAAAGACCATCAAACACCACGTAGGCCAAGGTATCGCGATGGTCAATGGGCGTACTCACCTGCGCCTGCTTGATGTTATTCACCAATCGGGCGATTCGCTCACGCATGGCCAGGCGCTTGCCGCCACCGCGAATGTCCTCGCACTCCAGCGGCACCATCACCACCTCGGCCGACGCAATCACACTGGCGTCAAACAGCTGCAGCACCACCCGGTCCCAGGTCTCGCCGGTCTGGCAGTACAGCGTGTTCGCACCGTTGCACAGCTCACCGGACGTCGTGCACAGGCTGATGGCGCTTTGTGGAAAGCGCTGCTTGACCTTGGCGGCGACCCGGTCGATGTCCAGGTGAGGGGAGACAAACCCGGCGATCAATACCGGTGTGATGCGTACGTTGGCCAGCGCCGGGTCCAGTTCGCTCAACGTGCAGGCCAGGCTGACCGCCCCTTGTGTGCGGGCTCGGGCTTTGTTGAAGAGGTTCGATAGGTTCATGGCGGGACTCGGTTGAGCGCGACGTGACGCGTACGAGGTATGCGTGCGGAGTCCTTTCCCTGTAGCGATCACGGCTGGGGACTTGTATGGGCGTGAGCTTGTGCTATTTGCGGGGGCGGTCCATAGGGGCTTTTGGTTGGGATTTACTCCGTCTGTTGGACGGCGACTTTCGTATTGGTCCCGGGAAACCTGCGGAAAAAATCAGCGTTTGCTCGCTGGACGACAAAGCCCCACCCGCTATGCTATCGACGATGGCCTCTTGCCATTTGCCATGCCCACCACAACCCATCCCCGGCGCGAGACGAGAACCTGCTCGTCACCGCCCTTTGCAGAGACGATTCATGAACAAACACAAAGCCGTGTCAGGAGTTGCCTGGGGTGTTCTGTTGGGTTGCATCGGACACGCCAACGCTTTTCAACTCTCGCCGGATGGCACGTTGGCTGAACGGGAGATGGCCAAGAAATACGGGGTTTCCTATAAGGCGACGGTGCCTTTCGCCAGTTTCGCGCTGCATAACTTTTCCGATCCTGCCCACGAGGCGTTGACGCAGAAGATCTATGGGTGTGACGGGGATTGGCAGGATTGCAGTAACCCCAACCTGGAGAACGCCGGTGCTTATGTCATTGCCGGGGTTCGCTGGAACGATGATCCGGTGTTCATGCCGGGCGCGGACGATGCCAAGACCAAGGGCTGCGATGGACGTTACTCGGTTGGTTTCATCTCGCAGACGCGGTGCTGGGTCAATCTCTTCGAGAAAGCCGAGGACATAAGCGCTTCCGATCCGATGGCGTTCATGGGGGCGGGGAACTACATCTCCCGTTCGCATTTTGGCGACCTGCAATTCTTGCATGCAATGGCGTCCCAAGAGGGCGACGCGCCAGAGAAGACCAAGCGCGAAATCATGATGTGGGCCGAGTTCGCCTGGGGGGTTGCCGATGGTACCTACCCCCTCAATACCTATTTGAAAGACATCCAGATCGAAGGCTGGGAACAGCATTTCAATAACGGACAAACCGTGCAGGATCTTTTTGCGGTGGGGCGTCCATGGTTGCGGGCGAATGTGAATCAGGTGGCGTTTGGCAGTTTGCTTCATCTTGTCCAGGACAGCTTTGCCGGTGGACATGCGCAGCGGCGCGAAGAGGTGTTGGGTGACAAATGCATGGGCGGTGCCGAGGCTGTGTTGGGGCGGATCGAGGAGTTTCATTCCTACGCTCGGCAGGATCATGCCAAGCACAAGGACGATGACGCCAGCTCAGTCGCCAGGCTCATGTTGATGGCCCATGAGCCGGATGTTGTGGATGCCGGTAAGAAGCTGCGAGGGTTTATCGCCGATCGCAAGAAATGGGCGGATGTCAGGCCTTATCTGGATGAGTGTGTTTTTGCCCTGGCCAATGAAACGACTCCGGCGTCGGCGGGTGACAGGTACAAGCTGGAAGCCAACCGCTGAATATTTGACGAAAAACTGTGGGAAAAAACCGTGGGAGCGAGCTTGCTCGCGAAGACGTCGGCACATCCAGCATCAGTGTCAACTGATCCACCGCCATCGCGAGCAAGCTCGCTCCCACAGGAGGCTGTGCCAGTCGAGAAAGCGAGGTTCACCCCCGATCCAAGGTGGGAGCGAGCTTGCTCGCGAAGACGTCGGCACATCCAGCATCAGTGCCACCTGATCCACCGCTATCGCGAGCAAGCTCGCTCCCACAGGGGGGCTGTGTCAGTTGAGGAATCCAGGTTCATCACCGAGCCGGCGTGCGACCTGGCCTCAGCCCAAATCCCCAGCCCCATGCCGCTCCGGCACCTGGCTCGCCTCATCCCCCCACGTGCGGTTGACCCGCTGTCCGCGCAGGACGGCGGGGCGCTTGGCAATGTCTTCTGCCCAGCGCTGCACATGGGTGTATTCGTGGGCACTCAGGAATTCGGCGGCGCCGTATACGTTGTTGCGCACCAGTTGGCCATACCAGGGCCAGACCGCGATGTCGGCGATGGTGTAGTCGTTGCCTGCCAGGTATTGGCTTTCGCCGAGGCGGCGGTCCAGGACGTCGAGTTGACGCTTGGCTTCCATGGTGAAGCGATTGATCGGGTATTCGAGTTTCTCCGGCGCATACGCGTAGAAATGCCCGAAGCCACCGCCCAGGTACGGGGCAGCGCCCATCTGCCAGAACAGCCAGTTCAGTGTTTCGGTGCGGCCCGCCGGATCGGTGGGCAGGAAGGCGCCGAATTTTTCCGCCAGGTAAAGCAGAATCGAGCCGGATTCGAAGACCCGAATGGCGGGTTCCACGCCGCGGTCCAGCAGGGCCGGGATCTTGGAGTTGGGGTTGATCTCGACGAAGCCGCTGGAGAACTGGTCGCCCTCGTTGATGCGGATCAGCCAGGCATCGTATTCCGCGCCCGTATGACCCAGCGTCAGCAGTTCCTCCAGCAGGATGGTCACCTTCACGCCGTTGGGCGTGGCCAGGGAATAAAGCTGCAGCGGGTGCTTGCCAACCGGCAAGGTTTTGTCATGGGTCGGCCCGGCGACAGGGCGGTTGATGCTGGCGAACTGGCCGCCAGACGGGGCGTCGTTTTTCCAGACCTTGGGCGGAACGTAGGACGCTTTACTCATCGGGACATACCTCATCGTTGCTTGCGGTGTGATCCCCCAGAGTCTACCGCTGTTCGTTCATGATTCGTGCGACTTCACCGGAAGCCTTGAGTTCTTCGAACGCGCGTTGGGCCTTGGCAACGACTTCATCCGGTGTGCTCAGGCTGAAGGCCAGGTGGACCCTGTGGGGTTGTTCGTCGAGGATGTAGACCTCTTCCAGCGAAGCGAAATCCATTTGGGCATCCTGGCTCATCAGGCGCGCGGTGTTCTCCGGCATCGGCAGCAATTGGATCTGGCGATTGAGCAGTTTCTGAAAGTTGTCGTGGTTGTTGGCCGAGATGACCAGCCGGGTGAACCCACGCTGCTGCAGGTAAATCTGCTTGGCGTCGTTTCGCACCACGCCGATGCTGTACTGCTTGGCCTCCTCGAGGCTGCTGACGGTGATGTCGCGGTTATCACGCAGTTTATAGAGCCGGCTCGCCACCCGATGTATTTCACCCACCCATTTGAACAATGTCTCGCGAGCCGGGGTGCGGTCCAGCGGGAAGATCAGTACGTTGGGCTCGTGCAGCGCTTTTTCGTAGGCCCGGGCCCACGGGTACAGTGACAGACTGTAGTCGGTGAGCTGCGCGCTTCTGAGTGTCTCCTCGGCAATGCGAATGCCCGGCCCGACGACCTTGTCGTCACGCTGATAGGCGTACAGTGAGTCTTCGGTAACGACTTCGATTGTGTCGGCGTGGCTTGCCAGGCTGATCGAGGCGAGTAGCAAGCATGAGCAGAGTGTCAGGCGAATGTGCATATGCAGACCTCATGGCGCGCGGTGGTCGTTACAGGGCAACGCGGTCGCGTCCCTGGTGTTTGGCCCGGTACAGCGCCTGGTCGGCGCGTTGCAGCACTTGATCGAAATGATCCATGGTCTCCGGGTCCAGCTCGGCAACGCCGATGCTCACGGTGACGAAAGGCGAGACCTTGGAGCCGCTGTGGGGCAGCTCACGTTCCGCCAGGCTGGTGCGAAAGCGCTGAGCCGCTTGGCAGGCCTGTGCGGCGTTGATATTGGGCAGGACCACGACGAACTCTTCGCCGCCTACGCGAGCGGTCAGTTCGCCAGAGCGGCCGAACACGCTGCGCAGGGTTTCTGCGATTTCTTTCAGGCACAGATCGCCCTGCATGTGGCCGTAGGTGTCGTTGTAGATCTTGAAGAAATCGACGTCGCACATGAGCACGGCCAGCGGGGTGTTGTGGCGGATTGCCCGACGAAACTCGATTTCCTTCAATTCGTCGAAGTAGCGACGATTGGCCAGGCCCGTCAAGGCATCGTGACGGGACAGCGCTTCGAGCGACTGGTTGGCGGCCTTCAGTTCCGCGGTGCGTGCCTCCACCAGTTCAGCCATTTGATCGCGGCTGGCGGCCAGGGCCAGTTCGTCCGAACGCTGGCGTTCGAGGTGGGCGCCCAGATTGTCCTGGAGTTCATTGACCTGGAATTCGAGCAGGCTCAGTTCGTCCTGGCGATTCACCGCCCGTTGCAGCTTGAGGTGATGTTTGAGGGTATGCGGCGCGAGTCCGCCCAGGTGACGGGCGATATGCACCACATGCACGGTCACCAGGCGATTGAACATGGTCATGACCAACCCGGCCAGCAGCAGGGACTGGATGAGCTGGGTAATGACGATACTGCGTGCTTCGCTCCAGAGGCGCTCCCACAGCAGGTTATTGTCGCCTTCGATGGTCAGCTCACCGACTTTCTCATGGGCCCCGGCGTAGGGCTCGGCGATGAGCTGGCGATGCAGCACCGGCACCACGCCCGATTGACCGACGGCGTATCGATTGAGTTCGATGACTTCCGGCGCTTGCCCGGGGCGCAGGATGTTCAACACCACGCGCCCCACGGGGGCTGCCGCGGCGACGCTGGTGATTTGCTGGTCGAGGGATTCGCGGTCCAGTTCCCAAATGGCGTAGGCCAAGGTGTTCTGGAACACCTGATCGATCAGGGCCAGCTCCGAATTCATTTCCGCCAGGTTGTTTTCCCAGGCCAGCCAGGTGCGCCAGGTGACCATCGCCAGGGTAAAGAACAGGCAGAACAACAGCGTTGCCAGTACCAGGCGCCGTCCCAGGGAGCTGAACGCCTTGGTCGGTGGTGGCTGGGACGATGCCGTGCGGAAAGGGTCCCCCATGTCATAACCATTTGCGCAGGATGGCGTCGTAGACCCCATTGCGACGGATGGTCTCAAGGCCGGCGCGGAATTTTTCCACCGTTTCGGCCGGCGTCTTGCGGCTGAACGCCATGCTCAGGCCGTCCGGGCTGCTCAGTTCGGGAAGCGCCAGCGAGCGGATCAGCACCTTGTCCGGGTCTTCGCCATTCTGGCGAGTCAGGTACAGCGCGTTGAGCTCGTTGGAAATCCACAGCTCCACGTGATCGACCTTGAGCTTGCGGTAGTTGTGTTCGTACTTGGTGCTCGACTGCAATTCCTCGCCGATGCGGAAACCCTTCGAGACCAGGTATTGCTCGCCCACGTCCTGATTGACCGTGGCGATCTGGTGACCATGGGCGTCGGCCAGCGAGTCGAGTTTTACCGGTCGATCCGCCAGCGAGTAGATGTACCACTGCGTCGGGCCAATGGTGCCCACCCACTGGAAAAGCGATTCGCGAGCAGGCGTGCGGACGATCGAATAGATCAACACATTGCTTTCGTTGAGCGCCAGCTCGTAGGCCCGGGCCCAGGGCATGGGCTGGATAGGCGCGTCCATGCCGACTTCGTTGAGCACGGCCTGGACCACTTCGGTGCTCATGCCGGTCACGCGTCCGTTCTGCGTCATGTTGTAGGGCGGCAGTTCCTCCGTCACGATGCGCAGGGAGGGCCCTGCCGCGCAAGCGCTTGCAGCGAGGAACATCAGGACGCCCCACATCAGCAGGCGATTCAGCGGCAACCCCATTGATCATTACCCTATGCAACTGGCAGAGCCCGGCGAAGCCTGGGGCTATTATTGATAGGGTTATCGGCTGGGCTGGCGCCTGCTTGAATCCGGCCTGTCGAAACCGACAGCCCAGCCGACGGATCAACCGTTCAACAATGTCATCGTCTGCGCCTGGTATCGGTCGCCCGCCACCACACCTTCGCCTGCGAAAATCCCATCCAGATGGGCCAGTTCGTCTGCGCTCAACACCACTGAAGCCGCCGCCACATTGCTTTCCAGGTACTTGCGCTGCTTGGTGCCCGGGATCGGAATGACGTGGTCACCCTGGGCCAATACCCAACCCAGGGCCAGTTGCGAGGCGCTGATGCCCTTGTCCGCGGCCAAGGCCTTGACCCGTTCGACCAGCGCCAGGTTGCGCTTGAAGTTGTCGGCCTGGAAGCGCGGGTTGAAGCGGCGGTAGTCATCGGCGGCAAAATCCTCCGGTGATTTCAGCTCGCCGGTCAGAAAGCCCCGGCCCAAGGGACTGTAGGCGACGAACGCAATGCCCAGGCGCCTGCAGGTATCGAGCACGCCATTGTGTTCAGGCTCGCGGGACCACAACGAGTATTCGCTTTGCACCGCCGCCAGTGGATGCACGGCGTGGGCCCGTTGGATGGTCTCGGCGCTGGCCTCCGAGATGCCGATATGGCGGACCTTGCCGGCCTTGACCAGCTCGGCCATGGCGCCGATGGTTTCCTCGACGGGCACTTCAGGGTCGATGCGGTGCTGGTAGTAGAGGTCGAGGTAGTCGGTGGCGAGGCGCTTGAGGCTGCCGTCGACCGATTGCCGGACGTATTCGGGGCGGCCGTTGACGCCGCGGGCATGGGGATCGCTGCTGCGTACCAGGCCGAACTTGCTCGCCAGGTACAGGCTTTCACGCTTGCCTCGCAAGGCGCGTCCGAGCAGCTCTTCATTGGTATACGGCCCGTACATGTCGGCGGTGTCGAACAGTGTCACGCCCAATTCCAGGGCGCGGTGGAGCGTGGCAATCGCTTCTCCCTCGTCCACGCCCGTGGTGTAGAAGTCCGACATGCCCATGCAGCCCAGGCCGATGGAGGAAACGTAAGGGCCGCGATGGCCGAGTTGGCGGGTCTTCATGCTGATAGCTCCTGGAAATGAACGACCTGTGCAGTCTCCAGCAAGGGCTTTCCTGGATAAATCCACGATTATTGGTTTAACTATTCGGGATATCTAAATAATGAGGCGTGACGGTGGACCGATTACAGGCCATGCAAGTGTTCCGGCGTATCGTCGAGCTGGGTGGTTTTGGCAAGGCGGCCGATGACCTTGGCTTGCCCCGGGCCACGGTCAGCCTGTTGATCCAGCAGTTGGAAGCCCATCTGGGCGTGCAACTGTTGCAGCGCACCACCCGGCAGGTGCGCGCAACGCTCGATGGCCAAGCGTATTACCAACGCAGCGGCCAGTTGCTGGACGACCTCGATGACCTGGAAAGTTCGCTGTCGGTGCAACGGAGCCAGCCGCGCGGCACCTTGAAGGTGGACATGCCCATTGCCTTTGGTTGCACCTGGATCCTGCCGCGCCTGCCGGATTTCTACCGGCGCTACCCGGCGTTGCAACTGGACATGGGTTTTCATGATCACCAGGTCCATCTGCAGCGCGAGGGTGTGGATTGTGCGATCCGCGCCGGCACTATCCTTGATCAAGGGTTGGTCGCGCGCCCCATCGTGCGGCTGCATCAGCTGACCTGCGCCAGCCCCGACTACCTCGCTCGCGCCGGCACGCCTCGCCGGTTGGAGGATTTGCCGGCGCACCAGGCCATCGGCTTTGCCTCTGGCAATGGACGGTTCTTCCCGTTCGAATTCGAAGTGGCGGGGCGGGGGCGCGAAATGCAATTGCCGAGTGAGTTGACCGTCAATAACGCCGACGCTTATGTAACGGCCTGTGAAGCGGGATTCGGCTTGATCCAGGTGCCGCGTTACCACGTGCAACGGCAGTTGGCCGAGGGCGGCCTGGTCGAAGTATTGAGCGAGTACGGCGTGCCGACGTGGCCGATCTCAGCGGTGTACCCGCCGCACCGACAGCTGTCACCCAGGGTTCGGGTGTTTATCGATTGGGTGGTTGAGTTGTTGCAGGGGGAGGCGGATGCGCAGGGCGAGTTGATGATGAGGGCTTAAAACCGCTCGTCAGTGCTGTCAACTCTGACAGTAGTGACTCGAAAACACTTTCCCTATACCTGTAGTCCCATCCTTTCCTTCAGGAGCAGCGGATATGACTACGCAAAAAGCAGCAAAAGCGGCGGGTGATCTTGACCCAAGCTTTGATGACGAGGGAAAAGTAGTGTTCACTCTTGCCCAAGGCAGTTTTTTAGGAACATCAAAGTTACTCAGCGACGGAAAAATATTATCGGCTGGCGCCAATGCCGATGACGTCGTTTTGGTGCGACATTTGAGTAATGGCGATATGGATGATTCTTTTGGTGACCATGGAATCACACGTCTCAATATTTTTCCTGGCGTCCAGGTAGGGCAGGTCGGATTAACCGTCCAACCCAATGATCACGCGTTTATATTTGGCAATGTCGGGGAACAATTTGAAGAGATACTTTATCTTCTCAAAATCTTGCCTGACGGAAAACTGGATACCACCTTTGGCAAGGAAGGGCGCGTGATTATTGATTTGCCGATTGGCGAAGATATTGCTCATCTTCTAGCGATCCAGCCCGACGGAAAAATCGTCCTCGTCGCAAGGGTTGTGAGGGGGTATGAGAACTATGATGAAGTTCTCCTTCGACTTGACAGCAAAGGGGAACTTGACCCGACTTTCGGTGAAACCGGCATGGTGTTTGTCGGGAAGGTTTACTTCTCATCACTGATCATACTCCCGGATGGTCGCCTGCTTTTCGCCGGGGCAAAAAATGGGGCCTTGTTGTTTGCACGCTACCTGAGTGATGGACGACCAGATCGTTCGTTTGGTGAGGAAGGCGTTGTTACGATTGAAGTAAAAAACAGCCAACTCGCGCAAATTTTTGCCGCCGAGCGGCAGCAGGATGGAAAAATCGTGGCCGTGGGTTTTGCGGATATTGAGTCAAAGGGGTTCCATACGCTGACAACGCGAATCAATCCTGACGGAAGTCTGGACGAGACTTTTAATCACGGAGCACCTGCTGTTATTAGTTTTCATGGTTACGAAGCTCAGAATCACGCTGTGGCCATTCAACAGGACAATAAAATTATTGCAGCGGGAGGCTCCTTGGGGACCGCAGCAACCTCCAATTTCACGTTGATGCGGTTCCTCCCCAATGGCGCGCCAGATCCCGAGTTTGGATTGCACGGTCGAGTCATGACGGACCTGGGCGGTTTGGATACGGCAAGGCGTATCTCTTTGCAAACCGACGGCAAGATAGTGGTGTCCGGGTGGGTTTTGGGCTTGCCCAGAACAGGCGTGGGGATAGTGCGTTATCTCAGCCAATGAGACAGCTCCTGTGATCACCCGTTGACCCACCGCTCGACACGAAAGAAAGACCTGTGGGAGCGAGCTTGCTCGCGATGACGGCGACCCAGCCGACATTGATGCTAACTGACCTGACCCTATCGCGAGCAAGCTCGCTCCCACAGGGTTACTTGCTCAGCCAAACATACTGTCTCTTCTAGCCAGGACTCGCCGCAATCAACGCAAGGTGTAGCCGCTGTCCACCACCCAGTCCTGACCATACACGCCCCGTGCACCCTGGCCCAATTGGAACAGGATGACATCTGCCACGGCTCCGGGTTCGAGGAATTGCCCACCCAGCAATCGTTGCTTGACCGTGCTCGCCACCGAGCCCAGAGCCTCTGCATCGAGGCCCAGGGTGCCCCAGATCGGCGTGGCGGTAGGCCCCGGCGAAACCATGTTGAGGCGAACGCCAAGGGGGGCCAGTTCAACGGCCAGGGTGCGCATCTGCGCGCGCAAGGCCGCTTTCGATGCAATGTACGCGGCCAACCCCGGGAAGGTGACCTGTTCGAGGAACGTGCCAATGAACACCACGGACGCCGCGGCTGCCAGGTGCTCGCGCAGGCTGCTCAGGGTATTGAGGGCGCCCGCGCCATTGACGGCCCATTGCCTGTCGAAAGCGGCCAGGTCCAGGCCGTCGGCCAGTTGCGCGATTCCCGCATTGGGTATCAGGCAATCCACCGGGCCGATGGAGGCGGCCAGTTGTGCCAGCCTGGCCTGGTCGGTCGCCTGTGTCACGTCGCCGGGCAGCCAGGACAGCCTGTCGCCAAACCGCTCGACCAGTTCGCCGAGGCCACCGATCTGTCGCGACATCGCGATCACGTTGGAGCCGTGCTCCAGCAAACGTTGGGTGACGGCCAGGCCAATACCCGAACTGGCACCGGTGACTACGCTAAGACCAGGCTTGAATTCATTACTCATGTGGCTTTCTTCCTAGGTTCGCCAAAAGGGGCAGAAGACCTGATCAGAAAGTGTGCCAATTAATAATGCCTTGCCAGTCAATGGGTTGGTGTTTGTTGGGTTATTTTGACTCGGATGCGTCGTGGTCATAAAGACCTGATTCTTGGTCTTTATGACCAATTCCATATTCGTCGTTGTGCACAGCCATCAAGCCTTGACCCAACGCTGGCGGCTCCAGCCGCTCAACGTATCGACCGCCAGAACCAGCAACAGCATCGCCAGAATCACCGTGCTGCCCTGGGCCTCCTGGAACAGGCTGAGGCTGACATAGAGCATTTGTCCAAGCCCTCCGGCACCGACAAAACCGAGCACGCTGGCCATGCGGATGTTGTTTTCCCAGCGATACAGGACGTAGGCCAGCAGTTGCGGCAGCAGGTTGGGCAGTGTCCCGTAGCAGAACGCCAGTACGGCGTTGCCGCCTTGCAAACGGATGGCGTCGGCCGGTTCGGAGGGGGTATTTTCCAACGCCTCGGCAAACAGGCGCCCGAGTACGCCGGTGGTGTGCAGGGCGAGCGCCAGGGTGCCGGCATTGGGCCCGAGCCCAGCGGCCAGGACCATCAGTGCGGCCCAGACCAGCTCCGGAACCGCGCGCAAGGCGTTGAGCATCAGGCGCGAGGCACTCTGCAAAGGCCAGCCGAAGCGTCCGGCCGCAGGCAAGGCCAACAGCAGGCCGAGTACTGCCGCGAGCAGGGTGCCGAGGGCGGACATGGCCAGGGTTTCCAGGGCGCCGTGACCGATGGCTTTCAGATGGCCCGGGCTCAGGTCCGGGCTGAGAAAGCGCTGCGCATAAGCCCCCATCCGCTGCAGATTGCCGCCGTCGCCGAGCTCGCCCAGGTCGATGCCCAGGTAGGCGAACGAGGCGATGACTGCCGCGCCGATGCACAGGACCATGACCACGTTGAGCAGGCGATTCATGCCAGCCTCCAGCGCAGCAGGCGGCTGAGTTGATCGGCGAGCAGCACCAGTGCCAGGAACGTCAGCAGCAGGCTGGCGACTTCACCGCCAGCGAACATTCGCAGCGACAGGTCCATCTGCTGACCCAGCCCTCCGGCACCGACGAAGCCCATCACCACCGAGGCGCGGATCGCGCATTCCCAGCGGTACACCGTATACGACAACAGTTCCGCCGCGACATTGGGCAGGATCCCATAGCCGAAGGCCGCCAGCCGGCTGCTGCCGGACTGCAAGAGCGCGTGGGCCGGGCGCTGGTCGACCGATTCGTAGATTTCCGCGTAGACCTTGCCCAGCATGCCGCTGTAGGTAATGGCAATCGCCAGCACACCGGCCGTTGGGCCGAGGCCGACGGCGCGCACGAAGAGCAAGGCCCAGACGATTTCCGGCACGCTGCGCAAGAAGATCAACAAGCCGCGTACCGGCCAGCGCAGCAGTTGGCCCCAATACCCCGGATGGCCGGCGCGGGAGGCTGCCGACAGCGACAGGGCGCGGCTGGCCAGAAGGCTCGCCGGCACCGCCAACAGCAACGCCAAGGCCATGCCAGCCGTGGCGATCGCCAGCGTCTGCAAGGTGGCCTGCCACAGCAGTTCAACGAATTCGTCGCCATGGGCGGGCGGCCAGAATGCCGCTACGAACCGGCCCATTTCGCTCTGGCTGCCGCTCTTGAGCAGCACGCCGAGGTCCAGTTCGCTGAATTGGATGCCCGGCCACAGCAACACGAGGGCCAGCAGACTGAGCAGCAGGCGAGGGCGGGTGGCGGGGTCTCGGGTATCGCGGGTCAGCATCGGGGAATCTGCACGCTCAAGGACGCGTGGGGCGTTGTTGGTGAAGACTGCAGTTGTTCGTTGGCGTAGAGCGTGTCGAGCAACGGACGGTCGACCGCCTCGGTTGGCAGGTCGAACAGGATCTGCCCGTCCCGCAGGCCAATGACCCGGGAAAAGTGCGCCAAGGCCAGTTCCACCGCATGCAGGCTGGCGACCAGGGTGACGTTGTGTTCCCGGGCGTGGCGGCAAAGCACCGAAAGCGTGTGCTCGGCCAATACCGGGTCCATGGCCGAAACCGGTTCGTCGGCCAGCAACACCTCCGGCGCCTGGTACAACACCCGGGCAATACCCACGCGTTGCAGTTGTCCGCCGGACAGCTGCTGGCATTGCGCGAACAGTTTGTCGCCCAGGTCCAACTGGGCCAATGCCGCCCTGGCGCCTGGAATATCCAGCGGGTGCAACAGGTTCAACAGGCTTTTACCGATGCCCCACTGGCCGAGCTTTCCGGCCAGGACCGCTGTCACCACACGCTGGCGCGGCGGCAGGGGCGGCGATTGGTGAATCAGGCCGATGCGCGCGCGCAGGCGTTGACGCTGGCGGGCGGACAGTTGCCAGGCGCGTTCGCCAAGCAACTGCAGCTCCCCACTGCCCGGGCGCAGTGCGGTGGCCAGCAGGTTGAGCAGGCTCGACTTGCCGGCGCCGGACGGGCCGATGATGGCGACCTGTTCGTTCGCGCCGATGTGCAAGTCCACACCCCGCAGCGCCTGGACGCCGTTGGCATGGGTAACGCTGACCTGGGTCAGTCGCAGGGTCATTTGAGCAGTTCGGCGGCGCGTGCGGCTTCCTCGATGCCCTTGTAGTTCTCAGGCTTGGTTTCGATGAAGCGGCTGGCGGCTTGCAGGTCGAGGATTTCCTTGTCCTTCGGGTTGGCCGGGTCGAGGGCCAGGAAGGCGGCCTTGATCTTGGCCGCCAACGCGGGGTCGAGGGTTCCGCGCACTGTCCAGTTGTAGTCGAAGTAGGCTGGGGTAGTGGCGAAGACCTTGACCTTGTTCGTGTCGACCTTGCCGGCCGCCACCAGTTTTTCCCAGACGCTGGCGTTCAGTACCCCGGCGTCCACTTTGCCGGCCTGGACCCAGGCGACGGTGGCGTCGTGGGCACCCGAGTAGCCGACGCGGCTGAAGTAGCTCTCTGGCTTGATGCCGTCCTGAAGCATGAAATAGCGCGGCATGAGACTGCCCGATGTCGACGATACCGAACCGAACGCGAAGGTCTTGCCCTTGAGGTCGGCGAGGGACTTGACGGTCGGGTCGGCGGTGATGAATTTGCTGGTGAACTGGGCGTCCTGTTCGCGCTGGACCAGCGGGATGGCGTTGCCGGTTTTCAGGCGCGCCTGGACGAAGGTGAAACCCCCCAGCCATGCCATGTCGATCCGGTCGGTGGCCAGTGCCTCGACCACGGCCGGGTAGTCGCTCACGGGGACGAACTCGACCTTCATGCCGGTTTGCTGCTCCAGGTAAGCCCCCAGCGGCTTGAACTTGCGCAGCAATTCGGTGGGAGCCTCATCGGGAATCGCGCTGACTTTCAGGGTGTCGGCGGCCTGCGCCAGCCAGCTGCAAAACGACAGGGCAACACCAGCGGCCAATGCCAGGGAAGGCTTGAGCATGGAAGATCTCCGGTAGAGAAAGGCAAGGAATGTCGAAGCATCACGCCCACATGGATGGCGGTACGCCGTTCTGTGAGGGTAGACGAAGGAGAGGGATGTTAACCGTTTCTGGTTGTGAACTCACCCAATCCCCTGTGGGAGCGAGCTTGCTCGCGATAGCGGAGGATCAGTGACAAGATTCGTGACTGACACGCCGCTATCGCGAGCAAGCTCGCTCCCACACTGGGCTGTGGCGGTCGGGAGAACCGAGGCCTCGATCGTAAGGCCCCGGCGAACACGAGGTCAGAACCGCTTGTGGGGGGCTTGCCTGGCGTATCTCAATAGACTTGGGGCACGATGAGCTCCGGTGGCGTCGGGCTGCGGGAGTAGTCTTCCTGGCGTACCCGCTGCGGCAGTTCGATGGTCGGCAGCTCCACCTCTTCATAGGGCATTTGCCCAAGCAGGTGATGGATGCAGTTGAGCCGGGCTTTTTTCTTGTCGTCGGCCTGCACCACCCACCAGGGAGCCTCGGCGATGTGGGTGCGTTCGAGCATGATTTCCTTGGCCTTGGTATAGGCCTCCCAGCGCCGGCGGGACTCCAGGTCCATGGGGCTGAGCTTCCATTGCTTGAGCGGGTCATGGATGCGGCTGAGGAAGCGCAGGTGCTGTTCCTGGTCGGAAATGGAGAACCAGTACTTGATCAACTGGATGCCGGAGCGGGCGAGCATCCGCTCGAATTCCGGCACGGTACGGAAGAACTCTTCGTACTGTTCGTCGGTGCAGAACCCCATGACTTGCTCGACCCCGGCGCGGTTGTACCAACTGCGGTCGAACAGCACGATTTCACCCGCCGCCGGCAGGTGCGAAACGTAGCGCTGGAAGTACCATTGAGTCCGTTCACGGTCGTTGGGGGCGGGCAGGGCGGCGACGCGACACACCCGGGGATTGAGCCGCTGGGTAATGCGCTTGATCACGCCACCCTTGCCGGCGGCGTCACGCCCTTCGAACAGGATCACGACCTTGTGCCCGGTCTTGACCACCCAACTTTGCAGCTTCACCAGTTCGCCCTGAAGGCGGAACAGTTCGCTGAAATACAGGCGTCGGATTTCTTTCTCGTTGCTATCCGGGGCATGTTCATCGAACAAGGCGTTCAGGTCATGCCCGTCTTCGGAGAGCTCCAGCTCCAGTTCTTCGTCGCTGTGATCGAGCAATTCGCGGTGGATGCGCTGTACCAAGGTGTCCTGGGTTGAAAGCATGATGGAAAACTCGGTCGTGGAGGCGCCATCCACGCTAGTTGCAATTTATTACATAGTGGTGAACGTCATCTGTGCTTCATGCGCTGCCCTTGGCTAAAACAGTTACTGGGGCTCAAGGGGTGTCATCCAGGTGTCATCGAAGCCATGGCAGGATCTTCGCAAACCATCGTGGGATGCCCGCAGCGCTTGTGCCTGCTGGCTGATGAATCAAGGAACACCGCTATGAAAGGCGACGCCCCCCTGTTCGCGGCCATTGACCTGGGCTCCAACGCCTTTCGCCTGATGATTGGCCAGTCGGTCAAGCGCAATCGACAACGGGTGATCCAGGAAGTGAAAACCCTGCGCGAGCCGGTCCGATTGGCCGAGGGCCTGCAAGCCGGGGCCCTGGACGAACTGGCGCTGGATCGAGGCTGGCAAGCCCTGGCCCGATTTGGCAAAAAGCTGCGAGGCTTCGAAGCCGGACGGGTGCGGGCGGTGGCGACCAGTGCCGTGCGCGAAGCGGCCAATGCCCAATTGTTCCTGGCCAGTGCCGAGCGGCACCTGGGGTTTCGGATCGACGTGCTGTCCGGGCATGAAGAAGCCCGGCTGGTGTATGCCGGTGTCGCCCATGCGGTGCCCGGTGTCGAGCGGACGCGACTGGTGGTGGACATCGGCGGTGGCTCGACCGAACTGATTCTGGGGCAGGGCGCCCAGCCGCTGTTGACGGAAAGCATTGCCATCGGCAGCGGCACCTTTGGCGCCCGTTACTTTGCGGGCGGACGCATCACCGCTCAAGCGCTGCTGGAGGCTGAACGCGTGGCCGTCCTGCAGTTTGAAGCGATGGCGGCGCGTTATCGCGCGCAGGGCTGGCAGCAGGTGATCGGCTCTTCCGGTACGGCGCGGATGTTGGCCAAAGTGCTCAAGGCCAATGGCCTCAATGACGTTGGCCAAGGCGGCATTACCTACAGCGGGTTGTTGCGCCTGTCGTTGCGGCTGCTGGAAGTCGGCCATGTCGAGCGCCTCAGATTGGCCGGTTTGCAGAGCCATCGCCTGGGCATCCTGCCCGGTGGCCTGGCGATCATGCTGGCGGCGTTCAAGGTCTTCGGTGTTACAGACATGATCGTTTGCGAAGCGGGCCTGAGGTTTGGTGTCCTGCATGACCTGATGCATAAACACTGATCACCCATGGCCTGTTGCGCAAGGCCGGTTATCCGCGACGGCTCAAGGTCGAGCGTCAGCGCTCTTTGGTTATCCTCCCTTTGCCAGATTCAGCATTTCGTCGCCTGGGCGGCCGGTATGTCCGGTGATCGCAAAGCGTCGATCTGGATCAGGATGATTGCGCGAACGGGGCTTTTCGCTCTTTCGATCTGCAGTCAGTGAAGGCACAATGCGCATCCTTTTTTGGCTCGCCTTGCCCGGAGGCCTCGAAAATGATCAAAACGCCGTACTACCTCATCGACAAACAAAAGCTGCTGGCGAACATGCAGAAGATCGCCTATGTGCGTGAGCAGTCCGGGGCCAAGGCCTTGCTGGCGCTCAAGTGCTTCGCCACCTGGTCGGTGTTCGACCTGATGCAGCAGTACATGGACGGCACTACGTCGTCGTCGCTGTATGAACTCAAGCTCGGCCGGCAGAAATTCGCGGGCGAGACTCACGCCTACAGCGTGGCCTGGGCCGACGATGAGATCGAGGAGATGCTCGCCAACTGCGACAAGATCATCTTCAACTCCATTGGCCAGTTGCAGCGCTACACCGAGGCGTCGGCCGGCAAGGTCCGCGGCCTGCGGGTCAACCCGCAAGTGAGCAGCTCCGATTACCTGCTGGCCGACCCGGCGCGACCGTTCAGCCGCCTGGGCGAATGGGATCCGGTAAAAATCGAACAGGTCATCGAGCATATCTCCGGGTTCATGTTCCACAACAACTGCGAGAACGGCGATTTCGGTTTGTTCGACCAGATGCTGGGCACGATCGAGGAGCGTTTCGGTCATCTATTGCATAAGGTCGAGTGGGTCAGCCTCGGTGGCGGCATCCATTTCACCGGTGAGGGCTACGCCCTGGACGCCTTTTGCGCACGGCTCAAGGCCTTCTCGCAGAAGTATGGCGTGCAGGTCTACCTGGAACCGGGCGAGGCTGCGATCACCCAGAGCGCGTCGCTGGAAGTCACCGTGCTCGACACGCTCTACAACGGCAAGCACCTGGCCGTGGTGGACAGTTCCATCGAGGCACACATGCTCGATCTGCTGATCTATCGCCTGGACGCCAAGCTGGCACCGAGCGAGGGCGAACACACCTACATGGTGTGCGGCAAATCCTGCCTGGCTGGGGACATCTTTGGCGAGTACCAATTCGATCGTCCGCTGTCCATCGGCGATCGGCTGTCGTTCATCGACGCAGCGGGCTACACCATGGTCAAGAAAAACTGGTTCAACGGCCTGAAAATGCCGTCCATCGTTGTGAAGCAACTCGACGGCAGCGTCGAGGTGGTTCGCGAGTTTGTTTACGACGACTACTTGTCCAGCCTCTCTTGAGCTGGCGGAAGGAGAAATAAAGAAATTGAAGAAGAACGTACTTATCATTGGTGCAGGAGGTGTCGCCAAGGTGGTGGCCCACAAGTGCGCGCAGCACAACGACGAACTCGGTCGTATTGCTATCGCGTCGCGCAACATCTCCAAATGCCAGGCCATCATCGACAGCGTCAAGGCCAAGGGTAGCCTCAAGCAACCCGCCGACATCAAGGCCTTTGCACTGAACGCTCTGGATGTCGAAGCGACCAAGGCGCTGATTCGCGAAACCGAGTCGCAGATCGTCATCAACGTTGGCTCTGCTTTCCTCAACATGTCGGTGCTGCGTGCCTGCATCGATACCGGCGTGGCCTACCTGGACACCGCCATCCACGAAGAACCGGGCAAGGTCTGCGAGACGCCGCCCTGGTACGGCAACTACGAGTGGAACCATCTCCAGGAGTGCCAGGAGAAGAACATCACCGCCATTCTCGGCGTGGGCTTCGACCCGGGTGTGGTCAATGCCTATGCGGCACTGGCGCAACAACAGCATTTCGACCGCATTGATTCGATCGACATTCTCGACGTCAATGCTGGCTCCCATGGCAAATATTTCGCCACCAATTTCGATCCGGAAATCAATTTCCGTGAGTTCACCGGACAGGTGTGGAGCTGGCAGGACAGCCAGTGGACCAGCAACACCATGTTCGAGGTCAAGCGCACCGACGACCTGCCAGTGGTCGGCTCACAGAACCTGTACCTGACCGGTCACGACGAAGTGCACTCGCTGTCGAAGAACCTCGATGTGCCCAACGTGCGTTTCTGGATGAGCTTCGGCGAGCACTACATCAATGTGTTCACCGTGCTCAAGAACCTCGGCCTGCTTTCCGAGCAACCGGTCAAGACCGCCGAAGGCCTGGAAGTCGTGCCGCTGAAAGTGGTCAAGGCCGTGCTGCCTGACCCTAGCTCGCTGGCGCCGGGTTACACCGGCAAGACCTGCATCGGTGACCTGGTCAAGGGCGTCAAGGATGGCCAGCCGCGCGAAATGTTCATCTACAACGTGGCCGACCACGAGGACGCCTACGCCGAAACCGACAGCCAGGGCATTTCCTATACCGCCGGCGTGCCACCCGTGGCCGCGGCCTTGCTGGTGGCCCGTGGCGAGTGGGACGTGCAGCGCATGGTCAACGTCGAAGAACTGCCTGCCGAGGCGTTCCTCGAGGCGCTGGATGTGATGGGCCTGCCGACGCGCATCAAGGACGAACATGGAGACCGTCCCTGGAACCAGAACGCCTGAAGGACTTCAGGCGGGTTCCCCCAATAGGAACTGCAGAATCGCTCTGGATTCTGCAGGCGATTGAACCAGAAGACTCACCGTCGCGTGAATACCTGGCAATCCACGGGAAGCCTTGAAGAAATGCTCCGTATCGAAAGGTACGGGGCATTTTTCGTTTAGGGGCCCATCAAATAGGCCCGTGGCGAGGGAGCCTGCTCCCGCTGGCGCGTGAAGCGGCGCTGAAGTCAGACCCTGTGGTGTTTCAGGCAGACCGCATTCAGCTTTTTGGGGCTGCTGTGCAGCCCAGCGGCCCCTAACAAAGGACCGCCCAAGTAGAAACCCTCGCCATGAACGATCACTCGACCTTACGATTGCGCTTCACGGCCCCAGGAGAAGCCATCAGTGAAACCCTTCAGAATTCGCGAGCTGGAAATGACCGATGTGCAAGCGCTGCTGGCCTTCGAAGTCCACAACCGTGAATGGTTCGAGTCGCAGATCGACGCACGCGACCCTGCCTTTTATTCATGGACGGGCGTCACCGATCACATTGAAGGCTATCTGGCCGATTTTGCCGTGGGCGCCTGGCACCCGTTTGTGATCGAAGACGCCAGCGGGAAAATAGTGGGGCGGGCGAATTTGAAAGGCATTCATTCACCACGCGGTTGCGCCGAGGTGGGCTATCGCATTGATCAACGCGCTTGCGCGCAAGGGCTGGCAACGCAGGCCCTGAAACATTTGATCGAGGCGGCGCGGATGCGTTGGGGGCTTACGCAGTTGGTGGCTTATGTCTATGAGAACAACATCGGCTCAAGGAAGGTCCTTGAGCGATGCGGGTTTGTGCCTGAGGTGCTGTCATGTGACCACCAAACCGGGAGTTCTTCCAGATGGTGTAAAACCATTCAAGTAGAACTCCCGACGATCCAATCCTGAGGCCACGGTCACCTGTACCACAACGTCCATGTTTCGGAATCAGGCATTTTTTCTCTCGTGCTCCTTAAGTAACTCCAGTGTTCTCGAGTCGACACTCACGCCACCACTCAGCGCCTGGGCATACGCCGAATGCTCGCCGGCAACCGCTGCAAAAAGCGTCATGCAGGACGCGAATTTCATGGCGTCGAGTGTCCCCAGGAGTTTCTCTACCGCGACTTCCGAGTCCAGGACGGCACGGGTTGCGCACTCCAGTCGTGGTCCCAGAAGCGGGTGATGCAAATAGTCGCGCGCTTCTTCCAGGTCGCGCAGGCCGTAGTAGGTGGCGTTCTCGCTGGCACCCAGGCCGCGTAATTGGGGAAAGATGAACCACATCCAGTGGCCTTCCTTGCGGCCGTGCCGTAGCTCGAGCAAAGCGCGGTCATAGGTTGATGCTTGCGCCTGGACAAAACGCTCCAGTGATTCGGTCATACGAGCCTCTGATACGGTTTCACGGCTGAAGAATGAAGCGCGTCCAGGCTCGATCAAGGTGGTGGCTTTATGATGTCGTGGACTGGCGCGTATCGGTAGTCTCGATCATCACCTCCATCCAGAACGAGGGCAAAGCCTATAGCACACTTGCGCTATAGCGCCGCTCGGCACTCGACCCTAACCTATGAGCGCTATCGGGTTTTCGATCGGTCGCAACGAGCCTATTTGAACAAGGATCTGTTTTTTGAAAAGCACACCTGCCAGAAAGTCCAGCATCTGCCCGGCTTATCGCAAGCGCCTCGCAACGGCATTCGCCGTCTCGGCCCTTGTCGCCAGTGGCTGGGGTTCTTTGATCGCCGGTGCGTCGGCTGCCACTGCCAGTGAGACATCCTCGGCGGCTTGCACCAACGAGGCGGATTTCCAGGCCGGGACGGTGGTGGAGTATGAAAGTCGCGACAACCTGTCGCCAGCCACCAGTCGCGGTAAAACCGAGGCGCTCGGGCGCGAGGCGTTTGCCGGCGCCAATCCGGTGGCTTCGGTGCACACGTCGTTCCTGAACAATGCGCCGTTTTTCCTGACGACGACCTTCGCCGAGATCAAGGACGGTCGGCTGGTTCGTTACGGTGATCGTCATGGTGCCGGGGCATCGTTGGTGACCACCACCTACCAGCCTCCCGCTTCCACACCGATTGATCTGCAACCTGGGCAGACCGTCACCGTCAGCTACAAAAACAAAGCGGTGAGCGCTGGGGGAGCGGTCGAGTTCGATGTCGTCGAGAAGCTGACGTACAACGGGCGTGAAACGATCAAGACGGCCCTGGGGACGTTTGATACCTGCAAATTCACCAATGAAATCTCCACGGGCCCGGTTTCGTCTGGGCAGCCGAAACAGGTTGTCGTTGTCCAGAATTGGTTTCCCGCGGACGGACCTTATCGTGGTCAGTCGATCCGATCCGTCACGCCTCCGTTCAATGGCGTTGCGCAGAGAATCAGTGAAGTCGTCAAGATGCAGTATGGGACGCGATGAGAGACGCGTCTCGGGTCGGAATATTTGCCGGATGATCGTGGCAGATGAGCATCCGCTGTTCCGAGAGGGGATGATGGTGTTGCTGGAACGCCTGATACCTGACGCAATGATCGAACAAGCAGGGAGCCTGGAGGAAGTACGGACGCTGGCAACGAATGGACAACCTCTCGATACGCTGATTCTTGAAATACGTCTTCCCGGCCTGGGCTCCATCAGCGAGCTCGCGCAGTTGCGCCAGGCACTCAAGCACACCGTGATGATTGTGGTTTCGACCCTGGATGACAGCGATGTCATTGGCCGTGTCATGGCCACCGGTGTGGACGGGTTTGTCGGCAAGAGCCTTTCTCCCGACCAGGTCGGCCAAGCCATCGCCGATATTCGCCGTGGCGAAGTGCTGGTCAAGTACGAGCCTTCGGGCCCGCTCCCACTGGGTTCCGACGATGATATGAGCCGGCTCACGTCACGGCAGCGAGAGGTCTGGCAATTGATTGCCGAAGGCAAGACCAACAAGGAAATCGCCGCGGCGCTTGAGATCTCTCCCTTCACCGTGCGCATTCATGTCTCTTCGTTGATCCGTGCGCTGAACGTTCCCAACAGGGCGGTGGCCGCTGCTCGTTTTGCCGGGCGCGAGGCGCTTCAGACCTTGCGCTAGCGCCTCAGACCTTTGCTCCGGTATGTCCGGCCTCGGTGAACGAGGTGTCATGGAATTTCGCCTGGGACTTGCCCGCACGCTTGGCCCGGTAGAGCGCTTCATCGGCCTGGGCCAGCGCATCGGTAAACTCGCCGCCGGTCCACAGCGTCCCGCCGATACTGCAGCCGATCGTGATCGACTCCCCGGCCAGCACGACCGGCTCGGCCAGTTTTGCGAGGATGCGCTGGGCGGCACCCTGCATGCTGGACAAGGATTCTCCGGTACGCAGGCGCAGCAGCAATACGAACTCATCCCCGCCGTGGCGGACAGCGATGTCGCCATCGCGCACCGCGCCCAGGAGCCGGAGACCAACCTCCTGGAGCAATGCATCGCCAACGGCATGGCCGAAGCAATCGTTGATGGGCTTGAACCCGTCCAGATCCAGGCATAGCACGCCAAAGCCAGGCTGTACGTCGACCTCGCTGCGTACCGCCTCGATGTACTTTTCCAAGGCTGCCCGATTTGGCAGGCCGGTGACGACATCGCGGTAGGCGATACCCTCGACCACGGCCAACTGACCTCTTTTTCGGGTGAGGCTGTCAACGAGGTGCCGGATCGCAACACTCAGCGTTTCGACTTCGCGTGTGCCCTTGAGCAAGGGAATCCCCACATCGGCGCCTTCGGAAAGGCGCGCGGCAGCCTTGGCGATGACGTTTACCGGCCCGGTGAGAATACCTGCCATGATCCATCCGATGACCGCGAACAGGATGGACAGCAGGCCGCCCCAGATGAGTATTTCATTGCGCATCTCACGTGCTGCCGCAAAGGCGATCTCGGCGGGCTGGCGTGTCACCACGGTCCATCCCAGGCCGGGATAGTCGTCGACGCCGACACTTTGCGCCGCACCTGCCAGATAGAGCTTACCGTCCGGCCAGCGCTCGACCGACCAGCTTTGTCCGCGCCCATCGAGCGTGATCCCGGCGGGCTTGCCGATCATGTCCTTGGGGCCCAGCAAGAGGGTGCCGTCCTTGCTGATGACCAGGAACTCCAGGCCAGGCAGGCGCTCTTGCAAGGGGTCGAAAAGCGATCGACCAACTTCCGCAGCCCATTCCCAGGAAAGATGCGCCGCGAGCACCCCCGTGAGATTTCCGGCGACGTCCTTGATTGGCATGCTGATATCGACGAATTTCATCGCTTCCCCGGAAGGATTCGGCAGCAGCTTGGCCAGCAGGACGGCTTCGTGGACATCGCCAATGAACGTCTTTTCCCGCGCACTGGCAAAGACCGGCCGTTGCGAGATGTCGGCGCCTGCGAGCACCCCGTTGGTCGATGCGACCACTTTGCCGTGGGCGTCGGTGAGGCCGATCCAGGAATAGTTCGGGAACTGCTGGCTAAGGTGGTCGAGCAGGGCGCGTGCTTCGCCAGGGTTCGCAGTGTTGCGCAGGGTTTCCAGCTTGCTCAGGACCGTGAGCGCTTTTGAACGGTTACTCATGTCGCGATCGAGGCGATCGATCATCGAGTAGGCATATTCGCTCAGTTGCAGCCCGGTTTGCTCCTTGAGCCGCGAAATGGAGGACTCGCCGATAACGGTGCCGAATATGCAACTGAGGAGCAGCACCACCAGCGCCACGACGATGGCGAAGCGTGCCCGTAAGCTTTGGAAGAGAGGGATGTACATGTCGGACCGCCACGGGGATGGAAATTGGAAAGCCTGTATTCCATGGCGTTCTTGGCATGCATCCTCTCAAAATTTTCCAGTTTGGGGTACTGGCGCGGTCACCGCCGGGACGCCCTGCGAATGAGGCAAGGCGCCGTTCCGTCTACCGCTTACAACCAGTACCGCAAACCAAGCATCAAGGACTGGGCGTTGTACTCCGTTTTCACATCGCCCTGGGGCAGGCCCTGGATGTTGCCGAAGTGCGCTTCACCGGTCTTGAAGTAGCGATAATCCAGGGACATGGACCAATGCTCGCTGAGCTCGTAAGCGACCCCGGTGCCGAGTTGCCAGGCCGAGACGGTGTCGCGATGGGTGTCGCCGAACTCGACGCCGCCGGCTTCCAGGCCGGTGATGGTCAGCACGGCGTAGCCCAGGCCACCGCCGACATAAGGGGTGAACCGGCTCAAGGGGGCTGGCAGATTCGTGACGTCATACCAGAGGTTGGCCATGAGGCTGGTGGCTTGCTCTTTGCCTTTGCCGTCGATGCTGCCGCCACCCTCGTAGACCCGGTGATTGAACTGGGTCAGGGTGTTGCGGCGGTAGCTCAGTTCCACTTCAGGCCTCAGCCCGACCGGGAATCGCCAGCCCAGTGCCAGGCCGGTGGCGAAGCCGGAATGCAACGGTTGGTTGAATTCCATCTCGACGAAGTCAAGGTCGTTCTGGTTAAGGTCCTGTTCAGCGACCCAGTTCACGCCGCCCATGCCACTGACATAGGGGCCGAGTGTGTCGGCGAAACTCGATGCCGGGGCGGTACCACCCAGGCCAATGATGCCCATGACAAGATACCGGGTGTTTTTCTGTAGGTTCATGCTAGATCCGAAATGTTGCTGTTATCGATAAGTAGGCGAAGCGTGTCCGAAGACGTTCATACGAGGTGCAAGGGCGTCGCGGTTTTCCCGTGCACCGATGTGTCGCTGGCTCGTTGTTCAGCCAGCCTGCACAGGTTGTCCAGTGCGGTGGTCATCGCCTTGGCCAGCGCTTTGCGCAGCAGCCCGCGGTACAGGAAACTCAACGGGCCCGAAATCTTCGCGCTATGGATGACATGGGTTTCATCGGCAGAGAGCCTGCGCATCCGATGGTCGAATTCGAGGTCGATCCAGAGCAGCCGGGCGCTGTTGCGATAACTTTCGTGCGGACTCACGGCCTCCAGTTTCAGAGGCATTTCCAAGCCATTCTTGAGGACACATCTACCGCGGGTTCCAGCCTGGAACGGACCGTCGAGTTGACACTGGCGGACGTCGGTATCCCAGAGCGGCGCTTCGGGAAAATTGCTCCAGAGCTTCCAGATTTCAGAAGGGGGCGATTTGACTATGACTTGCACGTTGACATCGTTCACGGCGACACCTTGGTTGTGGGGGGCACGGTCATGCCGGGTGGGCAGATCCATTCCATGCTCAGGCTGCCGGTGCCGATTGACTCAGCACCTGGGCGGTAATGCTGGCTTGACCGATTTTTTCGCCCCGGTTGAACAGGTCGATATAGATGCGGTTGGTCTTGAAGGCCTGGAGCGACGCATCGAAACCGGCTTGCGGCGCCAATGACAGCGGGCTGTTCCTGGGGATGGGCCGGTCCAGGGTGAAACTCAAGGCCAGCAGGTTCATCGGGGTATTGAGCGGGATCCGCAGGTGACTGTGGGCGATCTGCATGTAGCACTGGCGAGCCACTTCGAGGAAATACACCATCGAATAGTGCTGGGGATCGCCGGCCTGGAAGAAGTGTTCCGGCGGCAGTTTCACGGTGTCCACGCTCAGGCCCTGGGCGATGCCGCTCATGTCACTGACGATGACGTTTTCCGCCCTGGCCTTGTGCAACAGGGCCTTGTCGCGGCAGGGCGTGGCGCTGAATTCGCCAGCCGGCGAGGTCTCGAATGCCGAGCTGTAGGCCATGGCGAGGACGCAGGTGCACATCACTTTTCCGGCCTGCATGACCTTCGCGTTGAACACCTGGGGGTCTTCGCCGTGTTCGACGTGCAGATCGACCGTGCCCTGCTTCTGTACGTAGTGCTGGAACCTGATCGTCAGGGTCTTGATGTAGGCGACCCGTCCGCTCAGAGGCGGCATGGCCAGTTCGAGCAGTTGCAGCACGCCCTCCAGCAGCAAGATGCCCGGGATGTGATCCAGGGGATGATCGAAGAAGTACGGATGCGCTTCATTCACCACGAGTTGGGCGTGCAGCGACTGAGGGCTGCGCTGGGCGTTGGTGATCACGCTATGCTCCGCGCTGCGCTGCCAGTGCGCCGGGCGCTGGGCGGTATCGCCACGGTGCAGGGCGAACAGGCTTTCCATGGCGCGCACCCGTACCCGCAGCCCGGAGAGCAGGGTGCTGGTGAGCATGTCGCTGAGCTGCTGCACGTCGACACCATCGTTCTGCGGCTCGCGAACCAGGCTGACAGGCGTGATGACCTGCTGCAGTTCGTGAGCTGACGAATGGGCAAAGCGCAACATGAACGGATGCTTGATGGGCGAGCTGACCTCGGCGGTGGTCGGGTTCCACTGGCGAAGCTGTTCGGTAAACAGCCACATCACCGCCTTGCCGGCCTCGCGCACTTCGATCACGGTATGGGGCGCGCCCCGCAACATCACCGCCAGCAGGGTTTCGATGCCACTGGCTTCAGCGAGGAAACCGGTGATCTCCTGCAGCGATCCACTGGCAGGCGTCGCAACCGGTTGCAATTCGCAGACTTCAACGTGCGGCGAGTGGCCGGGCGCTTTGCCCACCAACCGGCAAGCCTCTTCCAGTGAGCCCGCCGCATGGGCGAGGACCGCGGCGCGGATCACCAGCAAGGGTTTGTCAGTGGCCTGGGGTTGATAGCGACGCAGCGCGATCAACCCCAGGCCTTCACCTTGCTGGGTCGCGCTGCACCGAGCGCGCTCGACCTCTATTTCACCGCTGACAAAACGCCCGGCGCCGAGCAGGAGCGTGGTGATGCCGTTGTCGAACCATTGCGGCGAGGCCAGCAAGGTTTGCCAGAACAGGCCCGCCGTGCCGACCAGGGTCTGATGGAAACCCTTGAAGTCGAAAATCTGCGCCGGGTAGCCGGACAGCATGTTTGGCAACATGGTTGCCACGTCGGTTACCTCGACGCCCGGCGCCGCACCTTGCGCCCGGGAATAGAAGTTGTGGGCGCTGCTATAGGCGTTGCTGAAGCGCTCGCCGCCCATGTTGCAGCACATGACCATCGCGGTGCCGGGCGAACCGGCCACGCCCGGCAAGCGCCGCAGCAAGTGATTGACGCGATCGGTGATCAACAGCTTGAACGGATCGACATGGGCCAGTGGCTTGGGGCCCATGCCGAAGCCGTCGATATCGATGACGTGGTCCTGGGCGAGGAATTTGCCCAGCAAAGGCTGACCGGGAGCCGGGGTGTAATCGACGAAGCGCCCATAAGGAAACATGACCGAGGGGGCGGCGGGTTGGTCGAGCTGCTGCTGGAATGCTTGCAACGAGCGGTGGCTGCCCAGCGCGGCTTCAGCCTCGACAATGGCAAGGTCCAGCATCAGCACGCCGGAGGTGGTTGCGGGGGCTGCGGGGGCTGCGGCAGGGTGGTCGCCGGGCAGGTATTCGTCTACCACCAGGTGCGCGTTGGCGCCGCCAAAACCAAAGCTGGAGATGCCAATCCGGAGCGCCGACGGACGCGCCTCCAGAGGTTGAACCTGCTGGGTGGCGAGTCGCAGGCAGGTGTCGTCGACCTTGGTGCTGGGGCGGTAGCCGGGCTGCGGTGGAATGCCTTTGTGGCGCAGTATCATCAAGGCCTTGGCGAGCGACGCGCCGCCGGCAGCGGCCAGGGGATGGCCGATGACCGACTTGATCGAACCGATGGTGATTTTCCGGTCGTCCGGGCGATGGGGGGCGAAGAAGCTGTTCAACGAGGCCAACTCCGTCGCATCCCCCAGCGGCGTACCGGTGCCGTGGGTCTCGATGTAGTCCACGTCCCTTGGGTCGAGGCCGCGATAGGCACGTTGGTAAGCCGAGTACTGGGCCTGTTTGCCGGGGGCGAACACCGAGCCCTCGGCGCCGTCGGCGGACATGCCCAAGGCACGTAAGACACCCAGGGGCCGGCGCTGCGCCGTCAGGGCCTGGGCGACGGGTTCGACCAGAAACGCGACCGCACATTCGCCCGGCACGATGCCGTCGGCGTCCTGGCCGAAGGCTTCCATCCGCGCCCGCGCGGAAAACGCCGTCAACTGCGAGAACCCGAGGAACAGCGCCGGAGGCAGCACGGTGTTGAGGGCCATGACAATCGCGTTGTCCGCTTGGCCACTGTTGACCAGCGCCTGGGCCATATCCAAGGCATAGGGGAACGAACTGCAGGCCGTGTCCACCGATAACGCCGGGCCACCCAAGGCAAAGGCCGCGGCCAGTGCCTCCACTTGTTCACCCGGTGTAAAACCCGGCGGCGCAGCGGTTTTTCCGGACATGCCGGTGACGAAATAGCTCTCGTCGCTCCAAGATGTCGCGACTACCAGCGCGGTGCGTTCGCCGCCCAGTGGCGAGCCTTGTGCGGCGAGTTGGGTCAACAGCGTCTGAAGCACCTTCTTGCCGATGGCGACCTGCCGTCCTTCGTGCCGTGACGGGATCGAGGCGTCGTCGGTCAGGCAAAAAGCGCTGTCCAGATACGTGCGATCCTTCTCGCCGGCCTTGGTTGAATAGATCGATGCCTTGTCCACTTCCCAGCGTGTCGGCATCGATTCCATCGGTGCGACCTGCCCTTGGGCGAGCAACTGCCAGAGCGCCTCCGTTGACGGTGCCCCCGGAAACTCGCCCGCCATCGCGCTGAAGCAAAAATCGCCCGCTGTCGTTACTGCGCCACTCATACCCTGTCTCCTGATCGCCAAAATGCTGGGTGACCTGTTCGGTCACCCGGATTCCATTCCTGTTGCTGCTGGGCTCAGCTCAGCCTGGCCAGCAGCGACAAGGCATCCTGGGGCGTGCGACGGGACATCAGCGCTTCACCGGCAAATTCGCTGACCGAGCACTGCTGCGCCATGGATTGGCAGAGCGTCTCCCGGGCAAAGCCGTTGAGACCCAGTTGTGCGAAGGGCGTCTGGATATCGATCGCCTGCGCTGCGTCCGGGATCAACGGCGACAGGGCGTTGAGCAGCAGGTTTTCCTCCTGTCCTTGAGTGTTCGTCGCGGCAGGGGAAGGCGTCTCGCAAGGCGTCGCTTGTGGCTGGGGATCGGCCAGGGCCGCTTGAATCAGGGCGATGGTTGCCTGCGGGAACTTGGCATTGGCCAGCTCGGAACTGTGAGCCTTGAGCTGCGGCCACAGGGCGACTACCGACTCGAGGAAATCCAGCTGCACCAGCGAATCCAGGCCCAGGTTTTCATAGCTTTGTGTCGGGTCGATCTGCTCGACCGTAAAGCCGGTGATCGCCGCCAGTTGATCGAGTACCCAGCCCTGGACATCCACCGCCGGTGCCTGCGGATCGGCTTCGAGCCGTGCCAGCAAGGCGGTCGGGGTCGGGGCATCGAAGAGCTGCGAGGTGAGTGCTTTCTTTTCCGGAAAGTGCTGGGCCAGGGATTCGAAGATATCCACCAGCCCCAGCGAGTCGATCCCCAGGCTTTCGAAACTTTGATCGAAGTCGATCTGTTGCGCCTGGAACCCGGTCACCGTGCCGATTTCGCTGCGCAACCATTGCCCGTAGCTGAGTGCGGTGGCCTGTTCGACGGTTTCGGCGGCGGGCACCGGGGCCAGTATTGTCGGGTTCGAGTGAACAGGCTCCAGCACCGCAACATTCTGGTTGACGGAGGTTTCGATCCCATGGGCATAAACGCCCTCGAGAACTTGTTGATGAGCATTGAAATAGTGGGCCGTGACGGATTCGGCCTGTTCCAACACCCGCAGCAATATCGCTTCCTTGGCGATATTGGATTCGCACAATGATTCAAGGATCTTTTCGGACAGAGAGAAATAGCTGTGGGCTATTCTTCCGTTGGACACGATGAATTCCTGCACCACATCGTTAAGTTGCATGCGCATAAGGTTCTCCTAACCAAAGTCGGTGGATATTTCTATACAGAAGAAAGATCAGAAATCGCGGCCCAGGACTGGGCCGTGTTTATATCAATGAGGCAAACTGGCAGTAGCCATGGAGCGACTTAAAGTTGGAGTTCCATTGCGTTGATCTCGCGAGTCAGCGTTTTTCTGGCGCCCTTGAGCAACCCGGACCTTACGTGCAGATACGTCACCAGCGTCATTGCATCGGCGCCCTGGAAAGCGATGTAGCCGTCAGGACGAATCAGCATCAACGTGCCTTCCTTGGCGTGGTAGCGCTTGTGCAGCCGCCAATCGGGGTCCAGCAGTGTCGAGTGCCAGGCCGGTAGCCCGGCGCTGCTCAGGGCGTCGATCACGCAATAGGCCTTGATGCCCGGGTAGTCCTTTTCCACCGACTCGGCCAACGCGTAATAGCCCGGCAATAACGGCGAAAACTGATCGGCCGCGCTGAAGATCAACAACGTGAACGTGCCATGAAACAGGTCGATCAAGCGTTTCGTGGGCAGCCCTTGCAGTTGCCACAACTCGACATCCGGCGCCAGTTGCCCGGCGCGGGGCGCGGCGGTCTGGAACTCGGGTTTTTTCCCTTTTCTGTTCCAGTTCTGGCGCTGCTTTTTCGTCAGCGATTCTTGGATATAGTCACTCTTGTCATAGTGGTACTGATGACCGGAAATCATCGACGGCAACCTGCGCTGGACCTTTTTCCGGTTGCTCAACAGCGGCAGGACATGGTCGCGCAGCCAGACCAGGGCGCGCCGCCGGACGGTAATCAGCCGTGTCAGGCGGTGTGCGGTGTTCTCGACTTCCAGGGCAACCGGATAACGCTCTTCGTTGTAGCTGTCGAGCAAGGACGGATCCGCCAGGCCTTGATCGACATAAGCGATTTTCCAGGCCAGGTTATAGGCCTCGGAAACCCCCAGGTTCATCCACTGGCCACCGATGGGGCTGCCGATGTGCGCCGAGTCCCCCAGCAGGAACACCGAGCCTTGCTGCATCGTTTGCACGCGGCGATGCTGGAACGAGGCGATGGTGGTCGATGAGATATTGGACAGCGTCATCTTTTGCCCGCGTCCTTCGCACAGGCGCTGGAAGTTCTCCAGGCTCAAGGACGGGCGCTCGCCTTCGGGGGGCAGGTTATAGGGCATTTCGATGAACAGCCGATAACGGGACTGGGCGCTGATCGGTGCGACGGCCACATAACCGTCCTGCGCACCCAGGAAGAACGCGCCCTCATCCTGGCTGCCGGACCATTGGATATCGGCATCGGCCAGCATGAAGAAGCGGTCGTAGGACGAACCTTCGAAGGTCATGTCCAGGCGTTTTCTGATGTTGCTGCGAGCCCCGTCACAGGCGGCCACCCAGCGACTGGTGAAGGTTTCGTCGGTGCCGTCGGCATGCTTGAGCGTCATGCGTACCGACCCCGGCAGGTTTTCGATGTCCACCAGTTCGGTGTTCCATTCCACCTCTGCGCCCAGTTCCTTCAGCCGCTCCAGGAGAATCTTCTCGGTTTGCGGCTGTGGCAGGCTCAAGAGCAGGGGATAGGTCGCGTCCAGGTAGGAGAAGTTGTAGTTCAGCACCCGCCTGGCGTTCGACTGCACGGAGAATTGGTTGATCGTGAAGCCGTCGTTGATGGCTTGCTCGGCAACGCCCAGGTCTCTGAAGATTTCCAGGGTCCGGGAGTGGATCGCCATGGCCTTGGTCGCCGTCGAGGGGCCGGCGTTCTTTTCAATGATGCGAAACGCCACACCCCATTTTTTCAGCATGATTGCCAGGGACAGGCCAATGGGGCCGGCGCCGACGATCATGACGGCCGGGGCGCTGCCAGGGCGCTTGAAATGCTTGGGGGCCAACGTGCTCAGAGTGTTCATCGATCAGTACCAGTTTCTGTAGAAGGGAGAGTTGGCAATGCCGAGCAGGGCATCGTCGCCGGATGAGTCGCCGTAGGCATAAATGTAAAAATCATCAAGGTTGCTCAGGCAGCCTTTGAGCCGCGTGACTTTCTCTCGCTCTACACAGTTGGTACCGGCTATCCCGCCAGTCAGTTTGTTCTTCGCCGTGGCCAGGCGGGTGCCGCACACATAATCGAACCCCGCGGCCCGGCCCCAGGGGATCAGGTAGTTTTCCGGCGAGTTGCTGACCAGGGCGGTGACGTGCCCCATGGATTGATGCCATTGCAGCCGCCGCAACGCCTCGGGCCTGAGCCAGCGCGGGAGCTGTTCGCTGATGAAGTACTTGGCGTGCTCGCGTTCTTGTTCCACCGACAACCCGCCCAGGTAACAGGCGATGAAAGCCAGGCGCGCTTGCATCAGCGGTGTGATGCCCAGGATCACGCTGAGCATCTTGGGCAGCAGGGGAATGATCCTGAGCCAGAACGAACGGGTGCCCACGATAAAACGCATGTAGCGCCAGAACGTGTGGCGGTCGGTCAATGTGCCGTCGAAGTCGAAAACGGCCAGTACCGGTTGGGTGCTGTTAGCGTGCATGTGCCTCTTCCTTGAGCGAGATGATCTCGATGGTCTTGGGCAGCTTGAAGCCCGACAGGTAGCGCGAAAGCAGGGTGGAAAGCGCGTTCTGGGTCAGCTCGCCGGTCCCTTCGACGCACAGGTGCAGCACGTTGACTTCCTTGTGGTCCGGGACGATATAGGCCCTGGCCCGCACCACATCGGGGTGCTTGAGGGCGATGGATTCGATTTCCATCAGGTCGACCATCTGCGCCTTGATCTTCGAGATTCGCAGGCGTTGGCAAAAGAAAAACACATGCCCAGCGTCGTCCCGCCAGACCAGGTCACCGCTGTGGAACCAGCCCTCGCGGAAGAACCGGGCATTGCTGTCCTCGGCATCGTTGTAGCCGTCGATCACCATCGCGCCGCGGATCAGCAATTCACCGATGCGTCCGGGTGCCACGTCCTGGCCCTCGGCATCGACAACGCGCAGTTCCACGCCGGTGATCGGCTGGCCCATGGCACCGCGGTGGACCTCGCCGATCGAGCTCTGGACAATGACCGGCATGCTTTCGGTCAGGCCATAGCCTTGCAGCACCGGGTTGCAACCCAGCAGCTTGCCCAGCTTCTCGGCTTCATCGGCCGGCAGGTGGCTGCCGCCGGAATAAATCATCAGTTGCGGGTGCAGCGGCAACGGCGTGCCTTTGCGTTTGGCCAGGCGCGTATTGAAGTAGCGGATGACATCGGGCACCAGGCAGGCGAAGGTGACCTGATGTTCGGACAAGACTTCGGCCAGGTCGCGATTGAGCAGGGTGTTGGTCATGAGCAGGGTGGCGCCCATGCTCAAAGGGAACACCATCATCACCGACAGGCCGAAAATGGCATACAGCGGCAGCGTCACCAGGTGCACCGAGCCGACGCCCTGCAGGTGAAAGTGCTCGTGCAGGCCATCGCTCGATTGCGTCAGGTCGAGGTAGCGGTGAGAGACAGCCAGGGGCCTGCCGATACCACGATAGGTGAACTGCACCGAGACGATCGGATTGCCGTCGGGCAACGACAAGGGTTCGAGCTGTCGAGGAAGTTCAGAGGCGGCCGTTGCATTGGCGGGCAAGGGCGATGACGGTTCGCTCCCACCGTCCAGCACCAGGGAGTGCCTGACGCCGTTGTCCGGCTGGAATACCTCGCTGTGTTGTCCCCACAACGTTTCGGTCGTGACCACCAGCGTCGGCCTGGCGAGGCTGACGACACTGTTCATTTCGAAGGGAGTCAACTTGTAGTTGAGGATGACCGGGATGGCACCCCGCCCGATAATCGCCAGGTAGTAAGCGATGAACGCCACCCCGTTGGGCAGCACCAGCGCTACTTTATCGCCTGGCAATACACCGAGTGCCGTCAGGGTACCGTTGCAGGCTTCGGCCTTGATGCGCAGCTCGCGGTATGTGACGGTATCTTCTTCCGTGTCCAGGTGCCGGATAGCAACTTGCTCGGGGAACGATTCCGAAAAACCGACAAAGCGATGCAGAAAACCTTCTTTATATGAAAGGCTTTTCATTTACCAACCTCTTTCAATCCTTGGATATAGGGCGCGTCAAAAAAGTACTACAGAGGCAGGCTTTATATGAGGTGTCTCAATCAAGCATCTGTGTAGTTGTTATTCCGATACCAGTCCAGGGTATCGGTCAGGGTTTCAGCGACAGGGCGGAACTGGCATTCCAACTCCCTTGAACTTTTGTTGTGGCTGAAATGGGTACGGCCTTGTTCTTGCGCCATGAGCTTGACCGTGGAAGTACTGATGAGTACCGGTTTCTTGGTAATCCGGTAATAACCTTCATAGATCAGTGCGATGATTCGCAGCATGAACAAGGGCACTTTTCGTTTCGGGGCTTTCACGCCACTGACGCTGGACAGCGCCTGGAAAATGCTTTTCATGTCCATGTGATTGCCGGCGGCGAGGTAACGCTCTCCGGACCTGCCGCGGGTGATGGCCGCGATTTGATGTTCGGCCACATCCCGGGCATCGACGACGGAAAAGCTTCCGGGAAGTACGCCGGGCAATTTCTGTCCGACAAAGTCGAGCAGGAACTGGCCCGAGGAGGTCGGGCCGATATCCCCCGGGCCGAACATCCACCCTGGCAAGACCATGGCAATGAACATGTCCGGGTGCTGCGACAGGAATTGCTGGACCTTTTGTTCGGACAATATTTTGCTCAAGTAGTAATCGTCAGCCTCCTGTTCACTGCGAGACATGGTTTCATCGATCACTTGATCTTTATTGCCCTTCAACACGGCGATGGAAGAGGTATGGACGGCACGACGGATACCGGCGGCATAGGCGGCCTGCAACAATCGCTCGGTGCCGGTCACATTCGTGTCGTAGAGTTTTTGCCAGTGTTTCCCGCCTTTGTAACTGTCGCGGAAATACGCTGCCGTATGAAACAAGGCATCGCACCCTAGCAGGGCATGGCTGAAGGCATCGACATTGAGCATGTCGCCTTCGACCCATTCCACGGGCAGGCTGGCGAACTGTTTCTTGGCTTTCTCTGCGGAACGAACCAGTGCTTTTACTTTGATGTTTCGTTTTAACAGCGCACGAACGATATTGTTCCCGAGCAGGCCCGTAGCGCCTGTAACGAAGGCATATTCCATTAAAATACCGCTCCTGTGAGATGACCTGTCATTGCATCGAGACCCGTGTCACGGATGCGATGCCTGGATCAGGCGTTGGGCTCCACCAACGGCGCAATTAAAAACCATTCGGTATCTGAGAATCAAGTGGTATTTAGTAGTAATGTCAAATCAGTGGCTCTGAACCGGGCCTTACGCCGATTTTTTTACGCTGTGGTGTGCCGTGGGACGGCGGGAAAAATGCCGCTTTGAGGTGGGTAGGAGGCGCTCCATCCAGCTCGTCAGGCAAAGACCACAACGGTTTTGACTTGCCTGGACCCAGGCAAGAAAGTGACTGGGTAGTCATCTTGCGTGTGCCCCAAGATTGTCCCGGTTACATGGCACATACATGGCACGGGATGAAAGTTAAAATGTAAATGATTGAACGGGCTGCGTATAAGATATGATGGCGAAGATGGATTCCATACAGTGAGTAGCCGCTGCGTCGCATTTAGTTACATGTACATATTTTGACTGGCCAAAGGAGCCGAGGGCGTGATTAAAAAGAGACTAGGTCGAGAAGAGAGCCAGCAAGTAACAAGAGATAAATTATTCGACACCGCCACTGAGCTGATGATCAGCAAAGGCTTTCATGCCGCCAGCGTCAACGTTATTGCCGAGGCGGCGGGCTTTTCCAAAGGGGCCTTCTTTTCCAATTTCTCCAGTAAATCGGATTTGCTCCTGCAACTGACTCAACGCTTCAAGCGAGTTGAAATCGATCGCTTGAGCGCGACCCTGGCGTCGGGCTATTCGGCGGAGCAGTTGAGCCATGGCTTGAATGCCTATATCGACACCCTGAAGAACAATACCCGCTGTGCGATCCTCGATGCCGAGTTGCAACTGATCGCCCTGCGGGATGAAGAGTTCTCACAGCATTACTACGACTTGCATGAGGAAAACAGCGAAGCCCTGGGCAAGTTGATTACCATTATATTCAACCATGCTGGCAAGAAACCGCCGCTGGACTATGCCGCGCTTGCGAAGACCTTCACGGCCCTGTCCGAAGGCTTGATATTGCAAGGGCATAAAGATCCGGCGATTGAAATAAAGCTGGTGCTCAATTCGCTCATCCAGACTGCGGAGCCTCTATAGGTCTTTATCGTTATCGCTGATAGGCCAGCAATCGGCGTTCAGCCAATCGGAATACACCCACCAGTGCGCACGCCAGCAACATGTAGAGCAGCGCGGCAATGCCATACGCCTGGAACGTCTTGAAGGTGGCAGCGTTGACATCTGCCGCGATTTTAAGGATGTCAGGAACGGTCGCGGTAAAGGCGATGGCCGTGGCGTGCAGGACAAAGATCACTTCGTTGCTGTAGGCCGGGAGTGCTCGGCGCAGCATGCTCGGTATCAGCACCAGAAGGAATAGCTGGGTGCGGGTCATGCCCAGGGCGAGGGCGGCTTCGATCTCGCCGCGTGGGGTGGTGCGCAGTACGCCGGCGAGAATCTCGACGGTGTAGGCACAAGTGTTCAAGGCCAGGGCCAGGATCACGCAATGCATGCCATCGCGGAAGAACCACCACAGGCTCGGCGATTCCCTGATGAGGCTCAGGCTGGCCAGGCCGCTGTAGATGATCAGCAGTTGCACGAACAACGGCGTGCCGCGGAACACCAGGGTATAAAGCTGGACAGGCAGTGCCAGCCAACGATTGCCATAGGTGCGAACCAGCGCCAGGGGGATTGCCGCGCACAAGCCGATGACGGCGGACGTGACCAATAACCATAGCGTGACGACCAGGCCACTCCAGCGGTAACCGTCGGACCAGAGGAAGTTCGGTCCGAATTCCTTCAGAATCTCGATCATGACACACTCCGCTGCGGTTCAAGGCTGTAGCGCCGTTCCAGGTGTTTGAGCACCAGGCTTGAAAGAATTGCGAAAGCCAGGAAGATCGCGGCAATCACCAGGTAGAAGAACATCTGCCTCGAGGTCGCATTGCCCGCCTGTTTGGCCACTTGGACCATGTCGTTGAGGCCCAGCAGCGAGATCAGGCCCGCGCTTTTCAGGAGCACTTGCCAGATATTGCCGATGCCGGGCAATGCAAACCGCATCATCTGTGGCAGCCGGATACGCCGCAGCACCTGCCAATGGCTCATGCCATAGGCTCGGGCCGCTTCCAGTTGGCCGAACGCTATCGCCTGGAAGGCACCACGAAAGGTTTCGGCGCAATAGGCACCGTAAATGAAGCCCAAGGTGCCGATCGCCGTACCGTAAGGGTTCAACTGGAGCGATTCACGGCCAAACGCTTCTGCCACTTGGTTGAGTCCGATCTGCGCGCTGTAGTAGATCAATAGCATCAGCACCAGGTCCGGCACACTGCGCACCAGCGTGGTGTAGAGCGTCGCGACCAGCCGCAGCGGTGCCAGTGGCGAGAGTTTCGCCAAGGCCCCGAGCAGGCCAAGCACGAGGGCGACGCAGGCGGCCCAGGTGGCCACCTGCACGGTCAGCCACGCGCCCTGGAAAATCAGATAGCCGTATCCCTCGAGAAACATGCTTCAGGCTCCACTCGGGTGGTTCATTTCGGTGAGATATCGAAGTCGAAGTACTTCCTGGCGATGCGTTCGTAGGTACCGTTCTGGTGGATCCGTTCGAGCGCCTGGTTGATTTCGCCAGCCAGGGCGGTGTCGCTTTTGCGCAAGCCGATCCCCGTGCCCGGCCCGAAGATCTCCGGCGACTTGACCACCTCGCCGGCGTAGCCGAATCCCTTGCCCATCGGCTTCTTCAGCAGGCCTTCGGCGACGGCGATGGCATCGTCGAACGCCGCATCCAGCCGACCGTTGATCAGGTCTGAATAGGTCAGGTCGCTGCTTTGGTAGGGCACCACCTCCACGCCCTTCAGGCCCCACATCCGCTTGGCATAGACTTCGAACACACTGCCTTGCTGCACGCCGATGCGCTTGCCGCGCAGGGATTCGGCCGTTGGTTGCAACGGGCTGCCTTCAGGGGCTACCAGGCGTGCCGGGGTGTCATAGAGGGTGTTGGAAAAGGCGATTTCGGCTTTGCGTTCTTCGGTGATCGAAAGGGCCGACAGTATCCCGTCGAACTTCTTGCCCTTGAGGGCCGAGACCATGCCGTCGAAGGCGTTTTCCACCCAGACGCAACGTCGCTTCAACTCACTGCACAGGCTTTCGCCCAACTCGATATCGAAACCGGTCAGCGAGCCGTCCGGCCGCTTGGATTCGAAGGGTGGATAGGTGGGATCTACCCCGAAACGCAGCTCTTCGCTGGCGCCCCAGGTCATCAACGGACTGGCCACGAGCATCAAACCGATCAGACATTTTTTCATCGACAGGGTATCCACGACAGGTAGGTGGAACCGCCTCGGGCGTTGGCCCGGGGCAGCGTGCTTCAGCCTCGAAGATCCAAGGCTTGTTTGAGGTGTTCGGCGCGTTCGGCGCCCACGGCTTGACCATGGCCAAAGCCGCCGGCCCAGCCACACACCTGGCCGGCATAAGCGGCGCCTTGTGCCAGGCAATCGGCAAGGTCCTGGCGTGCCTGCCATGCCAGCAGGAACGCAGCGATAAAGCCGTCGCCGGCGCCCATGCTGTCGACGAACGCACAAGGCAGCGCGGGTTGTTCGCGGGCTCCCTGGGCGTCGACTGCGAGGGCGCCCTGGGCTCCGCGAGTGATGACCACCACCGCCGGCCCCTTGGCCCGCATCGCGTTCGCCAGTTCAATGGCTTGCGCCGACGAGAGATCGGCCGCCGAGAAAAAGGCGACGTCGACGTGCTGGATCAGGGGCTGCAAGTCGAACTCGACCCAGTTGTCCGAGAAGTCGAAGGACAGGCAACCACTGGCCTGGCGAACCTGGGCCAATTGATCTTCCAGGCCGCTGTAGAGGCTGCTGTGTGCCAACGGGAATGTACCGATATAGGCCAGGTCGTCGGCATCGAGGCGCAGTTGGCGGCACACGCCAGGATCGCTGCCGAGGAACACCCGCTCGCCCTCGACGCTGTCGACGCACGCCCAGCCATTGGCACCCGATAACGTCCGGCAGCGTGAAGCATCGACCGCTTCCTGTTGCAGGCAATCGAGCAGGTACTGGCCGTGCCGGTCATCGCCAACGCAGCCCAGGTAGGCACTGCGAGCACCCAGCCGGGCGGCGAATACCGCGACATTGAGTGCATTGCCGCCGGGGTATTCGATGTTCTGGTCCAGGTAGACGTCCAGGGTGTTGTCACCGACCGCGATCAGGCTGGCCATGCTCAGTACTCCGTTTTCCACATGTAGCGGCGGGTCGTCAGTGGCTGTTGGTGCCAGACCGCCAGGTGGGCGGCGATGCGTTCCACGGCGATGCCGACAATGTAGGGCGCGACAATGGCGCGGATCTCGGGGTCGATGCCCTCCATCGGGAAGTCCTTGGCGTCATAGACCATGACCCGTTCCGTGTAGCGCTGGCAGAACCGCACGACGCGCTCCATCTGTGCACGACTGGGGTCTTCGCCTACCAGCAGGAGCAGGGGCGTGGTGGCATCGATGGCTTCGAACGGGCCGTGGAAAAACTCCGCGGCTTCCACCGGCAGGCAATGCAACCACTGGCTTTCCATGACCACGCAGACGCCGAACACATAGGCTGTGGTGAACATCGGCCCCGAAGCAAGGAAATACATGACGCGGTCATCTTTGTAGAGGCGTGCCTCTTCGGTTGCCCGTTGGTCATTATTGATCGCGGCATCGGCCAGGGCCCTTGGCAATGCCTTGAGCGAGCGGGTGAGCTTGTCCAGCAGCGGCCAGCCTTCGCGCTTGGCCAGGATCCCGCCGATCAGGGCCTGGAGCGTCATGAAACAACCGAAGTAGGCTTCGTCGGTACGTCCTAGCAGGAAGCAATGTTGGACGGCCTGGGCCAGTGGCAACTCGGCGGTCTGGGTCACGCCTACGGTGAGGCAAGGCTTGTCTTGCAGAAAGCGTGCGGCGGCGATGGTTTCCTGGGTCGTGCCGGACTTGGAGGCCAGGACCACCAGGGTGCGTTCATCCAGGCGCGGTGGATCGATGTCCATGAAGTCGGCCGGGAAATAACGGCGCACTTCCAGCGTGTGGCTGTAGCGTTCAAGCCAGTATTGCAGGCCGAGCATGATGCGGTTGGGAGCGCCGCAGCTGACGAAATAGATGCGGTCGATCCGCGAGGCCAACTCCTGGCCGAACTGCTGGGCGTCGTCGACGATGTGCACGGATTGCTGCAAGGAACTGATGAATGCTTCCCGGTTGAACTGGATCGCCATGTGAACTCCTGGGCCTTGTTAAAGGGTTCATGCTGCTGTCATGAACACGATTTAGACCAAAAGCTATACCATGAAAAATACCATTACAAGGAATTTTCCCCATGGTCTAATAGGCTTCCTACGTGATTTCTACGGTGTTCTGCGAGGCGGTTTTGCCGCTTATGATCAAACTGGCGGGTTTGCGACATTATTTTGGGGTTCCACAGTCGCAATGCAGTGCCGAAAAAATAATCCAGGATGTAGACCATGAAAGTAACGCCTCCAAAGTCTTCCGACGTTGCGCTGTTGGCGCCCGAACGCAAGCAGGTGGCCTGGCAGGCTGTGCAGGCCTTGCTGGAAATGCTGGAACGCCCGGAATTCGGGCCCACTGAACGGATCCCGGCGGAACGGGATCTTGCCGAGCACCTGGGGATCAGCCGGATGACCCTGCGCAAGGCCCTGCAGACGCTGATCGATCGCGGGGTCCTGGAGCGTCGGGGCAATCGTGGCACCTTCGTCACGGCGCCAGGTGTCGAGCGGCCGCTCAATACCGTCGCGCGCAAAGGTATCGCCGAAGTGGTCGAGCAGGCTGGCGCCCGGCCGGGCAGTAAATTGCTCTACTTCGAACAAACCCAAGCCAGTGCTCGTGTGGCGAAACTGCTGAAAATCCAGGAAGGCGACCCCTTGCTGACCATCAGGCGCCTGCGCACCGTGGATCAAAAGCCATTCTGCATCGAGACCAGTTACATCCCGGCCGCCCGGGCACCGGAGCTGGTGGCGGGAGACCTGATCGAGGGGGCTTCGTTGTATGCATTGTTGTTATCGCGCTACCAGATTGAAATAGAAAGCGACGAGGGCACGCTGAGCATCGCCACGATGAACGACCAGGAGGCGCGCTTGCTCGACGTCGAGCCCGGGACGGCGGCGCTGGTCTACCGGGGCGTGATCTTCGACCGCCAAGGGCAGCCCGTGGAGTACCTGGTCTCGATCAACCACCCTCAGCGCGTGGTGTTCAAGCTGGCGGACAGTCGGGTCAATAGCCTTCATGGCGATCATTAGGTGCATGTTCCATTCGCTGCGCGGCGTGGCCGTTGCTCCTGGGATATGGACTGGAAAGCTTGACTGAACGCACGGATGGGTATTTAGTTGTGTGGTACAACTAAATACCCATCGCGTCCGAGGTCCCCGTGAATCATTGCCCACCAGATCTGATTGAGAACATCCGTTCGGCGTCGCGTCTCATGGTGCGGGAGCTGGGGTTCATGCACACCACATTGGCTGCGACGGATTATCCGCCGTCGTCGGTGCACACCATCGTGGAACTCGGCAATCGCCAATCCCTGACTGCGGGCGAGCTTGTCGAGCTGCTCGGCCTGGAAAAATCCAGCGTAAGCCGGATGGTTCGCAAGCTCATCGAGGCCGGCGAGATCGAAGAAGTTGCCCATGAACAGGATGCGCGGGCCAAGAGATTGCGACTCACCGCCCAGGGGCAAAACACCCTCCGAACCATCGATGCTTTCGCCACGCAACAGGTTGTTGCGGCCATGTCTCACTTATCCAGTGGGCAGTGTCAGACCGTGAGTGAGGGGATTGCCAGCTATGCCATCGCGCTACACGCCCATCGGCTCGGTACAGCGCCGCCCGCGCCGGCGCAGTTGGAGATCGCGCGTGGCTACCGTCCCGGCGTCATTGGCCGCATTGTGCAAATGCATGCGGACTATTACGCCAGGCATTCGAACTTCGGCCAGTTGTTCGAAAGCCTGGTTGCATCGGACATGGCCGAGCTGATGGGGCGTCTGCACAATCCGCGCAATGAGGTCTGGGTCGCCCTGGATGGCGAACGAATAGTCGGTTCGATTGCCATCGACGGCGAAGGCGAGGGCGGCAGTGCGGTGCTGCGCTGCTTCATCCTGGATGATTCGGCGCGCGGCAAGGGGGCTGGCAGGCGCCTGTTGGCCGAAGCGATGAAGTTCTGCGACGAGTGGGGCTTTAGCTCAACGATCCTCTGGACGTTCCAGGGGCTCGACGCTGCTCGCAAGCTGTATGAAGCGTTCGGTTTCAGGTTGGAGCAGGAGCAAGAGGGGCAGCAATGGGGGCGACCGGTTACAGAACAGTGTTTTGTCAGGCCGGGCCCAACCGTCGCGCCAATTTGAATCCTATCAATTGGCGGTATTGGATTTGAACACCCCACTGAGCACGAAGGCGTAGCGTTCCGGGCGGATGAAAAACGTCGTGCGGTCGCAGCAACGGCCATCGGCGAAATAGGACGTGCGCTCCATGACCAGCAGCGCGGCACCGCGTTTGACGTGCAGTGCGCTGGCCAGGCTTTTGTCGGCTTCCTGTGCACGGATGGCCAGGTCGGCGCGGCTGACCGCCAGGCCGGTGATCGATTCGAGAATGGAATAGATCGGCTGATGTTCGACCTCAGCCCAGGCCACGCTGGCCAACTCTGCCGGCAGGTGGCTGCGTCCCAACGCGATGGGTTCGTCATCGACGAAGTGCAGGCGCTCCAGAAGCAGGCAGTCGTGCGCTTGCTCAAACAGACCCCGCAGGGTTTCCGGAACGGGCTGCAGGGCATGGCTGAGCACCTGCATGCTCGGTTGCAGCCCTTGCAACAACAACGCCTCATGAAAGCTGCGCAACGCATCCAGGCCGTGGCGTACCTGCTTGGCCGCGACAAATGTGCCTTTGCCTTGCTTGCGCTCCACCACGCCGTCGTCACTGAGTTTGCCCACTGCCAGGCGAACCGTGACGCGGCTCACCCCGAACCGTTCGCCCAACTGCGCCTCGGACGGTAGCTTGCCGCTGGGTTCGTAGTCGCCGCGCTGGATTTCTTCCAGCAGTTGATGGGCGATCTGTTCGTAGAGCGAGGTGGTGCTGTCGCGAAGAATGGAGGTGGACACTGTCAGCTTCCATGGCCTTGAGTGGGGCAGGGTGCCTTCACTTCTAAGGTTATAAAAATAGGTTATTGGGACTACTTGTATTAATACGTATTATGTCAGGCATTCCCATTGTAAACGACCTGACGACACTTGCCATGCCCAAAACCCTCCCTTGCCCGCAGCCGCAAGCCGACGCCCTGACGGTCGATGACATCAGCTTCAGCTACCCCAATGGGCACCGCGTGTTTTCTTCTTTCAGCCTGAACGCCAAACCCGGCGAGTTCGTCGCGATCCTCGGGCCATCCGGCTGCGGGAAAACCACCTTGCTGAACTTGTTGTCAGGGTTTGTGCAACCGCAAAGCGGCCAGATCACCATCAACCAGACCGCGGTACGCCCGGAGCGCTCGGAGCTGGGTTATGTATTCCAGGCGCCGCAATTGTTCCCCTGGTTGAGTGCCCTGGAAAACGTTCGTTTCGGTCTGCGGATGAGCGCCCGCACCGACGAAGCGCAGCAGCGCGCACAGGCGTTGCAGTACCTGCGCCTGGTCGGTCTGGAGAGTGCGGCGCAGCGGTTGCCGCACCAGCTTTCCGGCGGCATGCAGCAGCGTGTCTCCCTGGCGAGAACCCTGGCACTGGAACCCAGCGTGTTGCTGATGGACGAGCCGTTCGCCGCGCTCGATGCCATCAGTCGCAACAGCATGAACGAAGAGACGTTGCGCATCTGGGCCGAACTGGGCCAGACGGTGTTGTTCATTACCCACGACATCGACGAAGCGGTGTTCCTGGCCGATCGGGTCATCGTGCTCAACATCGCGCCGGGCGGTATTCACAGCGAGCTGGAGATCCACCTGCCGCGTCCCCGCAGCAACCTGAAAACCCGTCGCCTGCCGGCGTTCCTCGATTACCGCAATGAGCTGATGACGCGCATTGCCCAGGTGATGGACGCCTGCGACACCACGGTTTACCCCACCCCTCGACTTGAGCTGACAGCATGATCAAACGTTCGCTGCTTGCCCTTACATTGTCTGCCGCCACGTTGGCAGGCAGCGCCTTCGCCGTGGCGGGCGAGGCGAAACCCTTGCGCGTGGGTTATGTCTTCGCCATGGCCAACGCCCCGGCACTGATCGCCGACAAACAAGGTTACTACCGCGAAGAAGGCTTGAACGTCGACCTCAAGGCCTTGGGCGATGGCCCGGTGATCCAGCAGGCACTGGCCGCCGGTGAACTGGACGTGGCCTATGTCGGCACCCCACCGGTGTACCAGTGGTTTTCCCGCGGGCTGCAAAGCCGGATCCTGGCGAAGGTCAATTACGGCCAGGCCGCGGTGATTGTCGACGCCAAGAGTCCGATCACCCAGCTGGAAGCGCTCAAGGGGAAAAAACTCGCCGGGGTCAAGAAGGGCAGTGGCATGGATGTGCTGCTGCGCGGTTATGTCCTGAAGGAAAAGGCCGGGCTCGATCCCGACAAGGACCTGGACATCATCGACATGCCGCCGGGCAACATGAACGCTGCCCTTGAACGTGGCATCGTCGACGCGGCATTTTCCTGGGAGCCCTTCGTCAGCCAGTCGGTGTTGCGCGGTTCGAGCCGGATCCTGCTGGACGTCAACCAGGCGTTGCCCCAGTACCCGTGGTACGTGGTGATCGCCTTGCCGAAAACCTTGCAGGAGCGTCCGGATGACGTGGTGAAGCTGTTACGCGCCCATCGCAAGGCCATCGCCTTCCTCAATGAACATCCCGACGAATCGAACCGGCTCATCGCCGAGGCATTCAAGCTCGAATCGGTGCAAGGCATTGACGGCAAGACCATCGCGCCGGAAACCATCGTTGCCCAGGCCCGAACCCGGCTGGGCTGGTCGGCGGACTTGCAGGCGGCGGACATCCAGTTCATCCAGCGCCTGATGGATTATTCCCACGACCTGGGTTTTATCGACACCACGCTCAAGACCGAACAGATCGTGGATACCTCCTACCTGGAAAAAGCCGCGCACTGAGTCCGTCATGTCCTTGCCAAAACCGAATTGGGGATGGGCGTCGCTGCCATTCCTGTTGTTGATCTGGATCGCCCTGGCGAGCCGCTTTCCCACCTACATCCTGCCTCAGCCTTGGGACGTTGCCCGCGAGGCGCTGCGCTGGCTGGGGGACCGTTCGTTGTGGCAGCACCTGCAGGCCAGCGTGCTGGAAGAACTGGGTGGTTTTTGCGCCGCGGTGATCGTTGCGCTCCTGCTGGGCACGGCCGCTGGCCTGTCCTCGCGCTTTCGCGATTTCATCTCACCGCTCAACAGCCTGTTCATGGCCATCCCGCCGATTGCCTGGGCGCCGCTGATCATGATCATTTTCGGCCTGGGTTATGTCTCCATCGTGCTGGTGATTTTCATTGCCGCGATGTTCCCCATGGCGGTGACCATCCAAGAGGGCGTGCAGAGCATCCGCGGCGGTGAAGTTCGCGCGGCACGGACCTTGGGTGCCAACGCCTGGCAACTGTTGGCCCACGTCTATTTACCGGCCTCGTTGCCGTTCGTGACCGCCGCCTTGCGCATCGGCTTCAGCCAGGGCTGGCGGGCGCTGGTGGCGGCGGAAATGATCGGCGCTTCCCGCGGCATCGGCTGGATGGTCGCCACGGGCGGGCAGATCGGCAACAGCAGCCAGGTGCTGCTGGGCATTGTCGTGATCGGCTTGATTGCCTGGCTCATGGAAAGCTTTGTGTTCCGGCGCATCGAGCGTCACTACCAGCAATGGCGCGTGCAATAAGCATCGCCCCACGTATTCGAACCCTTCAGTGGACCACTGCACGAGGTGTCATGTGAGTAACGTTTTCGATCCCCGCGAAGCCGGGCATTACATCGCCCCACAAGGCCTGTACGAGCGCAACAAGAAACGTCCGTTCCTGGGCAGCGTCCACTGCGACCGTGACACGCTGGTCGCCGGGCAGTGGGATGAAATCACCCTGGTCTACGAGGTCGGTGGCAGTGGCCTGGCCGACGGCGCGTGGCTCAAGCTGGCCTTCAAGTTCTATTCCGACTGGGCCTTGTTCCAGACCTCGAACCCGGCCGGCCCCAACTATGTCAGCGCCGAATACCAGGCCGGTGAGCTGGTCCCTGGCCAGAGCCAGGCCACGGTGCAGCACTTGAAGGTGCGCTTCGACCAGAAGGGCCATGAACGGCCATTCCAGAAAGCGATCATCATCGACATCATCGACGGGTACCTGAACCCGGGCGATAAAGTCATCATTCGCCTGGGTGACCGACGCCAGGGCGGGGCGGGGACGCGGGTGCAGAGTTTCGTCGAGAAGGACTTCCGTTTCCGCCTGTTTATCGACCCGCTGGGCAGCTCGAAATTTGCCGAAGTGCCGGGCGATCCCTTGTTGGACATCGTGCCGGGACCGGCGCAGCGCGTGCAGCTGATCGTGCCTCGACTGGTCAGCGCCGGGGAAGCCTTCGATGTCCTCTTGCGGGTGGACGATGCCTGGGGCAACACCTGCCGAAACTTGCCGCTCGAAGGTGTCCTGACCCTGGTTGATCCGGAGGGCGGCGAGCGCCGACAGCCGTTCACGCTGGCGTCCGAAGGTTGGGCGACGGCCCGGCTCGAGGCGCTTGACCTCGGCGCCGTGGGCGAGTGGCGTTTGTCCGCCAACGTGGCGGCGCCGTTTGTCGACGGGGCCCAGGCCTTCGTCACTGTCGACCCGGCCGGTACGGCGCTGCGCCCGCTCTACGCCGACCTGCATGTGCACTCCGATGACACGGTGGGCACCAACGACACGCTGTACAACCTCAGCTACGGTCGCGATGTCGCCGGGCTCGACGTCCTCGGCTACACCGCCAATGACTTCAATATCACCGAGCAACGCTGGGACCAGGCGGTCAAGCTGATCCACGAGCTCAATGAGCCGGGCCGATTCGTGTGTTATCCCGGGACCGAATGGTGCGGTAACTCTTGTGCGGGCGGCGACCGCAACGTCGTATTCCTGCATGACCGCAAACCCGAGTTCCCCTTCGACAATCAAGGACGACTGGTGCGTTCCTTCGAATGGAACGAGTTCACCGCTGGCACCATCAAGCCAGGCGCCTGGCCGGTGGACGAGTTGTACGCCGCCTATGCCAAGGACCCGGAAGGCCATCTGATGATGCCCCATGTCGGCGGACGCCGTTGCAACCTCGACTGGCATCACCCGGAACTCGAGAGGCTGATCGAGGTGGGTTCGGCCTGGGGCCAGTTCCATTGGGTCTACGCCGAGGCGCTGCAGCGTGGCTATCGGGTTGGCGCCGCCGCGAACAGCGATGAGCACCAGGGCCGCTGCGGTGGCGGCGTTCCGGCCACGGCAGTGTTCGGCTCCCGTGGCGGGTTGACGGGGGTGGTCGCCGAGGCTTTCGACCGCGCCAGCGTCGGCAAGGCCCTACGCGCCCGCCGTACCTTCGCCACGACCGGGGAGCGTTCGTTCGCCAGCCTGCGCCAGGGCAAGCACTTCATGGGGGAAGTCTTCACTGCCGATTCAAATGCCTCCCTGGACTATCGACTGCTGGGAGAGGCAGGGTGGGAGCAGGTCGATCTGTTCGATGGCGACCAGTTGATCTGGTCGCGCAACCTGCACCAGGAACTGGGTTTCTGCGCGCAACGCATTCGCCTGCGCCTGGGTGGCGCGCGGATCAAGGACCGCTATCGCGGTGCGTACTGGACTGGCGAAATCCGTATCACCGGCGCGGTCATCAATGGTTTCCGCGCCTTGGGCCTCGACCATCCCGAGCAGACCGTATGGCGCAAGGACGCCACGGTCCTGGCGTTTCGCACCGACACCAACGGCGATACCGACAGCATCGAAATCGACCTGTCGCAACTGGCCGGCGCCACGCTACAGATCCACAGCCGTATCGACAATTACGTCAAGGTCGGCGACCCGTCCGAACCGCAACCTTACGTGCACGCACCGACGGTGGTGATGGAGCTGTCCGGCGATGAGTTGTTGGCGCAATCGCAAGTGGTCGAGCAGTTGCCGGGCGCGGAGTTGAAGCTGTCCCTGGAACGGATGACCGCTGCACCGTTGCCCCGTGAGTTGCAGGGGCGCATCGAACTGGCCCGCCTGGGGCTTGATCCAGGGCGTGAACACCCCTTGTTCATCTGTGCCCGCCAGCGGGATCAGTCGCGGGTCTGGACCTCCGCGCTGTTCCTGACCTTGTAGGCGCTGTCGAGTGCAACGAGGCTGCGATCTTTCCCCAGACACTTGAATCTCAAGCGAAAGATCAAAAGATCGCAGGCTTCGCCAGCGCCTACACAGCCCGGCGGTGGCCATCTCTGGCCACATTTGCGCAAAACCCCGACAGTCCCAGCAAGCCTGCGAAAGCCTGGCAGTCGCCATTGCGAGAAAGTGAAGTCGTCGATAACGACAGCGCCACGGGCGCCGGGCAGGCGAATGTCTCGTCTGCCCGCTCACGCAGGAGAGCGATCATGACTGATATCCAACACAACATTCCCCACGAAGTCCAAGGCAAGGTTGCACTGGTCACTGGCGCCGCCAGTGGCATCGGCAAGGCCATCGCATTGCTGTTGCATGCCCGCGGCGCCAAGGTAATCGCTGAAGACATCAACCCCGCCGTCCATGAGCTGGCCCGTCCCGGGCTGGTGCCGCTGGAGGCCGATATCACCGCGGATGGCGCCGCCGAGCGCGCCGTCGGCCTGGCCGTCGAGCAGTTCGGCCGGCTGGACATCCTGGTCAACAATGCCGGGATCATCATCAATAAACTCGTCATCGACATGACGCGCCAGGACTGGGAGCGCATCCAGGCGGTCAACGCCACGGCCGCTTTCCTGCATTCACGCGAAGCGGTCAAGGCGATGATGCCGAACAAGGCGGGGGCCATCGTCAACATTGCGTCCTACGCGTCCTATTTTGCCTTCCCGACCATTGCCGCCTACACCGCGTCCAAAGGTGCCCTGGCGCAACTGACGCGCACCCTGGCACTGGAAGTCATCAAGCATGGCATTCGCGTCAATGCCATCGGTGTTGGCGATGTGGTGACCAACATCCTCAATGACGTGGTCGAGGACGGTCCGGCGTTCCTCGCCCAGCACGGTGAAGCCGCGCCCATCGGCCGGGCCGCGCAGCCGGAAGAAATTGCCGAGGTGGTTGCGTTCCTGGCCTCGGATCGCGCGAGCTTTGTGGTCGGCGCGGTGGTCATGGCCGACGGTGGCATGACCGTTACCGCAGGCTGAATCGAGTGCTGGATGACACCTGGGTCACCGGCCGGGCTGTGCACCCGGCCGGTGTTTTTGTCAGAGTTGCACCCGACGAAGCCTGCCGCGTAACGGCACCACGTTTTCCTCTGGCGTGGGCAGTGGCCTTCCGACCAGGCCCATGCCTTCGCTGACCAGTACCGCGTCGGGTAACAGGCACAGGTTGGACGGGGTATCCAAGCCTCGGGCGAGCACGGTGACCTGGGCTGTTTGCAAGTCGCAGCTCAGCAGTCGCCCACTGAACCGGGTAAAGCCGCCATGCAGGGGTTCGCCGTTCCAGTCGGAGAGCAAGGGTTGTTGCAAGCGCTCGCAGAGTTCCAGTACCAGCAGGTGGCCGTTGGGGCGCAGCGCCAGCCCGGTGGGCAGTTGCAGGCCGCGAATCAGGATGTCGATCTCGGCGCTGGCGGGCCAGACCCGGATCACCTGGCCGGCCTTTTCGGCAAAGTCGATGCCCTTGCGGCTCGGGTCGCCGTGCAGTTCCCCCGAGAACAGACTGATCAGCACAGCGTCTGTCGCCGGTTCGTACACCAGGGTCACGGGAACGGCTTCCTGGCCTTGATCCAGTTCGGGCAGTTGAGCCAGCACGCGCTCCTCTTGGCCCGTGACGAACTCCACCAACTGATTGGTATCGGGCTTGACGGCCAGCCAACTGCGGCGGGTCGGGTGGTAGCACAGCGCGTTCAGGTTGCCGCGGCTATGGAAGACCGGCTCGGGCGGCGTGAATTGCAGGTCCAGCAGTTTGGAACCCGCGACGTAATCGGTCTGGCTGACCAGGCAGCGCCCATCACCGCAGGCGATGTCCGACAGCCCCATGATTTCATCGCGCAGCATGCGTGCCTGCATGTTCATGGCGCGAAACCCTTGCGCCAGTGTTTCGCGGGGCAGGTAGGCGCCGGGCCGCTGCGGATCCGGGCGCAGTCGACTGATACGGCCGCTGAAAGGTTGGTCGGGCAAGCCGGAACCTGCTTCGGTGAGCAGCAGGCTGCCGTCGGCTTGCAGGCAGAGACCACGAGGGTTCAGCAGGTCCTCGGCGATAAGGGTGCTGGGGCGCAGGCTTTCCTCCGGGTGTGCGGGGATCTTAAGGGGAACTGACATAGGCTCTCTCCGTGAACAAAAGGGGGACGCGGTCATTGCGGCGGTTGCCACGGTTCACCGGTGAGGTAGGCCCGCAGCAGTGCCCGCTGGCAGGGCGACATCGAGCGCACCACCGGCATGAACAGCGTGGTGCCTTTGTACGCATCCGAGGTGCGGGCCAGGATGGGGTTCTTGGCACCCATGATGGCGTCGGGCTGATTCAGCGGGATGTAGCGCGACATGGCAGGGAAGGCCAGGTAGTGAAAGCGCAGGACGTTGGGGTACATCAGCGGCCAGGTGACGGTCGTGCCCTGGGGAATGCCGAAGTCGGTCTGGGCGTATTTGCGAAAGTTGGTGAAGTAAGCGCTGCTGTCGAGGCCGTTGGCCGTGCAGGTCAGGGCGACGAAACCGGCCTGGGCGGCGCTGCCCGGTTTGACGGTGACGGGGAAGCTGACTGAAAGCTGGCCGGCGCTGACCGTCAGCGAGTCAGGGTAGTCGAGGAAGTCCCAGTACTGTGGTTCTTTGTACGTGGGGGGATCGGCTGCCGGGATTGCCTTCAGGCCGATTTCGGTGGTGCTGGGCACCGCGCCGCCCAGGTACCGGACCTGCAGGGTGATCGACAGGCCGTTGGGGTAGTCCTCCAGGTAGACGTTGCGCTGGTCGGCATAGATCCGATAGGTCGACTCGGTGGCTTGCAACGTGGTACCGGCGACCTTGCCCGGTGCGTTGATCGCCAAGGCAGAGGTCCGTACTGCCTCTAGCTGATCGAAGGTCAGGGGCAGGTCGACGATGCCGCCGTACACGTAGTAGTCCAATAAAAAGCGGCTGGTCGGCTCCAGGGTCGTCAGGGTGGTGGCGCCGGCGCTGATGGTCACGGTCCCGTAATTGGCGTTGGGGCCGATCGGGCTGGTGATGTCGTCCCTGACAGCCCGGAAGGTCTCCTTCGGAATGACGTTCACCATGTCGATGCTCAGGTAACCGGTATTGTCCAGGTCGGCATAGCCAGCATTGCCCGTGCTCTGGTTGACCAGTTGCCGGCCCGGCTGGCAGTTCAGCGGCTCGTTGGCGAAGGCCGGGGCCAGCGTGCCGATGACCCGGCCGATGCTCGGGTTGGGGGTGTACTTGCCGGCGGCGTAGTCGGCGTCCAGTTGTTCGGTGGTCATCGTGGGGCACATTTCGAACATGACGAAACGCAGGACAATGCCCGTGGCATTCGGTGCCTGGATGATCGCGCGCAGGCCGCTGCTGTTCTGGTTCCAGCTGACGATGCTGCTCAAGGGGAACGTCAGTTGAAAGGTGCCACTGGCGTGGAAAGAGCCCGGCGCATCCATTTTCGCCGGCAACAGCACACGTCCCGCGACGTCGAAACTGCTGCACACGGTGTCGCTGCGAATCAGCAACTGGATGTTGTCGTTGCCGCCGATTTGCAGACCGCCGACGAAGATCTGGGTGGTCGTCGAGGCAGTGGGGTCCAGGTCCACCATCATCGGGCCGGACACCGGTCCCTGGCCGGTCACCGGGTCCACCGAGCCGAGCAGGTAGACGGCCTGGCCCACCAGGTCGCCGGTGGTGTTGATGCTGCCGGGGATGCCCTGGGAGCTGATCAAGGCGTTCTGCATGTCGACGACATGCTGCCCGTAATGATTCCAGCCACCGGCGGTGTAGTAGTTGCCGGTGGGGGCATTGATCATGTTGTTCAACTGGTCGTCGGTGTAGGACTGGGCCCCGGGTGCCAGGGTCGAGGTGGTCAGGTCGAAGAGCGGCCAGTCATCGTTGCCATCGTAGGGAATGGTCGGGGAGTTGTTCGGCAGGCTGACGTCCGTGCGGATGCCGCCCCAGAAATTCAGCCGTGGTCCGTTCAGGATGCTCATGAGTTATTCCTCGTCCTTGATGGTTTTGCCGACAGGCGAATTGGCGAATTTGAACAGGTAGGAGTAATCGGATTTGTAGGGGCTCTTGACCGGGGTCGCCATGGAGTGGCAGTTCATGCAACTGCTGTTGGGCTGGATGTAGCTTTCCATGGTCACGTTGGCCGAAAGGGCGGGTGTCGGCTGGCCCAGTGGGTTGCTGGGGTTGTCCGGCATCAGCGGACGCTGGGTGGTGATGAGTTGGTAGTACTTCAACACGCTGCGTTGCAGGTCCGGGTCGCTGCGGTAGCGGGCGTTGACCTCGTTGGTGATCTCGGCGATCGGGGTGAACCGGTTCAACGGGTTCGGGGTCTGGAAGGTGGTGCCGGGTTTGGGCACGCAGACCAGGTGTGCGCCCTGGGTCTGCCAGTCGCAGGGTGACTGGTTGAGGCTGGCTGCCGGCGCGTTGGGGTTGAAGTAGGAATAGGCCGTGCCGGCTACCGGCTGGTCGACCCATACCCCGTTCACCAGCGCTTTGGGCGCAACGTTGTCGATCTGTTCGAAGGTCGACCAGATCCACTGCGGATAACCGTTCACCTTGGTGATGATGTGCAACCCCACCAGGCCCAGGTAGGCCTCGGTGACGCCGGTGCGCTGGCCTTGGTCGTCGAACGTGGCGACGCGGGCGAGCATGGTCAGGTAGCGGCTGGCGTTGTCATGCGTGGTAAGGATGCGCCAGCTCGATTTGACCTCGATGACCCCGTAGGGAAAGGTGATGTTGTTGGCTTTGGACACCACATCGGCGTTATAGAACTGGTTGGCGACGATGTAGTTGTAGGAGGTCTCGTTGGCCGAGATGTCGTAGTAGGTCGGGTTGCCGGCCTGGTCGACCAGCCAGCCGCCGACGGCCTGGTCGACGGCATTCACCAAGGAGCTGTTCTTCAGCGCGGCGATGTTGATGATGCCCAGGCTCTTGGCCAGTTGCGGGGTGTTCCAGGGGCCTGGATCGGCCCCCCGTGGCAGGAAGATTTCTTCCACGGTCTTGTAGGTCTGCCAGACGGTGTAGCCAGGATCCCCCGGTTGCTTGCTGCAGTCGGGATCACCGCGCTGCCCTGCCTGGGCGGGCCAGTTCACGGCGATGAACAGCTGCCAGCTGTATTGATCGAACAGGTCCTGGCTGGCGGTGGCCGCTGGCGCCGTGCTGGGGGGCTGGCAATTCAGGCTGGAGGCCTGTGTCCGTGGCATGGCTTGTTCCTGGGATTGCTCCAGGGCCAGGGCCGGAAGATTGGCCAGACCCACTAGTACCAGGATGAAACGCAGTGAAATGTTCATGGCGATCTCCGTCATTGCTCAGGGTTTGCGCTGCATGAGCTTGTTCCACTGCGCCTTTTGCCCGTTGCTCTGGGAAGCCGGTGGCTCGAACAACTGGCAGGGCGGTGGATTCGCCGGGCACATCGCGTCCACCTGCGCCCAGGTCTGGGCCGGGTCCGGTCTGGCGATGCGGAAGTTGGTGTAGTTCTGGCTGACGATAGGGGCGTTGGCGACGCTGGTGTCACCGGAGAAAAAGAACGATTGGGGCTGCCGGTAGGGCAGTTGTCCCGACATCTTTTTGTAGAAGGCATAGCCGAACAGGATCGGCCCCTGCGGCGATTGAAGGTCCAGCGCGTAGGCCTGCACGCTGGCGTCGAGGTTTTGGCTGCGCTCGGCGCTGTAGGGCAGGTGCTGGATGAAGTCTTGGCGCGGCGGATGATTCATCGGCGAGAACATGCAGCAGGCGGGCATGTCCTTGGGGCGATCCTGCGGGTAGGTCAGGAAGTACGCCTTGTTGCCCAGGGACACGAAGGAGCAGGTGTAATTGTTGTTCTTGATCGGGAAGATCGGCAGGCAGTACTTCTCATAGTGCTCCATCATCGCACCGAAGCCGTCGCCATCGGCCGGGATATAGGCCGTGTCGTAGTAGCTGGTGCCTCGGGAGACGGTGTAGTCCGCCGGGGTCAGGGTGGAGGGCGGATTGCTGTAGGGCGGCGGGTTTTTTTCGTAGTTGTGCATCACCCGGTACATGGTCCAATCGCTGATCCAGAACGCCGGGAAAAACGGATCGGAAGGGTCGCCCGGTGCGCGTTTGGCGATGCAGTTGCCGTTCTGTTCGTTGCACCCCTCGGTGTTGTGCACACCCATGGTGAAGTAGACGGCGCCGCTGTCCTGGGCAAACAGCGGTGGGCTGAACAGCAGGATCAACAGCAACAGCCGGTTCAAGATACTGGTTTTCATAGGTCATTCCTTTGAAAAGTACCGGGTGACACTGTGTGCGAGCCTGTGGAAGCAAAGCTTGTGTGGGAGTTGAGCTTGCTCGCGATGAACGATAACGCGGTCATTCGAAAGACCGAGGTGCCTTCATCGCGAGCAAGCTCGGCTCCCACACAAGCTCGGCTCCCACAAAAGCTCGGCTCCTACACCAGCTCGTTCCCACAGTGGTTTATCTTTCCTGGGTGAACAGCGTTACGGTCAGAGGTTGTCGTAGTCGCTCATCTTGAGTTGTTGTGGCGGATAGTTGCGCTTCACCAGCTTCTTGGCCCACAGCTCCAATACCGCGCGGCGGCTCTGGGACATGTCACGGGTGATGGGCATCGAGAGCGTGCTTTCTTCCTGGTAGGGCTTGCTGATCAGCACAATCAGCTGGTCGATGGCGCCTTCGACGCGTGCCTGGGAGTTGAGCGGCATGTACTTGTTCATGATGGGGTACAGGTAATAGAAGGTCTGCAGGATGCGTGGGTAGAGGAAGCCCTCCCACAGCTGCGTGGCGGCGTTCTGATCCTTGTAGACGGTGTTCCAGTAGTTGATGAAGTCCTGTTGCAGTTGCACGTCCAAGGGCAGGACGCGGAGCGGGGCGAGGAAGTCGATGTAGGCTTGGGGAACGGGGAAACTGAAGGGGATGACCGGATCGCTGTCGCCGTCCTTGACGAAAAAACGCAAGGTCGGGAAGCCCGGGGCCACGGCCCTGAAGCTCACCTGGGCGATGCCGTTGGCGTCGGTGGTCGTGGTGACATAAGAGTAATCCACCGGCGTGGCGTGGACGTCGTCGTGCAGGGTTCCGGTGGCGTAGAGGCCAGCGTCGAATGCCAGGCAAGGGTGCAAGTCGATCGTGACCGGTTTGCCCTCGCCCTGCAGGAATTGCTGATAACCGATCGGGTCTCCAATGTCCTCATCCGTATTGCGCAGCGCGGTCAGTCGGCGGCCGCTGCCTTCGGCCAGATAGTTTTGTACGGGCGGCGCGTTATTGAAGTTCGGTAGATTGGCCTTGTTCAGTTCGGGGTGGTTCGGGTGGTCGAAGAACAGCGTGAAATTGGCCGCGTTGCTGGAGGCCAGATAGTAGTCGCTGGTGGTCACCATGTAGGGGTTGCCATATTCCGCCACCCATAGCGTGGTATTGGCGGCCGGCTGACCATTTTTCTGCACCATGATGGTCAGTGTCTTATGGTCGCCCACGTCGATGAAACTGCCGCTCTCCACCACTTCGGCGGTCCAGGTTTGCTGGGTGGCGGCGATCACGGGTGTCGGGGCGGCCGTAGCTTTGAGTCGCAGCTCCAATGGATGACCTGGTTGTAGTTTCGTCAGGTCCGCGTCGCTGAGCGTGAAGTCCTGCAGGCCGGAGCGTTTGTCGAAGGCTGCCTGGTCATACCGGTCGAAACCGAAGTCCACTACCGGCGTGAATTGATCACCCTCGCGTACACCCAGTTGATAGTCGCCGGCCTGGAATTTTTCGGCGGTCAGGATGGGGGCATTGGGCTCTACCGGATAGAACGGGAACGTGTTGGCCAGATCCAGCGACAGGGTGTTGCCGGTAATCTGCACCGAAGTCACGCCCAGTGTGGCGTTTTGGGGAGTTCCACTGGGTTGAACAACAGATACGGCCTGCGCGGGCACCAGGCGCAGGCCGGCGGGCGCGGTCGGGTATTCGTCGGCGAACCAGAGGCCCAGGGTCGCGGCGGTGCGGCTGTAGGCGGGATTGAAGAAAATACCGGAAACGTTGTCCAGGCCCTTCTGATACATCGCTTGCAGACGAGCCGTATCCGAGGGGGCATTGGAACGGGTGTTGACGTACGGAAAGTCGTTGAAAACACCGTTCCTGTCGTAGCAGGTCAGGTAGGTGGAGAACCTGAACATCAGGCCCTTTGCCCCTTGCAGCTTCATCTGCTGCTGCAGGTTACTCAGCAGCGCCGAATCAGCGATGACCCATTCCAGGTTCTCCTGGGGAAAGCAGGTCTGCCAGGTGGTGGTGACATACACCAGGCCACCGAAGGCGCCCCAATTGAAATTGAGGAAGCGATCCATCATCCGATACTGGCGATTGAGGGTCAGGCCACACGTGGCATCCCCCAGCATCAGCTTGTCGAAATACAACGCGGTGAAGGTGTTCTGCCACGGGCTGACGTCCACGAAGCGCGCGGCAGTCGGAGCGTTGCTGCCAAAGGGATTGCCGAGCAATTGGTAGTCCCTGCCAACCAGCGCATCCTCGGTGATGTAGGTGTCGGCCTGCAGCTCGCCGCCAATGATCGTTGAGCGAGTCCCTTTGTAGCTCACCGTGCCGCAGGCATTGTCACCAAACAGATCCCATTCGGCGGGCATGTATGGGTAGGTTTTCGGGTTGGCATTGGTCGGTACCTGCAGCATATAGAGCGGCAGCTCATTCTTTGCCAGGGGCTTGATGGCCCAGGGCATCAGCTGGGTGGGGGCGTTCGTGGCGTTGATGCCGAAGTGGCTCATGAACGGCCAGTTGATGTCCGCGTTGACCGCGTCATACAGCGGATATACATCGTTATTGTTGGCCGTCGGTGGGTTCCAGAACATATGGCCGTTGAGGTAGATACGGGGGAAATTCAATACGCTCATGTCATGCTCCTTAGCGTTGCCACTGGGCGCGTTTCAGCGACCAGACAAAGTCCAGTTTTTTGTAGCCATCGAATGCCGAGGGCGGCAGCGGAGTGGTGGGATAGACGATGCCGCCCCCCTGGTTCAGAGCGAAATTGAAGTAGCCGTTGTCGTTCGAGTAGGCGGCGGTGCCGTGGCAGGCCAGGCAGGACGAGGTGTTCTGGAACGCCGATTCCAGTTGCGAATTGGCCAGTACCTGGGTGATGGGTTGGAACTCGACCCCGATCAACTCGTACTTCGACAGGCTCCGGTTATTGGCCTGGAAGCTGGCATTGACCGGCTTGGCAGCCGCAGTCGGCCCGGTGGTGTTGGTCATCGGCGCCGGCGTCGGGGCATTGGTTACGGTGTACTTGCTGTTGTTGATGTTTTCGAAGGTGGTCCAGACCCAGTCAGCGTTCAGTTTGTTGACGACATGCAGGCCGCTCAATGCCACATAGCCGACCTGATAGGTACCGTCGTCCTGCTGGTAGTAGGCCTGGGCAATGTAGTAGCCGTCGTTCACCAGGGTTTGTCGGTAGGTCGTGTCCGTGCCGATCCACAGCCATGCGGCTTTCAACTCCCAGGCGGTGGGGGGGAAGTCCAGGTCGTTGGCCAGGGCGGCCTGGCCATTCACGTTGTAGACCTGCTTCTTCACGATGTAATCGAACGTGTCCTTGCCCATCAGTAACTGAAAGCGTACGGGCTGGCCTTGTTGGGCATCGGGCACGGCACCCCCCATTTGCAGGATCAGGCCATCGACCTGTTGGGTGGCATTGATGTTATGGAAGGATCGGGACAGGTCCATGCCCTTTGCCTTGGCTTGCGTCACCACCGCGGCCGGGAGCGGCGCTGAGCTGTCATAGGTGCCCGGTGGTGCGCCGTTGGGCAGGTAGACCTGGTCCGAAGGCTTCATCGTCTCCCACACGAGATTGCTGCTTTGCGCGGTGCTGGGTTGGTTCAAACAGACGAACCAGTTCCAGGCCATGGTCTCGGGACTCTGGGCAAACGCGGTCCGGGTCTTGTTGATGTCTGCTCCAAACTGCAGGAAGTTGCTGCAATCGAAGTTGTTGGTGTCCTGTGCCTGGGCCAAACCGGCCAGGGCACTGAGAACGGTTATGGAAATGGCTCGCCGCATGGAAGCTCCTTGGCATTCGCCGTATCGGCATGAGGGCGCCCCCGGAAGTGTTCCAGGAGCAGTTGCTTCACCGCCGTGGCCGCAAGGTGCTGCGGCAACGACAGATCACAATTGGTGATGAGCAGCGGGCCGGTCTTCTCGCTCGCGGGCAGCCGTCCGTGACTGCCGCGGACCAGGCGGGTGTCCAGCGGAATCAGGTCCATGTAGTAGCGAAAGCCGAGTTTTTTCTGAAGCAGGCGGCGCGCCACTTTCAGTTTCGGGAAGCGAATGGCCGGGTCGATGAACAGTTCGAGCGGGTCGTAGCCTGGCTTGCGATGGATGTCCACGGTGCGGGCAAAGTCGGGGGCCTTGCGGTCGTCGAACCAGTAGTAGTAATCGAACCAGCAACCGGCGGCGGCCACGGCCACCAGCTCGCCGCTGCGCGGATGATCCAGGTGCCAGGCCCGTTGTTCGGTTTTATCCAGCACCTGCTCGATGCCGGCCTGGCGCTGCAACAGCGCCTTGACGCGAGGGATGTCGCGCGCCTGCTTCACGTAGATGTGCGCGACCTGATGGTCGGCCACGGCAAACGCCGCGCTGGCACCGGGATCGAGCAGCTCCCAGGTCAGCGATTGGCGGACCTGCAACAAACCTTCGGCGCGTAGCAACCGGTTGATGGAAACGGATTGGGTGACGGCTTCGATCCCGTATTCGGACAGCAGCATCACCGCCGCGCCCTGTGCTTGGGCAAAGTCCAGCAGACGCCCGACTTCGCTGTCGATGGCGCGCACCTCGTCGGCAATCGACGGATGATCGGGGCCCAGGCGTTGCAGGCTGTAGTCGAGATGGGGCAGGTAGATCAACTGCAGGTCGGGGCGGTCGAGCTGGAATTCGGCGATGGCGCAATCGACGATCCAGCGGCTCGAGGCGATGCCGGCTGCCGGGCCCCAGAAACTTGGAAAGGGGAATTCGCCGATCTGCTGTTCAATATGCTCGTGCAACGAGGCCGGCGTCGAATACAGGCCGAACATCTTGCGGCCATCGGCCGGGTAATGCGGCCGTGGGGTAATGGCGGCGTCCACGTCGGCATACATGTTGTACCACCAGAACAACTGGCTGCAGCGAAACCCGGGGTACTGACGCTTGAGTGTCTGCCAGACTTTTTCCCCCTGGATCAGTGCGTTGGGCTGCAGCCAGAAACGCACTTCGGCCTGATCGCGAAAATACCAGCCGTTGCCGACGATGCCGTGCTCCGACGGTGGCTGGCCCGTGAGGATCGAGGCTTGCACCGTGGAGGTGACCGCCGGGAACACCGGTTGCAGCGTGGCCATCCTGGCCGTTTTCAACAGGGCATTGATGCAGGGCGTCGCGGCCCCCAGCAGTGCGGGTGTCAGGCCGACCACGTTGATCAGCAGCAACGGCTGGCGCGCAGGCTCAGAGGACATCGGCGCAGGCCTCCAGCGCTTGGGGTTGCAGCAACTGGCGCTGCTGCAACTGGTCTTCGACCCAGTGCAACTCCGCCGCGATGCCCTGGAGTTGGGCGTGCTCGGTGGTAGGGCGCAACTGGCTGGGCAGGACGCCCCAGCTATAGGTTTCCACTTCCAGTACCGGGCGAAAATCCCCATGGTCGGCGAGAAAATCGAAGGTCTGCGCCAGGGCGACCTGGCTGCCGCTGAGTTCGGGCAACAGCAGGTGTTCGCTGAACAACGGAATGTGGAAGTGAATCCTCAGCTCGGGAGGGGCGCGGCCGTCCTGCTCACACTCGTACAGGGCCGCGGGAAGGTCGGCCCAGGCTGATAACTGCTCCTGTCCAGCGCGGGCTTTGACTTGATGCAGGTAGGTGGGTTCGGCAAAACCGCCCAATGTCCTGAGCACCTGTTCGCGCCGCTGCGCATCCTCAGGCAGGTGGCAAATCAGCGCATTGGATAGCTGGATCTTGCCGATGGGGACCCGGGCCCGACGCAATCGGTCCAGTGACTGATAGCAGTCTTCGAACATCACGGCCTGGTGGCAGACGTCAAAACACAGCGCCAGGTGTTCATGGTGTGGGTCCGTGGCTTGCCAGTGACGAAAGAAGGCGATGGCCTGGTCGGTGTTTTCCAGCACGCAATCGGGCTCCATTTCCAGGCAGATCACGATCTTCTTGCCTGTCTCTCGTTGCAACCGGGCCAGCGCGGCGGTGAGCTCGCGCAGTTGCTGCTCGGCACGTTGCTGCAACGTCGGGCTCCAGTGGGCGGCATAGCCCAGCGGGAGGCTGGAGATCACCCCCTGGGCACAGTCCGCTGGCAGGGCCTGGGCGAGAAATCGAGCCAGGTCCAGGCTGTACGCCAGCCGCTGCGGATCGGCCCAACTGGGCAGGTAGACGTCGGCTTTCACCGCGCCCTGGTGAAATTGGCCGTAGGGAAACCCGTTGAGTGAGGTCAGGCGTAGGCCGCTGCGTTGCAGCAGGTCGAGGAAATCCGCACGGGTCGGCGCTTGTTGGAGTTCGGCGGCGGCGACGGCGCTGATCCACAATCCACTGTCCTGCGTGTCCAGCCCGCGCAATGTGCGGACGGTCTGGAAATGCCGTTCGACGGATGCGCGCAGCCCGTCCAGGTCATGGGTCGGGTGCACGTTGCTGCAATAGCCGATCTGCGTGGCCGTCCAACCCGTGCGGGCACTCATTTGATCACCGGCTCCTGGCCCCGCAGGGCAGAGTTGTCCTGCCACTGTCGCCGCTGATCGATGGGCAGGGGCGTGCTGACCAGGGTTTTGTCCAGCTGGCCGCTCTGGGCAAAAAAGTCCACCGGGTTGTGGAACAGCACCTGTTCGACCTGGGCTTCACTGAAGCCGGCGGCCAGCATCGCCTGGCCGGTCTTGGGCACTTTGAGCGGGTCGCTGATGCCCCAGTCGGCGGCGCTGTTGACCACCATTTTTTCTGTGCCGTACTGCTGCAGCAGCGCGACCATGCGTTGTTCCGACATCTTGGTGTTGGGGTAGATGGAATGGCCGCGCCAGCAATCGCTGTCCAGCACCAGGGGCAGGGTCAGTTCGTTGAGGTGGTCGATGATCACCAGGTGTTCGGCAATGCCGACCTCGCGAATGACCGCGAGTGTGCGCTTGGTGCCACCGATCTTGTCGCGGTGGGGGGTGTGCACCAGCACCGGCAGGTTGAATTGTTTGGCCAGCTCCAATTGGGCGGCGAGAAAGCGATCCTCCTCCGGGGTGATGTCGTCGTAGCCGATTTCACCCACCGCCACCACGCCATCTTTCACCAGGTAGCGCGGCAGGATCTCCAGCACTTCATTGGCCACCGACAGGTCGTTGGCCTCCTTGGGGTTCAGGCCGATGGTGCAGAAGTGATGGATGCCGAACATGCTGGCGCGAAAACGCTCCCAGCCCAACAGCGTGTCGAAGTAGTCGATGAAGCTGCCGACGCTGGTCCTGGCCTGGCCCTGCCAGAAGGCCGGTTCGATCACGCCGGTGATGCCGGCGGCCGCCATGTTCTGGTAGTCGTCGGTGGTGCGGCTGACCATATGGATATGCGGGTCGAAGTACTTGAGCATGGTGAATCCTCGTCAAAAAGGCAGGGGAGGGGCGGGTATCAGTTCGGCAAAGTGCCGCCCAGGTGCGCCTGCCATGGCGGCGGCAAGCGTTGTTGCTGGGTCAGCCCGGCCAGGCGCTGACGTTGCGCCGGGCTCAGCAAGGCAAAGGCAATCACGTGAGGCAGTCCGGCAGATACCGTTCGTTCGGCGGCGAGTTGTTCGTCCAGCAGGTCGAGGGCCAACTGGTTGAGCGTGACGCTTTGCCGTTGCGTCAGGCCGACCAGGCGCCCTACATCGAGGCCCATGCCCAGGGCTTTCAACACCAGTTGGTTGAAGGCCCGTTCGTCGTAGTGACGCGATGGGTAGGCGGTGTCCAGGGCGATGGCGGCAAACACCTGGCTGTTGCTGGTGCGCCCGGCCTGAAGTGCAAGCCCGAGGCAGAGCCCACCGCTGTCGAGCCAGTCGAGGGCCTTCAAGGTGGCGATCTTTTCCTGGTCGTCGCCCCACAGGAACAACTGGCGCAGCAAGGGCACTTGCGCGGCGGCGGGTTGCAGCTCCAGGACCTGGGCCAGCAACAATGCCCGCGCCAGTTGGACATTGCTCCAGCCGTCGGCGCCGGGCTGGGCACGCTCCTTGAGGTGGCGCTTGCACTGGCCGCCCAGGAGCGCCGCGGTGTTGGCGTCCGGGCGTTGGGCAAGTTGCGCCTGCGCCGAGAGCCACCATTGCCGTTCGGTTTCATCGAGCGACTGGGTGAAATGCCGGCGTTGTTCGTTCAGGCAGTCCTGGCGCATGTCGAGGGCTGCCGATGCCGATGCTGTAACGTCCGTGTTCATGTGGGTTTGATCCAGCGTTGGAAATGAGGAAGCAGGAAAAACACCAGGACACATAACAGGCTGCCCAGCGGCTGGTTGGCGACGGCCAGCACCAGGGCATCGAACAGCGGCAGGGCGGCCAGGCCTGCTCCGATAAAGGCGCGGACCTGCCGTTGCCGCGGGTTGGCCAGGTTGCGCCAGTAGTGCCAGCCCAACCAGCCAAGCCATATCAGCAGGACCGGCCAGAACCAGGCGTTGTCTGCGTAGATCGCCAATGCCAGGGGGCTCAACATCAGCAGCAGCGGGAGGCGGCTGATCAGTTGATTGCGGTGTTCCTGGCGGGCCAGGTAGGTCAGGCCGCTGATGTAGACACCGAGCAAAAGGGCACAGAGCCAGATCGGTTCGGGTGGCATCGCCAGGCTGGCCGCCGCGGTGAGGTAGAGCGCCGAGCGACAGGCCCCCATCAGCCAGACGCTGTGGGCGTATTTCTTGTGCAGCAGGTTGTAGCCGAGGATGCAACCCACCAACAGCGTGGCGCTGCCCAGCAACCAGTGCGGTTGTTCGATCAACCGGCTCAGGCCCAGCAGCGCGACCGCGGCCAGCACCAGTAGCAGCGCCGTGGCCAACCGCACTTGCTGGCGGCTGACCAGGCCCAGGGTGATGGGGCGCGGATTGTGGTGTCGTTGATCCCAGTCGGCGTCCAACAGGTCATTCAACAGCATGCCGGCCAGGTACAGCAGCGACAGTGCCGCCAGCAGCAGGAGCCAGACCAGGGACGATGGCGGTGCCAGGGCCCCTGCGCTGCTGGCGAGCAGGGCGGCGGCCAGGGTGTTGGTCCACACCGTGGGCAGGTTGGAGACGCGGCCGAGGGTCATCCAGGTCTTGAGGTCCGGCGGCGACGGGTTCATTGCGCACAGCTCTCGTTCAGTGTGAATGCAGGGTCGGCCTGAGTGCAGAGCCGTTGCAGCGCCTGCTCCATTCGCGCGGTATCGATTTCATGCAAGTCCACCGACTCGCCGATCCGGCTGAGCATGGGGATGGAGAGTTGCCCGCCCAAATGCTGGCGGAACTCTTCCAGCCCGAGCAGAACCTGCGAGCGTCCCTGTGCATCTTTCAAGGTCAACTCCGGCGGGTTCAGGCAGAAGCCGAGCTTGAGCAGCAGGCGCAGCACCCGGTCGCTGTCGGCGTCGCTCAACAGCCCCAGGGCATTGGCGTAGAGTCCATCCAGGGCCATGCCCACGGCGACGGCTTCACCATGGCGCAGTCGGTGGTGGCTGAGGTTTTCCAATTTGTGGGCGGCCCAATGCCCGTAGTCCAATGGCCGCCCATTACCGCGCTCGAAGGGATCACCGGCACCGGTGATGTGCGCCAGGTGCAGTTCGGCGCAGCGGCGGATCGCGTAGCGGCTGGCCGCGTGATCGAAGTGGGCGAGGGCGTCGGCCTGTTGCTCCATCCATTGGAAAAACGCCTGGTCCTTGATCAGCGCCACCTTGACTGCCTCGGCCAGCCCGGCGATCTGGTCGCGTCGGCTCAGGCTGGTCAGCAATTGAAAATCGTTGATGACCGCGGTGGCGGGGTAGAAGGCGCCCAGCAGGTTCTTCTGGCCAAAGGCGTTGATGCCGTTTTTCACACCGATCCCGGCGTCGTTCTGGGCGAGTACGGTGCTTGGGATGCGAATCAGGCGAATGCCGCGGTGGAACGTGGCGCAGGCGTAGCCCACCGCATCGAGCACCGCGCCGCCACCGAGGGCCAGCACATAGCAATGCCGGTCCAGGCCATGTTGCAGCATGTCGCTGTACAGCTGCTGCAACACCTGGGAATCCTTGCTCGATTCGCCGGCCGGGACCGCGATGGGGGGCGCCTGTAAATGCAGGTCCGGAAAATGGCTGGCGAAGTAGGTATTGATCTGTGCCAGCAGGTGCGGAGCGCTGTGCAGCAGTTGTTCATCGGCGAACACCAGCACCGTTACCTGGCCGTGGTGCCCGGTGGTGAGCTGACGGTGCAGACAGGGATTGAGCGGGTCGAACAGATGATCGGTGAACACCACCGGGTAGTCGTAGCTGACCTTGAAGCGCCCGTGCAAGGGTTGCTCCGTGTCGTGCCGGCGAATGTTCTTGAACAGGCTGTACCCGGCGATGAACAGCCCGGGCAATATCATGCTGGCGAGCAGGGTCACCAGCAGCGCGTTCTGTTCGACGAGAAAGGTGCCGATGGCACTGTAGGCCAACGCGAGGCCGGCATTGGCCAGGGTGGTGACCAGGATGAACGCGCGCAATGGGTAGCGTTGCATGCCGGCGGCGACGACCGAGGTTTCCGCCAGCACCGGGACGCCGCGCAGGCAGATCAATGACAGCGTGCCCAACCGATAGGCAAGTTGCCCCGGCTGGCGCTGATGCAGGCCCAGGCGGCCTGACAGCAGACGCAAATAGCCGGCTCCCAGCGCATAACCCAGCCCGGCCCCCAGGCACAGGCCGACGAAAATCACCAGGTATCCACCCAGGCTGCCAAGCATCGCCACGGCCAGCAGCGCGACCATGCTCGACGGCACCGGCAACACCACGTCCAGCGCCAGCAGGGCAATCAGCAGCAAGGCCAGGTTGAGTTTCTGCGCGGGCGTCGAGGGCAGGTACAGGTTGAGATGGGTCAGGAAATCCTGGATCTGTTGTTCGAACAACAGGAAGCTGGCGATCACCAGGCCTGAAAAGCAAACCAATGACAGCCAGAAATGTCCGGCTGGTCCTTTTTGCGAGCGCGAACGATACCCACGGCCATGCTTCATCAAGCATCCCTCTTGTTGATATGACTGATTCCGTGTCAGTAATTGAAAGCAACGCCAAGTGTGTTTTTCAGGCCAATAGACGCTCTCGCCCGAGGGGCTGTCAGGTGTGGTTGAAGATCTGGTTGGAGACAGGTTTGAATCTAGACGGCCAGTGTGTTTTTGCAAGGCCATCTGATGGCAATTTGGTTTGGGGCGCCATTTCGCGCCTCAGGTGCCCGCATCAACCCATTGCCCAGAGGCTTCAGGGCCTTGAATACCCGCGCAACTGCGCCGGGCTGACGCCCAGGCGTTGCTTGAACAGCGTGGTCATGTGCGCCTGGGAATTGAAGCCGCAGATGTGGGCGATATCGGTCAGTCGGGCGGTTGAGTCGCGCATCAGCGCCCGTGCCTTGGCGAGGCGTCGGTCGATCAGGTAGCTGTGTGGGCTTTTGCCGGTCGCCTGTTTGAATGCCCGCATGAAATAACCTTCGGACAAGCCAAGCAGCCCGGCCATTTCCTTGACCCCCAGCGGACCGTCGAGACCGGCGTCGATGAACTCATCGAGCAGGCGCATCCGGCCGGCCGTGATCGAGCCTTGGGAATGTGCCGAAAACCTCTTGTGGTCCTTCACTCGCTCAGCCAGTCCGAGCGCCCAGGCTTCCCAATCGTCCTCTGCCGTGGCACGCAGCAGTGCGCTGCGCATTCTCAAGGCGAGGGTGATGGCCTGCGGGTCAATACGGTTGTTGAACGCATGTTTCGCCGGCAACGCCATGCCGTCGGTGCGCACCATCCGCAGGTATTCACCGCCCCGGGGAGATTCGGAGAACACGTCGCACCCGGCGGGAACGAATGCCAGGCCGTTGGGCAGCGCCTCGAAGGGCAACACGCGGTCGCTGCCGATGGCGTGCAGGCCGCGCTGACTGTCGAAGGCAAAGCCGATCGCCGACTGGGTCGCGACGTAGCGGGTCGCGTAGGCACAGCCGGGGAGCAATTCGATCGCCCAAGGCCCTGCCTCGATACGACGGACCGGTTCAGACAGGGGCGGCGGTGGATGGTTTCGCGGGCTCATGAACAGCATAGTAATGAAGAGTGGGCCTGAAAGTCAGGTCAGTTTTCTGAAAGCCCCGTCGCCGTCGCGCTGATTAGACTGGGCAAAACCAGGAGGCCCAATCATGCACACACTGACCCGCGACGACATCGAACACGCTGCCCGCCATCTCTATCAATTCATGCCCGCCACTGCCCAATACGCCTGGCCGTTGCTGGCTGAACGGTTGGGTTGCACGGTGTGGGTCAAGCACGAGAATCACACCCCGACCGGGGCCTTCAAGGTGCGCGGCGGCCTGACCTTCGTGCACTGGCTCAAGCGCGAGCATCCCGAGGCGAAAGGCATTGTCACGGCGACGCGCGGCAACCATGGCCAGAGCCTGGCGCTGGCGGCCACTGCCTTGGGTTTGAAAGCGTTGATCGTCGTGCCGCAAGGAAACTCGGTGGAGAAGAACAATGCCATGCGTGGCTTTGGCGGCGAGGTGGTCGAGTTTGGCCGCGATTTTGATGAGGCCCGGGAAGAGGCAGCACGCCTGGCCCACGCTCAGGGGCTCTACCTGGTGCCGCCGTTCCATCCTGAGTTGGTCAGGGGCGTGGCGACTTATGGGCTTGAGCTGTTCAAGGCGGTGCCGGACCTCGACACGGTCTACGTGCCGATAGGCTGTGGGTCGGGGATTTGCGCAGTCATCGCCGCCCGCGATGCCTTGGGGCTGAAAACCCAAGTGGTGGGTGTCGTGTCCACCGAGGCCGACGCGGCGAAGTTGTCATTTGAAACCGGAAGACTGTGTGAGACCGCTTCGGCGAATACCTTCGCGGACGGGTTGGCCGTGCGTAGACCCATTCCCGAGGCCTTTGCCATCTATGGGGCTGCTGCGGCGCGGATCGTCGCAGTCAGCGACGCGGAAATTGCCGAGGCCATGCGGGTGTATTACACCGACACTCATAATCTGGCCGAGGGCGCAGGTGCCGCGGCCTTGGCGGCACTCATGCAGGAACGTGAAGCGATGCAGGGGAAAAAGGTGGGGGTGATTCTGTCTGGTGGGAATATCGACCGGCCGGTGTATGCCCAGTTGATTGGCTGAGCCCTCGTGGCGGGAAACGCTGGGTGATATTTAGATCGATTATTTCTTACGGTTATTGATATAGGTTTGGATCGCATATCCATGACCGAAGAATCGAAGCTGTCGTTTGTAAAATGTCTGCAATGAAATCGAAGTGCATGCAGCAGCAGACGACTTGGCGTGTGTCGCTCCGGTAAGCCTGTCTGAACGTTCATTCCTGCTGTTCGATCGCCATCTTGTCGGGCCCGGGTCAATGCTTAGAATCCGCCCCATCAGCTTGTCCGACTCTCGAACCTTACAGGGAACAACACCATGATGAACGCCATGCAGATGCCAATGCCAATGAACGCCAACATGCCGATGATGCCAATGATGGGCATGCCGATGATGATGGCGACCATGACCTGCGAAATGATGGACGACGGCATGATGTGCAAAATGATGCCAGCCGCCGGCATGGACATGGCCATGTTCAAGAACAGCGCCGACATGATGCAGATGATGATGAACTGCGGCATGCCGATGATGATGCACTGCGGCAACATGAGCATGATGTGCATGTCCCAGGCGAGCATGGCCATGCCGATGGCGAGCATGATGATGCCAATGCCGATGATGGGCATGCCGATGCCGATGATGAAGTGCGTGATGGAATGCACGGTGATGGCGGACTGCATGATGTGCAAAGTCATGCCGATGGCGGGCATGAACATGGACATGATGAAAAACTGCTGCGCCTTGATGATGAAGATGATGGACGACTGCAGCATGCCGATGATGATGAGCTGCAACGGCATGCCGATGATGTGCTGCACCTGCTGATTACAGCCGGGCAACATCCTTGAGACTGGCCCCGTGGCGAGGGAGCTTGCTTCCGCTGGGCTGCGCAGCAGCCCCCATTTTGTGAGCGCTGCGCACTCAAACGGGAACAAGCTCCCTCGCCACCGGCGGGTTCAGTCCAGGCGTTCCGGGTAGGTAACCACCAGGTACGCCACCGCTTCGCTGTCGGCCGGATTGCGATAGCGGTGTGGTTGGTCGGCATAAAACAGAATCGAGTCGCCGGTGGAGAGCAGGTAGCGCTCCTCGTTGACACTGATCTCCAGCACACCCTGGGACACCACCAGGTTCTCCTGAACACCAGGCCCATGCCCTTCTGAGTGTTCCTCCCCCAGCGGGCTCAGGCGCAGCTCGTAGAATTCCGACTGGCGTGCCACATCGAACGGGAACAGGGCACGGCTGACGAAGGCGCCACTGGCGCTGACCAGGCGTTTGCTCTGGCTGACCGACAGCACCGCCACCCCCTCGAAAGCCCGATGTTCCAGGAACGCGGCAACCGACACCTTCAGACCCTTGGCGATTTTGCACAGCACCTTGATTGAGGGCACGCTGCGTCCGGACTCGATCTGCGCCAGCATGGCCCGACTTACCCCGCACTGGCGAGCGAGGGCATCGAGGGACAAGTGTCGCTTGCCGCGCAGGCGTTGCAGGTTCTGCGCGACCCGTTCGCAAATCGGATCTTCATCCAAGGCTTCCAGGTTGTTCAGATCCACTTCGGGTTCGTCGGCACTCGCCAAAAAGCGCGAGGGTTCCTGGGCGCTCACGCCTGGTACGTCCTGGTCGGCTGGAACGCCTGGACCCACTGGAACGCCTGGTAACCGGCATTACGCGCGTACATTTCCCACATGGCCCGGGCCTGTTGCTGAGCCTGCTTGCGTTTGCGGAATTGGACGAAGTCGATAACGTTGTCAGTCGGTTTCATAAGGCACTTCACTGTCGTGACCAATGGGACGGGATGAGTTGAGAGTACGTGGTTATTTTTATAACCATAAATACTGATTGTTTATTTGTTAATGCTATTAAGTGCTTAGCGAAGCGCCTTGATCAAATCACATGAGCACGTTGCAGTTCGGTCAGGGCCAGCGCCTTGAGTCGGGCCAGCAACGGGTCGCGCCGGTCTCGCGGATGGTCCAGTTGCACCGTCAATGCTTGGCGAATGCGGCTGGGGCGGTTGTCCATCACCAACACCCGGTCGCTCAGGTACAGCGCCTCGTCGACATCGTGAGTCACCAGCAACAAGGCGATCCCATGCCGTTCGGCCAGTTGCAGCAACAGGTCCTGCAATTTCATTCGGGTGAAGGCATCCACGGCGCTGAAGGGCTCGTCCAGCAACAGCACCTGTGGTCGCGCGTACAGGCCCCGGGCAATCGCCACCCGCTGCGCCATACCGCCGGACAACGCCTTGGGCAACGCGTCGGCAAACCCCGTGAGGCCGACTTCCTCGATCAACTGCGCGACCCAGGCCTTGTCGTAATCGTCGTCATCACTGAACCCGATGTTCTGTTGCACCGTCAGCCAGGGCATCAAGCGCGGTTCCTGGAACACAAAGGCCAGGTGTTCGGTGTGGCTGAGCAGTTGCCCTTCGAAGTCTTTCTCCAGACCGGCGACGATGCGCAGCAAGGTGCTCTTGCCACAGCCGCTGGGGCCCAGCAGGCACACGGTTTCCCGGGGTTGCAGTTGCAGGTGGATATGATTGAGCACGGTGGTGTCGGCGAACGTCTTGCGCTCGACGTGGATATCCAGCAGGGCTTGGGTCATGGCTCACTCCTCGGTGCCGGTAAAGGTGTCGCGCCAGGCCAGGAAATGTTTTTCCAGGGCGGCGAGGATGCCGTCGCTGAGCTTGCCCAGCAGGGCGAGCACGATGATCGCCGCCAGCACGATGTCCGGACGCGAGGTTTCGCGGCCATCGCTGAGCAGATAGCCCAGGCCTTTGGTCGCGGCGATCAGCTCGGCGGCCACCAGGAACATCCAGGCCAGGCTCATGCCGCCGCGCAACCCGGTGAACAGGCCGGGCAGGGCGGCGGGCAGGAGAATCCGCCGCACCAGACGGCGGCGGCTGAAACCGTACATTTGGCCGACCTCCACCAGCTTGCGATCGATGTTGCGAATCGCTGCCACGCCATTGAGGTACACGGGAAAGAACGCGCCGATGGCGATCAGCACCACCTTCGAGGTTTCGTCGATGCCCAGCCACAGCAGGAGTAATGGCACCCAGGCCAGGCTGGGGATCGAGCGCAGGCCGGCGAAGGTCGGCTCCAGATAGGCTTCGGCCTCCCGACTCAAGCCAACCCAGGCGGCGAAGACCAACGCCAGGCTGGCGCCGATGGCAAAGCCCAGCAGCACTCGCAACAGGCTGGCGCTGATATGTTTCCATAGAGCACCTTCGGCCAGGTCGCCGAGGGTCAGGGCGATCTCGCTGGGGGCCGGCATCTGGTAGGCGGGCAGCCAACCGATGCGCACGATGATCTCCAGGAACACGATGATCAGCACCGGCAGGGCCAGCCCCTTGAGGCGCAGCCGCCAGCGGTCGGGATTGAACAGGGGCGCTTTGCCCGATGCGGGCAGGGCCAAATGGGGGCTGGAAAGGTCTTCGCTGTTACTGCTCATGGCGTTCCTCCGGCAACGCCGAATCCGCGCCAGGCGCGGATCGGCTGTCGCCTGGGCAAGGGTTATTGACGGGCCACGGCCTGCTGGCGGCCGGTGTCGAGCAATTGATCGATCACCTGGTCCACATTCACCCCGCGACGAACCAATTCTTCCGAGACCAGGATCGGCGCGGCAGCCTTGGAAGCCAGCACATCCTTGGCACTCAACTGCGGGCTACCCAGGTCGGTGCGGGACAGTTGCAGCCGGGCAACTTCCAGCGGCAGTCCGGATTCGTCGGCCAGCAATTTGGCCAGCTCTTGCGGATGCTCCACCGACCAGGCCCGGGCCTGTTCGTAGGCCGCAAGCACGGTGTCGATGGTTTGCGGATGCTCCTGGGCATATTTCTCCGTGACACTGACCACGCCGTAGCTGTTGAAGGCGGGGTTGCGATACAGCAGGCGCGACCCGGCTTGTACTTCGCTGGCGGCCATGTGCGGGTCGAGACCGGCCCAGGCGTCGACATCGCCTTTTTCCAAGGCGGTGCGACCGTCCGGGTGCTGCAAGTGCACCAGCTCCACATCGTCTTTCTTCAGCCCGGCCTGTTGCAGGCTGCGCAGGGTGAACAGGTAGGGATCGGTGCCTTTGGTGGCGGCGATTTTCTTGCCCTTGAGGTCGGCGACCGTCTGGTACGGCGAATCCTTGCGCACCACCAGGGCGGTCCATTCGGCGCGACTGTAGACATACACCGACTTTATCGGGCTGCCATTGGCCCGGCTCAGCACTGCGGCGAGGCTGGCGGACGAAGCGAAGTCGACGCCGCCGCTATTGAGGTATTCCAGGGAGCGGTTACTGCCCTGGCTCAGGACCCAACTGACCTTGGTCTGGGGCAGGGCCTTTTCCAGGTAACCGAAATGCTTGAGCACCAGGCTGACCGGCGAGTAATAGGCGTAATCCAGGTGCACTTCGGCCGGAGGGCTTTCTGCGGCCTGGGCCAGGGTCGGCAGGCTCAACGCCAGGGCACAGGCACCGATCAGGGATCTGGCGAGGGCCAGTGGGAAGCGGAAGTCGGGTTTCATGGAACAGCTCCAGCAAGGCGGTGAGAAGGCAATGTTCTTATTTCCGAAAGATCGGAGCGCGAAAGAAAATCGCGCTTGAAAGGAATATTGCAGGCTCTGTGCCATAGCCGGCGAATGGGCGGTTTTCGGGTGCCGCCACGGGGGTGAAGGCTTCAAGGAAATGTTGCCCAGCCAACAGTCTGTTGCGGCACTGTTGGGTCATGGACAATGGCTACTTGTGACTATGAGCTTATGCGTTAAAAGAATTTCGAATAGGAATTACAAGAGCGTTATGTTCTATGAAATTCATTCAGGATTGCCTTCATGACGTTCGCCCGATCCCTGCGCGGTCTGCTCCTCAGCACATTGTTCGCCGCCCCTTTGCTCCAGGCCAGTGAGCCGTTGGTCCTGCATGTTGGCGACCAGAACTACTACAACGTGCGGGCTTCGGTGGAAGCCTCGGGGGTCCTTGAGGGCGCTCCCTACCGCGTCGACTGGAAACACTTCCAAGCCGCCGCGCCGCTGGCCGAGGCGCTGAATACCGGCGACCTGGACCTGGGCTTTCTCGGCGATTCGGGTTTTCTGTTCCTGGCTGCCAAACAGGCACCGGTGAAACTGATCGGTGTTTCGCGGCAGAACCCGGACACCATTGCGCTGTTGGTGCCCAAGGACTCACCGGTCAAGACCATCGCCGACCTCAAGGGCAAGAAGGTCGCCTATTGGCCGGGCGCCTGGAGCCAGCAACTGACCCTGCGCGCCCTGGAGCAGGCCGGCTTGCCGGAGAACCATGTGGAATTCATCAAGCTGATGCCGATCGACGCGGCGGCGGCCTTGCCCCAGGGCAGCATCGATGCCTTTCCGGTGTGGGAACCCTACATCTCGCAACAGATCCTGTTCTCCGGCGCCCGGCCGATCCTGACGGCGAAAAACCTCATGCCCGGTCTCAGCGCCATTGCCGCTTCGACGCCGGCCATCGACAGCAAGCGCGAAGCCATCGCCGACTTCCTCGGCCGCGTGAAACAAGCCCGCACCTGGGTCGACAACCACACCGACTCATACGCGGACTTGTGGGCGAAAAAGGCCAACCTCGACCAGAACGTCTCACGCCATTGGTTGCGCCAGGCCCACATGAGCGTCGGCCCGGTGGATCGACAGGCCGCCGCCGACCTGCAAAGCACGGCGGACTTCCTGTTCAAGGTCAAGGCGCTGCCAGCCCCGCTGGCCACTGCCGGGATTATCGACACCTCCTTCAGCCAAGCCTTGAGCGAATAAGTCCCACCGTTTTTTGAATCGCTCACAAACATCCCATGCAGCTTCAATCCCCTGTGGGAGCGAGCTTGCTCGCGATAGCGGCGGGTCAGCTTGCGGGGATGTTGGCTGTGCTGCCGTCATCGCGAGCAAGCTCGCTCCCACAGTATTTTGAGTCGTTCACCAACATCCCATGCAGCTTCAATCCCCTGTGGGAGCGAGCTTGCTCGCGATAGCGGCGGGTCAGCTTGCAGGGATGTCGACTGTGCCGCCGTCATCGCGAGCAAGCTCGCTCCCACAGTATTTTGAGTCGTTCACCAACATCCCATGCAGCTTCAATCCCCTGTGGGAGCGAGCTTGCTCGCGATAGCGGCGGGTCAGCTTGCGGGGATGTTGGCTGTGTCGCCGTCATCGCGAGCAAGCTCGCTCCCACCGTTTTCAAAGGCGGATGTCTTCAGGCCCACGGATTGGCGCTTCAATCCTCGTACCTGTCAGTCGTTCTTCATTGGAAAAGCCGTCGTAGTCAGCCAAGTCGCCAAAGCGGATACCGCTCAGCGTCTCAATTTGATCGACGCTGCGTCGGTAGGTCTTGAGCGCTCCGAACACAAGTTCCAACTTTTCCAGTTCCTGGCGCTGGTCAATCATGTAGGCACTGGCCGAAGGTTTGCCGTCGTCACCGAGAAAGGCCACGACTTTCCAGAACGCAGTGGGGATCTGTACGCCTCTGTACGTTTGATCATCGTCCCGGAACAAGGGCCCGGTAAATATCGTCGCCCTGGCTTTCCACCGGCGCGTGTTATCGAGGATGTAATCCTCAAGCTCAAGCCAGGTTTTTTGATTGAAGGCTGTCATCTGCGGCGAGCAATTGGTGAAGTGGAAGGTGTCGTTGTTGGCGGTCTGTGCCTCGGAGCCCCAATTGGGATCCTGTCGTCTGACCAGATGACCGCGATCCAGCAAATTGCCGGCGTACAGCGCTTCTCCAATCTGGGCATCGCTGGGGATTCGACCGTCGTATGCCCAGGCATCACGACCTCGGTCGATCTCGACACTGCTGGCGCCATCGATGTTGACGCCCGCCACCAGGGCCAGGCGTCGCCGTCGCGAAAGAAGGATGGAGAAGTGCTGATAATCCAGGCGATTGTCGACGGTGCCGGTCGGGTAGACGTCATCGACCAACGCCGCTTCCACGCTTGGCCAAGGCACGATGAAGTCGCCAAGAAAGCCGCTGTCGTATCCCTGCCGGTCTTGCAACTGCACCGCCGGTGTGACGGCCGGCCCTGCCTGTTTGCGCAGGGTGCCGGACAAGCGCCTGGCGGGTTCCTGCAGGGGGTGCAGATCGGCAAGCCGTGGTCGATGGGCGAAGTCCACCTGGAATCCTTGCGGTGGCATGATCCTGCCTCGCTGAATGGGAACGAAAGTAATCAGCAAACGTAGCGATCATGCTCCGGCACCATGAAGTTTTTATGATGCTGCCTTGCGGACAACCCCGCGATTTACTTCGTCACCCCACATGAACTGGCCGATGCCCCAAAGGTGCAGGCCTTTAGAACGTGGTTGATGGATTCGGTGGGTTTTGGCGTCGAAACATAATTACGCCATACCGTTCAGCCCCAAGCTAACCAGTCGATATGTATATAAGGTCCGGTTACTTCGAGGGTACGTCATGTTTAATAAAAAACTAAAAGATGAACTGACGGCTAGGACGGCCGAATTGGCAACTTACAAAGGACTGGTCGGCGCTCTGGAGCGGTCGATGGCTGTTATCGAGTTCAGCTCCGATGGCAAGGCCCTTCGGGCTAACGAGAATTTCCTGAGCACGATGGGTTACCGTGCGGAACAATTGGCCAGCCTGTCCCATCGGGATTTCTGCCCCCCGGCGTTGGCGGGCAGCGCCGAGTACCGTGAATTCTGGAACAAGTTGCGCACCGGTCAATTCGTATCCGGCACGTTTCACCGCCGCAGCGCGTCAGGCCAGAACGTGTGGCTGGAAGCCAGCTATAACCCCGTGGTGGACGAACAAGGCCGTGTCGTGAAGGTGGTCAAGTACGCGCTCGATGTCACCGCCAAGGTCACCGCTGAGGCCGAAACACGTGGCCGGCTGGCGGCCCTCGACCGGGCCATGGCGGTCATCGAGTTCGACCTGGGCGGCAACATCCTGACCGCCAACGACAACTTCATGAATGTCATGCATTACTCACTGGCCGAACTCAAGGGCAAGCACCACCGGATGTTTTGCGAACCGAGCCTGGTGGGTAGCTCGGAGTACAGTGATTTCTGGCGTCGTCTGAACGCCGGTGAGTTTTTCAGCGGGCAATTCAAGCGTCTCGGCAAAAACGGCAAAGTTGTCTGGCTGGAAGCCAGTTACAACCCGGTCTACGACGCCGAAGGCAAGTTATGCAAGATTGTGAAGTTCGCCAGCGACATCACCGAACGGGTAGAGAAATTCGAAGAGGACTCACGCGGCGCCTCCCGTGCGTACCACATCTCCGCCGAGACCGAACGCGTGGCCGAGCAGGGCGCCCAGGTGATCCACCAGACCGCCAAGGAGATGCGCGAGATCGCCGACAACATCGGCGCCTCCGCGCGCCTGGTTGGGCAACTGGGCGCACGTTCGGAAGAGATCACGGCCATCGTCAACACCATTCGCGGCATTGCCGACCAGACCAACCTGCTGGCCCTCAATGCGGCCATCGAGGCTGCGCGGGCCGGCGATCAGGGGCGGGGGTTCGCGGTGGTGGCCGACGAGGTCCGGCAACTGGCCGGGCGCACCAGTCGTTCCACCTCGGAGATTGCTGAAATGATCGGCATGATCCTCTCCGAAACCCGCGATGCCGTCGCGAGCATGAACGTGACCCACGAGGGCGCCTTGCGCGGTGTCACCCTGGCAGACCAGGCCGGATCGGTCATCGTGCAGATCCGGAACGGGACCACCGATGCCCTCGATGCGGTGAGCATGTTTGCCTCCAAGCTCGACGAGTCCGAGGTGATTCCCAAGACGGCTATCGGCTGGGTGGGTTGAGGTGAGCTGAGCCCTCGCGATTCATGGACTTGAGCAGTTCAAGCAATACTGTTCGCAGCTCCGGCGGTCGCACGGGCTTGGCCAGCACCGAGATGTTCAGGCTTTGCAATGACTGGCGTATGCGCTCGATCTCGTGTCCGGTGATGACCAATGCCGGGACTTCCCAGCCGCGCTGTGCGCGTATCGCGGCGATGCATTCGGCGCCGGAGACTTTCGTGCCCAGGTCGAAATCGGCGATGACGATGGCGCAATCGCTGGTCAGCCCCTCGCCGTCGCTGTGGGCCTCAACCTCGCAACCCCATTTTTCCAGGAGCGCCGACGTCGCCATCAGGACGTTGGCGTCGTCTTCTACCAAGCACACCCGTAATCCGTCCAAGCGATTCTGGACGGGCGACACCTTGGGCTCCATGGCCCTTGGCGCTGCCAGTTCCAGGCCGCTGATCGCTACCTTGGTGCCTTGTCCGACCGTGGAGCGGATGTGTACATCGACACCGAGTATCTGGCTGATGCGCTTGACGATGGACAGGCCCAGGCCAAGGCCCTCGACATCCTTGTCGCGCACATGGCGCACGCGGTAGAACTCCTTGAACACTTCGGGCAAATGTTCGGCGGCAATGCCCCGGCCCTTGTCGTAGATCACCACGGCCAGGCGCTTGCCCTGGCGTCGCACGCCGATCAGTACCGGTTGGCCGGGCGCGTATTTGAGGGCGTTGGACAGCAGGTTCTGGATCATCGTGGTCAGCATGCCTGGATTGACGCTGACCCAGTAAGGGCAGGCACGCAGGCGCAGTTCGACCCCAGCCCAGCGAGCCGCCTCTGTGTTCTGCTTGACCACGTCCTGCAGTAGCGCGCCCAAGTGCACGGGTTCGGCCTTCGGCATCAGTTGGCCATGGTCCAGGGTGTAGATATCGAGGATCGAACGGAACAGCTGCGACACGGTGTGCAGCGAACGGTCGATGTTGTCCACCAGCCGCAATTCCTCCAGGCCCAGCCTGGCGTCACGCAGGCAGGCGGTGAACAGGCCGATGGAGTGGATCGGTTGGCGCAGGTCATGGCTGGCCTGGGCCAGGAAGCGGGATTTCTCTTGGTTCGCGGCAATCGCCTCTTCCGAAGCAATGCGGGTGCGCTTGAGCAAAATGTGCGCGTAGGCCGGCACCACGATGGTGGTGACGATCAACATCAGGAACATGTAGGGCTGGCCATGCCAGAACGGATTGAGCCAGAAAATCAGCACCAGGGTCGACAGCGCGATAACGGTTGCCAGTGCCAGGTAGCGCGAGCCGAAGCGCATGCCATTGCCCAGGGTGACCCAGAGCAGCGCCGCGTAGATCGGCAGTGCGCTTTCACCGCCCAGCACCATGGCGAAAGCGATACCCGTGTAGTCATGCAGCATCGAGAAAAGGCGTCGCCAGAAGAAGTGTCCTGGCCAACGCTTGATGATCATGCGCAGGAATACCGAGGCGACGATAAACGTTGTGATGTAAATGATGATGGGCACGTAGCCTGTGGCATCGTCGGGATGGAGGCTGGCCAATACGACGATGTACAACAGCGCACAGGCGCTGACGATCAGGCGCAACGTGGCCTGGTCCAGTTCACTGTTCTTTTCCACGGGCGTTCGAACCTCATGTGCCTCTGGTGCCTTGAGCAAGCTTAGCGGCTAGCCCATCTGTGCTATTCAGAATTGTTGCCCGAGTCAGGATACTTCAGGAGGTATGACCACTCAGGACGTCGGGAGAGTACATGAACGGAGTCGTTCGTTTTTTCAGTGTGATCAGCGCCGCGATGCTGTGCGCTTCAGTGGCCCATGCAGGTAGCCAGGCGTGCACGATGGAAGGTGAGATGACCGTCATGGGGCAACACATCGAGGCGAAAGACTGCGTGCAGGCGAGCGATAAGCAACCGGCGGCCAAGTTCCGCGCCAGTTGTGAATCCTTCGCCAACATGCCGGTCGCGCTTGGTGGCGAAGCGGGCAGGATCACCTACTCGCAAACCTGCCCGGAGAATCCCCAGGGCACCTGTGTGAATGTGAACGGGCAGGGCGTGGACTTTTATTACTACAAGCGTACCGTTGAGCTGTTGGACAGCACCCGCAAGAGTTGCGCGTTGAGCGGAGGTACGTGGAAGGAGTGATCGGTGAAGGTTGGGGACAGGCTTGATGCTGCCCCCAACGGACGAGTCATTGCGTCAGTAGACCCTGTAGTACTTCACGACGTCATCGACGAAATAAATGGTCAATACCGAACCTTGGGTCTGGCTTTGGCCCGTTTTCCCACCGGTCACGCTGCTGACGTCGTTAGCCACGGTTTGTGCCTTGTACAGTTGTGCCGAGGTGTCGGCCATCTTCAGGCGCGTCTCGGGCGACACGTACTTATGGGCCAGCTTCATGTATTTATCCAGGCCCTCATCACTCTTTTCATAGGTCCAGTTCGACTCGTTGCTGGCGCTGGTCGAATTGAGCTCTTCATTCGTCGGCGCGCCGAACATTTGGGTGATCTGGCCTTTTGTCGTCTTGCCCGGAATGATCGTTTGCTTGAGGTAAGAGACGTCGTATTTCTGGGCGCCCTGATTCAAGGTGCCCATCAAGTTGCCCAAGTTGCTCAGGTCACCGGTGTTTGCACAACCGTTGAGTACGCCCGCCAGCACGCACAGCGCCAATCCATTTCTAAGTGTTTTTCCATATTCGAAGGACATGATGACTTACCTTGAGTTAATGTCAGGACCATTCCATTTCAACCGCGCAGACGGTGAAGTTGACCCAGCAGTGCGCCGCCTGTGGACTTATTTAATCCATAGGCTGCGCACGCCATAACGTTTCGATAGGCACAGTGATACTGCACGGCGAATGGCGCGTTGGCTTTCTTTATGTTTGGCTGTTCGAACAGCCTTTGTATGGAGCGCCCACAGCTTAGGGGGAGAGTACTGGGCGAAGCTATAGTACAAGTGTGCTATGGCCTGGGAGACGAACCAGGAGGGTAACGTTCAATGAATATTTGCGGCCGCCATACATTTAATTGTCTTGTTTTTCCGACCATCCGCCATTGCTTGGGAAGTTGGAAAATTGCGCCGCGGCCGCCGCGCGCGTGGGGACACCCAGGGATTTGAGCAGGCTCGAGACATGGATGCGCACCGTGAAGGGGGAAATGCCCAGGTCCCGGGCTATTTCCTTGTTGGTCTTGCCGGCCGCGATCAACCCAAGCACTTGCCGTTGGCGTACGGTCAGCTGGGAAAGCGCATCGTCGAGGACCGAGCTTTCAGCTTGATACTTCACCACCACTTCGCCTTCGCGTATTGCCATGATGGCCTCGGCAATATCGGAAGGGTCGATATTCTTGCCGATGAAACCGTCGGCACCCAGCGCCATCACCTGGGAAATAACCTCGATGTCATCCATCATTGAAACCACAATAATGGAGGTCCGTTTGAACTCACTGCGCAACTGGCCTATGACTTGCAGCGATTTGATCCCGGGAAAGCGCAAGTCGAGTATCAGGGAGTCCACTTCCACCCCGGAACGCGCCAGCGCCAATACTTCATCCAGATTGCCAGCTTGTTCTATGGTGGCTGTCGGCAGAAGCCGTTCGATGGTTCTCAACATACCTTCACGAAACAAAGGATGGTCATCTGCCACAATGACTCTGCACGTCATGCTTCAGATCCTTCTGACTTCAAGTTCGCACATCGTAACCTAAACGACTCCCTTGGTTTTCAAGTTGATACAAACTTTCATGTTGGGAATATTCCTGTGACTATGACGGAAAAGAATAGCGAGCTTGATCAGGCGACATTGAGATTGACGGTCGGGGCGTGCACTGCGCTTTACATCATTGTGGTGGCCTTTCTGGCCAGCGACTTCGAAACCTATGTACCGATCCTGTGGTACATGGCCTTTTTCTTCGGCGCCGCGGTCCCGCTGCGCATGGCCGTCAGGCGCTGGCCCGGGCACTTCTTCCTGCGTCGTCTTTTTGCCATGACACTGGATTATGCAAGCCTCGCCTTTGCCTTGATCGTCGGTGGGGAGGGCACGCTGCCGGTGTACGCGGCATTGCTCTGGGTCACGTTGGGCAATGGCATGCGCTTCGGCTCGCGTTACCTGGCGCTGGCAACCGTTCTCGCGCTGTCGACACTGGGGGTGATTTTCCTGCTCACGCCGTTCTGGCGTGGCCAGCCCTATCTGTTCCTGACGTTGATCGTCACCACCATCGTGGTGCCTGCCTACGCGCATATCCTGCTGACCCGTACCCGCATCGCTTCGGAAGAGGCGATTGCCGCGAACCAGGAAAAGTCCCGCTTCCTGGCCCAGGCCAGCCATGACTTGCGCCAGCCGATCCACTCGATCGGCTTATTCACCGCCTGCTTGCGCGATGCCCGGTTGGGCCAGGAAGAGCTGCGACTGGTGGACAACATCGACCGTTCGCTGCACATCGTGTCGCAGCTGTTTCGTTCGATCCTGGACATCTACACCCTCGACAACGGGCAGCTTGAACCCCAGGCCGAACCCGTGCACCTGGGCGCGTTGCTCCAGGATGTGGTCAAGCAGAACACCGAAGCCGCCCGCTGGGCCGGTGTCGAGTTGCGCCTGCGGCCTTGCCGGCACTGGGTCAGCGTCAATGCCGGTTTGTTGGCGACCATGGTGCAGAACCTGGTCTCCAATACGCTCAAATATGCCCCCGGCCAACCGGTGTTGATCGGTGTGCGTCCGAAAGGCAATGGCCTGGCCATCGTCATCTACGACAAGGGCCGGGGCATTGCCGCCGAACATCTGCCTGAGGTGTTCAAGGAGTTTTATCGGGTACGCCATGTCCGTGACAAGGATGTCGAGGGGCTGGGCCTGGGGTTGTCCATCGTCAAGCGAATCAGCCACCTGATCAATCTGGACATCCAGCTGGACTCCCGGCTCGGCCAGGGCACGCGCGCCACGATCCAAGGGCTGGAAAGGGTCGCGCCAAGGGCTGTGGTGGACAGACCGGTGCCCACGCAAAGCCGTTTGCAGGGCTTGCGGGTGTGCCTGGTGGAGGATGACGCCAACGTGCTGATGGCGACGTCGGCGCTGTTGGAGAAGTGGGGATGCGAAGTGGAAACCCACAGCGACGGGGTGGGTGTGACCAGCGACTGCGACATCATCATTGCCGACTTCGACCTGGGTACGAAAGTCTCGGGGGCCGAATGCATTGCTGCGATTCGCGAACAGCGAGGCTGGGAAGTCCCCGCCATGATCATGACCGGCCATGAAATCGAAAGAATTCGCCACGCCCTGCACCACATGAACATTTCAATCCTGGCCAAGCCCGTGCGGCCTCCGGAGTTGCGGGTGACCTTGCTCGAATTGACCAAGCATTTCGCCAGTGTCAGGTCATGAGCCCACCATTCCATTTTATGAAACGGTGGATTGCAGTTCGTGCGTATTCCTGCGCAACCGCTTTGGGCAGAAGATAACGCCAGCCACTTGCACACCCGTGCAAACGATGGCGGAGAATCCCTAACCGTAGCGCACTGGCGCAGGCGTTCATGCTGCGAGCGCGAGGAGTAGCTGATGGACGAAGCCTTGCAAGCAAAAACCTCGCCCTGGCACGAAGGAGAGCTGACCTTGCAGCTCTCCGTCGGGGCTGTCGACATGATGGCCAGTGTCGGCCAACGGCAACTGGCGCGTACGTGGATGCCGGACCAGCACCGGGAGTTCTACGCCCAACTGCCTTTCGTGGTGCTGGGGGCGGTGGATCGGCAAGGCGACGTGTGGGCGACCCTGCGCGCGGGGCAACCGGGTTTCATGAATTCGCCCGATCCGCAGACCCTGCACATCAACCTCGAGCCCGAGCCGAACGATCCCGCCCAGGAGGGCATGGGCGAGGGGGATGCCATCGGCATGCTGGGGATCGAATTGCACACCCGTCGGCGTAATCGCATGAACGGCGTCGTGCGCCGTCAGCTTGCCCCAGGGCTGGAGATTGCAGTGAGCCAGGCCTATGGCAACTGCCCTCGCTACATCAACCTGCGCCAGTATCAATTTGTCGACGCACAAGCGGTCGCGCCGCGTCAGTTGAGCGTGTCAGACCCGCTGGTCCGGCGCCTGGTGACGGCGGCCGATTCGTTTTATATCGCCACCTACGTGGTGCGAGATGGCGAGCGGCAGGTCGATGCTTCTCACCGTGGTGGCAAGCCTGGGTTCGTGCGCATGGATGAAGACGGGTCGCTGACCATTCCGGATTTTTCCGGCAATCTGTTCTTCAACACCCTGGGCAACATCCTGCTCAACCCACGGGCCGGGCTGGTGTTCGTCGATTTCCAGACCGGCGATCTGCTGCAAATGAGTGGCTCGGCGCAAGTCCTGCTGGACGATCCCGAGATCAATGCCTTCCAAGGCGCCGAGCGGCTGCTGCGCTTCACACCGCAACGCATCGTCTATCGTCCGGCCGCCATCGCGCTGCGCTGGAAGGATCAGGATGAAGGCGATTCGCCCAATTCATTGATGACCGGCAGTTGGGAGCAAGCCGCCGAGCGTTTGCAGGCTGAGGCGCTGCGTAGCCGCTGGCGTGCGTTGCGGGTTGCGCGAGTCGTGGATGAGAGCCACAACATTCGTTCGTTCTACCTGCAGGCGAGCGATGGCTTGGGTTTGCCTCGGTTTGAAGCCGGGCAACATTTGCCGGTGCGGATCCAGCTGGAGGGGCAGAAAACGCCGTCGATCCGAACCTATAGCGTTTCCAGTGCGCCGTCGGATGATTTCTTGCGCATCAGCGTCAAGCGCGATGGATCGGTGTCGTCCCACCTGCATGAGCAGGTGCGGGCGTTGCACGAGATCGAAGCGCGGGCGCCCCAGGGCCATTTCACCGTCCAGGCCACCGAGCGGCGTCCGTTGGTATTGCTGGCAGCGGGGGTGGGCATCACGCCGCTGTTGTCGATGTTGCGCGAGGTGGTTTACCAGGGGCAACGCATCAGCCGCATGCGTCCGGTCTGGCTGGTGCAAAGCGCCCGCTCGGTGGCCGACCTGGCGTTCCGTGAAGAGATCGACGAACTGGCCGCCCGTGCCGGCGACAAGCTCCAGGTTGTGCGCATGGTCAGCCAACCGCCCACCGAAGCAAAGGTGGGTGAAGGCTATGACCTGGCGGGCCGGATCGATGTGGAACTGCTGAAGAAACTGCTGCCACTCAACGACTACGACTTCTATCTGTGCGGGCCGGGCAGCTTTACCCAGGCGCTGTACGACGGGCTGCGCAAATTGCGCATCCCTGACGATCGCATTCATGCGGAAACCTTCGGTCCCTCCACCCTTGTGCGGGACATCGAAGTCAGCATGCCGGCGCCCCAGCAAGTGCCGGCCGCGACTGAAGCGGTGAAGGTCTTGTTCGCCAGTTCCGGCAAGGAGGCCCGTTGGGAGCCCGGCGGCGGAACGCTGCTGGAGCTGGCCGAAGCGCGCGGCCTGAACCCGGAATTCAGCTGCCGCGGCGGTTCCTGCGGCACCTGCAAAACCCGCTTGAGCCGCGGCCAGGTGCATTACCTGAGCCAGCCGGCCGAACCGGTTGGCGAAGGCGAAGTGCTGATCTGTTGCGCGGTGCCGGCTCAAGGCAGCGAGCCGCTGGTGCTTGAGGTCTAGGGCTTGCGATCGTTTCACTGGGTGAAATGCTGGATTGTAAAAGCTGGTTATTCCACTGTCCGGAGCAGGAGCAGAGGATAGCCCCATCGACGCGATCACCGCTTCGAGCCCAAACAACATGGAGTACGTCATGCCTGAGAACGCGATCAAACTTTATCGCCACCCGTTGTCGGGTCACGCCCATCGTGTCGAGCTGATGCTCTCGCTGCTGGGCCTGCCGACCGAGCTGGTATTCGTGGACTTGATGAAAGGCGAGCACAAGACCCCGGAGTTCCTCGCCATCAACAGTTTCGGCCAGGTGCCGGTGATCGATGACAACGGTGTTGTGCTGGCCGACTCGAACGCGATCCTGGTCTACCTCGCGGCCAAATACGGCAAGGGCCAATGGCTGCCCGGCGATCCGCTCGCCCAGGCCCGGGTGCAGCGCTGGCTTTCGGTGGCCGCGGGCCAGATCAACCAGGGGCCGGCCAACGCCCGATTGATCACCGTGTTCGGCGCCGGCTATGACGCCGAAGATGCCATCAAGCGTTCCCACGCCCTGTTGAAGGTGATGGAGACGGAGCTGGGGCAAAGCCGGTTCCTGGCCGGTGAGCAACCGACCATCGCTGACGTGGCCGCGTACACCTACGTGTCCCATGCACCGGAAGGCAACGTCGCGCTGACCGACTACCCGAACGTCCGTGCCTGGCTGGGCAGCATCGAAGCCTTGCCGAATTTCGTCGGCATGCAGCGCACCGCCAAGGGCTTGCAGCAAGCCTGAGTCAAACCGCAGGAGCTTGCCGGGAGGCCTCTTCCGGCAAGCCTTGAGGCCGAAACCGCCACGTATGTTCAATCTCCCTCAAGCAAGGCTGGATCAACCATGGATCGCTTTCAGGAAATGCAGATTTTCATGGTGGTTGCCGAGGAGGAAGGGTTCGCCGCTGCCGCCCGGCGCTTGCGCATTTCGCCACCGAGCGTGACGCGGGCCATTGCGGCGATGGAGGAACGGATCGGCACCCAACTGCTGTCTCGTACCACCCGCAATGTGCACCTGACCGAAGCGGGGCAACGCTACCTGGAAGATTGCCGGCGGATCCTGAGTGAGCTCGAAGAGGCCGAGGAGGCCGCCGCCGGCAGCTACTCGATCCCGTGCGGGTATCTGACGGTTACCGCGCCGGTGCTGTTTGGCGAGTTGTACATCGCGCCCTTGCTGACGGATTACCTGGATCGGTTTCCCTCGGTGCACCTCAATGCCTTGTTGGTCGACCGTGTGGTGAATATCGCGGACGAGGGCATCGATGTGGCGATCCGCATCGGCCATTTGCAGGAAAACAATCAGCACGCCATCAAGGTTGGTGAGGTACGCCAAGTGATTTGCGGCGCCCCGGCCTATTTCCAGCGCCATGGACGTCCAACCCATCCTGGCGAGTTGAGCACGGCCAATATCGTGATGTCTTCGGCCAGTCATTTGCTGAGCCACTGGCAGTTCATGGACGAAGCAAACTCGCTGAGCCTGCGGGTTGACCCACGCCTGGTGGTGACCGCGAATCAGGCCGCGATCAATATCGCCCGCCAGGGCTGGGGCGTTACCCGGGTATTGTCCTATCAAGTGGCCCGGCAGGTCGCCGAGGGTGAACTGGAAGTGGTGCTCAAGGCTTTCGAACCACCGGCGTTGCCGATTCACGTGGTGTATCAGAAGAGCAATCGGGTGCCGGCCAAGGTGCGTACGTTCGTGGACTACCTCGCGGATCGGCTGGGAGACGACGTCACGCTCAAGCCTGTCGTAAAAGGCAACGGCTGATGGCGCGCCACCATGAAATGAGGGTATTCCACGCGCTGTCGCAGTGCTCCAGCCTCGCCTCGGCCGCCCAGCGCCTCAACGTCTCCGGACCGACCGTGATGCGTGCGGTCGCTCGACTGGAAGCGCGACTGGGTGTGCAACTGCTGTCACGAAGCACGCGCGGGGTGGCGCTGACGGAAGCCGGGGTCGGCTTCATGGCCGATTGTTCACGCATTCTCAAGGCCGTTGACGAGGCTGAAGCATCGGCCAAGGGCTGGCATGTCCAGGCGCAGGGCAACTTGACGATTCTGTTGCCCACGTTGTTCAGCCGTTATGTCATGGCCCCGGTATTGGCCGGCTACATGGATCACTTTCCCGAGATCAGGCTATTGGCCCACTACCATGATCGTTTCCCGAACATGCATGAAGAAGGGCTGGATGTCGCGGTGCTGGTAGGGCATCTACCCAGTTGCTCATTGATCGCACGACCTGTCGGTAGCGTTCGCTCGCTCGTCTGCGCCAGTCCTGGTTATCTGGCGATGTATGGTGAGCCAGTTGTGCCGCAGGATCTGCACGATCACCGACTGATCGCCACGCAGGCCAACCAGGACTGGGTCCAGTGGTCTTTTCAACAGCAGGGCGAGGCCAACGGCTTCAAGGCCCGCACGCGGCTCAGTTGCGCCACGCTACAGGCGGCCATCGACGCTGCGGCTCATGGGGCCGGGTTGACGCGCTGCTTGAGCTATCCGTTGTACGACTATCTGAGCAGCGGACGCTTGCGCAGGGTCTTGCAAGCCTATGAACCGCCCTCCATGCCCGTGCAGGTGGTCTACCGCGAAAGACGCAAGGCGCCGATGCGGGTGCGCAGTTTCGTGGACTACATCGTCGAGCACCTGCGCGAGCACCCGGCCCTGCGAGCGGATATCTCTTGGTAGTCAGCGCGCGTTCGGGGCCTGGATCCCACGACGCACCCGCCCTGGCGCCTCGCCGTAGATTTCCTTGAATTTCTTGCTGAACGCAGCCTGGGATTGGTAGCCGACCTGTACGGCAATATCGCTCAGCCCCAGGTGTGAGTGGCTGAGCAGACTGAAGGCCAACTCCATTCGCACTTGCGTCAACAGCACCCATGGCGAGACGCCGGCCAGCTTGACGAATGCGCGCATGAAATTGGCCCGGGACATGCTCGCGAGGTCCGCCAGGCCTTGAATGGTCCACTCGTGCGCAGGGTCCGCCAGCATCGCCTGCCAGGCCCGGCCCAGGCGTTTGTCGCTGAGCAGGGCCAGGGAGCCGCTGTCCTGGCCATGGCTCGCCAGGTGCGCACGCAGAATCAGGGTGAACAGGGCCTGGGACAAGGCGTCGAGCAAGAAGCGAGCGCCGGGCTGGTTCCCGTCCGCTTCCCCGCGAAGGATTTCCACCAATGCCGGCAAAGGTCCGTTGGCCGGTAAGGCGCCGCTTGGAATCACCAGGTAGTCGGGCAGGGCGCTGAACAGCAACGAAGCCCGGTTGAAGTGAAAACCACCGCAAAGCATGTCCAGCTCCGCGCTGGCACCGCCAATGCGGTGAATCGGCAGGGCGCCTCCGGTCACGATCCGGGGGAGGGTCGGCGTCACCATTTTCCCAGGGCTGTGCATGAGGTGCGGGGCGCCGCGCGGCAGCAGCAGGATGTCACCGGCACGCATGGGCAAGCGCTGCCCATCGGCAAACTCGACGCGGCATTCGCCGGCCAGCACGATGTGATAGGGAGCCGTGCCCAGGGCATGCTGGCCGTGATCCAGGGCCCAGTCGCCCTGGAACTGACAACGCAGGTCCAGGCTGCCGCGAACGTTGGCCAGGCTGATGAGTTTATCGATCGCATTCATTTGAGCGTTTCGCCAAAAAAACTGAGCGGATTGAGCAAAACCGAGTGGCGCCAGGGTGAAAAACTGAGGGCGTCAAAACAGTACACCCAACCCACTCAGGAGTTAATGCCATGTTCAATAACTGGTCCGAATTGTTGCCCACCATTCAGAAAGCGTTTGGCGCGCTGGGCCGCAGCAACCCGAAAATGGTCAAGGCCTATATGGCGCTCGGGGAAGCCGCCAGCGAAAACAACGTGCTCGATGCCAAGACCCGCGAGCTGATCTCGATCGCCATCGCCGTGACCACTCGTTGCGACGGCTGTATCGCCGCCCACACGGATGCGGCGATCAAGGCGGGGGCGAGCCGTGAAGAGGTCGCAGCGGCCCTGGCCACTGCGATTTCGTTGAATGCGGGGGCTGCCTACATCTACTCGCTGCGCTCGCTTGAGGCGTACGACACGCTGAAAAAACCGGCGTGATTCATAACCGGTCCCAAGCCCCGGTTGCCTCAACGACACCGCAATGCTGTTCATTGAAGAAACATGATGGACCCTGTGGCGAGGGAGCTTGCTCCCGCTCGGCTGCGAAGCAGTCGTAAACCGGCGGGTGCGGTGTGTCTGATGCTCCGCATTTGGCAGGTTTTGGGGCCGCTTCGCGGCCCAGCGGGAGCAAGCTCCCTCGCCACGGGTTTATCGACTGCCTTAAGTGAACAGCATTGCAACGGCACCGGGGCTTTTTTGGCTGCCCGGGGCGATTGTTTCAGATGGCGCAATCAAGTCATCAGATTCCTGGGCATTCTCTAAAAACTGTTCGCCAGTGAAACTGATCCCAGAAGCGATCGACCGTTTCGGGCCGTCGCAGCGTTCTCCATTCTCCAGGAGGTTTCCCATGTTCGACGTCACCTGCACCGGCAACCCTTGGTCGGACACCTCTGTTGCGATTCACCCAGAATACGAAAGCGGATTCCTGTTGCCCCAGTTGATGGGCGCCCTGGCCAGCGAGTCCGCAGCACCGGTTTCGAACGCCATGTGCCAGCCGAGTACGAGCGGCGCCATGCTGGCGAAGGCGAGCGCTTTTGTGATGCGGGTGCTGAGGCTGACGCCGACCCGCTAAACGCAACGCTGAGCCCGTGGCGGATGTGGACGCGACATGTCCCCTATACAATGCATCGCAATTACCCAAGCTCCAGGTGGTGGTTCCGATGTTGCTACGTCACTTGCGCTATCTGTTGGCGGTCGCTGACCACGGCGGTTTCACGCGTGCCGCCGAGGTGCTGCACGTGTCGCAGCCGACCCTGTCGCAACAGATCCGGCAACTGGAAGAAACCCTCGGGGTGAGTCTGTTCGACCGCACGTCTCGCACGGTCAGGCCCACGGATGCCGGGGCGGCCTATATCGAATGCGCCCGGCGGGTGCTGGTGGAGTTGGCCGCCGGCAAGCGCGCGCTGCACGACGTCAAGGACCTGTCCCGCGGCAGCTTGAGGCTGGCCATGACTCCGACATTCATGGCTTACCTGGTCGGGCCGCTGGTGCGTGACTACCGCGCGCGATACCCGAATATCCATCTGCAAATCTTCGAGTTGTCGATGGTCGATATCGAGGAGGGCTTGGCGAATGACACGTTAGACATCGCCATCGCATTCGATCAGGTCAGGAGCGCCGATATCGAATCGATCCCGGCGTTCACCGAAACCCTGGGACTGATGGTGGGGCGCAATCACCCGTTGTATGACTGTCAGGCCGCGCTGACGGCTGAGCAGGTCGGGCAACTGGAGTTCGCCTTGTTGAGCCCGGACTTTGCCACCCGTACGTGCATCGACGACTACTTCGTCCAGGCTCGGATCACGCCCAAGGTGAGCATTGAGGTCAATTCGGTCAGCACGTTGCTGGAAGTGATCGGGCATTCGGCCGTCGCCACCATTCTTCCAGAGCCCATCGCCACCCAGGAGCGCGCACTGCGCAAGCTGGCGCTGCAGGACGCGGCGCCCCGGCGTGGAGCTTCGCTGTTGCGGCGCAAGAACAACTATCACAGCGCGGCGTCCGTGGCTTTCGTGGAGACACTGTTGCACGGGGTGGATGGCTTTGGGGCCGCTGCGCAGCCCAGCGGGAGCAAGCTCCCTCGCCACCGTGATCGAGGTGGGCAACTGCCCTAGACCAAGCAGCGACCCTCACGCGGCAGTCGCCGTCCGGGCCGGTACGGCACACGCCTGGGGGTTGTCCGCCAAGGACCTGAAGCGGCGATTGTCGACGTCCAGGGAGTCGATGGAGCCGGTCTCGATGTCATAGACCCAGCCGTGCAGGTTGAGCAAGCCCTTCTCCTGGGCCAGCCGCACACTCGGGTGCGTCTGGATGTTCGCCAATTGGGCGATGACGTTTTCACGCACCATCGAACTGACTTTCGCCGCGTCATCGACGTGAGGTCGTGACTCATTGATGACCCGTGCCGACTCGGCGTGTTGCAGCCAACCGCTGACCGCCGGCAGGTGATTCATGCAGGCGCATTTGGCGACGGCGGTCATGGCACCGCAATCGGAATGACCACAGATCACGATATCCCTCACGCCCAGCACCGCGACGGCATATTCCACCGTCGCTGAAACACCGCCCGGGTGCGGGCTATAGGACGGCACGATGTTGCCGGCATTACGGATCACGAACAGTTCGCCGGGTTCCTGCTGGGTCAGCAGCTCCGGCACAACACGGCTGTCGGAGCAGGTGATGAACAACGTGCCCGGGTGTTGCGTGGTGGCCAGGTGTTTGAACAGGTCCGTGCGTTGTGGAAAGACCTCTTGCTGGAACTTCAGGAAACCTTCGATCAGCGCTTTCATGCTGCTTGCCTCCAATGAATAGGGTGTTATCAGTTCGTGCAGCCGTTGCCGATCAGGCTGTATTCAAGAATGTGGGTTTCACCTTGGGAATCGCGATAGGTCATTTGCACTGGCGTCGGCCCGCAGACATCGGCGGGCGTGGTGATGTCCAACACCTGGGCGATGTCCAGATGCATGCCGTAGGCATAGGAAACGACGTCCGCAGGTGCGGTGGATGGTTGGGCATGGGCCGACAGCGAGGCGGTCAGCGACAGGGCCAGAAACAGGAATTTTTTCATGAGTCATGCTCCACGCAAGAATGAGTAGTGAGTTCAAATCAGCGATAAGTTGTTTGCAGCGAAGCCCCAGGTTCGCCTGGGGCCAGCGGGACGATCAGAACGGACGCAGGGGCAGGAACTTGCCGTCCAGTGTGATCACCGCACGCGAGCCGCCTTCAGGGTCTTCGACTTTCTTGATGTCGAGCTTGAAGTTGATCGCGCTGATGATGCCGTCGCCGAACTGCTCATGAACCAGGGCCTTGAGGGTGGTGCCGTAGATCTGGATCATTTCGTAGAAGCGATAGATCGTCGGATCGGTCGGCACGCCAGCGAGGCTGCCGCGCAGGGGAATGATCTGCAGACGGGCGACCGAGTCAGCGGTCAGGTCGAGCTTCTCGCCAATCACCTTCGCCGCGTGTTCCGGCAATGGATGCTGGCCGAGCAGGGCGGCGGTGACGTAGGCAAGGCTCAGGCCGGTGTCATCGGCCAAGTCTTGCCAGGACAGGTGCTTGCGTGCCTTGGCATCCAGTACTTCGGTGGTCAGGGCCAGGCTGATGTCGTTGTAGGCGTGGGACTGTTGCATGGCGTAGCTCCTATCGGTTTGGATCGGGTTGATGTCGCTTGGTTGAAGCCATCATCTGCCGCTTTAGCTATAGCGTCCAAGACCGATATGCAATGCAATGTATTGGTTCTGCCTATGGATTGGGACCCACGTTGTCGAGGTATAAATCCTGTAATTGTTGACCTGTACTAATCTCTTGGCAGGCACGGTAGAAGTAGTCATTTAACTAGCCAGCGAGATACCTCGAATGACGAATCATGAAACCGATGTCGGCAGAGCCAATGAGGCCGATCTGGACGGGATCCTGGTGCTTCAGGCCGCGAATCAAATGGCCCGCGGCGGCTCGCTTTCTGCGAGCCTGCCAAGGGCCCGTGTGGCAGCGATGATGCAGGAAATGCCTCTGATTGTTGCGCGTCGAGAGGGTCGTATCACCGGTTTCCTGATGACTACCACGCGGGCGATGAATGCTGACTTACCGATCGTACAGGCGATGTTCGCCGCTTATCATGGAACGCCGGATGCCTATGTCTATGGCCCGATTTGCGTGGGCGAGGCGGAACGTGGCAAGGGTTTGGCCCAGCGAATGTTCGCGGAGCTCCGGCGGCTCGAGCGGGGGCGTGAAGGTATTCTTTTCATACGCAAGGACAATCAACCCTCGCTCCGTGCGCATTTGAAAATGGGTATGAAAGAAGTTGCTTCCTTTCCATTCAATGGGTTCGATTTCGCTGTTTACTCGTACATCGGCTAGACAGGAAAAAAGCGCTCACTAGACGATAGTGCCAGTCAGTTAAGCCTCATACCCGTGGGAGCAAAGCTTGCTCGCGATTGGGGTGAGCCAGTCGACAACCCATTGACGGGTCTGCCGCTATCGCGAGCTAGCTTTGCTCCCACAGGTTTTGTGCCGTTTGATCTTTAACTGACTGGCATTACCCACTAGACGATCACCTGAGCGGCAGAAAGAGCTCGGTAATGGCTTGGTTCTCAGCAACGTCCGGAAAGAACGTAATGCGCTGGCAGTAGAGGGGGAAATCTCCGGGCTCCTCACCGCTGGCCGGCAGCCAGTCCCTGTACAGGTACAGCGCGGCGGGCTCGAGGTTGTCTGCGCCCCCTTCGACCCGCAGCACTGCACAACGTCCGGCGGGAATACTGCCAGCTTTGATCGTTTCTCCGTTCGGCACGACAGGTCGGCCCGTCCCCGCGCATAAATCCAGGCGATAGTCTTGCGGTGGCGTGGTGCGCGGGTCGGTGTGAAATACATTGAACGTCGGGCTGATCGAGGGGATCAGGCCGACACTTCGCCGCCATGCAATGAAGCGTCGGAGGGTCGTCCCGATCGTCGAGGGATCGCCTCGGTGCTCCATGATGGCGACGGGGGTTGCAGGAACCGTACGGATCCGTACGTCACTGGACTGATAGGGCGTGGGCATGAGACGGTTCCTCGCAGTGTGCAATGGCGTGAAAAGGGTGTTCCAGCGCTGCCAGTCGGGAGACTTGCGGAAATGCGAAGGCGGTTGTCCCACCCGTTGTCGGAATACACGGGCAAAAGCGTCGGGTGCTGCGTAACCAGTGTCCATGGCGATCTGCGTAATCGTTTCATGTTCGCGAAACGCCAGTTTGTAGGAGGCGCGTTTCAGGCGCGCGAGTTGGACGTAGCGATTCAAGGGCAAGCTGAACGTCGCCATGAACTGCCGGTGAAAATGGTATTTCGAAAAAGCCGCAACGCCACTCAACGTATCCAGGTCCAGGCAGTCATCAAGGTGCAGGTCGATGTAATCGAGCACCTTGCGCATGCGGGATTGGTAATGCTTTTTTGTGTCGGTCATGGTCTTTCCCAGTAAAGGCCACCAGCATGAGGCCGGCGAGCACAATGCGCTCGACCGATCTTGCTATCTTGAACTCGCAGCCTGCCGGGCCTCGGTGCCGACGACCAGCCAGATGCCGATCCCGGACACCGCCATCCCCACCACCATCTGCCAGGAAAGCGGTTCGTTGAACATGGCCCAGGCCCAGAGCATCGTAATGGGCGGGCTGAGGTACAGGACACTGGCGACGCGGGTGGCGGTCGCGCGGCGCAGGCACAACCAATAGAGGCCGTAGCCGCCCATGGTCGACAGGCCCGCGGTCCACAATACGCTCAGTGCGAAGCCTGTGCTGGGCAGCGGGGCCAGGCTGCCATGGGCGCCCTCGACCAGGGCGAAGGCCAGGCCCGACACGCAACACTGCAGCCACAGGTTGGGCAACAGCCCCAGCGATTGTTCGGCGGGTAAGTGTTTTTGCCACAGGGTCGCGACGGCGAGCGAGAGCATGCCAAGCAGCGGCAGGCCATAGGCCCACAAGGGCGCATTGCCCCACGCCAGTGCGCCCTGTGTCACCAGCGTGACGCCGAGCAGGCCGATGAGCAGCCCCGTCCAGACCTGCCAGGCCAGTCGTTGCCGGAGTACGCCTGCGGCCAGTAGCGCCAGGCCCATCGGCAGCAGGTCGGCGACCAGCGCGGCCAGGCCCGCCGGCACACCCAGGGCAATGCCTTGGGTGATGCCGCCCAGGTAGCCCGCCATCGCCAGGAGGCCGATGCCGGCGTTCTTCAGCAGCGCGACGGGCGAGGTCCGGCGTAGCGACCTGGCGACGAAGGGAAACAGGACGAGCGTGACCACGACACACCGCCAGAAGACCACCAGCAGGGCCGGCGCATAATCGATGGAAAAGCGTGCGCCGACGAAGCCCGAGCTCCACGACACCAGCAATGCCGCTTCGAGCAACGGCAATGGAATCAGCCAGTACCAGGCGGGCCGGGGCAGGGAAGTGCAGATCATCGATTTATTCGGGTTCATGACCACAGGCTACGAAACCCGACTAATCTAATAAATCAAAATGTAATGCATCAGTTGTTCACGAAGATTGAATCATGACGGCCATACTCGATATCGACTTGATACGTACTTTTCATGCGGTGGCGCGGATCGGTAAGTTCAGTGCGGCGGCAGACCAACTGCACAAAAGCCCGGCGGCGGTCAGCGTGCATATCCAGCGTTTGGAAGCGGTCGCTGGCGGGCGCTTGCTCAACCGGGACAACCAATCGGTATCCCTCACCGCGTTGGGCCAGCGTTTGCTCGTGGCGACGACGGAGCTGTTGAGCACCCATGACCGGGTGCTGGCCGACCTGCACGGAACCCGTTTGGCGGGACGTATCACCTTGGGGGTGCCGGATGAGTACGCAGACCATGTGATCCGCGACATCCTCCCGACCTTCGCCGCCGCGTGGCCCAACGTGGTGCTGGAACTCAAGACCGCGCCAAGCTATGCGCTACGCGACCTGGTGCAGCGCGGCAAGCTCCAGGCGGCGGTGGTTGCCCAGCCGAAGGGGCTGGCGAATGCAGAGGTGCAAGTGCTGGTGTCCACCACGCCGGTCTGGGTCGGGCCGGCCCACACGACGGCGGCTTCGATGGAGCCGCTGCCGCTGGCGGTGCATGCGGCGCAATGTCCTTATCGGCAAGCGATGATGGAGTCCCTCAGGCAAAGCGGGCGCAAGACCCGCATCGTCCTGGAAAGCCCCTCCAACCAGGCCGTCAAGGCCTGCGTGGAGGCCGGGTTGGCGATCAGCCTGATCGACCGTGGACGGGTGACGGCTGCCATGCGGATCCTCGAAGGGCTGCCGGTGATCGCGGAGCATGAGGTGGTGTTCATGCGAGCCCAGGCGTCACGCGGCGATGAAGCCGTGAACTTGCTGGCCCGTGCCATGCAGCAATATTTCCGGTTGTAGGCATGGAGCCGGGGGCCGCTGCGCAGCCCAGCGGGAGCAAGCTCCCTCGCCACAAAAGCTTACAGGTGCAATACCTGAGGGCCATTTTGGCGAGGGTGGCGTTTGCCCCCTCACCCAGCCGAACATGCAACCGTGGCGAGGGAGCTTGCTCCCGCCGGGCTGCGCAGCAGCCCCCATGATCGGGTCAAGCCGACAATGGCGGTGTCCGCGGCGGGACCCGACGCTTGGAGCCAATCGACTCGAACGCCGACGCCAGTTGCAACAGCCTCGAATCGTCATAGGCACGCCCGGCGAATGTCAGCCCGACGGGCATGCCGATGTCCGCCATGATGCCCATTGGCACGGTGACCGTGGGTACGCCCAAGTGGCGGATGGCGAGGTTGCCGTTGGCGACCCAGACCCCGTTGCTCCAGGCGATATCGGCAGATTCCGGATTGATATCCGCATCCGCCGGTCCGACGTCGGCGACGGTCGGGAAGATCACCGCGTCCAGGCCTAGCCGCTCCATCCAGTCTTCCAGGTCGATCCGGCGTGTCGCTTCAAGCCCCCGCAACCCGTCGGGCAGCGTCGGGATCTGGTCCCAGGGCGTAATGCCGCGCTGGGCCATCTTCACATACTCGTCCATGCCGGCGGCCAGATCGTCCTCCCGGTTGGGCAGGGTGCCCGGGTCGTGGGGGAAGATCTTCGGTCCGTCGACGTCGGCCAGGCGATTCAATTTCGGATCACCGTTGGCCCGCAGGAAATCATCGAATGCCCAGGCCGACAGGTCCCACAACTCATGGTGCAGGAATTCCTTGGAAACCAGGCCGCGGGTGAACACTGTCGGTGCGCTGGGACGGTCGCCCTCGCAGTTGGACACCAGCGGGAAATCCACCTCGATCACTTCGGCGCCGCAAGCCTCAAGGGCCTTGCGGGCTTGCTCCCAAAGGTCGATCACCGAGGCGCGGGTGACGATTCGCTGCCCGGTCGGGCCGCCGATGCCGGGGGCCTCGGCCGTGCCGGCTTCAGGGTCCGCGTTGATGTACATCCGTGGCACGCCGAACCGAATGCCGGCCAGCGCCGTCGGGTTGCTGGCAAGGCTCGGATACGAGGCGGGACGAACCGACTCGACGCTCGGAATCGGCACCCAGGGTTGCAACCGCCACAGGTCGCCACGGGTGTCCGGGTCTTCGGCGACCACCACGTCCAGCACTTCGAGCAGGTCGGCCATGGTCCTGGCGAAGGGCACGACGACGTCCATCGTTGGCGTCAATGGCCAATTGCCCCGCACCGAAATCACCCCACGCGACGGCGTGTAGGCGCACAGGCCGTTGTTCGACGCCGGGCCGCGTCCGCTCGACCAGGTTTCTTCGGCAAGGCCGAACGCGGCGAAACTGGCGGCGGTTGCCGTGCCTGCCCCGTTCGAGGAGCCGGAGGCAAAGGGCGCGGTGAGGTAGTCGCCGTTGTACGGGCTTTCCGCACGGCCATACACCCCGCGCTGCATCCCGCCATTGGCCATGGGCGGCATGTTGGTCTTGCCCAGGCAGATGGCCCCGGCGGCGCGCAGCCGTTCGATGGTGAACGCATCGCGATAGGCCACCAGGTCCTTGAACGCCGGGCTTCCGGAGGCGGCGGTGAGTCCCTTGACCAGATAACTGTCCTTGGCCGTATAGGGAATGCCGTCGAGCGGGCCGAGGGTCTGGCCACTGGCCCGACGGGCATCGGAGGCCTGCGCTTCCTTCAGCGCATCCGGGTTGCGCACCACCACCGCATTGAGGGCCGTGGGGGTGTCGGGGCCGTCGTAGGCATCGATCCTGGCAAGGTAGGCCTGGACAAGCGCTACTGCTGTGGTCTGGCCCGATTCCAGCGCGGCGCGCAGTTGGGCAATGGAGACTTCGGTGATGTCGATCATGCAATTACCGCCGCGGTAGAAGGATGACGGGTGTGCGGGTCCATTGACGTCGGGCCTGGCACTTCAGGTCATCTAAAGGTGGATATTTATCGGGTTTTGCCTACTGTACTACGGAAAAACAAACAAAGGCAGCCCGTGTTTGATCGGACTATTTCTCAAGCGTACGCAAACTTCCCATCTTCAGACTTCGTTAAGAAACGGCCTCGATACTTCTCCCCAATAGCCCGAGGGAGAACGTTGCGCCATGCCCGATTTTGACTGGAACATCCACTTGCCGCTGGCCTTCGGTGACGCCGGGCTGCCGGCTCGCCACTTGTACCGAGCCTTGCCGGGACAACTGCGGCGGGCTGAGTTCGAAGCGTTCATCCAACAGCGTTTTCGCCAGGTCCACGGTGCCGATATTCGTCACTTCATGCCGGAGCTGTTCGGGCTCGACGATGTCCACGGCACGCTCTGCGCAGCCGCTGGCGTGCGCCGGGCCGCACAGGGGCCGCTGTTCCTCGAACATTATCTGGACAGCCCCATCGAGCCTTTGATCAGCGCCACCGCCGACCGTCCGGTGGACCGCGCCGGTATCGTCGAAGTCGGCAACCTGGCCGCCAGTGACACGGGCAGCGCCCGGCTGAGCATCATCGCGATCACTTATCTGTTGGCCATGGGCGGCCTGGAGTGGGTTGCGTTCACTGGCAACATCGGCCTGGTCAACAGCTTCCATCGCCTCGGCCTCAAGCCCGTGACCCTGTGCCCGGCCGATCCGCAGCGCCTTGGCGAGGAGCGTCACCTCTGGGGGCGTTACTACGAAAGCCAGCCGTGGGTTCATGTCGGAAACATCCGCGCCGGTTTCATTCACCTGCGCAATACCGGCCTGTTCACTCGGCTGGGACTGTCGACGGATCTCGGGGAGACCAGCCATGTCGCCTGAGATGGAACGGTTCAAACGCACCCTGCGTGGGTATGCCGAGCGCAGGGGCCACGCTATTGCACTGTGGGGCGACGGTTCGCAGCTCGACTACGCAACGCTTTATTCCGAAGTGGTGTACCGCCAGCAACGCCTGCGCGATGAACACATCAGCGTTGTCGCCCTGGCCCTGGACAACGGCATCGAAGCGATGCTCTGGGACCTTGCCGCGCTGTTCGAAGGGCTGGCCTGCGTCATCCTGCCCGGTTTTTTCAGCCAGGCTCAACGTCGCCACTGCCTGGAGCAGAGCCAGGCCGAGCGGGTGATTGCCGAGCCTGCGTTCGAAACGGAACTGCAAGCCGCCGGATACCAGCACAGTGGCGAGTTCTGGCGGCGGTATTTCGACGGGCCGAGTCGTCTGCCGACAGGCACCGCCAAGCTGACCTTCACGTCCGGAACCACTGGCACGCCCAAAGGCGTCTGCCTGAGCGCTGACAGCCTGTTGCGGGTGGCCCGTGAACTGGAACAGGCCAGCCAACCGGTCGAGGCCCGGCATCACTTGGCGTTGCTGCCCCTGGCGATTCTGCTGGAAAACCTTGGCTGCTACGCGGCGTTGTATGCCGGTGCCATGCTGAGCCTGCCCAGCCAGAGGACGCTTGGCATCCAGGGCGCCAGCGGGGTCGACCCGACGCGCCTGCTGGGATGCCTGGCCGAGCGTCGGGCGCAGAGCCTGATCCTGGTTCCGCAACTGCTGTTGATGTTGGTCACGGCTGCCGAACAGAAGCTGTTCAACCCGCACATCGTGCGATTCGCCGCCGTCGGCGGGGCACGGGTGTCCCACGATTTGTTGCAGCGGGCCCAGCGCGTCGGCTTGCCGGTGTTTGAAGGCTATGGGCTGTCGGAATGCGCCTCGGTGGTGTGCCTCAATCGGCCACAGGCTCATCGTGCCGGCAGTGTCGGCCAGCCGCTGCCCCATGTGGAGATCCGCTTGGCCGATGACGGCGAAGTCCTGATCAAGGGCTCGACGTTGCTCGGTTACCTGGGGGAGCCTGCGCACGCCAGCGAGTGGTGGCCCAGTGGCGACCTGGGGGCGTTCGACGAGGACGGTTTTCTTTACCTGCGCGGTCGCAAGAAACACCAATTCGTCACCAGTTTCGGTCGCAACGTGAACCCCGAATGGGTTGAAGCCGAACTCACCCAGGGCGGTGACATTGCCCAGGCCTTCGTTTATGGCGAAGCCATGCCGCACAACCATGCACTGCTCTGGCCCGCCCGGGCCGACTGCACGGATCAAACGCTGGAGCTGGCCGTGGCCAAGGCCAACGACACGCTGCCCGACTACGCGCGGGTCCATCACTGGACGCGCCTGGACCAACCCTTCAGCGCTGCCAACGGCATGCTCACCGCCAATGGCCGGCCACGCCGGGAAGCCATCGTGGAGCGGTACCGGGCGCAGCTCACTTCACCCGTCTTGTCCGAGGAATCCCCATCATGAGTTTTTTTGACACGTTGCAAGCCGCTACCCAGCAAGAGCGCCAGACCCTGTTCAATCTGCCGATCATTCGTGACGCCCTCGACGGCCAGGTCAGCCTGGCCAGTTACCGGGGCTTCCTGATCCAGGCGTATTACCACGTGCGCCATACGGTGCCGTTGATGATGGCGTGCGGGGCGCGCCTGCCAATGCACCTGGAATGGCTGCGCAAGGCCGTGTGCGAATACATCGACGAAGAGTACGGCCATGAGCAATGGGTGCTGGATGACATTGCCGTGTGCGGTGGCGATAAGGAAGCGGTGCGCAACGGCCAGCCTTCGTTACCCATCGAGCTGATGGTCAGTTACCTCTATGACTTGATCGCCCGAGGCAATCCGGTTGGCCTGTTCGGCATGGTCAATGTGCTGGAGGGTACCAGTATCGCCCTGGCGACCCATGCCGCCGACAGCATCCGCCAGCGCCTGGAATTGCCGCCCACGGCGTTCAGTTACCTCAGCTCCCATGGATCGCTCGACGTCGAGCATATGCAGACCTATCGCGGCCTGATGAACCGCCTGGACGATCCGGCGGACCAGGCTGCGGTGATCCATGCCTCCAAGGTGGTGTACCGGTTGTACACCGACATGTTCCGGGGCCTGCCTCGTGACGGGGAGCCTGAACATGCGCCTGTGTGATGCGCGTGTCGTGCTGACCGGCGCCAGCGGTGGAATCGGCCAGGCCATCGCCGCTGCCCTGTGCGCCAGTGGCGCGCGGGTGCTGGCCGTCGCCAGGCATCGCGAAGCCTTGCAGCCGTTGCTGGAGCGTTATCCGCAGCACTTGAGCTGGGTCGAAGCCGACCTGACCTTCCTCGCCGACCGACGCAAAGTGCTGGTCGCCGCCGAGGCCCAGGGCGGCATCAACCTGCTGATCAATGCCGCCGGCGTGAACCACTTCGCCATGCTCGAACAACTCGACGACAGCGAGATCAACGCCATGCTGGCGCTGAACATCAGCGCGCCGATCTGCCTGACCAAAATACTGTTGCCGCTGCTCAAGCAGGCCGACAGCGCGATGGTGGTGAACGTCGGTTCGACCTACGGATCAATCGGCTACCCGGGCTACGCCAGTTACTGCGCCAGCAAGTTTGCCTTGCGCGGTTTTTCCGAAGCCTTGCGCCGGGAGTTGGCCGACACCCGTATCGGAGTGCTCTACGTGGCGCCCCGGGCCACCCGTACATCGATGAACAGCCCGGCAGCCGACGCGCTCAACCAGGCCCTCAAGGCCAACGTCGACGACCCGCAAACCGTGGCGGCGGCGGTGATCCACGCGATTATCGGCGACCGGCGCGAGCTGTATCTGGGCTGGCCTGAACGCTTTTTCGTCGGCCTCAACAGCCTGCTTCCCAACTTGGTGGATCGGGGGCTGCGCAAGCAATTGCCACTGGTCCGTCGCCTCAGTCGCAAACCTGAAAACGAGCACCTCAAGCCATGAAAAAAATCCTCGCTTGTCTATTGATCGGCACCCTGAGCCAAAGCGTCTGGGCATTGGAGGCGGCCGACCAGCAACGTCTCAGCGACATCCAGCAGCGCTGGGCCCACATTCAATATGAAGTGCCAGAAGGCCAACGCGCCGACGCGTTCGAAAAGCTCGCGACCCAGGCCTCGGCATTCAAGCAGGAGCGCCAATCGGTGGCCGAAGCATGGATCTGGTCCGGCATCGTCAACAGCAGTTGGGCCGGTGCCAAGGGTGGGCTCGGTGCGTTGGGCAAGGTCAAGGACGCCAAGGGCGACCTGGAAAAAGCCCTGACCCTGGACCCCAAGGCCCTGCAAGGCTCGGCCTACACCAGCCTCGGCGCACTCTACGACCGGGTGCCGGGCTGGCCCCTGGGTTTCGGCGACTCGGACAAGGCCGAGCAATTGCTCCAGCAGGCGTTGCAACTCAACCCGAACGGCATCGACAGCCTGTACTTTTGGGGCGATCACCTCTACCGTCAGAAACGCTACAGCGAAGCCAAGGCAGCGCTGCAAAAAGCCTTGCAGGCAGCGCCGCGGCCGGGTCGGGAAACGGCCGATGCCGGGCGCCGCAAGGAGATCGACGCGTTGCTGGTGGATGTGAACAAGCAGCTGAACTGACAGGAGCGCGTGTGCGTTTATTACTGATCGAGGATGATGTGGCCTTGGGGGAGGGCATCCATCAGGCCCTGAGTCGCGAAGGCTATACCGTCGACTGGTTGCAGGACGGCAGCAGCGCCTTGCATTCGCTGCTCAGTGAAACTTTCGACCTGGCGGTGCTTGACCTTGGCTTGCCACGCATGGACGGCCTGCAGGTGTTGCGGCGCTTGCGTGACAGTGGTTCCAACCTGCCGGTGCTGATCCTCACCGCCCGCGATGCCACCGAGGATCGCATCGCCGGGTTGGACGCCGGGGCTGACGACTATCTGGTCAAACCCTTCGACCTGGCGGAACTCAAGGCCCGGCTACGGGCCTTGTTGCGCCGCAGCGCCGGCCGCGCCCAAGCGTCAATCGAACATGCCGGCATCAGCCTGAACCCCGGCACCCAGCAAGTCAGTTACCAGGGCAAGCCGGTGGCCCTGACGCCCAAGGAGTATCAGTTGCTCCATGAACTGCTCTCGCCGCCGGGCCGCGTCATGACGCGCGATCATTTGATGCAGTTGCTCTACGGCTGGAGCGAGGAGGCCGAGAGCAACACGCTGGAAGTGCATATCCATCACCTGCGCAAGAAATTCTCCACCGACCTGATCCGTACCATTCGCGGTGTCGGTTACCTGGTGGAGGAGCGCCGATGAGTTCGATCCGGCGGCGTACCCTCACGTTGATCCTCGGCCTGCTGTTCCTTGGCCTGTTGATCATCACGGTATTCAACCTGCATGACAGCAACCACGAAATTGCCGAGGTCTACGATGCCCAATTGGCGCAGAATGCCCGGCTGCTGCAGGGTGTGATGCGCATGCCGATGGCGAGCAAGGAACACGCCGAGCTGTATCAGGCGTTCAATTCGGCGTTGGGGCAGGCGGTGCCTAAAGTCGACGGTCATCCCTATGAAAGCAAGATCGCTTTCCAGGTCTGGAACTCACAAGGTTCGGTGCTGGTTCATACCACCAGCGCACCGTCGTTCACCTCACCCCCGGTTGCGCCCGGTTTCAGCGAGATCGTGGACCAGAAGAACCGTAAGTGGCGGGCGTTCGTCCTGGACGACGCGCAATACGGGTTGAAGATCTGGGTGGGCGAGCGCGACGACGTGCGTGCCGACTTGGTCGACCGCATTGTTCGTCACACCGTCGTGCCCAACCTGATCGGCAGCGTGGTGCTTGCCGCGGTGATCTGGCTGGCCATCGGCTGGGGGCTCAAGCCCCTGGTCGACATGGCGGCGAAGTTGCGCGCCAGGCATCCCGGCTCCCTGGAACCCTTGCAAATGATGCCGCTCCCTACGGAGCTTGAGCCCATGCAGGCGGCACTCAACCGTGTCTTGGCGCAGATCCAGGAGGTGATGGGCCGTGAGCGGCGTTTCATCGCCGACGCCGCCCATGAAATGCGTACGCCCTTGGCCGTACTGCGGGTGCATGCACAGAACCTGATGGAGGCGGGGAGCGAGCAAAGCCGTCGCGACTCCCTGGAACACCTGATTGCCGGGGTCGACCGCACCACGCGCCTGGTCAACCAATTGCTCACCATGGCACGGCTTGAACCGCAGGCAGGCGTTCCGACGCCGGCGGTCATCGACCTGGCCGCCACGGTTCGGGCGAGCCTGATACAACTGACCCCCTGGTTGTTGAGCAAGGGGCTCGAGCCGGTGCTGGATGTCAGCGATGACATCGGTCCGGTTCGAATCGACCCGGTGGCTATCGACATCGCCTTGAACAACCTGGTGACCAACGCGGCCAATTTTTCTCCGGCCAACGGCACGATTACCGTACGCCTGGCCAGGAAGGGCGATCACTACGAGCTGTCTGTCGAAGACCAGGGGCCGGGTATCGACGAGGCCGAGCGTGAGCGGCTCTTCGAGCGGTTCTACAGTCGTGGCAATGACCAGGGCGCCGGGTTGGGGTTGACGATCGTGCGCACGATCGCCAATCGCCTGGGTGGCCAGATCCGGCTGGAGAATCGAGTCGAACGTGGCCTTTGCGCGACGTTGGAGATTGGTCGCTTTTAGCACCCATCAGCGATTCAGGCTCAGCGGCCCCGTCGATTTTCCAACACCGTGAACAGCATCATGCCGGCCAGCATGGCCAAGGCGAAGACGATGGCTTGCCAGTGCCCTGTCAAAAGGGTTGCCACGGCAGGGCCTGGGCAGATGCCGGCGATGCCCCAGCCTATGCCGAACACCAGGGCGCCGCCGATCAGGCGCTTGTCCAGTTCACGCTTGGCTGGCAGTTGCATGGGGCGGCCCAGCAGCGAGTGGCTGCGCTGGCGTGCCCAGGTCAACGGGATGATGGCAGTGCCAATCGCGCCAATCATGACCAGGGCCAGGGATGGATCCCAGGCGCCAGCCAGGTCCAGGAACGCCAGCACCTTGCTCGGATTGGTCATGCCCGCCAGGAGCAGGCCGAAGCCGAACAACAGCCCGGCCATGAATGCGCTCAGTTTGAGCATGTTCAAACCCCCAACCAGTGACGCAAGACAAACACCGTGGCGAAACCGCTGAGCATGAAGCAAGCGGTGGCAACCATCGAGCGCGGCGAAAGGCGGGACAGGCCGCACACGCCATGACCGCTCGTGCAACCTGAACCGTAGCGGGTGCCGATGCCCACCAACAGGCCGGCGATGATGAGACCGGCCGCGCCGCTCTGGAACTCAATCGCTGGAAGGCTGGCAAACAACCCCCAGAAAAGTGGCGCGACGAGCAGACCGAGGAGAAACAGCGCTTTCTCACCGAGGCCTTCCGCGCTCCGTTGCAGAAGACTGCCGATCAGGCCGCTGACGCCGGCGATACGCCCATTGGCGACAACGTACAGGCCGGCCGCCAGGCCGATCAGCATGCCGCCGGCCAAGGACGACCAAGGTGTGAAGTTGAACCAGTCGATGTGCATGAGTCTTTCCCCCAGCATGCGGGTGTCCGGTGGCTGAACCGATGCTTTCAGCCGACTTGCTGCGGCGCAATCACCCACACCGCTGCACGGCAGCTTGTACAGCAGCCCTTCCACGGTGCTACCGATCAGCTTGTCCAGGCCACTGTAGCGCACGCGCCCCATGACAATGACATCAATCAACGTCAGAACGGCCCCAGCTTGAGCGGGTACTCAATGACGATATACAGCCGGTCGATGTCGTCTCCGGCCTGGGCGCTGTTGGCGCGATGGGTGACATGGGACAGTTGCAGCGACAGGTCCTTGGCCGGGCCTGACTGCACGATGTAGTGCAGGTCCAGGTCGCGCTCCCAATGGCGTCCGCCAGCGCCTTGTTGCGGGCTGTAAGTGCCGGTGTCGCTATCGAACGGGTTGTAGGCACCGCCTTGGGGGGCATGGCTGCCGTCGATTCCGCGTCCAGTCACATAGCGGGCCATGAAGCTCAGGCCGGGGATGCCCAAGGTGCCCAGGTCGAGGTCGTAGCGCGCCTGCCATGAGCGTTCGCCGGGGCCGTTGAAGTCGGCATATTTGATCGAGTTGGCCAGGTAGATGGAGTCGCCGCCGACGAAATCGAAGGGCGTGTCGCCGTTGATTTTCTGATAGGCCAGGGTGAACGCCTGGGCATTGAGCCGGTACTTGCCGCTCAGGCTGTAGGCTGTGGTGTCGATGGCCCCGGCGTTGGCCTTGCCGTAGTCGCGGGTGTGATACAGGTTGCCGTCAAGGAACAGTTCGCCAAGGGTGATATGCAGGTTGGCATAGTACTGGCGCCAGGTATCGCTCAGTTCGGAGGCGTAGAGCGCGCCGCCCAGGGCTTGGCCGGTGAGCAGGTCGGCGCCGATGAAGTCGATGGCGCTGTTGCGCGTCGTCGCGCCATACCCGGAAAAATCACCCTTGCCGGTCGAGGCGTCCTGATTCTTGAACGCACTGAAGTGACCCGCCTGCAGGTCGACCCCGTCGAACTCGCGGCTGGAGAGCAGCAGGCCGCTGGCGTATTCGGGTTGCAGGCGCTTGTCTGCGGTATCGAATACCGGGCTCTGCACGGTCATTTCGCCGAGCGCCAGGGTGGTGCGTGAGGTGTTGAGTTTCAGCGCGCCGCCCGCACTGGAGTAATGCTCCTCGCTTCGCCCGCTCTCATCCAGCGGCAATAATCCCGTTCCGGAATGCCCCTTGCCGCCGTCCAGTTTCAACCCCAGGAACCCGTGGGCATCGATGCCTACGCCGATCGTGCCGGGGGTGAAACCGGACTCGAACGAGGCGATGAAGCCCTGGGCCCACTCCTGTTTGTAGCTTTTGCCTGCCGGGGTCGGGGCGCGATAGTCGTTGTTGAGGTAGAAGTTACGGCTGAGAACTTCCAGCGTCGCCCCGTCGAGGAAGCCAGGCGTGCTTTGCGCGAGTTCCGCTGCCATCGCGGGTGCGGTGCTGCTTGTGAGCAGGGCAAGCAGCCAGAGCGGCTTCAGGGCGGCGGTTGAGTGGTGGGGTGCAGGCAACATGCTTCATTTCCATGTGAAATTGGGCGGGCGAAGGGGCGGTACTACGCGCCGCCAGTGGGAAATGCCCGGCGCACCGCAGGGTGGGCGGACAGCTTTGCGCTTGAGCAAACAGGTCTGGGCAGAGGGCTTCATTCTTGGGCGTGGGGCGCGAGCGTGCGAGTTAAACGTTGTTAATTGCGGGCGGCTGCGTCATTGGATTCACCATTCGTCAACGAGACACCCTGGCACTTCTTGACAGCCATCGAGCCTGGGTAAATACTCGCCGTGCATATTCATATATATGACTAGATAACAAGGTGAATAAGGTCAATGAACTCTCTCTCCAGCGATGTCCGCCTGCCGCTTTACCAACGTTTGCGCGACCAATTGGCCGAGCAGATCGCCAATAACCGCTGGCGCCCGGGGGAGGCGATTCCGACCGAGGCCGCCCTTTCAGCGGAGTACCAGTTGTCGACCGGCACAGTGCGCAAGGCCATCGATGCGCTGGTCAGCGAGGGCATCCTGGAACGCCAGCAGGGGCGCGGTACTTTCATTCGCCGGCCGCAGTTTCAATCGTCGTTGTTCCGTTTCTTCCGTTTTCAAAGCGCTTCTGGCGAACGCCGGGTTCCCGAGAGCCGGATCTTGTCCGTGGAACCGGTGGCCGCGCCGTCGGCGGTGGCCCAGGCGCTGGGGTTGCCGGTGGATGCGCCGGTGATTCGCCTGGTGCGGGTGCGTCTGCTGGAAGTGGAGCCGGTGCTCGCCGAAGAAATCTGGTTGCCCCGTAGCCGCTTCCAAGCCTTGCTCGAAATCGACCTGAGTCAAAAGGGCCCGTTGCTTTACCCCATCTATGAAGAGGTTTGCGGCCAGGTTGTCGCCTATGCCGAAGAAACCCTCACCGCCGAATCGGTGAATGAGGTGCACGCAAGATTGCTGCAGGTGCCGGTCAACAGCCCGGTGGTGGTGATCGAACGCCTGGCACGGGACTACGCTGGCAATCCCCTGGAGTGGCGACGCTCTCGCGGGCATGCCGAGCACTTCCGCTACCGCGTGGAAATTCGCTGACCCGACCCGGCTAGCGGCGAGTCGGTCGCCGCTGTCCTTATCGTTTTGTTTGCCATGACTGGCCCTGTAGCGGCGCGGTTCGCTCTCGGCTGCCTTTCGTTCCACTTACAAGGATAAGAATCATGTTCAGTTGGTATCGCCAAGTCACTGCGCGGGAGCGCAAAACGTTTTGGGCTTGTTTCGGCGGATGGTCGCTCGACGCCTTGGAAGTACAGATGTTCGGCCTGGCGATACCGGCGTTGATCGCCGCGTTCGCCCTGACCAAGGGCGATGCCGGGCTGGTCAGCGGCGTGACCCTGGTCACTTCGGCCATTGGCGGCTGGGTCGGCGGGACGCTGTCGGATCGCTACGGTCGGGTGCGCACGCTGCAATGGATGATCTTGTGGTTTTCGTTCTTCACCTTCCTGTCGGCGTTCGTCACTGGCTTCCATCAGTTGTTGATCGTCAAGGCGCTGCAGGGCTTCGGAATTGGCGGGGAATGGGCCGCCGGCGCGGTATTGATGGCCGAGACCATCAACCCCAAGTACCGCGGCAAGGTCATGGGCACGGTGCAGAGCGCCTGGGCGGTGGGTTGGGGGCTGGCGGTCGGCGTCTTCACGCTGATCTACTCCCTCGTACCGCAGGACATGGCCTGGCGGGTGATGTTCGTCGTAGGCCTGCTGCCATCGTTCCTGATCATCTGGGTGCGGCGCAATGTTGAAGAGCCCGACAGTTTCCAGCGCCTGAAAAAAGACAACGTCATCCCGCAGAGTTTCTTCAAATCCCTGGCCGGTATCTTTCGCCCCGAGTTGATCCGCGTGACCTTGTTTGGCGGGTTGCTGGGGCTAGGGGCGCACGGTGGTTACCACGCCGTGATGACCTGGCTGCCGACCTTCCTCAAGACCGAGCGCAACCTGTCGGTGCTCAACTCAGGTGGCTACCTGGCGGTGATCATCTTCGCCTTCTGGTGCGGCTGCGTAGTCAGTGGCCTGTTGATCGATCGCATTGGCCGTCGGAAAAACATCGTGTTGTTTGCGCTGTGCTGCGTGGTCACCGTCCAGTGTTACGTATTCCTGCCGTTGACCAACACCCAAATGCTGTTCCTGGGGTTCCCGCTCGGCTTCTTCGCGGCCGGTATTCCGGCGAGCCTCGGGGCGTTTTTCAACGAGTTGTACCCGGCGGATGTGCGCGGCGCCGGCGTGGGGTTCTGCTACAACTTCGGCCGGGTGCTCTCGGCGGTGTTCCCGTTCCTGGTCGGCCACATGAGCGATTCCATGTCCTTGGGCTCGGCCATTGGCATCGACGCCGGGATTGCCTACGGCGTGGCGGTGATCGCAGCGCTGTGCCTGCCGGAAACCCGCGGCCGCAGCCTGGAAGCCACTGCGGCATCGGCGCCTGTGGTTGAGCAGGACAGCCAGAGCGCCCGGGCCTGATTTCCCTTATTGTCGATAGATGAGACCCATGGTTGATACCTGTACCAAACCGATGACCGGCATTGACTGCCACGCCCACGTGTTCAGTCGTGAGCTGGAACTGGCCGCTGTCCGGCGCTACACACCCGACTATGACGCTACGCTCGCTCAATACCTGGGCCACTTGCACGCCCATGGCTTGAGCCATGGCGTGTTGGTGCAGCCGAGTTTTCTCGGCACCGATAACCGCTACCTGCTGGCCGCACTACGGCAAGCGCCGGAGCAGTTGCGCGGGGTCGTGGTGGTGGAGCGAGACGTCAGCCGCGCCGAGTTGGACGACATGGCCCGGCTGGGCGTGGTCGGTGTGCGCTTGAACCTGATGGGCAAAGCCTTGCCTGATTTTCGTGACGCCGCCTGGAGCGGCTTGTTGGGCCACATCGCGGAACTGGACTGGCATGTGGAGTTGCATGCCAACCTGGTGGACTTGCCGGGGTTGATGGCTCAGCTGTTGCCATTGGGCATCAAGGTGGTGGTCGATCATTTCGGCCGCCCGGATGCGTGTTCGGGGCTGGATCAACCTGGCTTTGCCCAATTGATGGCGCTGGGGCAGGGCGGGCAGGTGTGGATGAAGGTGTCCGGTATCTATCGATTGGGCGCAACGGCCCCGCAGAACCTTGAATTCGCCCGCGCCTCGTTGACGTTGCTGGAGCGCAGTTTTGGCCCCGAACGCCTGGTGTGGGGCAGCGATTGGCCGCACACTCAGCATGAAAAACATGTCGGCTTCGAGACGGTCATGGCACAGTTGCGCGCGTTGGAATGTTCGGCGTCGCAGATGCATGCGTTAATGGTCCAGGCACCCCAGGCGCTCTTCAAGTTTTGAGGCGCGAAGGTGGTGGCGTCGAGTTTTCCTGAACTCGCTCGATGAATAGCGATCTAGACTCCATTGAAGCCCTGTGAACAGTCGCCTTATCGGCCTTTGAAAGGGAATTCTGCGAGGCTGAAACCACCGACCCGGGCGATGCACCGGGGCGAAGGACAGCGAGGGTGTTTCAGCCAGGCGGTTTGAGGATGACTGATGTCGAACATTGAAGAGCTACCCACGCAAACCCATGCGCCGAGCGAATACGAAAGCTTGATCGCAATGGGGACGAGCGCGCTCGATGCCATTCCCGGTGCAGTGTACCTCTGCGATCACCAGGGGTGGCTCGTCCGGTACAACAGCGAGGCGGCCGAGCTGTGGGGAAGGGCGCCGGCACTCGGAGAGAACGGCGACCGTTTTTGCGGCGCCCATCGATTGTTCCTGGCCGATGGCACGCCGCTGGCATTCGAACACTGCCCGACGGCCGCGGCGCTCAATACAGGCATTGCGCCGCGCAACCAGGAAGTGATCATCCAACGCCCGGATGGCTCGCGGTTCGTGGCGCTGATGAACATCCGCGTCCTCCGGGATCGCTGGGGCGTGATTCAAGGGGTGATCAACTGCTTCCAGGATGTTTCGGCGCACCATGCCATGGCCGAGGAGCTTCGGCGCAAGAGTGCCGACCTGGAGGACTTTTTCGAAAACAGCGCCGTGGGCCTGCATATCGTCAGTGGCGAGGGCATCATCCTGCGCGCCAACAAGGCGGAGCTGGCGCTGCTGGGTTATCCGGCAGAGGAATACATCGGGCGGCACATCACCGAGTTTCATGTCGATGAACCGGTTATCGACGATATCCTCACCAAGCTGGGCAGTGGCGACTGTCTGGAGAGTTATCCGGCGCGCCTGAGGGCGAAAGACGGCTCGATCAAGCATGTCACCATCACTTCGAACGGGCGCTTCGAGGACGGAAAGCTTTTCAACACCCGTTGCTTCACCATCGACAGGAGCTGCGTCCACGCGGCCGAGGCGGCACGCCAGGACAGCGACGACCGGCTTTCAGCGACCTATGAGGCGGTGACCATCGGGATTTCCGAAGCCGATATCGACGGTCGCTTGCTCCGGGTGAACGACGCCCTGTGCAACATGTTGGGCCGGTCGCGGGAGGAGCTCCTGTCGATGACATTCCTGGACTACACCCACCCGGACTGCATCGCCCAGGATGCAGGGTTGTACGCCCGCCAGGTGGCCGGTGAACTGGATAACTACGTGCTGCGCAAGCGCGCCCTGAAGCCCGACGGCGAGGTGGTCTACCTCGACATTCACAGCTCGTCGGTGAGGGACGCCAACGGTACGTTTCGTTATGGCGTGCGGGTGCTGCAGGACGTCACGCTGGCGCGGCGGATGGAAAACCAGATCCGCGAAAGCGAACGGCACATGCGCAATCTGCTCGAAGCATTGCCTGCCGCGGTGTACACCACCGACGCCGAAGGACACATCACGTTCTACAATCGCGCCGCTGTCGAACTGTCGGGGCGCACCCCGCAGTTGGGCGACATGTGGTGTGTGACCTGGAAGCTGCTCAACACGGACGGAACCGCGCTTCCCCACGATCAATGCCCGATGGCGGTGGCGCTGAAGGAAAACCGGCCGATACGCGGCGTCGAGGCCATCGCGGAGCGGCCGGATGGCAGCCATGTACCGTTCACGCCGTTTCCCACGCCTTTGCATGACGCCGATGGAAACCTGGTGGGTGCCATCAACATGCTGGTCGATATTTCCGAACGAAAACAGGCGGAGAACCGCCAGAAAACGCTGATCGATGAGCTCAATCACCGGGTCAAGAACACCCTGGCCACGGTGCAATCGCTGGCGGCCCAGACCGCGCGCAATGCCGAGGATGCGAAGGACGGCTACAGGCGTTTCGAGGCCAGGCTGTTGGCATTGTCGCGTGCACACGATCTGTTGACCAAGCGCCATTGGGGGCAGACGCCACTCGACACCCTGGCCCATGAAGTGCTGCTGCCGGTCTTTGGGCATGAGCCTGGCCGTGTCGTGATCGAGGGCGCTTGCGTGGACATCGGCACCCGCGTGGCGCTCAACCTCACGATGACCCTCAATGAATTGGCGATCAACGCGCTCAAGTACGGGGCCATGTCGGTGGAGACGGGGACGCTTGCCGTCACCTGGCACCTGCAGACCCAAGCGGACGGAACGTGGCTGACCCTTGACTGGCAGGAGCGTGGAGGGCCGCTGGTATCCCCGCCGGAACGGGAAGGGCTGGGTTCACGCCTGATGACGCGCTGCATCGAGCGCGACCTGGGTGGTACGTTTGACCTCACCTATGCCCCACAGGGCGTTTGCTGTCGCTTTTCGTTCCTGATTGGAGCGGACGGGGCATGAGCCCATTGGCTGGAACCCGGGTGCTGGTCGTCGAAGACGAAGGCGCGATTGCCCTGTTGATCGAGGAGATGCTGGAAGAGTTCGGATGTGAAGTGGTGGCCTCGGTCGCCCGGCTCGCTGCTGCGTGTGAAATCGCCGGCTCGGTGCAGGTGGACCTGGCGATCCTGGACGTCAACCTGGCTGGCGAGCGTGTGTTCCCGGTGGCCGACATTCTTCGCGAGCGCCAAATCCCCTTTCTGTTCAGCACCGGATACGGCGCCAGCGGGCTGCCGGCCGAGTACGCCGCGCGGCCGGTTCTGCACAAGCCGTTTTCGGAAAGTGAATTGCGGCAGAAAATGGCCGTTACGCTGAAGGAAGCCGGCGAAAGCGCCCCGACCTTCAGCCCTGATGCCAACTGACTCGCCGCCATCGCGAGCAAGCTCGCTCCCACAATGGCCGGCGGTGGACCGTGATTGAGTGCCTCCCACAAATCCCCTGTGGGAGCGAGCTTGCTCGCGATAGCGATCCGGCCTCCAGCACCGTACCAACGGATGCAACACCCTCTCCAGCAAGCCCAGCCCTGACGTTCAAGCAGGCCTTTACGAGACGTTGCCACTGGACTGTGCTAAATCTCTTACCGGCAACCCACCTCTCCACACCCATTCAAGGAGTGAACATGAGTCTCCACGGTCACTACGATCCGCAGAACATCTTTGCGCTGATCCTTCGCGGCGATGCGCCGTGCTACAAGATTTACGAAGACGCCGATGTGCTGGCCTTCCTGGATATCTTTCCTCAATCGCGCGGCCATGTCCTGGTCATCCCCAAAGCCTCCCAGGCACGCAATATCCTTGAAGTCGAGCCCGCTGTCCTCGGCGCGATGATGTCTGCCGTGCAGCGCCTGACGCGCATCATCGTGGATGAGTTGCAGCCGGACGGGGTCCAGGTTGCGCAGTTCAATGGCGCTGTGGCCGGGCAGACGGTCTTTCACATTCACGTGCACATCATTCCTCGCTGGGAAGGTGAGGAGCCGGGTGTGCATGGCCGGGGCAAGGCCGATCCCGAGGAGCTGGAAAAACTCCAGGCTCGCCTGGTCGAGCGCATTCGCTCAGGGGCCTGACGCCGGGCAAGATCCTGCGACGGGGTACGGGCCGTATCAGTTCCCGTGCCCCTGGTTGCTGCGGATCAACTCGTAAGCCCGGCGTACCAATGGATTGACCGTATTGGGTCGAATCCACAGGTGATAAGTCACGTCCGGGAGCCGCGGTAAACCATCGTTTTCCCCCAATACCCGCATGTCCGGGCCGAGCATTTCCATACTGCGTGGGGTAACCCCTAGGCCCGCGCGGGTCGCGGCCTTGATGCCGATCAGGTTCGAGGCCAGGTAGGCCTGGCGCCAGGGAATCTTGGCGCGTTCGAGCGCCTCGAGGGCATAGCGGCGATAGATGCTGGGCTCATCCACCAGAATCAGCGGCAACGGTTCGCCGGGGTTGTGCAGGTACTGGGCCGAGCAGATCCACCACACCGGTGAGGTGCGCAAGGCGAAGCCTTCAAGGCTCGGATCCTGGCGGGTGGAAATGATCATGTCGACCTTGCCTCGATGCAGGTCGTCCATCAGGAACGGACTGCGTCCGACATCGATTTCCAGGCGCAAGCGCGGGGCCGAGCGGGCGATGTGACTGAGGATCGGGGGCAGGATGGTGTCGGCGATGTCGTGGGGCGAACCGATGCGCAGCACGCCGCTGAGGCTGCTCTCACGCAGGGAGCTGAGGACGTCGTCATTGAGCGATAGCATCTGTCGCGCATGCCGCAGCAATTGCTGGCCGGCTTCCGTGAGCTGTTTTTGCCGTCCGCGTTTTTCGAACAGGCTTACCCCGACCTGCTGTTCCAGGCGTTGCATGTGCTGGGTCACTGAAGATTGTGTGCGAGACAACTGGGCGCCGGCTTCGGCGAAGCTGTGGTGATCGACCACGGCGATGAAGGTGCGCAGTAATTCGAGATCGAGGGTCGACATGGCGGTTGCTTCACATCAAGGGTGCAAACCTAAACATTACAGATTTTTATGGGTTGAGGGGAGTCTTGCGACGGGGGCTTGACTGCAAGCCAGTAAAACAGCGGTTATAAGTTTTTCGCCTGGAAACCAAACCCTGAAAGTTATAACGATATTAGATATTTGAATTTCCTTTGCCTCCAAGTGCTACCTAGGATGCCCACTCATCAGGTCGGGGGACGCCGGCCATCCATGAGGGGAAATCCATGTTGCTCGAGCGCTCACCCGTAAAACGATTGTTGCCTGTCATGCTGGGCGCCTTGATTTCATTGTCAGCCGTCAACATCGCCCAGGCCGATGCCACCCTGGACAAGATCGAACAGCGCCACGAACTGGTGGTGGGTGTTCTGCTATCTGGTGGCCCGTTCGGCGGCATCGACCCCGCCACCCAGAAACCGCGCGGCTTGAACGTCGACCTCGCTCAGGAATTGGGCCGGCAACTGGGCGCCGAGGTGCAACTGGTGCCGGTATTGCCCGCCAACCGCGTGCAGTTCCTGCAGCAGGGCAAAGTCGATGTGCTGATCGCCAATATGGAATGGACCGCCGAGCGCGGTGAAATCCTCGGGTTCGTACCCACGCCGTTCTACCGCGTCGGTGGTACCGCGGCGGTGCTCAAGGACAGCACGATCAGCCGCTGGGAAGACCTGAAGAATCAACCGGTGTGCACCTCCCAGGGCAGCAGCTACATCAAGCCGCTCACCGAGTTGGGCGTCCAGATCAAGGCTTTCAAGAGTTCCTCGGAATCACTCCTGGCACTGCGTGGCAACAACTGCGTTGCGGCGGTGCACGACGCCACGCTGATCAATCCACTGATTGCCGACAACGCCGAATGGCAGGGTTACCGCGCCCTGAGCCCGGAGCTGAACCCGGCGCCCTCGGTGATCTGGACGCGCAAGGGTGAAAGCGATACCCAGGCCAAGCTTGATCCGATCATCAAGCAATTGCACCGCAGCGGCTGGCTGATCGAGGCCCAGACCCGTAACCGCATCACCCCGGCGTCACCCGCCTTGGTGGAGTTGCAGAAACAGTTCCAGGCCAACGGCGCCTGAGGATCATCACGCCTGTTTTCTCTCTTCAACCACCGACGTTCAAGGTCATTGCCCATGATTTCATTTTTCGCACCACGAACCCTGGTCAGCCTGTGCCTGGCGTGGTCCGTCGGCTGCGCGGCCAGCCTGGCCCAGGCCGATGCCACGCTGGACAGGATCGAGCAGCGGCATGCCATCAGCGTCGGGGTGATGCTCAGTGGCGCGCCGTTCGGCACCATCGACCCCAAGACAGGCGAGCACCTGGGCTACAACGTCGAGTTGGCCCAGGGCATCGGCAAGGCGCTGGGGGTGGAGACCCAGACCGTGTCGGTGCTGGCGCCAAACCGTGTGCAATTCCTGCAACAGGGCAAAGTCGACATCCTGATCGCCAACATGCAGTTCACCGAAGAGCGTGGCGAGATTCTCGACTACGTGCCGACGCCCTATGAAGAGGTCGGTGGGGCGGCGCTGATTCGCAAGGGTTCCGGCATCCGCCAGTGGGCCGACCTCAAAGGCAAACCGGTATGCGTGTCCCAGGGCAGCAACTTCATCAAGCCCCTGCAGGAAACCTACGGCGCACAGATCAAGGCTTTTCGCAGCCAGTCCGAGTCACTGCTGTCGTTGCGCGGCAATGGCTGCGTGGCAGCGGTCCACGTGAGCCCGACCCTGCATGCGCTGTTGAGCGAAGCCGAATGGGCCGGTTATGAAATCCCGCTGCCGGGGGATCTGATCCCATCGAATTCGGTGATCTGGCTGCGCAAGGGCGAGCACGACACCCAGGCCAAACTCGATGCCATCGTGCGCGACTGGCACCGCAGCGGCTGGCTGATCGAGCTGGGCGAGCGCACCGGCATGGCGCCGTCCCAGGCCTTGCGTGATCTGCATGCCAAGTACAGTCAGGCGGCCCCCCTGGCCGCGCAACCATGAGCCAGTCGTTGTTTTTGACGTTGCAGGCACTGGTCGGCGCCAAGCATGTACAGGGCAGCGAAGACGCCGCGCCGTACCTGACCGACAAGCAGGGTCGTTACGTCGGCCAGGTGATTGCCGCGGTACATCCGGCCAGTACCGAAGAGGTCGCGGCGGTGGTCCGGGCTTGCGCCGCGACTGACACACCGGTGGTGGTGCAGGGCGGCAATACCGGATTGATGGGTGGCGCCACCCCGGACGCCAGTGGCCGTGCCGTGTTGCTGTTGCTCGACCGAATGAATCGGGTACGCGCCGTGGACACCGACAACGACACCCTGACCGTCGAGGCGGGCTGCATCCTGCAAACCGTCCAGGACGTTGCCCGCCAAGCCGGTCGCTTGTTCCCCTTGAGCCTCGGTGCCGAAGGCAGTTGCACCCTCGGCGGCAACCTGGGCACCAATGCCGGCGGCACCGCGGTGCTGCGCTACGGCAATACCCGTGAATTGACCCTGGGCCTGGAAGTCGTGACCGCCCAGGGTGAAGTTTGGGATGGCCTGCGCGGCTTGCGCAAGGACAATACCGGCTACGATTTGCGGGACCTGTTTATCGGCAGCGAAGGCACGCTCGGCATTATCACCGCCGCGACCCTGAAGCTGTTTCCGCTGCCCAAGGCCCAGGCCACCGCGCTTCTGGCGTTCGACTCCCTGGAGCAGGCAGTGGCCTTGTTGTCCCATGCCCGCGCCGGCTTTGGTGCCAGCCTGACGGCCTTCGAGTTGCTCAGTGCCGAGTGCCTTGCACTATTGCGCGAGCAGTTCCCCGACGGTCCGCGTCCCTTCGCCAGTGCTCGCCAGCCTTGGTTCGCGCTGTTGGAACTGTCCGATAACCACAGTGAATCCCATGCACGGGAAGTTTTCGAGCAGGTACTGGGTGAAGCCTTCGAGCAGCACCTGCTGGCCGATGCGCTGATCGCCGAAAACCTCGTCCAGAGCCAGGCGTTCTGGCAGCTGCGGGAAAACATGAGCGATGCGCAAAAGCGTGCCGGTCGCAACATGAAGCATGATATCTCGGTGCCGATTTCCCAGGTCGTGGCGTTTGTTGCCCATACCGACGCGCTGTTGCAGGAGCGGTTTCCCGGCGTGCGGCATTACACCTTCGGTCACTTGGGGGACGGCAACCTGCATTACAACGTCGCCCATCCGCTGGACTCCACGGTCGACGCGCACATGGCCCATTACGCCGCCCTCAGCCGACTGGTCCACGACAGCGCCCACGCCCATGGCGGCTCGATCAGTGCTGAACACGGGATCGGCCAGCGCAAGGTGAACGAGCTGGGGCGTTACAAAAGTACCGTGGAACTGGACCTGATGCACCGGATCAAGCAGGCCCTGGATCCGCGCAATCTGCTCAATCCGGGCAAGGTCCTGGAGCAAATTCAGCCATGACGCTTTACCTGTCCAAGCGCATGCAGCGTGTCTCGCTGTCCGCCAATGCCGCCGCCAAGTCCCGGGCCACGGCCCTGCGTGACGCCGGTCGCGACATTCTCGACCTGACCACCGGTGAGCCGGATTTCGATACGCCGGCGCACATCAAGCAGGCCGCCTATGCCGCCATTGCCGCCGGCGCCACCAAGTACACGCCGACGCCGGGTGTGAAGGCCTTGCGAGTGGCGGTGCAACGCAAGCTGCGCACGGAAAACCAGCTGGACTATCCGCTGGCATCCATTGTGATTGCCAACGGTGCGAAACAGATCATCTTCAATGCCTTCGCCGCGACCCTCGATGACGGCGACGAGGTGCTGGTACCGACGCCATACTGGCCGTCCTTTCCGGACAGCGTGCGCTTCAACGGTGGTGAGCCGGTGTTCATCGAATGTGGGCTGGGCCAAGGCTGCAAGCTCACGCCTCGACAACTGGAGCAACACATCGGCGAGCGCACGCGCTGGCTGATCCTCAACAGCCCCGGCAACCCCAGTGGCGCGGTGTACAGCGAGGCAGAACTGCAAGGTTTGGCCCAGGTGCTGCGCCGACATGCCCACGTGTTGATTCTGCTGGATGAACTCTACGAACATATTCGTTTCGACGGGCGCCCATCCCAGAACCTGCTCAACGTCGCGCCGGATTTGCAATCGCGCTGCCTGCTGGTGGGCGGGGTGTCGAAAACCTATGCCATGACCGGTTGGCGCATCGGTTTCGGTGCCGGGCCGCAAGCGCTGACCGATGCCATGACCGTGGTGCAATCGCAATCGACCTCCGGGGCGTCCTCGGTCGGCCAGGCGGCGGCCTTGGCGGCCTTCGAGGGCGGGCTGGATTTCTTGCCGGAACAGGTCGCGGCCTATCGTCAGCGCCGTGATGTGCTGGTGAGCACCTTGCGCAATGTCGAGGGCCTTGAAGTCCTCGAGCCTCACGGTGGTTTTTTCGTCTTTGTGTGCTGCGCCGGGTTGTTGGGGCGCTATCGCCCGGACGGTCAGCGGCTGGAGCACGATGCCGATGTCGTTGCGTACCTGCTGGACGAGGGCGTGGCTGGCGTTGCAGGCAGTGCCTATGGCTTGTCGCCGTGGTTTCGCCTGTCCATCGCCACGGCGACTGAAACCGTCGCCGAAGCGGGCCGCCGTATTGCCCACGCCTGCGGCCAATTGAGGGGCGAACCATGACCCATTGGCTGGAGCAATTCGTCCATTGGAGCGCCGGACTCGGCCTCAACTACAACTTTCTGCTCGATGCCTATCAGCGCGGCACGCTGGAGCAGGGCGCGTTGACCACGGTGTTGCTGTGCCTGCTGACCATCGTCGGCAGCCTGTTGGCGGGCGTCGGCCTGGCGGCGCTGTTGACCTCGGGCAAGGCCTGGCTTGCAAGGCCTGCGCGGGTGTTTGTCGAAGTCACGCGCAACACGCCGACCCTGGTGCAGCTGTATTGCGCCTTCCTGGTGCTGAACATGCTGCTGACCGAGGCCGTCGGTACGGCCAACCCGCTGACCCCCTTCGCCTGGGTGGTGATCGTGATCTCGCTGCACAAGGGCGCGTTCCATGCCGAGGCGCTGCGGGCCGGCATCGAGGCCGTGCCCACGGTGACCCTGGAGGCGGCCAGTTCGCTGGCCTTCAACAGCCGCCAATTGTTATGGAACGTGCAACTGCCCCTGGCCCTGCGTTTTGCCTTGCCGTCGCTGATCAACAACCTGATCGACTTGGTGAAAATGACCGCCGTGGCCTCGGCCATTGCCGTGGGCGACATCACCTATGCGGCCATCATGATCTGGACCCAGAGCGATAACGTGCTGGAGCTGATGATCCTGATCCTGGGCTTTTTCGGCCTGTTGAGTTTCACCGTCAACTGTGTGGGGCGCTATCTCGAAGCGCGCCTGAGGATGCCCGGCTATGGCCATTGATTCGTCCGTCATCGCGCCACTGGCCTGGCCGCGGCGACATTTCGGCAAAGTGCTGCTGGGGCTGGCGACGTTGTCCTGGCTGGTGTATGTCGCCCCGCACAGTCCGGTGTTCAAGGCCTTGTTGCAATGGTCGCCGGCCCTGGCCGCAGGGTTCGGCCAGAACATTCTCATCAGCCTGCTGGCCATTGGGCTGGGTTCTGCGGCGGGGCTGTTGGTCGGTGCCATGGTCCTGTCGCCCCTGCGCTTGCTGCGCTGGCCGGCGCGGATCTGGGTGCAGGTCTTCCGCAACGCGCCCTGGCTGGTGCTGATCTACTTCACTACGTATGTGTTCCCGTTCGAGGTTCGTATCGGCAGTACCTATGTCGCGTTCCCCGACTGGGTCAAGGTCACCCTCGGCCTGGCTTTGCCCGCCAGCGCCAATGTCGCGGAAATCTTCCGTGGCGCCATCGCCTCGATTCCCAGCACCCAATGGGAGGCGGCGCGTTCCCTGGCGTTCACCCGTGGGCAGATTTTCCGCTCGATCATCCTGCCGCAGTGCTTCAAGCGCATGTTGCCGCCGTGGATGAACCTCTACGCGGTGATCACCATGGGCACCGCACTGGCTTCCCTGGTGGGCGTGCACGACGTGATCGACACCGCGCAGATCGCCAGCAACACCGTGAACCTGACCGGCTTCACCGTGGTGATCTACCTGAGCCTGCTGGTGCTGTTCTTTGCTTATTGCTACCCGATTTCCCGCCTTACCCAATACCTGGAGCGACGTTATGCCTTCTACTGAAACCGTCGCCGAACCCCTGGTCAGCCTGCGCGACCTGCACTTGTCGTTCGGCAGCAACCCGGTGCTCAAGGGCATTGACCTGGACGTGCGCCGTGGCGAAGCCGTGTCGATCATCGGCCCTTCCGGCTCGGGCAAGTCGACGATCCTGCGTTGCATCACCGGCCTGTTGCAACCCCAGCGCGGCAGCATCCGTGTTGGTGCCACCGAGGTCCACACCCTGGCCCAGGAAGCCCAGCGCATCGAGTTGCGCAAGCGCGTGGGGTTTGTGTTCCAGCAGTACAACCTGTTCCCGCATCTGTCGGTGCTGGAGAACCTGGTGATTGCGCCGCGCAAGGTCCTGGGCCGCAATCGGGCCGACGCCGAGAAAGATGCCCGCGCCTTGCTCGCCAAGGTGCGCATGGAGCACAAGGCCGATGCCTATCCGGGACAACTCTCGGGCGGCCAGCAACAACGGGTGGCGATTGCCCGCGCCCTGGCGATGCGGCCGGAGCTGATCCTGTTCGATGAAGTGACCTCGGCCCTGGACCCGGAAACGGTCGGCGAGGTGTTGACGGTGATTCGCGAGCTGACCGAGGAGGGCATGACCTGTGTACTGGTGACCCACGAAATGCGTTTCGCCGAGGAGATCAGCGATGTCGTCTATTTCACCGAGAACGGCGTGATCGTCGAGCACGGTAGCGCCGCGCGGATTTTCCAGCACCCCACCAGCGAGCGCACCCGGGAGTTTCTGCGCCATGCCTTGGGTGACCCGGGGCGGCGGCCGCCCATCGCCGATGATCCTTACCTGTTGACCAACCTGAGTCGCTACAGCCTGTCTGTCTAAAAAGGAGCCTGCCATGACCACCCCTGACCGTGCCGATATCATCGAGAACTTCCTCAAGGAAGTGCGCGTCATTCACCAGCGTGGCGTCGACCGAGCCGCGCTCAAGCAGATTGTCGTGCTGCTGGAAGCCCTGGCCGAGCGCCGCGACCTGTTCAACTTCGAGGCCTTTCCGGCACCGGAACCGGGGCAGGGCAGCACCGCGTTTCGCTATCGCCTCAATGACGACGGCGACACCCCGACGCTGTACCTGAACTCGCTGCTACCGGGCAAAAGCACCATCCCCCACAACCACGAGACCTGGGCCATCATCAGCGCCATTGAAGGCCAGGAAATCAACTACGTCTATCAACGCGATGATGAGGGTCGCGAACCGGGATACACCACCTTGCACCTGGAAAAAGAGGTAATCGTGCAGCCCGGTACATCCATCGCGTTCCTGGGTGAGGACCTGCATGGCATTCGGGTCGCAGGCGAGCAACCGACCCTGCATTTCCATCTCTATGGCTTGCCGCTGGAGTCACTCAACGGCCGTTACGGCGTCGAAGCCGACGGGCGCATCCTCAATTACAACGCCTCGCAAATGGCCCCGTCGATCAAGGCCTATGCCCACTGACGCCAACCTTGCGTTCCAGTCACTCCATTTTTCCAGCGGGACTCCCATGAGCCAGACCCTAACTCCCCAGCAACTGCAGCAGTGGTTGTTCGACGGGCAGGAAATCGCCCTGTTTGATGTGCGTGAGCACGGCCAATATGGCGAAGCCCATCTGTTTTTCGGGGTGAGCCTGCCCTATAGCCGTTTGGAGTTGGAAGTGCGGCGGCTGGCGCCGAACCTCCAGGTGCGGTTGGTGCTCCATGATCAGGATGGCGGGGATCTGGCGGCCCGTGCGGCGCAACGCCTGCAAGCGTTGGGTTATGTCAATGTGCACATCCTGGAGGGCGGCGCCGATGGCTGGCAGGCCGCCGGCTATCAGCTGTTTGCTGGTGTGCACGTGCCGTCCAAGGCCTTTGGCGAGCAGGTGGAGGCGGTCCGTCACACGCCTCACGTCAGCGCCCGCCAACTGGCGCAGTGGCAGGCCCGGGGTGAGCCGCTGGTGATCCTCGACGGCCGACCGTTGGAGGAGTATCGCAAGATGACCATTCCCGGTTCGATCTGTTGCCCCAACGGCGAACTGGGCTACCGCGTGCACGACCTGGTGCCGGACGAGCAGACCCCCATCGTGGTCAATTGCGCCGGCCGGACCCGCAGCATCATTGGCGCCCAGACGTTGATCGACCTGGGTTTGAAAAACCCGATCTATGCCCTGGAAAACGGTACGCAAGGCTGGCACCTGGAAGATCTTCAACTGGAACACGGCAGCGAGCGTCGTTATGCCGATGAGGTGTCGAGCAGCACGTTGCCGGGGCAGCGCTTGGCGGCGACACAGCTGGCCGAGCGGGCCGGAGCGCCTGTCGTTGGGGTTGCCCAGGTCGAGCAGTGGGCCGCGGACGCCAGGCGCAGTCTGTTCCTCTGCGACGTGCGCACCGCCGAGGAGTTTGCCGCTGGCACGTTGTCGGGTGCGCAACACACGCCGGGCGGGCAGTTGATTCAATCCACCGATCTGTACGTGGGCGTGCGCCAGGCGCGGGTGGTGCTGTTCGACAACGACGGCGTGCGCGCACCGATCATCGCCAGTTGGCTGCGGCAGCTGGGGCACGAGGCCTTTGTGTTGTCCGGTGGGTTGAGCAGTGGCCTGGCATTACCGGCTCCAGCCGGCGTCGCGCCTGAAAAGTTGCCGCTGATCAGTGTGCAGGCCTTGGCCGACGCCCTGAAGGATGACGCAGTGGTCTTGATCGACCTGCGTTCGAGCCGGGCGTATCGCAAAGGTCATATCGCCGGGGCGCGTTGGTCGATCCGGCCGTTATTGGCCCGTGCGCTGGCGGGTGAGCAGCGGCCGCTGGTGCTGGTGGCCGATGACGCCCGACTCGCCGCCCTGGCGGCACTGGAGCTGCCTCAAGCGGAGGTCCGTTTGCTGGAAGGCGGTCCGGATGCCTGGTGCTCGGCGGGCCTGTTGCTGCAAGAAGGCGCCGATACATTGCCGGATGCACAGTGCATCGATTTCCTGTTTTTCACCCACGACCGCCACGCTGGCAACAAGGACGCGGCGCGCCAATACCTGGCGTGGGAAATCGGTCTGCTGGCGCAAATGAGCGAGGAGGAGATCGCCAGCCTCAAGCCATTGCAGGGACAGCCTCAAAGCATTGTCGCTGAGCGGCTGCGGACCCGTCTGGTCCATGGCGCGCGCACCGCAAAGGGCGTCGGTGCCAGGCCCGTCAACGTACCGGTCAGCCGCCTGAGCACGGTGCTGTTCGACAACCTGGCCCAGATGCGTGACGCCCGTGCCCGGCGCGACAGCGAGCGCGTCCTGAGTTATGGCGCCCGGGGCAATCCGACGGCCTTCGCCCTGGAAGACCTCGTCACTGAATTGGAGGGTGGCTACCGCACTCGGCTGTTTGGCACCGGGTTGGCTGCCGTGGCGCAAACCTTCCTGGCCTACCTGCGGCCTGGCGATCATGTGCTGATCACCGATGCGGTGTATGCCCCGGTACGGCGTGTGGCCCGGGACTTCCTCGAGGCCTTCGGCATAGAAGTCGACTACTTCGCCCCCGACGGCAGCGACCTGCCTGGAAGGTTGCAGGCCAACACCAAAATGGTCTACACCGAAGTGCCCGGTTCCTTGCTGTACGAGCTCTGCGACTTGCCGGCCATCGCCGCACTCTGCAAGCCGCGCGGCATCTTGCTGGCGGTGGACAATACTTGGGGTTCGGGCGTGTTGTACCGGCCACTGGCATTAGGCGCCGACATCTCGATCATGGCCCTGACCAAATACCTGAGCGGCCACAGCGACGTGGTCATGGGCAGCGTGTGCACGCGTCAGGAGGCTTGGCCGGCACTGGCGGCCATGAGCGACAGCTTCGGCAACACCGTCAGCCCCGACGACGCCTACTTGGTCCTGCGTGGCGCGCGCACCCTCGTGCCACGCCTGGACACCCATGAGCGCCAGGCCCTGGAAATCGCCCATTGGCTGCAGGCGCAACCGCAGGTGAAGCGGGTCTTCCATCCCGCGCTGCCCGAGCATCCCGGCCACGGATTGTGGCAGCGGGATTTCAAGGGCAGCAATGGGTTGCTGTCCTTTGAACTTCGCGAACACGACGACGCTTACCTGGAGCGATTCATCGACGCATTGCAGGTGTTTGGGTTGGGCGCGTCCTGGGGGGGATTTGAGAGCCTGGTGACCGTTGCTGATACCCAGGATCGGCAACGTGCCGAGGATCGGGCATTGAATCCGGTAGTGCGCTTGCATGTGGGGTTGGAGGATGTCGAGGTGTTGATCGAGGACTTGCGGCGGGGGTTTGCGCAGGCTGCTGCCAGTGCATCGATGACTTGAAGCATCCAACATCGATTGCGAACTGACCCACCGCTATCGCGAGCAAGCTCGCACACAAGGGGCCTGCATAGGTTTCAAGTACCGTGCAGCACCCCAAATCCACTGTGGGAGCGAGCCTGCTCGCGATGAGGCCAGCCCGTTCAACATCCATGTCGCCTGACATTCCGCTATCGCGAGCAAGCTCGCTCCCACAAGGGTCCTGCATAGGTTTCAAGTACCGTGCAGCACCCCAAATCCACTGTGGGAGCGAGCTTGCTCGCGATGGCGGCAGTGCATCCAACCTCAATGCGCACTGATCCACCGCTTTGGCGAGCAAGGTTGTGCACCCCACCACAAAACCTATCGACACCGGGCTACCAAATCCCTTGCCAACCGCTACCATTGCGCGCAGACCTCCCGACGCCCCTGGACATTCACTTTCATGAAATTGCGCCTGCTGACCGCTGCCTTGTTTTTCACCTGCACCCTGACTCACGCCGCTGAATCGAAACCCGTTCCGAAAGCCCTGGAAGCACAGATCGGGCACTTGGTGGCGCTCATCAAGGACAGCTATGCCACCGGCTACCCGGAAGCGACGCTGGTGCAGACGCTGGACACTGGCGAGGACAGCCAGGTCACCCTCGCGGTCTTCACCATCGAGGGTTTTGGTATGGGCAACAACTACAGCCAATACCTGGCGGCCTTTACGCCCGAAGAGAACGAAGAAGGTGTGCCGCACTACAGCCTGTTGGACGTGATGCGCATCGGGGGCGACAGCTGGCGTGCCATCGACAAACTGGATGCCAAGCTGGTCAGCGACCCGACGGGTGAGCAGACCCTGATCGACATTCCTGTGATGGAGAATACCGATGACGATGCGCCGAACTTCCCGAGCAGGGCTGCTGTGATTCACCTATCGCTGGAGGGGGCGCAGTCACTGCGATTGGTTGAGAAAAGGTAAGTCGCGTTGTCCCGTTGTATTTATACGATTGCGATATGAGTGCTATGTAACTGGCATGGTTTATCGATTAATGCGGCAAGGGTAATTTGCTTCTCTGCGATATCAATCGAGAGGAAGCCAAATGACTCTGCGTTCGACCCCACCGAAAGTACCCGCCGCAGCCAAGGCGGGTAGCCTTTGTTTTGCGCTATGCGCGGCGGTGCCTTTTGCCGACGCCGCCAGTACGGAAAGCTCCAGCGAATCCCGGACTTCGCAGCAGATCAGCCGGGCCGGCAGCCAGGCTTCGGTCGCAGGCCCGGCGGACTATTTCACCGGGCGAGTGCGGGTCGATCCATTGTTCCCGGCTACCGATCAAGTGAGCGCCTCCGGCGCCTACGTCAGCTTCGAACCGGGCGCGCGCTCGGCTTGGCATACCCATCCCGCCGGTCAACGCTTGGTGGTGATTTCCGGTGTTGGACTGACGCAGGAGTGGGGCAAGCCCGTGCAGCAGATCCGTCCGGGCGACGTGATCGTTTGCCCGCCAGGTGTCAAGCATTGGCATGGTGCTGCGCCGACGAGCGCCATGACTCACCTGGCCGTCACTGGGACGGTGGAGGGCAAGAGCGTGGAGTGGATGGAGAAGGTCAGCGAAGAACAGTACGGCGCCGCTGGAGCGTCTACGACAACGGCCAGGCCGGATACCGTGGCGGTTTCGCAAACCCTGTCGGCCAAGCAGCAAGCCATCCCGCTGATTGCCGCCGCCATGGCGACGAGCAATATGCCTGGTCTCAACACTGCTTTGAATCAAGGGCTGGATGCCGGCCTTACCGTCAGCGAGGCGAAGGAAATCCTGGTGCAGCTTTATGCCTACAGTGGCTTTCCCCGCAGCCTCAACGCCCTCGGCGAATTGATGAAAGTGGTGGAGGCGCGCAAGCAACGCGGCGTCCAGGACGACCCGGGACGCGAGCCCGCTCGCCTGATTCCTACCGGCGATGAGCTGCTGGCGGCGGGCACGGCCAATCAGACGCGCATTGCCGGTGCGCCCGTCCAGGGGCCGTTGTTCGACTTCGTCCCGGTCATCAACCAGTACTTGCAGACGCACCTGTTTGGCGACATTTTCGAGCGTGACAACCTGGACTGGCAAAGCCGCGAGCTGGCGACAGTCGCCGCGCTGGCGGTCACTCCCGGCGTGGAGTCGCAACTGCGCTCGCACCTGGCCGCCAGCCTGCGAGTCGGCTTGAGCGCTGCACAGCTGCGGCAACTGATCCAGCTACTGGACGAGCAGGGCGACGCCGCCGCGGCCAAGCGTACCAGTGAAGCGTTGGACACCGTCCAGGCCAATCAACCCACGTAGCGCAAGGCTTCGCGCAGCAGCGTAAAGGCCGGTGAACTTTGGCGGCGACTGGGATAGTAGAGGTGGTAGCCGGAAAACGGCTCGCACCAATCTTCCAGCACCCGAATCAACCGGCCTTGCGCGACAGCGTCTTGCACCTGGTCCTCCGGCATGTAGGCCAGCCCCAACCCTTGGAGGGCCGCCTCCAGGCGCATCGCGATGGTATTGAACACCAACTGGCCTTCCACTCGGACGTTCACTTCCTGTCCGTTTTTCTCGAACTCCCAGATGTAAAGGCCGCCATGGGTCGGCATGCGCAGGTTGATGCAATTGTGCGCCGTGAGGTCGTCAGGGATGACTGGCTTGGGGTATCGGCCGAAATACGCTGGCGAGCCCACAACCGCCATGCGCATATCAGGGCCGATACGCATGGCGATCATGTCCTTGGCGACCTGTGGGCCCAGCCGGACACCGGCGTCGAAACCCTCCGCGACGATATCGGTAAAACCGTAGTCGACGATGATTTCGATATTGAGATCGGGATTGTTTGGCAGCAGCCTGGCGAGAACGGATTGCAAGATCGTGATCGCAGAGTGCTCACCGGCAGTGATGCGCAACTTACCCGCCGGCTTATCGCGAAACTCACTGAGCATCGCCATCTCGTTATCGATCTCTTCGAATCGCGGCGCGACCACCCGCAGCAGGTGTTCACCGGCTTCGGTCGGGGCGACACTTCGCGTGGTGCGCGAGAGCAGCCTGACCCCCAGCCGCTCCTCCAACTGACGCATCGCCCGGCTCAGCGCCGGTTGCGACATGCCCAGCTTGGCCGCTGCGCGGGTGAAGCTGCGCTCCTGGGCGACGGCGGCGAAGATGGCGAGCTGGTCGTAGCGTTCGGTGGTCATTGATCCGTCTCTGGCATGAGCGGGGAGGGATTATGGCACTGGTGCCAGTCATCGGCTGGGACCATCGGGGTGAAGTGAACGTTGCCCTCCGGGCCATCCACGCTCATACCTGATCCATCGCCTCGCCCACCCACCGGTCCTCACCCAGGAACCCGCCACTCTGATGGTGCCACAGTCGCGCATAGATGCCGTTCTTGGCGAGCAATTCGCTGTGGGTGCCCTGTTCGATGATGCGTCCATCGTCCATGACAATCAGTCGATCCATCGCCGCAATCGTGGACAGCCGATGGGCGATGGCGATGACGGTTTTGCCCTGCATCATTTCATCGAGACTTTCCTGGATGGCCACTTCGACTTCCGAATCCAGCGCGCTGGTCGCCTCGTCAAGGAGCAGGATCGGGGCGTTCTTGAGCATCACTCGGGCAATCGCGACGCGCTGGCGCTGGCCGCCCGACAGCTTGATGCCGCGCTCGCCGACCAAGGTGTCGTAGCCGGTGTGGCCCTGGCGGTCGCTCAGTTGGCTGATGAACTCATCGGCCTGGGCATTGGCCGCGGCACGGCGGATTTGTGCGTCGCTCGCATCGGGTCGGCCATAGGCGATGTTGTCGCGAATGGAGCGGTGCAGCAGGGACGTATCCTGGGTGACCATGCCGATGGCGCTGCGCAGGCTGTCTTGTGTCACGTGCGCAATGTCTTGCCCGTCAATGCGGATCTGCCCGCTGTCGACATCATAGAAGCGCAGCAGCAAGTTGATGAGCGTGGATTTGCCCGCGCCGGAGCGGCCCACCAGGCCGATTTTCTCGCCCGGGCGAATGTTCAGGCTCAAGCCATTGAGCACCTGGCGTTCGCCATTGTAGTTGAAGCTCACATTGTCGAAGGTGACCGCTCCGCCGGAGGTCACCAGCACCCCCGCGTCCGGCGCATCCTGCACCTTGGGGCCGCGGGTAAGGGTGGCCATGCCATCCTGCACGGTGCCGATGCTCTCGAACAGCGAGGTCATTTGCCACATGATCCAGTGCGACATGCCGTTGATACGCAACGCCATGGCGGTGATCGCCGCCACGGCACCGGCGCCGACGTCGCCCTGGTGCCATAGCCAAAGGGCATAACCGCCTGCCGCCATGATCAACCCCACCACCAACGCCTGGTTGACGATCTCGAATTGGCTGACCAGACGCATCTGGCGAAAGCCGGTCTGTTTGAAATCCTCCATGGCCGCGCGCGCGAAGTGCGCTTCACGATTGGAGTGGGAGAACAGCTTCACGGTCGTGATGTTGGTGTAGGCGTCCGAGATACGTCCGGTCATCGAAGAGCGCGCATTGGCCTGTTCCTGTCCGACTTTCCCCAGGCGGGGCACGAAGTAGAGCATGGCCAGCCCAAACAGCACGATCCAGGCCACGAAAGGCAGCATCAGTTTCAGGGCGAAGCCACCGGCCAATGCGATGATCGCGATGAAATACACGCCGATTCCGGGGGCGATCTCGATCAGGGTGAACAGCACGTCACGCACGGCCAGCGCAGTCTGCATCACCTTGGTGGTGACCCGGCCAGAGAACTCGTCGGAGAAAAACGACAGGCTTTGCCGCAGCATCAGGCGGTGAAAGTCCCAACGCAGCCGCAACGGCAGATTGATCGCCAATACCTGGTGCTGCACCATGGTACGCAACGCTACCAGCCCGATGCTGGCCAGCATGACGAGGCCCATGCCCCACAGCACGCGACTTTCCTGCGCCGCCGCCTCACCGCCGGCCTGCCAGGTCGAGAGCAGATCCACGACTTGGCCGAGGAAGGAAAACAGCCAGGCTTCATAGATCGACACACCGGCGCTGAGCAGCGCAAACGCGAGGATGTAACCGCGGGCGCCCCGTGTGCAGGCCCAGAGAAACCGAGCCAGGCCTTCGGGCGGTGGCGGTACCTCGTCGGGCGGGAAGGGGTCGAGCCTTTGTTCAAATACGCGAAGCATGGGGGTCTCCGAAACGATCGATTGGGGATTCTGTCACTAAAGCCTGCTTTGAGGGTTATGTGGCACCACGACCACCGGTGGTACTGGCACTTTCAGGTAGTCTCTTTGGCGACGGCAAAGTTCGAAGCATTTGGGGGGCATCACTGCGCGCTCAACTCCCACAACACATCCAGTACATGTTGCGTAGGCCGCTCGATGTCCAGACTGCGGTGGGCGATACCCAGTTGACGCCACAACAAGGGCTTTAATGGCCGCATGACGATCCGGGTATCGGGCAATGGCGTGGAGGCCTCATGGGGCAACAACGTCGCACCATATCCCGCCGCCACCAGGCTTTTGATCGCATCGTTGTAGTTCAGTTGAATGCGCGGCACCGGCTGTCGGCCGTCACTGGCGAACCACTCCGACGTCAAGCGCGAAAGGCGAGTGGTGGTGTCATTCAAAATCAACGGCTGAGCGGACAGCCAACCGGGTGTCACGGTGTCCGGGCATTCCCAGCGAGCCGGCAAGAAGGCCATGACCGGGTCCCGTCGCCACGGCTCGATCCGCAAGCCCTTCACCGGCGACTGCGGCAGCGCGACCAGACCGATCTCCAAGGAGCCCTCGGCAAGCTTCTTCAAGGTCTCCTGGGAGGTGAGCACCGCGACCTGCACGTCGATAGCGGGGTGGCGTTGGCTCAACGTTTCCAAAGCGTTTGGCAGCAACTGTGCGATGGCCCCGGTAGAGGCGCCTAACCGCACACGTCCGGCCAATCCTTGTACCTGACGCTCCACGTCCTCAAGCGCCTGCTCCGCATCTGCCAGCAGGCGCCGCGCGCGCTCCACCAGGGTGTTTCCTATTGCTGAAGGCTGAACGCGCCCACGTGTGCGGGACAAGAGCTTGCCACCCACCCGCGACTCCAGGTCCGCGATATGCAGGCTGACAGTGGGTGGCGCAAGGTGCAGCACACGCGCGGCTTCGGCAAACGATCCCAGGTCGGCAATCGCCACCAACGTACGCAGCCGGTCCAGACTGATTTCCCGCATAGTGAGCCCTTGTTCAGAAAAACTGAATTCCAGCGTTAATAAATTCAACTTTTCCTATCTTAGCGCCTCGCTGAACATTGGAACTCCTGATTTTCAATGTTCGAGAGCATGCCATGGCAAGTCCCCTTGTATTCATCGATGGCGACCAAGGCACCACCGGGTTGCAAATCCATCAACGTCTGCGCGACCGGAGCGATCTGCGGCTGCTCACCCTCAGCGCCGAATATCGCAAGGATCCGCAACGCCGCGCTGAAGCCATCAACGACTGCGACATCGCAATGCTTTGCCTGCCCGACCCGGCCGCGCGCGACGCGGTAGCGAGCATCAAAAACCCAGCTGTCCGCGTGATCGATGCAAGTTCCGCGCACCGTACCCATCCAGACTGGGTCTACGGTTTCGCGCAGATGAACTCGCAGCAGGCCAGACGAATCGCCACGGCGCGGCGGGTCAGCAACCCCGGTTGCTATCCCACGGGAGCGATAGGGCTGCTACGCCCACTGCTGGAGGCTGGGCTACTGCCCACGGACTACCTGATGAATATTTACGCCGTGTCGGGCTATTCCGGAAAAGGGCGTGCCGGCGTACAAGAATATGAGGGGGAGGGCGCATCGCCGGCGCCGGCGTTTCAGGTCTATGGGCTGGGGCTGGCACACAAGCATGTTCCGGAGATTCAGCAGCAAAGCGGGCTGACGGAACGGCCGATGTTTGTGCCGGCCTATGGCGCTTTTCGGCAGGGAATCGCGCTGACCATTCCTTTGCAAACCCGCTTGTTGGCGCCTGGCGTGAGCGCGGTGCAGTTGCATGCGTGTCTGACCCGGCACTACGCCGATGCGGGCCATGTACACGTGATGTCGATGCAGGAAGCTAAAGAGTTGACCTCCCTTGATCCCCAGGCGCTTAACGGGACAGATGATTTGCGCTTGTCGGTGTTTGAGAACGATGAGACCGGGCAGGTTTTGCTGGCTGCGGTGTTTGACAATCTTGGGAAGGGCGCCGCTGGCGCGGCGGTGCAGAATCTGGACTTGATGCTTGCAGGCGCCTGATCACGCGAATTAGCGTGATGCCCGAACTTCAATGGGTAGCGGGAATATTCTGTTTTGGCATGAAAAATCGAGCAAACAGTTCAGATTGTGACTTGATGTTTAACTTTGCGTAGATGTTGCGGCGGTGAACTTTTATGGTCTCCGCCGAGAGGGACAGCTTTCCGGCTATTTCTTTGTTGGAGAAGCCGCTGAGTAATAAACGGAGTACGTCACTTTCGCGTGCGGTAATTTGAGTGCCAAGTTGATTGACCGTTTCTGGCCACAGCGGCGGCTCGCTCAGCGTTTTCTCTACATCAATTTCAAAACCCATGCGCTGATGCATCAAGGCAGTCACCCAGGGTTTGATAATGTCAAGGATGGTTATTTGTTCTTGGCTAAAGCGGAGTTTGCTGCCGATGGAAATGCATAACGTTCGGTCGGGGTCGAGTTGGACATTGTACTGGGCCTCATCCATGGAGATGTATTGGGCAAAATACTGATGGTAATACTCGGTTTCAAGAAAGTATTCCGGGGCAATGTCCAATAGGTGGAAGAAGCCACTCTGTGGGTTTTCCCGATTGGCTATATAAAACGGATCCAGCAAGTAAAGACCTTTCACATAGCGATGAGTGAATGCGTCGACTTCTTCCGCATCGGCGACCTCAGGAAGGCTGACGACCTGCACGTGTTGATTGCTGAAAATCAATACAACCCAATTATCGATCTGTACATATTCATTTAATGTGCGAACCAGTGAACTCCAGAAATCTGGGCGATTCAGCTGCATGATCAGCTTGCCAATCGATCGATGCCAAGCCAGGCTATGGAGGTCAAACGGCATTTTCTACCCCTTTAGGGTTAGGGATTAGCAGGTCAAAGGTAAGTATTCGTAGGTATTTACTATTCGGTTACACCCGGTATATTCGCTGCCAGGGTTTACGATGGCCATGAGGGCATATCGTCTTGACAAGGATGTTGCATGAGAAAGTCACATTTGCGAACCATTTTTTCGGCCTCGCTTCTCTGTGCAGGGATAAGCACTTCAGTGGCGGCTGTAGAGCCCGGGATCTACCTGTATAACTGGTTCGGGTTGCTTGCGCCGGAGACGCCAAAGGAGTTTGAGCAGGAAACTGGCACGAGCGTGCATATGGATGCGTTCGACAGCGCCGAAATCATGCAGAGCAAGGTCATGGCCGGGCGCACCGGGTATGACGTGGTCGTGGCGACTTCCAATGTGTTGCCAAGCCTGATCCAGGCGGGAGTTCTTCAGCCATTGGATCGTCATCAACTGAGTAACTTTTCACATATCGATCCTGACATCCTGGCCCAACTCGCGGTCAATGATCCTGGTAACCGCTACGCGGTACCCTATTTGTGGGGCACTACTGGCATTGGTTATGACGTTGACAAAGTCAGAGCGGCATTGGGTGATAATGCTCCGGTAAATAGCTGGGATCTGATCTTCAAAGAAGAAAACATCAGTAAGCTACAGTCGTGTGGTGTGGCAATGCTTGACTCGCCAAGCGAGATCATTTCGATTGCCTTGAATTACCTTGGGCTCCCGAGCAACAGCAAGAACCCGGATGATTACCAGAAAGCTCAAGCCCTGCTGTTGAAGATCCGGCCTTATGTCCTTTATTTCGACTCGTCCAGAATCGACGCCGATCTGGCTGACGGTAATATTTGTGCAGTGGTGGGATGGGCCAATGGTGCCCTGGCGGCACAGGCCATCAACGAGAAGGCCAATACGGGACGCAAGATTACCTACAGTCTTCCCCGCGAAGGCGCGTTGTCCTGGTCGGAGAATCTGGTTTTGCTAAAAGATGCGCCTCATCCCAAGGAAGGCATGGCGTTCATCAATTATATGTTGCGACCAGAAATTATCGCCAAGACCTCAAACCACACGCTATACCCTAACGCAAATAAGGATGCCGCCGAGTTTGTAGAGCAGAAACTGCGAGACAATCCATGGATTTATCCAGACAAAAAGACGATCGCTACACTTATTCCACTTGAACCACTGCCATTGAAATTGGAGCGCATCCGCACGCGGATCTGGACCAAAGTGAAGAGTGGCGTGTGATCCGGCTTTGATTTGGATACCTGGAAAGTAAGACGTAAACGCTGATATACAGGGGCGCAGGGCTGGTTGGTTGGTATCTGTCAACTCATCAGGCCGGTGTCTTCCGGTCCATTGCGCCGCCTTATGTAAAAAGAGAACAGCGGATGTTCAGCTCAGCCAATCAAACGCAGTTCAGTTTGACCATCAACGGTTTCGAGCACGATGTTCAAGTGCTCGCATTCACTGGAGAAGAGGGAATCAGCAGGCCTTACCTCTTCAACGTGGAGTGTGTTAGCGAACGGTCTGACCTGGATCTTGCAAGCCTTTTCGACAAAGAGGCTTTTCTGACGTTGGGCACTACGGGCAACGGCATTCATGGACGGGTCTACCATATCGCACAAAGCGGTCATGGCCCGGGTTTGACACATTACAGCCTGGCCCTCGTACCGCACCTCTCCTACTTGCGGCACCGCATCAACCAGAGGATCTATCAACAGTTCTCGGTGCCGAGAATCGTCGCCTTGATCCTGGAAGAGCACGGCATTCTGGGCGATGCCTATCGGTTTCGCCTGGGGGCGACCTACCCAGAGCGTGATTACTGTACCCAGTACGGCGAAACGGATTTGCACTTTGTTCAGCGCTTGTGCGAAGAAGAGGGTATCCACTTTCACTTCCAGCACAGTGTCCAAGGCCACGTGCTGGTGTTTGGCGATGACCAGGCGATTTTCCCCGGGATCGGACAGCCCACCGCTTATGGGCAAGCGCGCGATAGGGTGACCAACGAGCCGCTGATCAAGCGCATCAACCTGCGTCTGGGGCAGCTCCCCCGTCGTGACTCGCACCGCAACGATGATGTCGAGCGACACCTGGACATTGAAGACGATGACAGGCCGGAGTGTTTCACCGGTCATGAGCACGGCGAGCAGAGACGCCTTCGCACTATGGAGCGTCGCCATGCGGCTTATCGTCAAGCCGAAGGGCAAAGTGACCAGACTCGCTTAGTCAGCGGCCATGTGCTGGAAATCGCAGGCCATCCGCGCCAGGAGTGGAACGCCCTATGGCTACTGACCCAGGTCATCCACGAAGGTCGGCAACCACAGGTATTGAATGAGGATGTCGCCAGTGGCAACGCTGCGCACGAAGGTGACTTCCATCAGGGTTACCGCAACCGCTTTATCGTTCTTCCATGGAATGTGTCCTATCGTCCGTCGTTGGCCCACAAGAAGCCTCGGGTGCCAAGCGACCAGACGGCTGTTGTCATCGCCTTGCAAGACGAAGAGATCCAGAGTGATGGGTGCTTGGTAAGGATCAAGGTCAAGTTCCCTTGGGACCGCGACGACAGATTTGATGACAAGAGTCGGTGTTGGCTGATGGGACCCTCCGATTGGGGGTGTGAAGTCGGGCCCCTGCGGACGGGCATGGAAGTCATGGTTACATTTCTTGAAAACGACCCCGATCAGCCGCTGGTCAGTGGTTGCCTGTGTTGTCGCTAAGGCGGGCTTGCCGCTTTTAGCCAGGTACTGGCCTTGCCGACGGTTATTGCAGGCAGAATTCGGATTGAGCAAGTTTGTAGATCGGATCTTCGAACCGCTGGAACTTGCAGTAGTAAAGGTGCTCGCGTTTGCCGCGATTCATGCTCGTGTACTGCTCAGATTGCAAATAGGTGAATTCGGATTTCGGGAATTGCGACTGTAGTTCGGTAAGAAAGGCATTGCAGAACTCCGGGTTGCTGGATTTCTTTGTCTGCCACTTGCCCAGCTTCTCGACTGTCACATTCAGTTCATAACCCTCGATGCCGTGGATCTTCTTCCTGCATGCAGGAAAGGTCGCGCAACTGCCATAGGTGACGGATTGAGTACCAGCTAGGTCAAGGAACGGTTTGGCGTAGTAGATCGGGATGACGTACGAAACCAACTGGCTAGATCTTTTGTAGGCAACAGAGATACCGATGACCGTGCCATTGCTGCCAAACACGGGGCCACCGCTGTTGCCCTCGTTCAGTGCCAGATTGGTTTGCCACCAAGGCTTGTAGACGCCATCCACCTCGGCCAATTCCGCTGTTTTCATGCCGTTGGGTATCATCGCCAACTCCCACCCGGCATACCCTAGAGCCATCAAGGGGGCAGCTATCGGCGTCGGCACGGCTGTGCCGATCGCAACGCTCTGCCAGCTCTCGCCATTGTCGCGTGGGGGTAATTGCAGTAAGGCGATATCGTTGGCCCTGTCACGCGCGACCACTGTGGCCCCTACGCTGCTGGCCCTCCGGCTGCCGACCTTGACATCGATTGTTTCGGATTCGACCGTGACATTCCCCACCGGGCGGATGACGTGGTCGTTGGTGATGACCAGCCCCGATTCGGAGATGATGAAGCCCGATCCGCTGCTTTCACAATTACCATCGCCATTGGCCAGGACGCAGGTGTAGTGGATGCGTGTCGTGGCGTCCCTATTATTCTCGAACAGGCAGCTGTCTTCCATGGCGTGCGCGGTATCCAGGGAAAAGGCCACCAACAGCAGTGTGGTTGCGAATTGATTCATGCCGCCCATGCGTCGCTTCCTTCAGGGAGTCAGGTCTAGTCGCGAGAGAGGCTTGTAGCCTGCCCGCATCAACTCAGCTTCGCTGTACGAGCGACGGCAAACGCCGCCGCAGGACGCATTAGCTGCTGATTCGATCACGGTGTGGACGCGTCCTTTTGGGCCGTTTGTGGTGCTTTCGAGAAGCCGAACATGGGACCCGGACTTGTTGACGATGTCGCCGGGGCGCAAGTCCTCCCAGAGCACCGTGGTGCTTATTTTGGCGTCTGGCAGGCTACGTGTTGTGTAGTAGGCCCCGGTTTGCCAGGCGTAGGAGACAAAGCCTGAACAGTCTAGGCCCGTCGCTCCGGGATAGACGCAATTGGAGTTGCGGCATGTGCAGTCCGAGCCCGCCAGCCTGCCGCTATTGAGGTGCTGCTTGAAGGTATCGAGTGAACTGGCGTAACCGCCCCAGCGGTAGGGAATGGCGGTGACTTCCTTCTCCAGCAGTGCATCCAGTCGGCTAGGGCGGTGCCAGATATTGGCCGTGGGATTACAGAGGTTGGGAACCCCGGCGCGGCTGTAATTACTGGCATTCATGACCCACTTCAGCTCCAGCGCCTCGCGCGCTTTTCTTAATATGCTCTGGCGACTGACTTGTTGCAGTGCGACCAGGCCGACAGCGCTGGTTCCGTTCAGTTGTTCCAACTGCTTGAGTGTGTCCTGTTCGGAGGCAATCAGCGCTACATCGGTGGGCCGGGCAATGGCCATTGGCTTGGCGGTGCCGAATTTGGAAAACACCACGGGCTCAACGGTGACTTTCCCATCCATGGCGAATGAAAGGTTGACGACCACACCATTGGTCAATCGTGCGAAGGGGCGGCGGATGTTGCACGTGTAGGCATCTGGGGGCATGTATGCCTCGGTGGTGGGTGTGCCTTGCGCATCGGTTGTGATCAGGCGCACGAAGCTTAGTTCTTCGGGCGCTTTCACTGATTCCTGCGTCGCAATCAGGGCGCCGTCATTGGCGCTTGCCCAGAACATGCGGACATCGACCAAGCGTCGCTGCGAGGGAACGCTGGTTTGCTTGAACCCTGTGGTGGGCAGTGTGTTGCTACCCACTGCAAGCGTGGGCTTGTCCAGTTTGAAATCAAAGGACGCCGCACTCACCTGGCCTGGGTCGGTAAGCGGGCCCAACAACTTGCTGTCTATATCGATGGGTACCTGTTTTCCGGCGAGGTTCTCGAGCATGAGCTGGCTGTCCGACAGCACCACGAAGCGGGGCGCGCCCGACTCGGGGTCGTAGTCGGTGGACACGCGCGAACTCACCTTGGCCTGCGCTGAAACCAGGGCCACGTCGCCCAGCGCGCCGGCCACCACGTAGCCGGATGTTGTTGCGATCAAATCAACGGGGTCGAGCAAGTCGGAAGGCAGCTTGATTTCTGTGACGGCCTTTGTATCGACGATCAGGATCTTCTGATTGACGCTGTCCAGAATGGCCAACTGACCATCGGGAGCAGAGGCGATGGTGGCCGGGCCCCTGCATTCTTCGTTGGGAACACGCTCAACACCGAGCTCGCCGACGCCATTGCCTATTGGCAAGTTAAGTGGACCGGTGATTTGAGCGTGAGCGCTGGTGGATGGAAGTATGGTAGTTAGCAATACAATCCCGCAGCAAAACCTGGCGAGCATAGAACCTCCCACTGGCTATAGCGTAAATGCCTTTCACTGCTGGCGTGTACTGTCAGTAGGCTAGCACTGCTTCCATTTTCCTCAAGGTGAGATAGCGAAAAAGGTCATGTGCTTCCGAGTGAGATTCGATTGCAGGGTAATGATAAATGCACAGATCAATGACAAGCTGCGACGGTTTCGCTCTCCAGATGGGAGGACGTAGGCTCGGGGCGGCCATTGTTTGGCGGGCTTGAGCGGGATGTGGAGTTGAAACTCGTATCCAGCCGCAGCTTTCCTTCGGGGCTGGTGCAATCCACCTACCGACTGGCCCCATGACCCACCGGTTCAGCGCACCCGGTCACGGCTTTGCGCGGCCAGGTCCAGGGCCTTTTGCATGTCCAGCCGCGCCGAGCGGCCGACGTCTTTGTCATTGAGTTGGTAGCGACGCTCCGACGGCAGGATGGGCGCGGTGAGGTCTTCGGCGTCCATCTGTTCGAAGTCGTGGTTGTCGCCGATGGTCATGGCGCTGCGGCGTAGCAGCATGCGCAACTGCTCGGGTTGCAGTTGCGGGTTGATGGACAGCATCGCCGCCAGCAGGCCCGCGACCATGGGCGTGGCGTAGGACGTGCCGCAATGCACCGCGTTGTCCTGGCCGGCGTTGGTCGTCGAGGCGTGGGCGCAAGCGGCGGCGGTGATGTCGACGCGCATGTCGATGTTCGAGGAGCTGCGCTTGACGGCATAGGCCGGGTCGTCGACGGCGACGCCGGTGCGTTCGCTGCGCTGGTGTCCACCGACCACCAGCAATTGCTCGGTAATGAAGGAGGAGGGCAAGCGGTATTCATCACTGCCCGAGAACGAGGAGCCATTGCCGGCGGAGTTCACCACGATCACGTCGGGATGTGCCTTGCGCAGCCAGAGGAAAAACTCTTCCAGCAGTTCTTCGTAGCCGCCCATGGCCAGGCCCGAGCGCAGCAGCGAGTCGACGTCATCGCCTTTGATATCTTTGGCGCCGACGCGATGGATGCCCCAACTCCAATTGAGCACGCGCACGCCATCTTCCACGAGGTTGACCGAGGCGGCGATGTTGGCGGTGATCCCGGCATCGGAATTACGTTCGACGATGACCTCGAAGCCACCGCTGGCCTTGTCCAGGCCTCGGAGCAAACCGGTGTTGCCACTGTCGTCCCAGCGTGCGGCGAGGATGCCGGCGACGGTTGTGCCGTGGTTGTCCGGTTTGTCCGCATCACGGGCGTAGACGCAGGTGCGCGGTGGCGAGCAAGCACCGAGGTAGTCCGCGAAATCCGTCGTGTCGAAATCCACATCGCGCTCGATCAGGCCGATGCGCACCGGTCGCGGCTGGATGGGCGGCTGTCGCCCGGGAATGCGTCGTTGGTAATAATTCACCGCGTCGAGAAAGCGATTCGCGGCCCATTCGTCAGAGTCCAGGGCCGGTTTCTTCGGCTCTTCAGGCTGGGCAGGGGCCTGCTCGGTTTCTTCTGCCGAGGACTCCTCGGTGACCACGGCATCCACGCTGGTCTCGCTGCCCAGACGCAGGACCAAGGCGTCACGCTGCAGCAGATCCTTGGCCGGCAGGCGAAGTTGGTACAGGTTCAGCGGCGCGATGCTACCGACCACTTTCGCGCCGTACTTCTGGGCCAGCCGCTCGGCTTCCTGACGACCATCACGGTCTTCCTCGATCAGCACGCTGACCAGGTCGACGTAGGTGGTCAGGCCGTCCATGTTCTTCGCCACTTCGTCCGGTCCGGCGGCCAGCACATGACTGTTGCGCAAGGTCAGCCAGGCGGCGTTGCTGGTGCGGGGGCCGTCTTCCAGCCAGAGCGGGCCACTCTGGTAATCGGCGCTGTCCAGGCGCAAGCGCAGGTTTGCCCCTTCACGCTGGACCGTGTCTGCGGGTAGCGTCTTTGCGCCCAACTTGAGTTGTGGCATTGCGTCGCCCAGCCCGCGCGCTGTCAGGCACCAGTCCTGGTGTTGGCCTTCGAGCAGGTCGCCACAGCGTTGCAGGCTTTCCAGGCGCAGAGGTTCCGGCGCAGCGGTTGCCGTGCCGGCAGCCAGGGCGAACAAGGTCGCGAGGGCAGTGGGTCGTAGGAGCATGGGCCAGGTTTCTTTGTCGAGGGGCCTGTTGCTCCGACTGTTATGGTGTTCGCTTCGTTCAGCGGGATAACGATGCTCGGCGAATACATCTTCTTCAGAAACTCTCGAGGCGCACTTCAAGACCTGCCTGTCGCGCGAGTTCGATCATGGCTTCGACCTGGTCTGCCTCGGCGATGAACCCGATATATTCGTCGCCCCCGGAGTCCAGGTGCAGGTAGCGTTTATCGAACGCCGCCAGCCATTGGTCGAAATTGGCCAGCGTCTGCGACATCGACAGCGTGCCCTCATGGCGGTAGGGGTAAGTCTCTTTCACCCCGCTGGCGCTGACCAGATAGGGCACCAGATATTCGAAACCATCGAAGCCTTTCCAGTCGACGCCTAGCAAGGCCAAGTGTTCAAGCTTCTGGCCCTTGTCTGCATCCACCAGGCCTTCCACCAGGGCCGTGGCCGGCTCCTGGCCCGAATCGTAAATGCGCAGCACACGCCTGACCAGCCTGGCGCGTTCGCCTTCTGGCATGCGGACCAACAGGGCTTGGGCAAACGCCTTGAGCCCGGAGCGATAAGGATGCAGCTCCCGCATGATCGCCGCGTCGCTGACAGTCGTTTCCTCTGGTGGCGGCAGGGTAAAGCGGCCGCCGAACAAGCGATCAAGAATGCCCATTTCCTTTCCTCGGATTGTCCATTTTTCCAACCAGCCGTTACACGTTTCCCACATGAACGCGATACCTGATATCCCGATCAAAATGGTCTTCCGGATTTTCGTAGGCTTCCAGTGTTTCCAAGAACCCTGTCCGCTCAAGACTCGTCAAATCCTCAAGGGTCCAATCGAAGGGGAAGTCGCTGGAAAAGCTCTCGCCTTGATATTCAACCCATTGAAAAACCGGGAACGGCAGGTAACCGAGCCACTCTGATCGATAGGTGATCTCGTCGGATTCGCTACTCGTCACCACGGCGCGGATCTTGTTCTTGATGGCTGCTTGGCGTTCATCCATGGTGTTTCGATCCTGATTGTTGATTGACCACTGGCGTCAGGTACTGCCGAACCCACCCTAGTACTGGCCTACATGATTTTTCCAAGGCAGGTAATCCACCCGGACCACACGTTTGGCAGTGCCGTCAGCTTTCACTTGAAAGCCAGGCATCTTCCCTACGTTCAACTGGAGGCATTGCCGGGTGAGTGCCTGCTGTAACTCGGGGTTGGGCTGGAAGGATTCAGGGCGCAGGCTGTTTTTTTGAAGTGCTACATCACACCGAAGAACTTCGCCCTTCGCGTTCGCCGTGAAGTCGAAGCGTGCGCTACCGAAAGCGTTCAAGGACTGTTTTCCAACGATATTGTCCCAAAAGAAACGGCTTGCCACGGCTGCCTGTTGGCGTACACGTTCGTGATCAGGAATTGACGGCGTCTCTCCGGAGGCGATCAACGGTATGTTGATTTCGAGGCTGCCATCGTTTGGACTCTGGAGGCTTTCCGGGACGGGCTCCCAGACACTGCTCCAGCAAACATCCGCCATGAGGTTCACCAAACCGGAGGGCGCGCCGGCCTCAGCCGGTTTAGCCTCGCAGCGCACCACATCGCCCTGGCGATCCAGCTTCATCGTCAACTTGACACTGCCTCGCAACCCTTCGGGATTCGCGTTGAACGCATCACGAGCCAAAGTGGCACGCAGAACCCTGACGTAACGCCTTTGCTCCAGACGTTTGATTTCTTCCGAGGTGAGGAATGTCGGGACAGACTTCCCGCCGCTGTCGATCCAGGCGTCTATTTTCTGTTCATAGGTCGCCTTGTGGCAGCCAGGAAGCACGGCCAAGGCTGTCACGCCTATCAAGATGGAGATTATGCGGCAGGCATTCCAGGGTTTGGATGTAATAGCGCTCACTCATGCGTTCCTTGCGGTTCAAGGGCGTATTTTGCCTCGAAAAGCCAAACGCAGCACATCCTGATTCTGAAGCGGCGCAAGCTCTCCACCCCTCTCTGCCACTGTGCCTAGATAGACCTCTGGTTAACGCGTTTGGAAAGTGCTTCGGCGCTTTCCTTGCGCTCGGAGTAGCGGTCGACCAAATAGGCTTCTCTGCCACGCACCAGCAAGGTGAACTTCATCAGTTCCTCCATGACATCGACAACCCGGTCGTAATAGGACGATGGCTTCATGTGTCCGGCTTCGTCGAACTCAAGGAAGGCTTTGGGGACGGAGGATTGATTGGGGATCGTGACCATGCGCATCCAACGACCCAACACGCGAAGTTGGTTCACCGTGTTGAAGGATTGCGAGCCGCCGCACACTTGCATCACCGCCAACGTCTTGCCCTGTGAGGGACGAACCGCGCCCAGGGCGAGCGGGATCCAGTCGATCTGGGCCTTGAACACCGCCGACATCGAACCATGGCGTTCTGGCGAGCACCAAACCTGGCCTTCCGACCACATCACCAAGTCGCGCAGTTCCTGTACCTTGGGGTGATCGACGGGCGCATCGTCCGGCAGCGGTAGTCCGGAAGGATCGAAGATTGCGGTTTCGGCGCCCATGAGCTCCAACAGGCGTGCCGCTTCGCGGGTCAGCAACTGACTGAAGGAGCGCTCGCGGGTTGATCCGTACAGTAGAAGTATGCGCGGCTTGTGCTGTGGTTCTGCGCTCTGCGCGAGCTTTTCCGGTGTTGGTACATCGAAAAGCGACAGGTCCAGATTTGGAAAGTCATTTGGGGGTTCGCTGGAAAACTCAGTCATTGCACCTCTCCCGTCTGGTCGAAGACCTAACATATGGAAAAATGCATATTCGTATTTCCATATATTTAGCGCAAGACGCAATTTCGCTGACTGTCCGAAATTTCGCCGAGGGCAGATGATTTCAAGAGGAGGGGCGGCAGCCTGGAGCCTGCCCGGCAGGACTGAAGCGCAAGCTTGAGATCAGCAGCCAGGCGCGACGATTTTGGCGCAGCGCTTCAAGGGGGCGGTGACGTGGATCAGCTTTGCGTAGGTGTGATGGGTGTTTCACTGGCTTCAGCCGCCAGTTTCAGTCGGTCGGCTTTGCTGATGTATTGATTCTTGCTTTTGGGTGCCAGCTTGGCACTGGCTTTTTTGGCGTTAGCCTTCAATAACTGGTTTATTTTCTTGCGGCGATTCATGTCGTTCTGCTCAGCGTGTCAATGTTCGGATGGTATCAGCTTTCCGTTTTCTCAGGATTTTTCCTGACTTTGGCAACGGGCTTCACGCGGCGCTCGACAATGATCGAATCATTTGGGATCTCCAATCGGATCGTCGTTTCCTCGGTGTGCATTTCAATGAGCGTCGAATTGCCAACGCCTCGGAAAATCACCGTCGCATTTTCAAATCTTTTGTAATTTTCCAGCGGGGAATCCTTGGGGGCTGGCAACAGGTTGGCGTAAGGCGGTTTCACCAGAATCGTTGCCCTTTCTATACGTATTTGCGCGAAGCTCATGGCCGCTTGCAGCAAGTCGGAAGTCACGCCACCCATCAGAAGGGGCGTCAGGAGCATGACCCCCGCGATCATTGCCCTGGTTCTTTTCAAGGGTTTCATTTCGGCGGGGGGATTCTGTTCAGGATGTTCGGAATCGACGATTGCCGGTGCCGATGGCTGCGCTGCTTTTATTTTATTGTTCTGTTCCAGATAGGCTGAATAAACGATGTACTGAAAAATCGGCAGGAGGATGAGTTGAATGTGTTCCAAGGGGCTTTTATGGGTCAGGAAATAAATGGTCAGCGCGCCACATATTCCAAAAAATACTGAGAAGAAGGTTATTTTGGGGCGTTTGAATTCCAATATGGTTTTTTTATCGGAAAACTTTCCATGTAGCTGGACGAAGCCCCTAAGCACGGGGATGAAGATCGGGGAAAGCAATATCCCAGTCGCTGTAACCGACGCAGAAAAATAAATGCAGACCAGGCCAAAGCAAAACGCCGTGACCAAGAATAACAAACTGTCTCCAACGGATACGCCTTGCGGGTAATGACCGTTGCTCAATAGATAACTGACGATGCACGTACCGCCAATCAGTAATCCGATTTTTGCTGACAGGGAGAGTAGTTTTGTAGCGATCTCAATCTGTTTTTCGAGTCCAGTGGCTGCTTCCCGCATCATCAAATCCTCCTTGATACTACGCATCCGATGGTCGTACCTGACTCATCTCTCTATGGGGAGCATAGCGATGATTTGTAGTCTTGTGATGAGACCGCGGTGGTCGCTTACAGATAAATCGACTGGGTCAGGTATTACTTCAGGTTGCTTTGGAAGAAGCTCGTCAATTTATCGAAAGGAATGAGGTTGACCCTGTCGTAAAGATCGACATGCCCGGCGCCGGGGATAATGACAAGTTCCTTCGGCTGACCGGCGAGTTCATACGCTTGCTCGCTGAACTCCCTGGAGTGTGCATCGGCTCCGGCAATGAACAACATCGGATGAGGCGAAATGGTCTCGATGTCATTGAGCGGGTAGAAATTCATGAACTTGACGTTGCTGGTCAGCGTCGGGTGCGTGGTCAGGTCTCTGGACGAGCCGGAGGGCGTGAACTCACCGCGCGGGGTGCGGTAGAAGTCATAGAACTCACGTTGGATAGGGTGAGTATTATCGTCCAACTGGTGCACGGTACCGCTGGTGTAAAGCGTTTCACCGCCCGCGAACTCCACATTACGCTGCTGTGTGGCTTGGGCGATGATCGCTCGGCGTTGTTCGAGCGTTTGGGCGTGCTTCAATCCGTTGCGATTGACGCCACCCATGTCATACATACTCACCGTTGCGATGGCTTTCATGCGCGGGTCGATCTTGGCTGCGCTGATCACGAAGCTGCCACTGCCACAGATGCCGATGGCGCCAATGCGCTCCTTGTCGACGAAAGGCTGGGCGCTGAGAAAGTCCACCGCGGCGCTGAAGTCCTCGGCATAGATATCCGGCGAGACTGCATTGCGCGGTCGCCCTTCGCTTTCGCCCCAGAATGACAAGTCCAGGGAGAGGGTCACGAAGCCTCTTTCCGCCATTTTCGTGGCGTAGAGGTTGGCGCTCTGTTCCTTGACCGCGCCCATCGGGTGGCCTACGACAATCGCCGGATTTCTGCTCTTGCCATTGAGTTTTTTCGGGATGAACAGGTTGCCTGCCACGTTCATTTGATATTGGTTCTTGAAGTTGACCTTCTGTACGGTCACGTCGTCGCTGGTATAAAAGTTATCTGCGCCGTTGGACATATCGGCTCCTGTTGCTGAGAGTGAACAGACCAGAAGGGTGAGTAAAACGATGATTTTTTTCATTGGGAATCCTGTCGGTGCGGAGTAATCAATGTTGGGAAAACGTCACTTGCACGTCCCGCCGGCCCAGCGCTTGAGCCAGTTTCGCGGTGTCGTCCACTTGTCCCAGGCGTGTGTAGGCGTAGGTCGAGTTGAAGTTCGTATAAAAGATGACCAGGGTGTCTGTGCCGTACAGCATCAGGTCGCCATTGCGGATCGTTCCCGGCTTGTTTGCTTCGGCAGGCAGCGCTTGGGGGAGGGGGGCGTATTTCTCGTTACGGTTGAGATCGCTCATCTCCAACGTCAGCGGCAACAACGTGACAAACACGCGGGCGGCAGCGTTGTCGGCCAAGGCGATGGCGAAGCGGTGTTCGCCGACGGTCATCCACATAGCCGTGTTCTCCCCTTTTGAAGATGCCGACGCGACACCATTGAGCGTTGCGTAGCTGCCAAGCACGAGCATTACGGTCAGCAAACCAAGCCAGGCCCATCTCATCGCAACGGTGCATGTATTTCTGTTCATAGGGTTCATGGTGACCTGGGAGCAGTTATGCGACTAGCTAATGAGTGCTTAACAAGGCTATAAGCAAGGCTAATCAATCTGCTTGAAGTGCTCTTGCCATGGTCAAAAGAAATCTCAACGATCTGCTGTCTTTCGTCACCGTGGCGCGCGAAGGCAGCTTCACGCGAGCTGCCGGGGCGCTGGGTGTCACACAATCCGCGCTGAGCCAGGCGATCAGTGGCCTGGAAGCACGCTTGCAGATCCGGTTGCTGACGCGGACCACCCGCAGCGTTTCGCCGACCATTGCCGGTGAACGGCTGTTGCAGGCCATCGGTAATCGCTTCGATGAGATAGAAGCCGAGCTGGATATGCTCACGGACATGCGCGACAAGCCCGCAGGTACTGTGCGCATCACCTGCGGTGACTATGTCCTGCGCACGACCTTGCTACCCAAACTGATCGGGCTGCTACATGACTACCCGGATATCAATGTCGAGTTCGACGTCAGCTACGGATTTCGAGACATCGTGGCGGATCGTTTCGATGCGGGCGTGCGCCTGGGCGATACCATCGACAAGGACATGATTGCGGTCCCGATAGGCCCGCCGTTGCGGATGGCGGCCGTGGCTTCGCCAGCGTACTTCGCTACTCGCGCGGTTCCCGGGCAGCCGCGCGACCTGATGAACCATCGTTGCATCAACCAGCGTATGCCGACGTCGGGTGGGCTCTATGTCTGGGATTTCGAACGGCGAGGCAAGCAGGTCAACGTGCGAGTAGACGGCCAGCTCATTTTCAACACGTCGACTCATATCGTGCAGGCGGCGGTGGCCGGGCTGGGCGTTGCCTACCTGCCTGAAGAGGAGTTTGAACCCCATCTTCAAGAGGGGCGGCTGGTGCGCGTGCTGGAAGATTGGTGCCCGCCGTTTTCAGGCTACTATTTGTACTATCCCAGCCGGCGGCAACCTTCGCCCGCATTCACGCTGGTTGCCAATGCATTGCGCCAAACCCATTAAGGGGAAGTGACGGTTCAAATAAGCGGATCCGGCGTATGTCTATACTTGCTCAGGCACGCTGATTCACGGGGACGGCTTTCAAGGAGTCGCTTTCAGAACACGTTTCGTCGTCCATGTGCAATCGCCAACCCCCGGGAGTGGCAAGCTGTGAAGATGCCCCGGACCAGGTGCGCCAAAGATACCTGGCCGGAGAGCGAGAATGGCGATCGGATGTGCCACGCTACCGTGACGTGGGCCGGACGCCGCAGCCAAGACTCCGGACGGCTGCCGCTATGCGGCGGTGTCGTTCGAGATGCCGAGGTACGTTTATGCCCGATGAGACGCTTCACCTGCCTTTGATCCATAGCGTGCTTGCGCGCGAAAAGGACACCCCCGGTGCCTTGCTGCCTATCCTCCATGCCATCCAGGCAGGCTGCGGGTATGTCCCCGACAGCGCCGTCCCGGAGATCGCCCACGCCCTGAACCTCAGCCTGGCTGAAGTGCGCGGGGTCATCAGTTTCTACCATGATTTCCGCACCACGCCGCCAGCGCGCCATACGCTTCGCCTGTGCCGGGCCGAGTCCTGCAAGAGCATGGGCGCCGAAGCCTTGGCTGCGCAGTTGCGCGAGCAATTGGCGTTGGACGATCACGGCACCAGCGCCGACGGCAGTATCAGCCTGCGGCCGGTCTATTGCCTGGGTGCCTGCGTCTGCTCGCCGGCCCTGGAGCTGGACGGGGAACTGCATGCCCGGATCACGCCCGAGCGTCTGCGTCAGTTGGTGAATGATTGCATGGAGGAGGGCGCATGCTGACGCTCTGTATCCCCCGTGATTCGGTAGCCCGTGCCGTGGGCGCGGACAAGGTGGCCGATGCGTTGGCTCGTGAGGCTGAACGTCGCCAGCTGCCGCTGACGGTGTTGCGCACCAGTTCCCGTGGCCTCTACTGGCTGGAGCCGTTGGTGGAGCTGGACAGCGCCGGCGTCCGGCTGGGCTTCGGCCCTGTCACGCCGGCCGATGTGCCGGGCCTGCTGGATGCCTTGGCAGGCGATCCTGGTAGCCATCCGCTGGCCCTGGGGCCGGTGGAGGAGATTCCCTATCTCAAGAGCCAGCAGCGCCTGCTGTTCGCGCGCGCCGGCATCACGCAACCGCTGTCTTTGGACGACTACCGTGCCCGGGGCGGCTTCCTGGGCCTGGCCCGGTCCATCCAGATGGACGGCGCGGATGTCGTCGCCAGCGTGCTGGACTCCGGTCTGCGTGGCCGGGGGGGCGCGGCGTTCCCGGCGGGTATCAAGTGGCGCACTGTGCGTGATGCCCAGGGGCCGCAGAAGTACGTGGTCTGCAACGCCGACGAAGGCGACTCCGGCACGTTCGCCGACCGTATGCTGATGGAAGGCGACCCCTTCCTGCTGATCGAAGGCATGATCATCGCCGGCATCGCCGTAGGCGCAACGATGGGCTATATCTACGTGCGCTCGGAGTACCCGGACGCCGTCAGTATCCTGAACGACGCGCTGCACATCGCCCGTGAGGCCGGTTACCTGGGCGCGAACGTCGACGGCAGTGGCCGCACGTTCGAGCTGGAAGTGCGGGTCGGTGCCGGCGCTTATATCTGCGGCGAGGAAACGGCGCTGCTGGAATCCCTCGAGGGCAAGCGTGGCACGGTGCGCGCCAAGCCGCCGCTGCCGGCACTGCAAGGCCTGTTCGGGTTGCCGACACTGGTGCATAACGTGCTGACCTTGACCTCGGTGCCGATCATCCTGGAGAAGGGCGCACAGTTCTATCGCGACTTCGGCATGGGCCGCTCCCTGGGCACGATGCCGTTCCAACTGGCCGGCAATGTCCGTCGCGGCGGCTTGGTGGAGCGCGCCTTCGGCCTGAGCCTGCGAGAGTTGGTGGAAGGTTACGGCGGCGGTACCGCCAGCGGACGCCCGCTGAAGGCCGCGCAAGTGGGCGGGCCGTTGGGTGCCTGGGTGCCGCCTTCGCAGTTCGATACGCCGCTGGACTACGAAGCGTTCGCCGCCATGGGTGCGATGCTCGGCCATGGTGGTGTGGTGGTCGCCGACGACAGCCTGGACATGGCCCAGATGGCCCGGTTCGCCTTGCAGTTCTGCGCCGAGGAATCCTGCGGCAAGTGCACGCCATGCCGGATCGGCTCCACCCGTGGGGTGGAAGTGGTGGATCGCTTGATCGCCAGCACTGAAGCCGGTGCCCGTCAGGAACAAGCCCTGTTGCTGCAGGACCTGTGCGACACCCTGCAATACGGTTCGCTCTGTGCCCTCGGTGGGATGACGTCCTACCCTGTCGCCAGCGCCCTCAAGCATTTCCCCGCCGACTTCGGTCTGGCGACCACGGAGGCCGACCAATGATTACCATCTTCGATCCCAGCACCGACATCGACCTGGGCACCCCGGCGCGTGAAAGCGCCGTGCAGGTCAGCCTGACCATCGACGGGCGCGAAATCAGCGTCGCCTCCGGCACGTCGGTCATGCGTGCCGCGGCCTTGCTCGGCACCACCATTCCCAAGCTCTGCGCCACCGACAGCCTTGAAGCCTTCGGCTCCTGCCGCATGTGCCTGGTGGAAATCGACGGCATGCGCGGCTATCCCGCGTCCTGTACCACGCCGGTGACCGAGGGCATGGTGGTGCGCACGCAAACCTCCAAGCTCGCGACGCTGCGACGCAACGTGATGGAGCTGTACATTTCCGACCACCCGCTGGACTGCCTGACCTGCTCGGCCAATGGCAACTGCGAATTGCAGACCGTGGCGGGGCAGGTGGGCCTGCGCGAAGTGCGCTATGGCTACGAAGGTGCCAACCACCTGGACGAGGCCAAGGACGTTTCCAACCCGTATTTCGACTACGACCCGAGCAAGTGCATCGTCTGCAGCCGATGCGTGCGTGCCTGCGAGGAAATCCAGGGCACCTTCGCCCTGACCATCAGCGGGCGCGGCTTCGATTCCCGAGTGGAAGCGGCCGGGGGGGACAACTTCCTCGATTCCGAATGTGTGTCTTGCGGCGCCTGCGTACAGGCGTGCCCGACGGCGACCCTGATCGACAAGAGCGTCGTGGAAATCGGCCAGCCGGAGCGCAGCGTCATCACCACATGCGCCTACTGCGGCGTGGGTTGCTCGTTCCGCGCCGAGATGAAAGGCGAACAACTGGTGCGCATGGTCCCGGACAAGAACGGCCAGGCCAACCACGGCCATTCCTGCGTCAAGGGCCGCTTTGCCTGGGGCTACGCCACGCACCCGGATCGCATCACCAAGCCGATGATCCGCAAGCACATCAACGACCCGTGGCAGGAAGTCAGCTGGGACGAGGCGGTCACCTACGCCGCCAGCGAACTGCGCCGGATCCAGCTCAAGTACGGGCGCGACTCCATCGGCGGGATCACGTCCAGCCGCTGCACCAACGAAGAAACCTACCTGGTGCAGAAACTGGTGCGCACCGCGTTCGGCAACAACAACGTCGACACCTGTGCCCGTGTCTGCCATTCGCCCACCGGTTACGGCCTCAAGCAGACCCTGGGCGAATCCGCCGGGACCCAGAATTTCGACTCGGTGATGAAGGCCGACGTGATCCTGGTGATGGGCGCCAACCCCACCGACGCGCACCCGGTGTTCGGCTCCCAGCTCAAGCGCCGCCTGCGCCAGGGCGCGCGACTGATTGTCATCGACCCTCGGCGCATCGATCTGGTGGATTCGCCCCATGCCCGCGCCGAGCTGCATTTGCAACTGCGTCCCGGCACCAACGTGGCGATGCTCAACGCGCTGGCCCATGTCATTGCCACCGAGGGCTTGATTGACCAGCCCTTTGTCGAAGCCCGCTGCGAGGCGACGGACTTCGCCCGCTGGCGCGACTTCGTCAGCCTGCCGGAAAACTCACCCGAGGTCCTGGGCCCGGTTTGCGGCGTACCTGCCGAACAGATCCGCGCCGCGGCACGGCTCTACGCCACCGGCGGTAACGCAGCCATCTACTACGGCCTCGGCGTCACCGAGCACAGTCAAGGCAGCACCTCGGTCATGGGCATCGCCAACCTGGCCATGGCGACCGGCAACATCGGTCGCGAAGGTGTCGGGGTGAACCCGCTGCGTGGGCAGAACAACGTCCAAGGCTCCTGCGACATGGGCTCGTTCCCCCACGAGTTGCCAGGCTACCGGCATATCTCCAACGAAGCAGTCCGCGCCGAATTCGAGCAGGCCTGGAACGTCACCCTGCAACCCGATCCCGGCCTGCGTATCCCGAACATGTTCGAAGCGGCCCTGGACGGCACCTTCAAGGCGCTTTATTGCCAAGGTGAGGACATCGCCCAGAGCGACCCCAATACCCAGCATGTGACGGCCGCGCTGTCCGCGCTGGAATGCGTGATCGTCCAGGACATCTTCCTCAACGAGACGGCCAAGTTCGCCCACGTGTTCCTGCCGGGCAGCTCGTTCCTGGAGAAGGACGGCACCTTTACCAACGCCGAACGCCGCATCTCCCGTGTTCGCAAGGTGATGGACCCATTGGCCGGCAAGGCCGATTGGGAAGCCACCATCGCCCTGGCCGATGCCCTGGGCTACAAGATGCACTACAACCACCCTTCGGAAATCATGGATGAAATCGCCCGCCTGACGCCGACCTTCACCCGCGTCAGCTACGCCGAACTGGAGCGCCACGGCAGCCTGCAATGGCCTTGCAACGATGCCGCGCCGGACGGCACGCCGACCATGCACATCGAGCAGTTCGTGCGTGGCAAGGGCCGCTTCATGCTCACCGGCTACGTGCCCACCGAAGAGAAGGTCAACAACCGCTACCCGCTGCTGCTGACCACCGGCCGCATCCTCAGCCAGTACAACGTCGGTGCCCAGACCCGGCGCACCGAAAACGTCGCCTGGCACGAAGAGGACCGTCTGGAAATCCATCCGACCGATGCCGAGAACCGCGGGATCGTCGACGAAGACTGGGTTGGTATCGGCAGCCGTGCCGGGCAGACGGTACTGCGCGCGAGGGTGACCGAGCGGGTAGCGCCGGGCGTGGTCTACACCACGTTCCACTTCCCGGAATCGGGCGCCAATGTGATCACTACCGACAACTCCGACTGGGCCACCAACTGCCCGGAATACAAGGTGACAGCGGTGGAGATCGTGCGGGTCAGCCAGCCTTCGGAATGGCAGAAGCGTTACCAGGCCTTCAGTGATGAACAAGGCCGCCTGCTGAGGGAACGTCGCCATGCCGAAAAAGCCGAGGTGCGTCGATGAGCTCTGACAGCTTGATCAAGATGGCCAACCAGATCGGTCAGTACTTCGCCAGTGAGCCGGACCATGCGGTGGCGGTGCGTGGTGTGTACCAGCACATCAAGAGCTTCTGGACGCCAACCATGTGTCGCGACTTGATGGCCTGGCAAACGAAGCATCCCGACGCTGTCCTGCACCCGTTGGTGTTGGCGGCATTGATGGAGTTTGAAAAAGCAGCCTAGGAAAGTAATGCCAGTCAGCTAAGCCTCAAACCTGTGGGAGCAAGCTCTGCTCCCACAGGGCTGTGTAGCTTTCAGTTATTGGTTATTGACGGTGATGTAGGGGTCCCACGTGTTGGTCGGGCCAATCTGGTTCAGGTTACGGTCCAGCAGAACGAAATAGATTTGGTACCAGAGCTTGCCTGGGCTCAGCGCAGTGGACTGCCAGAAGGTATAGGTCACATCGGTTTTGGCGATACCGCCGGGGGCGCCGTTGTCCAGATAAGGCACGGGGATGCCGGGGATGTTGAACGGTGTCGGCTTCGAAATGGTGCCCTTGTAATCACCGCCCTGGTGGGGGTCGCCGATCTCGACGTCCTTGATCAATGCGATGCGGTCGAAGTTGCGCGACAGCGTGGTGGCGCGCCAGCGAATGATGTCACCGGGTTTTACGTCGAACCACAATTCGTTGCCGCCTTCGCCTTCGCCGCTGGTGATGTTGGCGTGGCTGTCGATGGCACTGCGGGTCACCAGCATGGCAATCGCGCCGCCTACGTCGTTGGGGTGGGCGAGCAGGTAATCGGCGTCAACGTTGACCAGCACATCAATGGTTTGGGTCGTTCCAGACATTTTATTGCTCCTTGAGGGGAATGACATTGACGACCGCGCCTGCAAAGGCGTCCGGGCCACCCGGTCCCTGGGTGCGGTCTCGAGAGGAACGATAGGTGATAGCGTTGTAGTGTCAAATTTCGAATGCTTGACGCTGGCCAAGCAGAGCGAAGCGCAACACAACCAAGGCTTTGATTTACTTTTGGCGTGGACGATCACCTAATGGGTTCTGGGTGGTTTGCGGGTAGCGTCAGTGGCCAAAGGCGTACGAGTTTTGTCGGCGATTGCTCCCGATCTCGCCGGAGGACAGGACGGCGCATGTATGACCGTCCATCAGGTTTGGCAAGCGGGGGCGCTTGCTTGTGACAGCGCTGGTGGCTGTGCTGCCGCCATCGCGAGCAAGCTCGCTCCCACAGGAGGCTTGGACAGGCCGCGAAATCGAGGCGCACCATCGATCAAACTGTGGGAGCGAGCTTGCTCGCGAAAGCGGTGGTTCAGCTTGCAGAGAGGTCCTGCCGCCATCGCGAGCAGGCTCGCTCCCACAGGTGGCTTGGACAGGCCGAAAAATCGAGGCGCGCCATCGATCAAACTGTGGGAGCGAGCTTGCTCGCGATGGCACTTGATCAGGCAACCAAAATTTCAGAACCGCAGGCCTAGTCGCCCGTATCTTCCGGCTCCAGCGCTCGCAGCCAGCGGCTCTCCGAACGGCTCAGGTGTTGGCGCATCGAGGTTTGGGCACCAAGTACATCCTTGTGGGCTACGGCGCGCAGGATCGCTTCATGTTCGACGACCGCGGCTTCCCACGTCAGGGCATTCTCCGAGTGTTTGCTCAGGTGAGCCGAAATCGGGTTGTGTCGTTCATCGAACAGGGCGGTGATGATCCGCACCAGGGCGGAGTTGCCGCTCATCTTGGCCAGGCGCTGATGGAATTTACGGTCATCCTCCAGCGGAGGCAGGCCGTTGGCGATGCTCGCGCGCATGGCATCGATGCAGTCCTGCAGATAGCGGTAGTCGCTTTTCTTGCCATGCAGGCACGCCAGGATCACCGACTCACCCTCGATCAACGCACGCGCCTGCATCAGTTCCGAAGGGCTCTCGCCCAAGGTCATGCTCGGGTTTTTTCCGTCCTTGGACCGGGCTCGCACATACACGCCGGAGCCCATCTTGATCTCGATGTCGCCGTCTATTTCCAAGGCGATCAGCGCCTCGCGAAGCGATGGCCTGGAAACCCCCAACAGTTGGGTCAAGTCGCGCTCGGGGGGAAGCCTGGAGCCTGCCTTGAAATCCCCCTGGGCGATGTAGTTGCGCAGTTGATCGGCGATTTTCTGGTAGGGCTTGCGTTCGGCGGCGTTGATCGGTGAGACCATGGGTGGACGTCCATCGGAGAGTCCGCAAAGGCTACCATAGGTGTTTTATTGTGGGAGCGGGCTTGCTCGCGAAGGCGGCGGTACATTCAGCATTGATGCAAACTGACCCACCGCTTTCGCGAGCAAGCTCGCTCCCACAGGGAGAGGGGGGCAATGACTCCCCCATTCACATCACCGCACCGATCTGCCAAGGCAGGAACTCGTTATCGCCCAAGCCGTTTTCCTCGCTGCAGGTGCGGTGCCCGGACGCGGTCGCCAGCATCAGTCGGAACAACCGCTCACCGGCCTGGGCCACTGACTCCTCGCCATCGACAATGCCGCCAGCGTTGAAGTCCATGTCCAGCTCCATGCGTTGGAACAGCCGGGTGTTGGTGGCGATTTTCAACGAGGGCGTGGGCTTGCAGCCATAGGTCGAGCCACGGCCCGTGGTGAAGCAGATCAGGTTGGCGCCACCCGCCACCTGGCCGGTCGCTGACACCGGGTCGTAACCGGGGGTGTCCATGAACACCAGGCCCCGGGCATCGACCGTTTCCGCGTATTGGTACACGCCCATCAGCCCGGTCGCACCGGCTTTCGCCACGGCGCCCAAGGATTTTTCCAAGATGGTGGTGATGCCCCCGGCCTTGTTGCCCGGCGAAGGGTTGTTGTTCATGTCACCGTCGTTGTGGCGGACGTAGGTTTCCCACCAATGGATGCGCGCCATCAATTTTGCCGCGATGTCGGCAGACGCGGCGCGGGCCGTCAGCAAGTGTTCGGCCCCATAGATTTCCGGGGTTTCCGAAAGGATCGCCGTGCCGCCCTGTTGCACCAGCAGGTCCACGGCTGCGCCGAGTGCCGGATTGGCCGTGATGCCGGAGTAGCCATCCGAGCCGCCGCATTGCAAACCGACGCACAAGTGGCTGGCGGCAACGGTCGTCCGCTGGCATTGATTGATAAGGGGCAGCATCGCTTCGATGTGGGCGATACCCCGTCGCACGGCTTCGCGAGTGCCGCCTTCGTCCTGGATGATCAGGCTGGCCTTGAGCGCCGCGGGGCGATCCCCCAGCTCATTCATCAACGGGGTGAGTTGATTGACCTCGCAACCCAGGCCGATCAACAGCACACCAGCGAAATTGGCGTGATCGGCATAGCCGCTCAGGGTTCGCTTGAGAATGTCGATCCCTTCGCCCTGGGCACCCATGCCACAGCCGCTGCCATGGGTGATCGCAACGACGCCATCGACGTTAGGAAAGTCTTTCAAGCGCTCGGCAGAAAAGGCGTTGGCGATCTGCTTGCAGACGGTTGCCGAGCAGTTGACGCTGGAAATGACCCCGATGTAATTGCGTGTACCGACGCGTCCATTCTCGCGGACGTAACCTTCGAAGGTCGCGGGGTTCTCGCTCAACGACGTGGGGACATACACGTTACGTACGCTGTGTTCGGTCGTGTTGGCGGGCATGTCCAGGTTGTGTACGTGGATGTGATCGCCAGGCTCGATGGCCTGGGTGGCCTGGCCGATGGTCTGCCCGTACTTGAGCACCCGCTGGCCGGCCGACACCGGGCGCAGGGCGATCTTGTGGCCGGACGGAATCGCCTGCCGGGCGACCAGGCGGATGCCGTCGGCATTCACCGGCTGACCTTCGGCGATATCGCCTCGGGCCACCGCGACATCATCGCCGGGTGTCAGAACAAGCAAAGAAGAAGGCGGGTTCATGGGGCGTCCTCCGATTCCTAGCACTCGATGATTGCCTTGACGACACCTTGCTTGGGGTCGAGCAAGGTGGCGAACGAGCGGGGCACGTCGCCCAGCGTCAGTCGGTGGGTGTTCAGGGCCGCATCCGGAATCAAGCCGTCGCGCAAGCATTGCTCGACGTGCCGGAAGTCTTCCTGCGTGGCGTTGCGGCTGCCCATCAGCGTGGCTTCTCGCTTATGGAACTCAGGGTCGGAGAAGGTGATGGAGTCCCGAACCACCGAGATCATCACATAGGTGCCGCCGTGGGCGATGAACTCGAACCCGCGCTCCATGGCCCGGGCATTGCCAGTGGCGTCGAAGACCACGTCGAAAAAATCACCCTCGGTCAGCTCGGCCAGGGCTTGCTTGTCGCCTTCGCCGATGTGCACGGCGGCGTGGATATTCAGGTGTTGCTTGCAGAACGACAGGCGATCCTCGCGGGTATCCAGGACGGTGACTTTCGCACCGCGCAGGCTGGCGAAGATCGCCGCCGCCATGCCGATCGGGCCGGTGCCGACCACCAGGGCGTGCTTCTGCGCCTGGATGTTCGAGCGACGCACGGCGTGAGCGCCGATGGAGAGGAATTCGATCATCGCGGCCTGGTCCAGGGAAACCCCCACGGCCTTGTGCACGAACGCATGGGGAACGCTCAGGTATTGAGTGAAAGCACCGTCGCAGTGAACCCCCAGCACCTGGATAGCGGTGCAGCAGTTGGTCTTGCCCTGGCGGCAGGCGATGCAAGTTCCGCAGGACAGGTACGGCATCACATAGACGACATCGCCGACAGCCAGGTCGCTGGCCTCGTCGGTGCCCTCCACGACCCCAGAGAACTCGTGGCCCATGACCCGCGGATACTCGAGGTACGGTTGATTGCCGGTGAAGATGTGCAGGTCGGTGCCGCAGACCCCAACACGCTTGACCCGAATCAGGATCTCCCCCGGTTTCCTGAGGGGGTGTTCACGTTCGATGGCGGTGAGCGAGCCGGGTTCGTTACAGATGACTGTCAGCATGGCGATGCTCCTTGGCTGGCGTGCAGGCAGTGGTTGCCTGCAGGCGGGAGGAGGGTTGTGAGCGCGCGGCTGCCGGGACCGGGGCTCTCTTTTTTGTTGTAGGCGAGCGGTGACCTGCACCCATGACCTTGGGGCCGAAACTACAGGCTGGAAAAAATATTGGCAAGACCAATTGATAAAAAATATAGATTGGACTGACCAGTGTGGTCTGGGCGTCGCCCGGCGCTGCATCATCGGCTGAACCCAGGTCCATTCCGGCAGGTCACTCGTTTGTCAGGAACGAAAAACAGGATGGACCCCTTGATGCGACCTATTGAGCTCACCAGCCTTTCCTTTGCCACGCTGCTGTGCGTGGCCTGTTCGAGCCAACCGCCCGCCACATGGAGCTACGTCGACGCCCAGGAACGGGCCAATCTTCCCCCCGACCAGGCCTACCCCGAGCTCTTTGAAGCGGTGCAGCGTGGGCAAGTGTTCACCGACCAGAAGCATTTCGTGGACGCACTGCCCAACCGTGATCCGGCGCAAATCCGCGCCGACTACCTGGCCCGACGTGGTCGCGACGGCTTCGATATCAAGGCCTTCGTGAAAGACAACTTCATCGAATCTGGCCAAGCCGAAAGCCCGGCGCCCAAGCCCGGCGTTCCGATCCAGGAACACATCGACAACCTCTGGCCGGTACTGAGCCGATCCTACAGCCAGGTGCCGGCCTACAGCAGTTTGTTGCCCTTGCCGCAGCCCTATGTGGTACCTGGCGGACGCTTTCGCGAGATGTATTACTGGGATTCGTATTTCACCATGCTGGGTCTCGAGCAAAGCGGCGATAAGGCCCAGGTCCGCCAGATGGCCGATAACTTTGCCTACATGATCGACACCTACGGCCACATTCCCAACGGCAATCGCACCTACTACCTGAGCCGGTCGCAGCCGCCATTCTTCGCCTACATGGTGGCGTTGCAGGCGCGTATCGAAGGTGACCAGGCCTATGGGCGATACTTGCCACAGTTGCAGAAGGAGTATGCCTATTGGATGGCGGGCGCCCAGGCACTCAAGCCCGGTGCGGCGGATCGGCACGTGGTCAAACTTGCCGATGGCAGTGTGCTCAACCGCTATTGGGATGCCAGCCCGACGCCTCGACAGGAATCCTGGTTGCAAGATGTCAGCACCGCCGAACAGGCGCCGGACCGGCCCAAGGAAGAGGTCTGGCGTGACCTGCGCGCCGGCGCCGAAAGTGGCTGGGACTTCAGTTCGCGTTGGTTGGACGACGGCCAGAATCTGGCGAGTATTCGCACCACGGCCATTGTGCCCGTGGACCTCAATAGCCTGATCTATCATCTGGAACAGACCATCGCCAAAGCCTGCGAGACGGTGCAGAACGCCCCGTGCGTCCAGGCTTACGGCCGGCGCGCCGAATTGCGCCAGCGGGCCATCGAGCAGCACTTGTGGAGTGCCGACAAAGGTTTCTACGTGGACTACGACTGGCAACGCCAGCAACAACGCCAGCAGCTCACGGCCGCGACGCTTTTCCCGCTGTACACCGGCCTGGCCAGCGCCGAACATGCCAATCGCACCGCCGATGCGGTCCGTGATGGCTTGTTACGTGCCGCAGGTATCGCCACCACTCAGGTCAGCAATGGCCAGCAGTGGGACGAGCCCAATGGCTGGGCACCGCTGCAATGGGTCGCGGTGGAAGGGCTGGACCGCTACGGGCACACCGCGTTGGCGCAACAGGTAGGCAGTCGCTTCTTGCAGCAAGTCGAGAACCTCTACGGCAAGGAAAACAAGCTGGTGGAGAAATACGACCTGTCCGGGCGGGGCGACGGCGGGGGAGGTGGCGAATATGAATTGCAGGACGGCTTCGGCTGGACGAATGGGGTGACGCTCAAGCTGCTGGGTAAATATGGAAAGACTTCCTCACCCTTGGCGAGTGAATGCCAATGAACCCATGTGGGAGCGAGCTTGCTCGCGATGACGGCGTGCCAGTCACCTTCAATGCTGCTGAACCGCCGCTATCGCGAGCAAGCTCGCTCCCACAAGGGGTGTGTGGTGGGCGTCAAATCTCACCGTCATCCTGGAAAAAAGTGGGCTCGCTATTCATGCACGGTCACCCGATTGCGCCCGGTCTTTTTCGAGGTATACAGCGCCTGGTCGGCCCTGGCGATCAGCTCGGCGTGGTCGTTCGAGGGCTGGCTCAGGTCAGCCACTCCCAGGCTGACGGTGAAGCGGATAGTCTGGTCGTTGAACTGCACTTCCAGCGCTTCGATAGCCTTGCGCAGGCGCTCGGCGAAAATCTGTGCGCCGGCCTTGTCAGTGTCCGAGAGCACCACCCCGAACTCTTCACCGCCATAACGCCCGGCCACGTCGGACTCGCGCACATGCTCGTGCAGCAGCCTGGCGACGTGCTCGATGACCTTGTCGCCAGCCTGGTGGCCGTAGGTGTCGTTGACCCGCTTGAAGTGATCGATATCGAGCATGACCAGGCTCAACGCATGGCCGTAGCGCTGGTGCCGGGCGTAGGCGGCTTTCAGGTTGCTCTCCCAATGACCGCGGTTGTACAGCCCCGTCAGCCGATCGGTGCTGGAGAGTCGCTGCAGCTGTGCGTTGGCGGCCTGGAGTTGATGCCGGTTGGTGGCGACGTCGGTGACGTCATAGATCACCAGGCAGATGTGCTTGATGGTGTTGTCGGGCGAGCGCAGCGGCAGCAGCGTGGTGTTCTGGTACATGAACGCTTCCTGGCCGGTGATCGGCTGGTAACTCTTGAAGCGCATCAAGTACGGGCGCTGCTCCCAGACCGTGAACGCTGGCGTGCCCAGGGTCGCGACACTTTCCACCTTGCGGCTGAACCATTGGCGATCGATTTCAGGGAACAGGCTGAAAAAATGCTGGTTGTGCGCGTCCTTGGGCTGCACCCCGGAGCGGTTCTCCATGAAGGTGTTCCAGACTTGCACGCGGTACTCGCGGTCGAGTACCACCACCCCGACGTCGATGCTCTGAACGATGGCCAGCAACCAGTGGAATTCGTTCAGATCGATGGATTCGCTCATGGCTCAGTTCATCAGGTAGGCGAGTTTGTGGGTCAACCGTTCGATGGAGTCCTCTGTGAACAACAGCAACAGGTCGAAACGAATATCGTGCCCTTCCAGGCTGTAGCTGATTTCCACCGCCAGGGTCTTTTTCCAGTGTTTGCTGTTGTCCCGGATCAGTTCCTCGATGGCCGCGTGCTGGCCGAGAATCTGCGGGTGGCCTTGGGAAAACACCACGTCGATCTGTTCGGCAATGCTGCTCAGGCACGCGCCGATCAAGACGCTGGAAAGGTCCAGCAACATCTCCAGGTCCGAATAGTCGGCGCTCTGGCGCTGCATCAATTGCGCGATGTCGGCGATTTCCGAGTCATGGAAAATCAACAGGGCTTCGCCAGCGATGCCGCTGCCGATAAACCCCTGGCAGATCGCGGTGAGTTGCTGGGAGCTGCCGACGTCGGTCAAGGCCATGTGCAACTCCCCGACCTCGAGGAGGTTCACGTTCGGCACCGGCAATTGCACGAAGACCCCCAGCACCTTGGCGATCAGGGCCGCTGCCCGGCCGATGGCCACGTTGACCGTCTCGCGGAACACATCGTGGAAACTGATGGCCGTGTTCGTGACCGAACGATTCTGCAACGGCACCTGGCTGGGTTGGGCCAGTAGCCCCAGCCGCGCCAGCGTCTGGCGCAGATCGTTTTCATCGAACGGTTTTTTCAGGAACGCCAGCGCGCCCAGCTCATGCACGCGGCGTACCGCCTCATCCTGGACGTCACCGGAAATCACGATGACCTGCGCCTTCAATCCTTCGTCGCGCAAGGCGCTCAACACCTGGTAGCCATCCATTTCCGGCATGGTCAGGTCGAGCAACACCACATGCCCCAGGCCCTGGCGTATGGCGTCCATGGCCTGGCGGCCATTGCTCGCCTCGGTGACCGAAACCGGCCAGTCTGTCGGCAGTGCACGCAACACCTGTTTGCGCGCCATGTTGGAGTCGTCACACACCACCAGGGGAATCAACGACACAGGAATGACCATGGCTGATCAATGGCAGGGAAGGAGGGGCTACTGACATCATTCATAGGCTTGCAAAGACCCTTTGATTAACGAACCGGGTTTATCAAGCTTAGCGTCCTGCACGAAAACTGCGGGGCTCGGTTACATTAGAAACTGGACCAATAAGTCAGGGGCGTCAACTGCACTTCTTCATGGACACTCCATGCAAAGCCACGGTCGGCGTGCGATTGGCTACCAGGGCCAAGGTATTGGCTTTTTTCACCATGGGCTCAAGGTAACCTCGTTGCGTGGATCGCCATTCGTCTATTCCTTGTAACGTTGGCTGAAGCTGCGCGTTATCACGGACCGAAGCGTAGCCTAGATCGCCAATTTGAGCGTAAAGGTCGCTCCCGTTCCCGGGCCATCGCTATGGGCCTCCAGCGAGCCGCCCATCTCCATGGCCGCCAGGACGCAGCTGTGCAGGCCAAAACCATGGCCATCCTTGCGTGTGGTAAAGCCATGGGCAAAGATCCGCGTCAGGTTCTCGGGCGCTATGCCTTCGCCGTTGTCGATGACCTTGATCACCAGGGTGTCTTCTTGGGGAATCTCGCTCTGAAGGATGATTTGAGGGGGCCGCTCCGGCCGGTCATCCATCGCCCTGCTGGCGTTTTTTATCAGATTGATCAGGATCAGCAGCACCCGGTGCTTGTCCAGTTGCAGCAAGGGTGTTTCGGCCAGGTTCCGCACCACGGTGATCCGATGCGCCGCGATGATGCCGGCGTTCATACGCACGGCATCCTCGATCAGTTCCTTGATCTGCACGGTTTCGGCAAGGCTGGATGTGCCTGCGTAGGATTGCTGGGCGGCGACGATTTCCTTGATGTGATCAACGCTTTTGCTCAGTTGGCCGAGTTCTTCGGTCATGCTCTGTTGCTCCACCGCAAGCGCGTCCACCAGCTGGTTCAGGTAGCCGGGCAGCAGCTTGCCTTTCTCGTCGTGGGAGATGAAGTCGCCGAGGTCATCGGCGTGCTCGTTCATCATTTGCACCGCCTTACCGAGCCCCAGGGCCTTGCTGGTGCGCAGCTTGCGGGTGACCAGGTCGGCGGAGATATTCACGCTGTTGAGCACATTGCCAACGTTGTGCAGGACGTTGGTGGCGATTTCGGCCATGCCGGCCTGGCGAGCGGCGGCGGCCAGTTGAGCCTGGGCTTCGGCGGCGCGCAGACGGCTCTGCGCCAGTTGCCAGCTCATCCGGGCGAGCACGCCCACCAGCAGCACCAGCACCAGGCTACCGCCCGCCGCGCGCCAGAGGTAGGTACGCGCTTGCTGGTTCACCGCCGCCAATTGTTCTTCCTCGGACAACCCGACAATCACCGCCAGCGGAAAGTCGTAGAGCCGGCGGGCACTGGTGTAGCGCCGCACCCCGTCCCAACCATTGACCGAGAGCACCGCCTCGGTGTTTTCCGCGTCCGGCACCACCGCCGGGTAATCGACCGTATCGCCGGCCAGTACCGTTTCTCCGGTGCGCCGCACGCGAAAGAGGCCGTCAGTGCCCAACAACCCGAGCGCACCTTGTTCGCCAAGTTTCGAGGCGTCGTAGCTGCTGACGAAATAGGCGGCATCGACCTCGACCCTGGCGATCCCGGAAAGCGTGCCATCCGCGGCGTCGAGTCGCCGGCTGAAGCGCAAGCGCCATTCTCCCGTGACCGGACTTTTCCACGGCTGACTGATGGACAATGAGTCGCTGTGCCGCAGTGTTTGCTGCTCATTCGTGTCAGCGATATTTTCCCGGTCGTTGACCCGCGTACTCGCCACGAGCCTGCCGTCCGGGTTGACCACGCTGACGTCGAACACCAAGGCCGGCGGCAGCAAGGCCCGCTCCTGAAGCCGGCGAAGGGGATTAGGCCCGGCCTCGGTCTCATAGCTGTATTTGACCAGCTTGAGGGTTTGATCGATTTCACGGATGGCACGCAACATTTGCGCTTCGTAGGTGGCGCCCATTTCCAGGCTGGCCGTCGCGGCGCTCTGCTGCGCGCGAAGGTGTTCGACCTTGATCAGGTAGAGGGTAGCGCTCCAGATGGCCAGCAACAGCAGAACGGCCAGCAGCGGGAACAGGATGTAGGCTTCCTTGGCCTGGTCGAAGGCGCGCCGAAGCACACCGGCCTCGCTATCGTCATTGGCCTCGGCACGATGAGCAGTGCCAGGGGCCAACCTCAGTGTCTCAGGCCGCTGGATCGGCATGGTGTGCTCCCTGCAGTGTTCGACCGACGGCTGGTGGGCGTCGACGCGGTACGGCTCGAGGGGCGTAGCTCCTGATGGCCCGAGCGAAAGATCCTGGGATCTGTCAGAACTATAGACCACAAATTCTGCATGCCGATGTGCGAAGGTGGGTCCGATTGACTGGGATACTGAGGATTTTGTGGTGAGGGGATTTTGTGGGAGCAAGGCTCCCTTCGCCACAGGTTATCCAGTGTTTGCCCTGTCGGGATCACACCGCTTGCTTGACCTTGCGATGCACCCACTGCGCCTCGTCCTGCAGCTCCAGGACTTGCCAATGGAAGTGCTCCAGGGAGGCGCTGTGGCCGACGCTGATCAGGATCGTGTCCGGCAGCGTTTGCCTGAGCAGTTGATAGCAACGCGCTTCGTTTGCCGCATCCAGCGCCGAGCTGCTTTCGTCGAGGAACAGCACCGTGGGCCGGGCCAGCAGGGCCCTGACGAACGCACAGCGTTGTTGTTCGCCGACGCTGAGGGTCTGTGCCCAGTCCCGCTCCTGCTCCAACTGATCGCTCAAGTGTTGCAGGCCGACCTGCTCCATGACCTGGCGCAGCGCGGCATCCTCCTCGCAACGGGCTGGGTGGGGGTACCAGAGTGCTTCGCGCAGGCTGCCCAGCGGCAGGTAGGGTTTTTGTGACAGGGTCAGGGCGCGTTCACGGTCATAGCCGCTCGAGCCGCGCGCGTGGGGCCACAGCCCGGTAATCGTGCGGATCAGCGTCGATTTGCCGTAGCCGGACGGCGCGCTGATCATCAGGCTGTCACCGGGCTTGAGTGACAGGTTGAAGCCTTTGAACAACGGCCGGCCGTTTGGCAACCAGATGTCCAGGTCCTTGATATCAAGGCCGCTGGCCTGTTGTTCGTGCCTGACCTGGGACTTGACCTCGACGTTATCCAGGCGCTCCTGGAAGCCGACCAAGCGGTCGATTACCGATTTCCATTCCGACAGTTCCGGGAACACGCTCACCAGGTAGGCGATGGCCGCGTGCACTTCGCCGAAGGCCGCGCTTATCTGCGTCAGGCGACCAAGGGGAAAGGCGCCGGCAAAGAACTGTGGCGCCATGATGAACATCGGTATGACCGTCGCGCTGCGCAAATAGAAGGTCGAGTAGCCCATGATCAGCTTCTGTTTTTTCACCAGCGCCCAGAAGTTTTCCAGCGCCGCCTCCAGGCGGTGGTTGAAGCGTTCGTTCTCCACGACTTCGCCGCGGTATTGCGCCACCGAGTCAGCGTTCTCCCGCAGGCGGATGAGCGAGAAACGAAAGTCCGCTTCACGCCGCTGTTGCATGAAGTTGAGGCTGGGCAGCGCACGTCCGAGCCAGAATGCAAGGCCGGTGCCCAGGAGCGCATACACCAGGGCGACCCACACCAGCAGCCCGGGAATGACGATCGATTGGTCGTTGAACGGCACGCTGACGAGGCTGGAGGCTTGCCAGAGGATATGCAGAAAGGAAAACAGCGACACCACCGACGTCAACAGGCCCAGGCTCAACTTGAGCGACTTGACGATAAACAGGTCGATGTCCTCGGCGATCCGCTGATCGGGGTTGTCGACCTCGGTCTCGGTCAGCTTCAGCTTCTGGTAGCGCTGGCTGCCCAGCCATTGGCCGAGCATGTTGCGGGTCGCCCAGCGCCGCCAGCGGATGGTCAGCTTCTGCTGGAAATGGAACGCGCCAACGGTAAAGGCGGCCATGCCGATCTGCAGCAGGATGAACTGCAGGCTACCGATCAGGAAACCGTGGTAGTCCAAGGCCTGCAAGGCGTTATAGAAATGCAGGTTCCAGAAATTGGTGAGGATGTTGACACCGACCAGGCACAGGGTCATCAGTACGGTAGCCAACAGCAGCAACAGGGCCGGGTACTTTTCCTCGGAAGCCCAGAAGGGCTGCGCGAGGCGCCAGAAATTGCGAAGTGTGTGCATGGGATCTTGGTGAGCCTGGTCGCTAACGACGTTGAGTTTGCAGGGGCGGGAGGATAGGATCAGCCAATGCTAATCGTTTGCATTAATTAGGGAAAGCCACGGGAGCCCTGTTATCGAATTTCCAGAATGGCTTAACCAGGCCTGGCCGCCCATACAGCGGGTCGTCCGGCAGGAACCTGGCGACCAGCCTTCCATCGCGTTGAGCCAGCTTGCCGACCCTGCCGCGTTGCAACCCTTGCTGACCCGATTTGCCCTGCGTTACCCGGGGGTGAACCGCGCCGCGGTGGTTTCGCAGTGGTCGATGAACTACATGAGCATTGTCTTGCCGGCCACCCTGGCCTGTGTGCTGACGCGTGGCTGCGCGATCGAATTCTGGGAGGAGGGTGCGTTGTTGTTGCACGACGACGGCCAACCGGCGGCGCTGGGCCTGGCTGCCGGGCTGTCGCCCTTGAACGCGGAGGACCGGGCGGTGTATTGGGCGCGGTTGGTCCACGAGCATTTGGCGCCACTGTTTGGCACGTTGGCCGCCGCCGGTGGCTTGGCCCCAAAAATACTGTGGGGCAACTTTGTCGCCATCTGGGACGGCGCCTTCGCCAGGATGGACCCGGACCTGTCCAGGGACGGCTTCGCCGAAGCGCACCGGTGGCTGGAACCGGTTACGGTGAACAACGGACGCCTGAAGCTGCGAGGCCTGCAACGCATGGTCGAATCACCGGCCCCGCAGATATGCCCCAGCTTGCCCTTGCGTCGGCATTGTTGCCTGCACTACCAACTGCACGAACCGGTCGAAGGCCAGCCGCCAGTGCTGTGCGAATCCTGCCCCAAACTGCACCGCCTGCCGGTGGCGGAACAGGTGAGCTACCTGCATTACATCTATGAGGAGGGTTGAGCGCAGCTTTTGACAGCCTTGGCCAGAAACCCTCCACATTCCTCAAGACAGCATTTGCGCCTGGGATGAGGCGTTGGCCTGGGGGGCTACTTCGCTGACTTTGCCATGTTCGACGTGGATCAACCGATCGGCCAGGCCGAAGTAGGCGTCGTCGTGGGAGATGACGATCAGCAATTTGCCGCGCTCGCGCAGGTCCGGCAGGATCCGGGTGTAGAAAAAGTGCTTGAACACCGGGTCCTGGTCGGCCGCCCATTCGTCGAACAGGTAGCAGGGGCGGTCATCCAGATAGGCACTGAGCAATGCCAGGCGCTTGCGTTGCCCGGTGGACAGCGCCAGCGTCGTCAACTTGCCTCCTTCGATCTGCACCTTATGGTCCAGTTGCAGGTGCACCAGGTAGTCCTGCGCCTGTTTCACCAAGTCCGGATCGTCGCCATCGAACAGGTTTTCGAACAGGCAGAAGTCGGTGAAGATCGCCGAGAAGTGCTGTCGATAATGGTGGTTGTCGTTGCTCGAGGACACTTGCTCATCGAGCATGATGTCGCCGCTTTCCGGCCGGTACAGCCCGGTCAGCAGCAAAGCCAGGGTAGTCTTGCCGCTGCCGTTGCCGCCGGTGATGAATACCACTTCGCCGGCATTGAGGGTCAGGTCGATGGGCCCCAGGGTGAAATGGCCGTCCTCGCGTTCGCGGTAATAGGTATGGGCGACCTGCCGGCACACCAGGCGGCGAACCTGGGTCGGCGAGATGGTGTCGAAGGTCTCGTCGGATGCTTCCATCTCGCCTTCCAGGGCGCGGATCTTATTCAGTGCCACGCTGGCCCGGCCCAGGGTCGGCAAGGCGTTCATCAGCTCCGACAGCGGCGTGATCATGTAGAGAATCGTCAGGATATAGCCGGTGACGAGGCTCACGCCCAGGTCGATGAAATGCGGTGCGGCGAACAGCACCACGCCGATCAGCATGTAGAACACCGCGTTGCCCCAGTTCAATACCAGGGCGTAGATGCTCATGCCGCGTACGAAGTTGCGACGGTATTGCTGGCTGACCGGAATCAGCAAATGAGTGAAGAAGTGTTGCCGGCGTGGATGGTTGAGCTGCAGTTCCTTGCTGCCATCGGTGAGCAGGCGGTATTGGTCGAACAACTGATCCTTGAGTTCCCGGGCCCGGGAGATCGAAGTCAACGCCCGACGTTGCGGCCAGTGAAAACTGAAGCTGCCCGCGATGATCAGCAGCAGTGTCAGGCCGAGCAGCGGCAGGCTGAGCCAACCCAGGTAGCCCAGGCAGGCGGCGATGATCCCGGCGTTGACCAGCAGGATCGGCACCAGCTCCACTGCCTGGCTGATGGTTTGCGTATCGTCGGTCAGCATGGCCAGCAGGCGATGCTTGCCCAGGCGCTGCAATTTCGCGTAGGGGGTGTCGATCAGCTTGGCGCTCAGGTGCAGGCGCATGTCGTTGACCGCGGCCTGGCCCAGGCGCAGCAGGCTGATGTCGGAGATCACCCGTGACACCATGACCAGCAGCACCAGCCCGGCGAAAAGCAGCCCGTCCACCGGGCGTAGCTTATCGAACACCTCCAGGCTGTGGTTGATGTTGGCGATCAACCCGGCCGCCGCGAGGCCGCAGATCAGGCCCGTCAGGGTCGCCACCAGCAGTGCGCGCCATGAACGTTTAGCCATGAGTAACAACAGATCCATTTTCAAACCGCTCCGTTCGTAGCGATGGCCTCGAGCCGCGCCGCCAGTTGCTGGTGCAGGGCCGGTTGCTCGAGGATAGTGAGATGCTGCGCCGGGATGACCTCACGGGTCAACGGCCCGGTGCTCAGGTGCTCCCAGTGCGGGTCGGCGAACTCAGCCTGCTCCAGGGTATCGTCGGCCCACCAGACATGCACCGGGCAACTGAGTGGCGCAGGCTTGAAGGTCGCCAGCAGATGCTGCGTATGCTGCTGGTAGCGCAGCCGCGTTTGCAGGTGCTCCCAACTGTCGCCATCGAGCTGCAGGCCCTGCTGGCGCGCCCACTGGGCCAGTTCCGGCAGGCGTGCTGCCGGGGGTAGGGCGTCCAGTTGTCCCAGCAGTGCCGCCAGGGTCGCCTGTGGCAACTGGCGCAACACGGTCTGGCTGTCCGACGTCAGCGACAAGGCGGCCGACTCCAGCAGTGCTTGGACGCTGTCTTCCGGGGCGTGATGCTGATACTGGGAATCGATGATACCGAGAAACGCCACCTGTTCGCCCAGACTCTCCAGGCGCGCGGCAGCGGCAATCGCGAGCAGCCCGCCGAGGGAGAAACCCAGCAGGTGATAAGGACCGTGCGCTTGCTGCTGGCGCAGATGCTCGACATAGACCGCCGCCAGGCTCTCGATGTCACCGCCCAGTGTCGTGCTGTCGTCAGCCAGGTAGGCCGCCTGGAGTCCCCACAGTTGCCAGGCCGGTAGCGATGCCAGCAGAGGGCGGTAGTCCTGCACATGGCCTGTGGAGGGGTGGAAGCAGAACAGCTTGCCGGCCTCGATGGGCGTTGCGTTTGGCGGCGACAGCCTGACCAGTGGCGAGAGCTTGAGTTCGGCCTGCACCAACGCCGCGAACGCCGCGACGCTGGGGGCGTTGAACACCGCATTGACCGTCACCGGTGCCGACAGCGCGGTCTGCAAACGGCTGGCGAGGGTTACCGCCGCCAGGGAATGGCCGCCCAGCTCGAAGAAATCGTCGTCGATACCCACCCGCTCCAGGCCCAGCACTTGCGCCCAGACTTCGGCAAGCAAAGCTTCCAGCGGCGTGCGCGGCAAGGCACTGCCAACGGTGTCGAGGACTTTGTCGGCCCATTGTTGCAGGGTCTTGCGATCCAGCTTGCCGTTGCCCATCAACGGCAAGGCTTCGACGATCCGCAGGGTGGGCAGCATGTAGTCCGGCAAGCAATCCTGGGCCTGGCCATGCAGCCTGGCGACCGTGGTCGAATGCCCGGGCGCCAGGGTCATGAAGGCGAACAGTTGCTGGCCGAGCTCGCCCCGGGGAATGCATTCCACCGCGGCCTGGGCGACGCCGGGAAGGCGGGTCAGTTGCGCCTGGATCTCATCGAGTTCCACACGGAAACCGCGGATCTTCACCTGGCGATCGGCACGCCCGGTGATTTCCAGGCTACCGTCGTGGAGGTAGCGGGCCATGTCACCGGTGCGGTAGAGGCGTTCGCCAGGTGATTGCACCCATTCGATGAAGCGACCGGCGTTCTGTTGCGCGTCCAGGTAACCCCGGGCCAGTTGCGGGCCGGCGATATACAGCTCGGCGCTCTGCCCGGGAGCGGCCAGCGCTTGCTGCTCGTCGAGCAGGTACAGGCGCATGCCATCGAGGCGATCGCTCAAGGGCAGGCGGCGATAATCCATGGCCGGATCGGCTTTGTGCATCACCACTCCGACCGTGGTTTCGGTCGGGCCGTAATGGTTGAAGACTGTCAGCGCCGGCGCGAGGCCGTGAATGTTTTGCAGCAGGCGCCGCGAGCAGCTTTCGCCACCGAGGATCAGTTGCTTGCGAGGTAACACGGCCGCGCTTTGGGCATGAATCAGCCAGGCGTCCAGCAGGGACGGTACGATCTTCAGGTGGTCGATGGGGTACTCAGCCTGCCAGGCCGCCCAGGCCTGGGCGTCCATTGCCGTTTCCTTGTCCAGCAGGTGCAATTCACCGCCACTGAGCAGCGCCGGGAACAGCAAGGTGTAGCCCAGGTCGGCCGCCAGTGAGGTGACCACCGCACTGCGCTCGCCAACCCCCAGCGCCAGGCGCCGGGACACGCTGGCGACATAACTGGCGAGTTGGGCGTGTTCGACAATGACGCCTTTGGGCGTGCCGGTGCTGCCGGAGGTGAACAGCACGTAGGCCGCGTCCTGCCCTTGGCACTCGACGGTGGTTGCCGTGGCAGGTGCGTGCTGCCAGGTCGCTTCATCACGCAGGTCGAGGCTACCGATGCCGGGCAACGCGGGGGCGCTGCCGGCCGAACCGCTCAAGACGAAGACTGGCTGCGCCTGTTGCAGGATGGCCAGGGAGCGTTGTGCCGGCTGATGCACGTCCAGGGGGACGAACGCCGCGCCGCTCTTGAGCACGGCGAGCATGGCCAGGACCATTTGCGCCGAGCGATCCAGGTACAACGCCACGCGGTCTTCGCGGCCCACGCCCTGGGCACGCAGGTAATGCGCCAGTTGGTTACTTTGCGCCTGCAACTGGGCATAGCTCAGGTGCCCGTGGTGGTCGCGCAGGGCCAAGTGATCGGGGAACTGCGCGGCGCATTCAGCGAAACGCGCCGGTACGCTGGCAAACGGCGGGGCGGCGACGTCGCCCTGCCGGGCGGCCAGCGTCGCGCTGAAGCTCGGTGCCTGCAACGACAGCTCGGCCAAGGGCTTGCCTGGGTTGGCGAGGGCATCGGACAGCAGCGACTGGAACTGCTCCAGAAGCGTCAGGGCTGCTTGTTCGCTGTAGCGGCTCGGCAGATGGTGCAAGTTCAACCGATAGCCAAGACCGCTGGCTTCGTGGCGGACCGTTTCGGCAACCAGCAGCAACTCCATGCCTGCCGGGATGGCTTGCACCTCCGATACAGTGAGCGTCGATGCAAGACTGCCCAAGGTATCGAGTCGATCGGGCAGGTGTGCGCCCCACTGGAAACCGTAGTGCAAGGTTTCGGCCGGCAGTGCGGTGCTGACGCCGCAGTATTCCTGCCATTCGATGGCTTGCTCGCACAGCGTCTGCAGGGTCTCCAGCGCCTGGACAAATGAGCTGTTCGCAGCCGGTTGCCAGCGCAAGGGCAGGGGCTTGGCGAACAACCCCCAGCAGTCTTCGAGTTCCTCGTAGTCTTCGCGGCAATCGTGTACCCAGTTCAAGGTCAGTGCCGGACTGTCGCCGGTACTGAGGCGCTGCAGCAACACCCCCCAGGCGCTCATCAGCACCTGCTCGGGCGAGGCACCGTGACGCTGGCAAAAGCGCTCCAGGGCGCTGCTCAATTGCGGGTTGGCGAGCAGGCGGGTGGTCGCCGGGGCGTCGTGGCGATCGTTGCGCACCTGGCGGTAGAGCAGCTCGCTCCCGGCCGGTTCGTCCAAGGCCTGGCTGGCCCAGAAGCGCCGACCGGGGACGGCGTCTTCATCGGTCTGCAATTCATGGAGCCAGGCACTGTACTGGGTGTAGGTCATGGCCTCGTCATCGAGGTACGGCGCGTCCGTCGATCCCAATGCCTGGGCCAGGCGCAGCAAGGTGCCGCGATCCGCGCTCAGGGCCGGCAGTTGCAGTGTCACCCGGTGCCGATCGTCACCCACCGATTGCACTTCGACACTGATCGCGTCGGCTGCAGTGGCGGTGGGCTCGACCACCTGCAGCGGCATCAGCAGGCCCGGTTCGGGCCGCTCGCTCAGGCGCAAGGCCTCGTGGCACGCGCTCAGCGCGGCCAGCCGCTGCTGCAGGCGTTCCAGCGCCAACGCGCCGGTGATCTCCAACTCCAGGCGCACGGGCGGCAAGCCCGCCAGCCATTGGCTGCGCTGTTGCGGCGAGAGGGCGAAGGCTTCTTCACGTTTCTCAAAGGCGGTCATGCCTGCACCTCCGAAGCCGGCAGCGGCTGTGCTTCGGGCAACTGCCCCGTCAGTTCTTCGCGGCGCATCATCTGGCCCATGGCGACGCAGATCTTGCGCTCGCCCTCGAAGGGATCCCGGGCGTGAGCCACCAACATATTGTCCAACATGACCATGTCACCTTTTTGCCAGGTAAAACGTACCGCGCAATGTTCGTACGCCTCGCCGATTACCTGCATCACCGCGTCTTCGATCACGCTGCCGTCGCCGTAGTACACGTTGCGGGGCAGGTGCCCGAGGCCGAACAGGTTGATCAGGTTGTTGCGCACTTCCGGCTCCAGGCAGGCAGTGTGGTGCAGTTGCACCTGGTTGAAGAACGACAGCTCCCCGGTCTCGGGATGTTCGACGATGGCCGGGCAGTGCTGGGCGATCCGCAGGTTGTCGGTGCCCAGCCATTCCCAGCGCATGCCCGAGGCCAGGCACTGGCGCTCGACTTCCTCGCGCTGTTCGGTCTTGAAGAAGTCCTGCCAGCGCACATCCAGCTTGTCGGTGAAGTGCCGCACGTAAAGCAGCCCCAGGGCCTTGAAGCGAGCGACGATGTCCTGGGGCAAGCGCGCCAATACCTGCCGGCAATCGACGATGGGCGTGCAGCCGCCACGTGGCGCCGGTGTTTCGCAGTAGAACCACTGCTTGCGTGGCCACTGCGGCAGATGGGAGCTCTCGTTGTGGAAGAGAATCATGTGCTGTTCCGGGTACGGCGTGGAGTGGTAGATATTCTTGCCGGACTTGTTTTTCGGCAGGTCGCCGTAGGTCCCGTAGAGGTCGGGCTCGATGGCCTGGGCGAACTGCTCGAAGGCCGCGGCATCCGGCAGGTTGAAACCTCGGAACAGCAGGCCGCCGTGGGTCAGCAACTGTGCATTGATCCATTCCCGGGCTTGCAGCGCCCAGTGCACCGGGTCCAGGTCGCCGAGCAACGGCTCGATCACCAACGGCAAGGCTTGCCCGGCGTCGAGGGTACGGGTACGGACCTGCTCGTGGGCCACTTGGCTGACGGCGGTGGCGCGGGTCTGCTTGAGCTTGCTCAGTTTCGACTGCTTGCGTGCGCTGCGGGCCGTGGCCTCGTCGAGCGACGAATCAGGCTGGGACGCGGCGCCGGCGTGGCTGCCCTCAAGGCGCCACGACCACCGGTCCAATGCCTGGGCGGGGGCCGAGACGATCTGCTCCAGCAGGTGCTCGAAGCCCTGTTCGAGACGCTGGATGGTCTGCTCCTGCAACACGCTGGTGCGGTACACCCAGCGCACGTTCAGGCCTTGCTCTTCGTCCTCTTCGACAAACACGGCGAGGTCGAACTTGCTGCTCTGCTGGGGGGCTACCAAGTGTTCTACCTCAAGGTCCGGCAGGCTGGCATTGCCACTGGGCGTGTTCTGCATGACGAACAACACCTGGACCAACGGATTGACCCCTGGCGTACGCGGCGGCTGCAACTCCTCCACCAGTTTGTCGAACGGCACTTGCTGGTGTTGGAACGCCGACAGGCAATCCTCGCGCAAGCGTTGCAGGCGGGCGTCAAAGGTTTCGCCCTCGCTCAGGCGGGCACGGATCGGCAGCACGTTGACGAAGAACCCGATGAGATGTTCCAGGGCCGGATGTTCGCGGTTGGCCAGGTCGGTGCCGACGATAAAGTCGTTGGCCCCGGTGGCCCGCTGCAACAGGCTGTTGAAGGCATTGAGCAAGACCATGAACAGTGTCGCCCGTTGCGCTTGCGCATAGGCCTTCAGCACCTGGGCCTGGGCCGACGTGAAGCGTTGCTCGAGGGCCGCGCCCTGGTAGTCGGGGCGTGCCGGGCGTGGCTGGTCAAGGGGCAACGGGATCAACGTTGGCGCGCCGTCGAGCTGGCGGCGCCAGTAATCGATGGCCCGTGCCAGCAGGCGCTGTTGCGCTTCGCTGCGTTGCCAGTAGGCATAGTCGGCGAACTGGATCGGCAACACCGGCAACACGGGGGTCGAACCGTTGATGCGAGCCTGGTACCCGACGATCAGTTCCTGCATCAGGATGCCCATGGACCAGGCGTCAGTGGCGATGTGATGCAGCACCAGTTGCAGCACATGATCCTCGCTTCCCAAGCGCAGCAGGTTGGCGCGCAGCATCGGCGCCTGTTGCAAGTCGAACGGGCGCGCGGCCTGTTCATCGATCAGGCGCTGCAGGCTTTGCGCCTGCTCTGCGCTGTCCAGGTCACTCAGCTCGGTTGGCGTCAGGTCGACCAGCGGCGCCGGGTTGATGACCTGGCAAGGTTGGTCGCCGTGGAGGTGGAATGCGGTGCGCAAGGACTCATGGCGTTCGAACACCGCTTGCAAGGCTCCTTGCAACGCCGCGATGTCCAGCGTGCCACGCAGCCTGACGGTGGTGGTCATGTTGTAGGCGGCACTAGGGCCTTCGAAGCGATCCAGGAACCACAACCGTTGCTGGCTGTAGGACAGCGGCAACGGTTGGTTGCGTGGCGCCAAGGCCATCTCGGTGTCAGCGTCGGCCTCGCTCTGGGCGTTGCGTTGCTGATCGACCGCTTGGGCCAGTTGCTCAAGGGTGCCGCGCTCGAACAGCGTGCGCAGCGGCAGGTTCACGTTCAACCGGCGGCGAATTCGCGACAAGACTTGGGTGGCCAGCAGCGAGTGACCGCCGATGGCGAAGAAGTCATCGTGCACACTGACGTTGTCCAGGCCGAGAATTTCCTGCCAGAGTTCGGCCAGGACGTGTTCGGTCGGCGTGCGCGGCGCCATGGATTGCGCCTGCACCGCCTCGTCCTGGGGCACACCCAAGGCGGCGAGGGCACGACGGTCGACCTTGCCATTGGCGTTCAGCGGCAACTGTCCAAGGGCCAGCCAACGGGCCGGGACCATGTAGTTTGCCAGTTGCTGGCCCAGGTATGCGCTCAATACCTGTTGCGCCGGCTCGTCGCCCAGGTCGGCCGTCTCGTCGAGCACATACCAGGCCACCAGTTGCAAGGCGCCGCGGGCGTCGGGCAACGCCAGCACCGCCGCGCTGTCCACCGCTGGGTGTTGCATCAAGCGGTTTTCGATCTCGCCCAGTTCGATGCGGTGGCCACGGATCTTCACTTGCTGGTCGCGACGGCCGAGGTATTCGATTACGCCATCCTCACGCATCCGGCCGATATCACCGCTGCGATACAGGCGCGCATCGGCTTGGAACGGGTGCGGGACAAAGGCCTCGCGGGTGCGTTGCGGGTCGCGCAGGTAGCCGCGACCCACGCCGACACCACCGATGCACAATTCACCGGGTACACCCACAGGGACCAGGCGCAGTGCCGAGTCGAGGACGAACACCTGGTTGTTGGCGGTCGGTTTGCCGATGGGCATGTGCAAGCAGTCGTCGGCCGGTGCTTCGGTGATGGGGTAGAACGCCACGTCGTCCGAGCATTCGGCAGGACCGTAGGCGTTCATCAATGGGATCGCCGGGAAGCGTGCGAACCAGTCCCGCGCCAGGGCCGGCGGCAATGCCTCGCCGGTGGGCAACAGCCAGCGCAGGCTTGCCAGGGTGTGATGGGCCTGGCTTTCCTGGAGCATGCCGCGAATCAGCGCCGGCACGGTTTCCAGCAGCGTCAGTTGTTGCTCCTGAACGGCGTCGAGCAGGGCCACGGGGTCGTGGGCCTGGGCATCGGGAAGAATGTGCACGGTGGCGCCGAACAGCGGTGCGGCGAGGAACTGCCATACGCTGATATCGAACGCCGCCGAGGCTGTCTGGGCAATCCGGTCGTGCTCACCCAGGCCCAGGCTCGGGACCTTGCCGAACATGTTGTTGAGCATCCCGCGTTGTTCCACCATCACGCCTTTTGGCGTGCCGGTGGAACCCGAGGTGAAGATCACATAGGCCAGTTGATCCGGCTGGTGCGCATAGGTGACCGGCGGTTGCTCACGACCTTGCCAGAGCGCCTGGGCGACCAGGCAGGTGGGCTGCTTGTGCATTTGCGGCAGGACGTCGTCCAGTGTCGAGGTCGCGTGCTCGCACACCAGCAACAGCGGCGCCTCACCCAGGTCCAGCAGTTCCGCCAGGCGTGCGTGGGGCTGTTGGATGTCCAAGGCCTGGAACGCGGCGCCGACCTTGAGCGTGGCGATCATCATCGTCAGCAACGCCAGGCCACGCTCGGCGAACAGCGCCACCAGGGTTTCCGGGCCGGCACCGGCGGCTTGCAGCGCATGGGCGATGGCATTGGCGCGGCGGTCCAGTTCGGCATAGGTCAGCGATTGATCCTGGCATACGGCGGCCAGGTGTTGCGCACGGCTGCGCACTTGCTCGGCGAACAGCGCCGCATAACCGCGCTCCAGCGGGAAGTCGAGGTCGCTGCGGTTGCAGTCGATCAGCAGGTGCCGGCGTTCCGCCTCGGGCAGCATGTGCAAGCTGCCCAAGGGCGCCTGCGGTGTCTCCAGCATGGCCGAAAGCAGCTGCACCAGATGCCCGAGCATGCGCTGTACGGTGTCAGTGCTGAAACGCATGCTGTCGTAGGACAGGCGAATGCCCAGGCGGTCGCCAGGGTACAGCACCACCGTCATCGGGAAGTTGGTGTGCACCCGGTCTTCGTAGATATCGATGCTGAAGGCGTCCAGTTGCACGCTGCTGATGTCCAGCGGGGCGTTTTCGAACACCACCAGGCTGTCGAACAACTGCTGGCCGCGCGGCACTTGGCTGCAACGCTGGATGTCCACCAGCGACGCGCTTTCGTGTTCGCGCAATTGTGCGTTGTGGGATAGCAGTGCCTGCAACCAGTCGGCCACGGGGGCCTCCGGGTCGACATCGATGCGCAGTGGCAGGCTGTTGATGAACAGCCCGACCATTTCTTCTACACCGGCGAGGTCAGTCGGGCGGCCGGCGACGGTCACGCCGAACAACACGTCGCGGTTGCCGCTGTAGCGCGACAGCAACAGTGCCCAGGCACCCTGGATCCAGGTGTTGGGCGTCAGTTGGTACTGCTGGCAGAGCTGTTGCAAGCGTTGGGTCTGGGCGATGCTCAGGGTCTGGTCGAAGTCGCCGACCTGTTCCGGTGCCTGCTCCGGGCGGGCCACCGGGCCGTCCACCTGCAGCGGCGTCGGCTCGCTGAAGCCGGCCATTTGTGCTTGCCAGAAGGCGTGGGCGGCAGCCATGTCATGACGTTCCAGCCAACTCATGTAGCCACGGAACGAGCGCAGACGCGGACGGGCCACCGGCTCCTGGCGCACCAGGGCCTGGTAGATCGCCAGCAGGTCTTCCATCAACAGGCCGAAGCACCAGGCATCGGTCAGGATGTGGTGGAAACTGCGCACCACGGCGAAGCGGCGCTCATCGAGCTGGAACACCCGCAAGTGGGTCAGCGGTGCGCAGGCCATGTCGAAGCCTTGCAGGCGCTGTGCTTCGAGGGCCTGGTCCATCGCCTCGCGCTGCTGCTCTTCGTCGAGATGGCGCAGGTCCTGCCAGTCGAACGCCTGGTGGGTCTGGCGGTACACGCATTGCAGCGGCTCATGGTCGTCCTGCCACCAGAAGGCGGTCCGCATCATTGGATGGCGCTCGAGGAACAGCTGCCACGCGGCTTCCATTGCCGGGCGCTGCAGTACCCCGTCCCAGCTGTAGCGTTGTTGCATCAGGTAGATACCGCTGTGGGGTTGCAGCAGGGTGTGCAAAAGCATGCCCTGTTGCATCGACGACAGCGGGTAGACGTCTTCGATGTTCAGCCAGTCCAGCGGTTCGGCCGCCAGGGTTGCCGCTTGCTTGTGGCACAGCGGGAACGCCTGGCTGGCAGGGCGCAGGTCGGCCGCGGTGGCCAGTGCGGCGAGTTCGCTCAAGCGTTGGACAAGGCACGGCGCCCAGTCGGCGGCGAGGGTACCTTGGCTGCGCAGGTGCAGGCGGTCATCCTGCCACCAGGCGTCTACGTTCAGCGGCCCGGTCGAAGCCGGCGATGGGGTTGGTGCTTCAACCTGAGCCAGGATGCCACGCTCTTCGCGGTGGCTGTCGAGGTTGCCCAGCCAGCGAATGACGACCGATGGTGCTGGCAGCTCACGCAGCGGTTCTTGCAGGTAGGTATTGTCCGACAAGTAGCGCAGGGCGCCATAGTCGACGCCGTGTTGCGGGTAGGCGCGCATCTGCGCCGCCAGTGCCTGCAAGCGTTGTAGCAGGCTCTCGCCTTCGGGCTGGAGGAAGTACGGTACGGCCAGTGCCAAGGGCCCCATGATGCGTGCCGGGTCGAGGTCGGCCACGGCAATCGGCGCAGCGACCGGCAAGCGCTCGGCGCTCGGACGGGCATCGTGCACGCTCAGCGCGACCAGGCCATTGCCGCACTGTTCACGGCACTGTTCGGCCACGGCAGCGGCCAACAGGTTGTTCCAGTCCAGTTGCAGCACTTCGCCCAGGCGCTTGAGTTCGCCAGAGGTGGCGGTCGGCAGGGTGTGTTCGACCACGCTGGCCGGCTGCTGGCTGTCAGGCAGTTGCAGCGGTTCCACCCCTGCGTATTGCAGCCAATGCTCCCAGGCGTCATCCAGGGCATCACCCTGGGCATGGGCCTGCTGGTGCCGTGTCCACTGGGTGAAGTCGCCACCGGCGTAGGACAGGCGCACCGGCCGCTGATAGCGCAGCTGTGCCAAGGCCAGGTTGAGGTCAGCCAGTAGCAGCGACCAGGAGGCTTCGTCCAGGCACAACGGATGAGCGGCCAAGAGCAGGGATTGCGTGCCGTCCACCTCAAGCAGGCTGGCATGCAGGGTTTGGCCTGCGCCCAATTCCAGCGCATCGACACCGGCCTGGGCCAGGGCTTGCAGTTGCGCCGGGGCGCAGCTCTCCAACTGCTCGGTGGTGATGACCGGGGCCTTGGCCACGACCAGTACCCGTTGCTGCCACTCGCCCTCCGGCAACGCCTTGAGCGCCAGACGCAGGGCCTGGTGGTGTTGTTGCAACGCGGCGATGGCCTGGGCCAGCAGCTCGCTATCGATGGCCTGGGTCAGCGCCACGCAGCGCCAGGTGGCGTGCAATGGCCCTTGTTCCAGGCGTGCCAATTGCCCGGCAGCCAGCGGCAGGTCATAGCCATCGGCAACGGCTTGCGCCACGCCATGGTTGGCATCGGCACCCAGTACCCGGGCGATATCGGCGATGGTGCGGTTCTCGAAGAGCTGGCGGGGCGTGAGTTTCAGCCCTTGCTGGTTGGCGCGGGCGATGATCTGCAAGTTGATGATCGAGTCGCCGCCCAGGGCGAAGAAGTTGTCATGCACGCCGACACGTTCAAGCTTGAGGACGTCTTGCCAGATGGCGGCCAGCTGCGTTTCGACTTCATTGCGCGGGGCCACGTGAGTGGCGCTGTCGTCCGTGGCTTTTTGCGGGAGCGGCAAGCGCTGGACATCGACCTTGCCGTTCCGGGTGAGGGGCAGTTCGTCGAGGGTGATGAAGTGTGCCGGCACCATGTAGTCCGGCACCCGCGCGCCCAGGTCGTTACGCAGTTTCGTCGCGGACAGTGACTGGCTGGCGACCAGGTAGGCCACCAGGCGCAGGCTGCCGTCCAGTTCCACGGCGCGGACCAGCGCCTGTTCGATCAGCGGCGACAGGCGCTTGATCTGCGCTTCGACTTCGCCCAGCTCCAGGCGATTGCCACGGATCTTGACCTGGCTGTCGACCCGGCCGAGGAATGCCAGTTGGCCGTCCACTTGCCAGCGCACGCGGTCGCCAGTGCGATACCAGCGTTGCTGATCCGCGTCGAGATGAAAGCGTTCGGCGGTCAGGTCCGGGCGGTGCAGGTAACCCCGGGCCAAGGCGCCGTTGATCAGCAGCTCACCGGACACCCCAGTGGGCACCTGGCGCCCCTTGGCATCCACCACTTGCAGCCGGCGGTTCGGCAGTGGCCGGCCGAGGGCAATGCTGCGCAGGCCCGCGGGCAGCTCGGTGGCGATTGCGCCGACCGTCGCTTCGCTCGGCCCATAGTGGTTGAACACCCTGAGGCCAGGCGCCAGGCGGTTGACCTGCTCCAGCAGCGCCGGGCTGAGGGCGTCGCCACCGAAGACCAGCAGGGCGCGAGGCAACAAGCGTGCATCGGGCAGCGCCTGCAACAGGCCGGACAAATGGCTTGGGGTGATCTTCAGCACATCCACCGGGTGTTGGTCGAAGAGTTCGGCCAGTGCCAGGGGGCTGAAACCACTGTCTTCGTCCACCAGCAACAGGCTGGCGCCGCTGCACAGGGCGCCGAACAGTTGGGTGTGGCCCAGGTCGGCGGCGATGCTGGACAACAAGCCGTAGCGGGCGGCCGGCGGCGGGTTGAGTACCGCGTGCACCGCCGTCAGGTAATCGACGATGGACTGGTGCTCGACCACCACACCCTTAGGGGTGCCGGTGGAGCCTGAGGTGTAGATCACGTAGGCGGCGTCAGTCGAGTTATGGGCCACGGCAGGTGGCGTGTCTGGCTGGGCGGCGATGGCGTCGGCCTGTTCCGCCAGCCACAGCGTCGGCGTGTGCTCGGCAAGGCCTTTGAGCAGGGGCGAGGCAGTGGCGCCGATCAGCAGCGCGGCGCGGCTGTCCACCAGCACATCGGCCAGGCGCCCGGCGGGCTGCTTGAGGTCCAGCGGCAGATAGGCCGCGCCAGCCTTGAGGGTGGCGAGCAGGGCGATCACGAACCCGGCACTGCGTTCCAGGGCCAGTGCCACGACGCTGTCGTGACCTATACCCTGGGCGCGCAAGTACTGGCTGAGGCGGTTGGCTTGCTGGTCCAGTTCACGGTAGGTCAGGGCGACCTGACGGTCGCGGACCGCCAGGTGATCCGGGTGGGCGGCCACTTGTTGTTCGAAGCACTGATGCAGGCACGCCTGGGGTACCGGCAGTTGTACGCCGCGTCCCTGCACGAGCAGTTGCTGGCGTTCTTCAGGGCTCAGCCACTCAAGCTCGCTGACCCGGCACTGTGCGTGCGCCGTCATCGCCAACAGGATGGCGCGCAATTGTGCCGACAACACCGCGACCTCGGCGTCGCTGAAGCGACTGCGGTCGTAGCTGATCAGGTAGTGCAATTGTTTGTCCGGCACCACGATCAGCGACAACGGGAAGTGGTTGCGGCCTTGGGTGAGGGTGATGCCGTCGGCCTGCTGGTCGCTGCTCGGGGCACTGAAGCTCAGGCCGCCGGTGTCCTGGTTGAGCGCGTCGGTGACCGGGAAGTTCTCGAACACCAGGATCGAGTCGAACAGCGCCTGCTCGGCGGCGATGCGCGTCATCGACTTGAGCTTGCCCAGAGGCAGGTAGGCGTGGTGGCGCAGATCGCTGTTGGCTTGCTGCAACTGCTGCAGCCAGTCCACCAGGGCCGGGCCTTCAGACCACTGCACGCGTAACGGCAAGGTGTTGATGAACAGCCCGACGGTGCTGTCCACGGCGGCCAGGTTCTCTGGACGACCGGCAACGGTGACGCCATAGACCACGTCGTCACGCCCGGCGTGCTGGCCCAGCAGCAATGCCCAGGCGCCCTGGATCAGGGTGTTGATGGTCAAGTCGTTCTGGCGGGCGAAGTGTGCCAGATGCTCGGTTTCGCTGGCCGTCAGCAGGCTTTCCCGTTCGGCGAACGGTGCCCCCGCGGGCGCAGGCTGCCGTACGGCGAAGGTGGGCAGCGGTGTCGGCTCGCTCACGTCCTGCAACTGTTCGCGCCAGAAGCCTTCGGTGGCGACCATGTCCTGTTCCGCCAGCCAGGCGATATAGTCCCGGTAAGGGCGGGTCGGCGGCAGGTCGGCGGGGCGGCCGTGGGCCTGTTCGTAGTACAGCGACAGCCACTCCTGGACGGCGATGCCGACGCTCCAGCCGTCCATGAGGATGTGATGGAAGGTCCAGATCAGGTGCCAGCGCTCGGGCGCCAGGCGCACCAGACACACGCGCATCAGCGGCGAGTCGTTCAGCTCCAGGGGCTGGGCGCGCTGTTCCAGCGCCAGCTGACCAAGCGCAGCCTGCGGCTCGGGACGGTCTTGCCAGTCCAGTTCCGTCAGGGGCAATGGCACGTCCTGTTGCACCACCTGATAGGCATCGTCCAGTTCTTCCCAGAGAAAAGCACTGCGCAGCACGGCGTGGCGCCGCATCAGCGCCTGCCAAGCACCGCGAAATGCGCTCAGTTGCAGCGGGCCGTTCATGTCCAGGCTCAATTGCTGGTAATACACCCGCGAATCCGGTTCATAGACGCTGTGGAACAACAGGCCGTGCTGGGTCGGCGAAAGGGAATAGATGTCTTCGATGTTGTTCATGCTTGCTTGGTCCATTTCAAAGTCTTGAAAACTCGAGTGAGCGTCGATCAAGGCGCCGCGCCGGTCCGCAGACCTGGGCGGGCGCCGCGTCGCTCGCTAGCTTTGGGAATCGGGTTTGGTCTTGAGTTTGCCCAGCAGTTTGTCCAGGGATTTCTGGTTCAGCGCCTTGGCCAGCGGGAAGTCCGCAGGCATCAGCGAACCGGCCTGCGGATCGAGGCAGTGTTCGACCAGTGTCTGCAAACGTTCCAGCAGGCGAGCAGGCAAATGGCTGTCGGCGTTCGGCGTGACGCTGTGCCACTCGACACGCAACACGCCGTCCTCCAGCCAGGCCACCACTTCACGGGCATGGGTCACTCGGTTCACCGGGGCCACGTCCGGCGGCGGGGTCAGGCTGCTGGCGCGCAACCAGCCCGCTGGCGTTTGCTCATGCCCCAGGTAGTTGAACAGCACATCGCCGTGGCTGGCCGGCAACTCGCCGCGCTGGCGCAGCAAGCCGTAGCCCAGGCCCTGGCCGGGTACATCACGCAAGGCTTGCTTGGCGTTGCGCACCTGATCGCCCGCGGCGCCGCTGGCACTCACGCGCAGTGGGTAGAGGGTGGTGAACCAGCCGACGGTGCGGCCGACGTCCAGCCCGGCAAACGGTGCATCACGCCCGTGGCGTTCAAGGTCCACGACGATGTCGCTGCGCTGTTCGACCTCGGCCAGGGTCGCGGCGAGGGCGGCGATCAGCAGTTCCTCCGGTTGTGTGCGGTAAGCCGCGTGGGATTGGGTCAGCCATTGGTGCGTGCGGTTGGCATCCCAGCGGGCCGACAGGGTCTGGCGTTCGGCGAGCGTGGCCATTGGCGGCGGGTTCGCAGAGGCCTGGGCACTCCAGTAGCGATGCTCGGCGGCAGCCTTGGCGGCATGGGCTTGCAGGTGCTCGGCCCATTGACGATAGGAGGTGGTTTTCGCCGGCAACGTCGGCTGCTCGCCACGCTCCAGGGCGGCATACAACTGTTGGAAATCTTCCAGCAGCGGCGTCCAGGACACTGCATCGACCACCAGGTGATGGGCCGCCAGGTACAGGCGCTGCGGTGTGCCTTCCAGCAGGGCCGCGGCAAACAGTGGGCCGTGTTGCAGGTCCAGGCTTTGCGCGACTTGCAGTAATTGCTCCGGGTACTCGCAGCAGGTCAACTGGGCCGGTGCCACTGGCGCGATGTGTGCCTGCCATTGGCCGTCGACGTGGGTGAAACGCAGGCGCAGGGCGTCGTGGTGGGCCACCAGCCGATCCAGCGTGGCTTGGACGATGGCCGGTTCCAGGCGACGGTCGCTGTCGGCCAGCACCGATTGGTTCCAGTGCGCGACCTGCGCTTGCTGCTGGTCGAAGAACCACTGGTGCAACGGCATCAGCGGCATCGGCCCGGTCACGTCGCCTTGTTCGGCCTGGGTCAGCAGCGCCGTGGTCACATGGGCCAGGGCCGCCGGGGTCGGCGAGCGGAACAGGTCCCGTGGTGTGAGCGAATAGCCCTGCTCACGCAAGCGCGAGATCAGTTTCAGGCCGAGAATCGAGTCACCGCCCAGGGCGAAGAAACTGTCCGAGGTGCCGACTTCGCGGCCGCCAGTCAAGGTTTCGCCGAGCAGTTCGCCGAACAACTGGCAGAGCAGGCGTTCCAGTTCGTTACGCGGTGCCGCGTAGTCTTTCTGGGTGTTTGGCAAGGGCAGGGCGGCCAGGGCCTTGCGGTCGATCTTGCCGTTGGTGCTCAGGGGCAGCGCCGGGATGTGCACCCACACCGCCGGCACCATGTAGGCCGGCAGCTCGGCCGCGAGCTGGGTGTCGAGGTCCGACTGCGCGGTGCTACTGCTGTAGAACGCCACCAGACGGTTGTCGATGACCAGGGTGCAGGCGCCGGTGATGGCCGGCAGGTTCAGCAGGGCTGAGTCGATTTCCCCCAGCTCGATGCGCTGGCCACGCAACTTCACCTGATGGTCGAGACGCCCCAGGTACTCGATGTTGCCATCGGCCAGAAAGCGGCAGCGGTCGCCCGTGCGGTACAAGCGATCCCCAGTCACGAACGGGCTGGCGAGGAAGCGTTCTTTGGTCAGGTCCGGGCGTTTCAAATAGCCACGGGCCACGCCGACGCCGCCGATGTACAACTCGCCGATGCTGCCAATCGGCAGCGGCTGCATGGCTTCGTCGAGGATGTACAAGCGCAGGTTGGCGATG